>CANLGL010000058.1 GCA_947490345.1 Deltaproteobacteria bacterium
GCGCTTCGGGCTGCTCGGTCCGGATCAGCGCCGTCTGCATCGCCAGGCGCACCTGGAAGTTGCCACTCACCGCGTGCGAACGCAGCACCGCTTTGACATTGTCGAGACCGATCGCCGGCATCCACCCGAGCCAATGATACGTGGCGTCGGTGGTGGTGGTGGAAAGGTGAACTTGAGATTCGGGAGAAGTCTGGCCGCAGGACATTAAGTGCCTCCAATGAGTGGCACTTCTGACAATATACGACGACGACGACGGCAAGAGTCATGCCAAAATAAAAGCGAAGTTTGATAGTTGTGAGTTTTTGCGTCTCTTGCGTTTTTCGAGCCGATTGTGTGTCGCGAGCGATACAGTACGGAGCCGCGAAAGACGACAATCGGGCGTTCGGCCCCGCCCCCGCTCTTGACTTGGCAATATGCGACCGATCGGCGCCCGAAGCGTGAGGCGGACCGGAGCGCGGGCGAGCCGGCCGCCCGACCCGGCGAGGGTGCCGGTAACCGCCGAGGTGGCACGCCAATGCATATGCACATGGCTCAGCCGAGTCCAAGGGCGCCCTCCCGGCGGCGCCCGGCGGGCCGCTGCGGCGATCGCGCCCCGATTGATGGCGTTCCTCCGTCGCGCCAGCCGGTATTTCCTATCGAAGACCGTTTTCCGGCCCGGCCCTGCGCACCTCGACGGTCCCGTCTGACCTCCGCTCGACCGCGAGGTACCCGCGGTGGACCGCCCGGTGGTGCCCGTCGCAGATGCAGACGAGCTGAGCGGGATCGTGCGTCCCGCCCAGCGCGCGCGGATGGATGTGGTGCACGTCGAGATGCAGCTTGTTGCGACACTGCGGGACCTCGCAACGCCCCTTCGCTCGTCCTTGTGTAGCTGCGCTATTCCGCGAGGCGGATCGCGTGGTGGGCGCCGAGGCCTCAGCGACGCGTTGGTGGGCGGCGGCGGGATCCACCTCGCCCGTATGAGTTTTTGCGTTTCTTGCGTTTTTCGAGCCGACGTGGTGTCGCGAGCGATGTAGTACGGCGCGAAGAAAGACGACAATCGAGCGTTCGGCCCCGCCCCCGCGCTTGACTTGGCAATACGCGACCGATCGGCGCCCGAAGCGTGAGGCGGACCGGAGCGCGGGCGCGGCGCGGAAGCTGTCGCGACAGTGGCTACTTCCTGAGTCGCGCCCGGTCTGGGCGCCCGCAGCGCCCAGACCGACGGCCGCAGGCCGGAGCGCGCAGCGAGGCCGACGGCGCCTCCGGCGCCGGCACGCCCTCGATTAGTCTTAGTGGCGATCAGGGAATGGTGCCGCCTGCCGGCACGACCATGCCCGCCAGCTCGCGCCCAAGCTCCTGCCATGGCCCGGCCTCCGACCAGTCGCAGGTGGGGGGGCCGACTGGGTCCCAAGAATATCCGGTGATCAGTCCCGGGCCCCAGGCGTGGCCGCTGAGCAGCATCGTGGCCGGGCGCAGCTTGTCGTTGCGGTCGTGCCGAGCCACCGCCACCCGAATGGGTACCGTCTTGCCGCGGGGGGCGGGCAAGGCCAGTTGGGAGACCGTCAGCAGCACCGCCAAGGTGCCGTCGGCGCGGATCCCTGGCCCCCGCCCCGAACCGCACCGATTCGCGAGCGTGTCCCCCGGGCGGCAGATTCCAGATGGGCAGCGCGACGGGTCCGGCGGCACCGGCGGAAACACCGGGCACTGAAGAAAAGGGGAATCAATCCGACCAACGGCCCGGGGGAAAAGCCGTGCGCCGGCCGCAGGGCCCGCTCGGATGAAGGCGTCCCGGGCCACTGCGACAGCGGCCGAGCGCTTGCGGGCTTGAGTCCGGAGCAACTCCCCGAGCCCGAACCTCGCCGCGAACTCCGCGACAACGGTCGGTTCGGCCAGCGACAGGGCCCATTCTGGCCGTGCAGGCGGCGTGTCCCAGGTGACGCAGTCGGGGGCGTCGGCGAATGCCGCGGCGAGCAGCAGCTCAACGATCACCGCGGCTCGTTCAGCTGCAGAGGGGCCCCCATATCCACGCTTCTCTGCGCTCCCCAGAGGACAAGCCCGAGCGCGGTACTGGGCCAGGCATGGGCGCGCTCGGGGTATTGCACGCAAATGGGCGCCTTCCCGTCACGAAGGATCAGCGCCGAGCACGCAACCGCCGGCCCGTCGACGAAGCCGGGAAACCGGGCATAAGCCAGGTCGCCGCGACCCCACGTCAACCTGTCCAGCGCGGCGTGGGACAGCATGGTGAGGCGCCAGTCCTCGCCCACAGGCAGCAGGCCCATGTATACCTCGGTGTCGAACACTCCGTCGTCGCCGGTCCCGGACCCGTGACACCACCCACCGGTGCAGCGGCCCGCGCGTAGCGCCGCAGGTGCGACAATCGGCATGTCCGGCGGCACCCGCCGCGAGTCATGCCAAAACGTCACCATGGGGAATCCGCAGCCAATCAGCCTGTCCAGAAACTCCACGGCATCCGCCCTGTCCCAACCCCGGGCGCGGATCTCGGCAGAGAAGGCGACAATCTGGGGGCGCTCCTCCTGTTGGTAGGCACAATGCCCGGGGATGTTCATTGTTTACCACACACCTTCAGGCCGCCGACGCCGAGCACGGCGTTCCAGGAATCCACCATGAGCGCGGGAACCGCGCCCTCTGGCAACTTCCCCGTCTTCCGCGCTGCGCTCACGACCGAGGGCGGCAGACCCCGGATCGTCCCGCGCGCAAAGTCGTGGCTGACCATGGACCGAATCATAGCCTACCCGCGCCGCACGGCGAAGGTGCTGTCCACCTGCGCTGGGGTTCTCCTTGGAGGTCTCGCGGTGCGGTAGCAGAGCTTCTACTGGAAGTTGCCCGTCGGGCTCCGGCACGCCGTCACCGCGTCCGCGGTGGTGCTACTCGCCAACGACAGGCTCCGCGCGCCCACGAGCTGTGAGGCGGATCGGGACTCGGGCCAAGCCCGCCGCCCCGGCACGGCGAGGGTGTCGGCAACTGCCGAGGTGGCACGCCACCTCGGGGGTTACCGGCATCGTGGTGAGCGCAGCAGCGGCCGCGCCGCGCTCGCCGGCGGCGCCGCCACGGACGAAGGCACCTTTTCGTCGTGGCGGTCGCCGCGGCGACGGCGCGCATGGCCTCTGACGCCGCGTAGCTGCCGGTAACTGCCGAGGTGGCACGCCACCTCCGCAGTTACCGGCATCGTTGGTGCGCGCGGCGGCCGCATCTCTCGCGTTGGTGCGCGCGGCGGCCGCATCTCTCGAGGTGGCCCGCCGCGTGAGGCGGACCGGAGCGCGGGCGCGACGCAGGCGCTGTCGCGACGGTGGCTGCGCTCTGAGTCGCGCCCGGTCTGGGCGCTCGCAGCGACCAGACTGACGGCCGGCAGGCCGGAGCGCGCAGGGAGGCCGACGGCGCCTCCGGCGCCGTCACGCCCTCGACGCTGCCCCGTCACCCCCTCAGAACGTGGCCAGCACCGCCGGCGTACGCAGCTCCACCTTGGGCTCACCCAGGGTGCGCGCGCGGCGCAGCAAGCCCGCCATCATCAGTCCCCGATCCACAGACGGCTCCTCCACCAGAGGCTCGCCTGGGAGCAACTGGTAGAGCCGCTCGGCCGCTTCGGGTGAGGTCATGACGCTCTGAACTGCGGAGCGCAGATCCTCGGCGACCGGCCCCATCGCGCGGAGCATGTCTTCCGGAAGCGAGGGGAAGGCGCCTTGCGCGACCCCCTGACCCAGCGCGTCGACCATCGCGGGTACACCACCAGAGAACTGCGCCGCCCGCTGCAGGAGCCGCGGCGGAATGGCGCCGACCTGCATCACCAGCGACGCGGCCGCCTCCCCCTCCCCGAGGTCGCAGAGATCGACTCGGACGGCGCCGCCGACGTCCAGCGCCGGGGTGTCGACCGAGCCTGCCAAGAGCACGGTGCAGCGCCGCTCGCCCTGCGCACGCTCGGCGTAGCGGGCCCAGACCAGCGCCAGATCCTCCAGGACTTCGACCGGAAGATGCTCACAGGAGTGGGCCAGCAGCGCGACCGGGTAGGGCGCTTCCTCGTGTGCCTCGTCGAGGAGCTGCTCCGACGCGTAGTAGAAACCGCGCCGATCCACGACCATCGGCAGCGGGCGCTGCTGCCAGCCCGGACCGCCGAGATCGGAGAGCACGCGCAAGATGAAGTTCCAGGCCTCGGCGGGCGCACGGCCCACGAGTGGCCGGAAGGAGACGGTCCGACACCCGACGGCCGGCTCGCCGACCGCAAGATCGAGGGCAATGTCTTCGAGGAAGGCCTGTGGCGCCGTCCACCGCGGGGTCAGCATCGCAACCGGATCCAACCGGCGCAGGTTTGCACGGACGCGGCGGGCCGTGCGGGCGCGGATCGCCGACTCGGCGTGCGCGGTTTCTGGATCGAAGGTGGTGCCCTGGCGGGAACGCCAGACCTCGAGGCGGCGGGCAGTACGGCTCACGAGGAGGAGGCTACCGGACAGCTCTTGGCATGTCAATAGCCGACGGAAAATTGCAGCCGGATTTCCAACGGTCCGCAGGTACGGGCCGGCTGCCCGCCACGGAAGCGTCCCCGCTGAACGAGCGGCCGGGCTACGTCCACGCCGGATGCCGACCCGCGCGCCCCCCGCCTTCGGAAACCCGCGCCGGCTTGCCCGCGTGCTGGACAACGTCGCCGCGGGCGTCAGACGGCCGGCCTCGATCGCGCGTGTGCTGGACCTCGAAGTGCGGGTCGTGCGCACCTACCTGGCCCACGCGGTGTGGCTTGGGCTGCTCCGCGACGCCGCCGAACCTCAACTCACGCCAGCGGGGCTGGGCTTCGTCTACGCCGGCCCCCGTCGCCTGGCCGCGCTCGCCGCCGCGTTGGGCGCCCATCCCCTGTTGGGGCAAAGCCCGCTCCCCACCGCAGACGCAGTCGCTTCCGCACTCTTGGACGCAGGCGTGTCAACGTCGGAAACAACGGCCAAACGGGATGCGCGGGCGATGTTGCGACTTGCCGAGCCGGCTCGCAAGATGAAGCCTCGCCCCCCCGCGGCGGAGCAGATGAGCCTCGGATTTGCCGGCACCATCGATGCGCGGCCGCTGCTCCACGATCCGGAGCCTGGCGACGACAGCCTGGACGTGTACGCGATCGTGCTTCGCGGGCTCCTGGAGCACGGCGAGCTGCGGCTGAACACCCTGCGGGGACTCATGGATGGCAGCGGCGCCCAGAACGCCGGGCTCGGCAGCTATGTGGCCCTGGCCGTCCGCCGCGCCGACGCGGAGCGACGGGGCGACCACCTCGTCGTGACGCCCGGTGCCGTCGCGCGCGCCGACCTTGCCGAGAGTGTCGTGTCCATCGCCCTTTCCGATCCCGACTTCCGTACCTGGTTGGCCGACGTGCCGGGCGCGGCCTCTGAAGCCCGGCGTTGTGCTCGATGGGCCCGACGACTCTTCGGCACCGAGCCCGCGGCGTCCGCGTTGCCACGCCTGCTTTTCGGTCGCTCGCTCCAGACCGTCCCGGCGGCCGGGGACGCACTCGGCACGCTGCCGAGTACCCGTGGGGCCTTCCTGGATGTGCTCGGCGAGCCCGGCCTGGTCCTCGCCTTCCCCGAGACCCTGGCCCAACTCTCGGGCGGCATCGCCTGGGTACACAAGCAGTGGCGCCCGGTGGTGCAGAACCCCGCGGCCGTCCGCGCGCCGAGCCCGCTTGACACCCGTTCCGGGGTGCACGCCGGCCTGCTCTCGCCCGGAGAGACGCCGCCGCGCAACATCCCGGACGCTTTGAGCCTGCGGCTGCGGGCCGTACGGGCGGTGCCGGCCTTCGCGCTCCTGGTGGCCGCCGGCATGTTGCATCGTCGTAAGGTGTTACGAGTTTGCTTGCGCGGAAACGCCGTCATCATCGAGGCGCCGGGGCGGCGCGAGTGCTCTTGGGGACTCGTCCTCGCCCGAGTCGCCCGCGCTCGAGGTTGGACACTGTGCCCCACGCTGGCGCCACCCCGCTGGCGCGAGCTGTTGCACACCGCAGCCGACCTCGGGCTGATGGTCCGACTCCCCGGCGACAGCTGGACCATCGACGAAACGTTGGCCTGGCGCCTGGACCACGACGCGGAGCATCACGAGCTGCACGACCGGCTTCTGCCGCTGTGCGACGTGCTCGAAGCCGCGTGTGCGCCATGAGCCGCAGCTCGGCGCCGACGCCGAAAGGGGCGCTGTTCGTCTACGACCAGGAGGCGCTTTTGGGAGGCGCCTCCGGCTGGCTGGGCGAGGACCCAGGCGTGCCGGCCTCGGTGCGAGGGCGGCTGTACCGCAGCCGTCGCGGACGCTTGGGGCTGGTGCCGGACCCCACCGCACCGCCGGTGCGGGGCCGACTGGTTGAGCTCACGCCGCCGCAGATGCCGGTGCTCAACTTCCTTTTTTCAGGGACCGGCAGCCAGCTGGTCCGCCAGACGGTGGAGGTGATCGTGAACCTGCGTATCGGACGTGCCACGACCTGGGTGCTCAGCGACGTCACCGACTGGCGCCCACTCCGGCGGAGCCCGTCATGAGCCAGGACATCGAGTGGATGCCCTGGGGCGAGGCTGCGTTCGGCAAGGCGCGGGAGCTGGGGCGGCCCGTGCTTCTGCACATCGGCGCCACCTGGTGCCACTGGTGCCATGTGATGGACCAGGGGACCTACCCCGACCCTCGCGTCGTAAGCATGCTTCGTGAGCGATTCGTGGCCATTCGGGTCGATACCGACCACCGCCCCGACATCAACGATCGTTACAACCAGGGCGGTTGGCCGACCTGCGCGATCTTGGACGCGGAGGGGGAGGTGCTGGTCGGCCGGCTCTACATGCCCCCGCACGAGCTCCTGCCCCTTCTGGAAAGCTGCTCGCGTCCCGGCCAGCGGTGGGCGCTCGGGAAGCCCGATGCCGAGGTGCTCGTCGATGCGCCCGCAGCCGTCGAGCAGGTGTGGGCCGCGGTGCGCAAAGCCTACGACCCGTGGCACGGCGGCTTCGGCGAGCTCGAGAAGTTCCCCCATCCAGGCGTGCTGGACTGGCTCGCCGATCGGGTCGAGCGCGGGGACGACGACGGCGGGATGCTGGCCAAAACGCTGGACGCGATGGTCGACAAAGGGCTCTACGATCCGCACGAGGGCGGCTTCTTCCGCTACGCAACGCAGGACGACTGGGCCCAGGTCCACTACGAAAAGCTCGGTGAGGACCAGGCGCGGCTGTTGCGCGTCTACCTCCGGGCCGGGCGACAGCGGGCAGCGGTCGAGCGCTCGCTGCAGTGGGTGATCCGACGACTCTGGCGCGACGACGTCCACGCCTTCGCCGGTTCGATGGACGCGGACGAGGCACACTACGCTCACCTGCCGCGCGGCGAGCCGCCGCCGGTGGACAGCACCGTGGTGGCCGGGTGGAACGCCCAGTTGGCCGTCACGCTTCTCCGGGCCGCCTGCGCGCTGGACCGGCCCGGCCTCGCGGAGATGGCGCGCGCGGCGATGACGCTGGTGCGCGAACAGTTTGTGCGAGACGACGGAGCGGTTCACCGGACGCTCGGGGGGGAGGCCGTCGGCCTTTTGGAGGATCAGGCCGCGGTGGCAGACGCATTCGCTCAACTGGCGCAGTACACCGGCGACGAGGCGTGGCTCGTCGCGGCCGAGCAGGTACTGGGCTTCGCGGAATCCCTGGCGCTCCCCGAGGGCGGCTTCCGCGATGCGCCGGGCGGCGGCCTGGGTCGCCTGGCCTACGCGCGCCGCCTGCTGCCTGGCAATGCCGCTCTCGGCGAGGCGGCCTGGCGGGTCGCGACGCTCACCGACACCCCGCGCTGGCGGGCATTGGCCGAGGCCGCATCCCGCGGGGCCGGCGCCGAAGCCGACCGCTACGGGTTCATGGCGGCGCCCGCTGGGGCGCTCGCCGAGCGCCTCGGTCGCCGAGCGGTGGTGGTCAAGGTGGCGGCCAACGACGCCCTGCTTCGCGGCGCGTGGGGAATCGCCGATCCTGAGCTGCTGGTGCGCCGCGTGGCGATGGGTGTTCCACCGGGTTTGGCGCTGGCTTGCTCGGGGACGGCATGCGCGCGGCCGGTCTCGACATTGGACGACCTCCGGCGCCAGGTGGCGAGCTTGCGGGGCTGATCCGAGGGGCCTACAGGCCGAAAATCTGCAGCAGGCTCCAGACCGACACCCCCGCTCCCAGCACGGTGGCGCCTACGAACCGGAGCGCCCTCCGCTCTTCGTGACGCACAATCTCGGACTCATCACGGTCGCTGAGCACGTGAACGTCTCCCTGCGCCCCGATGCGCCAACCGTCACCGTCTTCGACAACCGTCCCGACGACATGGACTCGGGAACCATCAACCAGGAGCTCCTCCCGATAGCGGACGTAGGGGCCCTGCAGATTGGGCGCCGACTCGGAGAAGGTGGCCAGAACCCGAGTAAGTTCGGCGCTGGGCACGCCGAGGATGCCGCCGGTGGCGTGCTCTGGACGGGACAGGATCACGTCAGCATCGATGGGCTGTAGCGCCACCCGCCCACCGCCATCATCGAGCGCAGCCACGACGCAGTCCTTGCGGTCAAGGACCGACTCCCACCGGTTCTGCCGGCGCTGTTCGATGAGGAGCCGCCAGTACACGCATGGCTGAGCGGACATCGGCGACACGAGACTGCCTTCGCCGCGAATGGCCCCCCGAACCTCGTGCAGCCCCGGCGTCAGGCCGCTGACCGCGGTCGGCGGAGTCGACGAGATCAGCCGCGCGGTCCGCCACGCCCGACTGGCCAGCCAACCCGCGAGCGCGCCCCCGCCGGCACCGATGCCGCACAGGGACCAGAGGACGGACGGAGGGAGAGCCAAGCGCCGCAAGCGTACCACGACGACCCGGGGCAACTCGCCAGCCCCGCTGGACCTACCCCTCGGCCACGGGCACGATCTCGTCCAGGGCGACGTAGGGAACGTCGATGAAGCGTCGTAAGGTCCGGCTCACCAGACGGCCGTCGAGGAAACCGACGGCGCGGCGCAACGCCGGGTTGGTGGCGAGGGCGTGGGGCAGACCCGCCCCAAGCGCGTCGAGGTAGGGCAGCAGGCTTGAGCCGAGCACCCACGACGCCGTTCGGGCCACCTGGCTCGGCAGGTTGGGGATGCAGATGTGGCGCACACCCTCCGATTCATACACCGGCGCGTCGGTGGTGGTGGGGCGACTGGTCTCGGCGCATCCGCCTTCGTCGATCGACATGTCGATGAACAGGGCCGCATCGCGCATCGCCCGGACATGGGACCGCCGAAGCACCTTCGGCGCCGGCTCCCCGCGCACGGCGACGGCGCCGATCACCACGTCCGCCTGCTCCAAGTACCGGACAATGTGGTACTCACTTGCGATACCCGTGACGATGCTCCGGCCCACCTCGCGGCCGACCCGCTGCAGTTGCCGAGGGTCGCGATCCAGCACGACCACCTGAGCACCCAGCGCCGACGCCTCCGCCGCCGCGGCCCGACCGGCGGTCCCGCCCCCGATGACCAGCACCATCGCGGGCGGCACTCCCGGCGAACCCCCAAGGAGCACCCCTGGACCCCCACCGGGAATGGTCAGGTGCCATGCTGCGAGCGTGACGGCAACGCGCCCCCCGATGGCCGAGAGCGGCTCCAGGATCGGGAATTCGTCGCCCTCCTGCACCAGCTCGAGCGAAAGTGTCGACGCCCGCGCGCCCACCAGCGCCTGGTGCAGCGCGGCCGGCTGCCCGGCGAGGTGCAAGAAGGCGAGGAGTGTGGTCCCCGGCCGCAAAAGCTCGATCTCCTCCACGCGGGGCGGATGGACCTTGACCAAAACCTCGACCTGCGCCGCAACCTCACGCGAGGTGTAGGCGATCTGTGCGCCAGCGGCGAGGTACTCGGTGTCCGAGAACCCGGCGCCCAAGCCCAAGCCGGTCTCGATGAACACGACGTGGTTGTGGGCCGCCAGGAGGCGCGCCCCCTCCGGCGTCAACGGCACCCGGCGCTCGCCGGGGAGGGTCTCACGCAGCACACCGATACGCATGGCGCCGAAGCCTACCAGAGCCGCCCGGGTTCGTCGCATTGGGATAGGCGCCTCCCCATGTCTCTGGCGGCGCCCCGCACCCGCTACTGCAGCCGCTGCCTCACGACCTTTGTCGAAGATGGAGAGCGCTGCTCCAATCTCGGCTGCCGCTCCACGCGGCCCGCGGTCGGCTGGGGCGAGCTGATGGAGAGCGGGGAGCTGATCGACCGCACCTACCGCATCCACCGGCGCCTCGCGATCGGCGGCGCGGGGGTGACCTACCTCGCAAAGGAGGTTGCCGCCGACAGCCAGGAGTTCGGCCCCCTGCTGGCGGTGAAGGTCCTCTACCAGCAGCGGGACCAGGGGCCGTACCTGCGTCGGCTGGCCATCGAAGCCCAGATCCTTCAGGGGTTGAACCACCCCCAGATCGTGGAGTGCCGAGGGTTCGTGCACCGCTCGGGACATTCGCCGTACCTGGTGACTCGCTTTGAGGCGGGCGGGTCCTTGTTGGACCACCTCAGGCGGGTGGGACTCTTGTCACCGCGCGTGGCCGCGGGGGTCGCGATGCAGGTTTGCGACGCGCTCGCCGTCGCCCATCAGCAAGGCGTCATCCATCGCGATCTGAAGCCTGAGAACGTGCTCCTGGAGGCGGTGGTGCCTCGCGATGAGGTGCCCCGGATCCGGGTCGCCGACTTTGGCATCGCCAAGGTGTTTGGCGGTGTGGGCGACCGGCTCACGCGCGTCGGGGCGTTCATCGGCACCCCCCAATACGCCGCACCGGAGCAGTTCGAAGGCGTGGCGCCCCAGCCGGCGACCGACGTCTATGCGGTCGGCGCTCTCCTCTACTTCTGCCTGACTGCCGAGCCGGTCGCCGAGTTCATGGGTGAGTTGGACCCGGAGGAGCAGCGCGAACACCTGCTGCGGCACCTGCCCCCGCGGCTGCCCAGCGGGAAAGGCAACGAGCCGACGTGGCTCAACGACACCCTGGCCGCGGCGATGACGCCCGACCCTGGAGACCGGTGCCCGATCGACCTGTTGGCCGAACGGCTCCACACCATCGCGCTCGGCAAGGACCCCGGCCGCATCGCGCTCTCCGAGTCGGGAGAACCGGCCCCCCCGCGATCGCCCCCTCGCAGCACACCCAGCTCCGAGCGTACCGGCGGCGGCGCATCGCGGCCGCTTGTTGGCAATCTGAGCGAGGATGCCCTCCCGACCCCCGTAGTCCGTGCCCCCGCCCCCACGCCCGCGCGGCCGCCCACCACTGCGCAGACCAGCCCCACCCGCCCGCCTGCACGCACCTCGCCCACAGGACCAACGCTAGACCTGCGGCCAACGTCCACGCTGGAGCGAATGAGCAAGGACAAGGCGACGACCACCTCCCTTGGCTGCCTGGCAGTGACCGCGCTGGGCGCGGCGTCGTTGGCCATGGTCGCGGGCGCGTGGTGGACGCTCCGCGAAGTGCCGCGGGTGCTCACCGGCGCCGAGTCGGACCCCGTCGTGCAGGCTGACTGGCAAGGAATCGCCTACACTCTGGGCGAGCGCGGGGTCGACGCCGAACGAGTCTGCAACAGCGTGGCCTACCTGGCGCTGGAGGTCGTCGTCGACGAGGCCGGGGCGGTCCAGTCCGCGGCCCTGTTGAACTACCCCCACGAGCCCACACGGTTGTGTGTGGAACGGGAGCTGAAGAGGACGCCGTTCCCCCGCACGGGCAAGGGCCTGGTACGCGTCGGAGTACACCTGACGCGCTGAGCCATCGCGGTAAAAACAACAAAGCCCGACAGCCGAAGCTGCCGGGCCTTGGTGGTGGCCGAAGCAGGAGCCTCCGGCGCGATGACGCCGTGACTACGGGGCGACCGCGACGGCGGCGCCACCGATGGTGACCTCGACGGTGGCGGTGAGCGTGCCCGAGGTCGCGGTGATGGTGGCCTTGCCCTCGGCCTTGCCGGTGGTGTTGCCGGCGGCGTCGACTTCGGCGATATTGGCGTCGGAGCTGGCCCAGGTCACGGTCTGGCCTTCCACAACTGCATCGCCGGCCTTCACGGCGGCGGTGAGCTGCATCGCGCCACCGACGGGCCAGGCGGCCGCGGCGTCGTAGCCGGCGATCTCGACCTTGTCCGGGAGGGCAACGACGAACTTGTAGGTCGCCTTGATCTCGCCGACCTTGGCTTCAACGGAGGCTTCGCCGTTGGCCACGGGGGTGACCTTGGCGCCGTCGAGCTTGGCGACGGTGGCGGGGGTGACCGACCAAGCCGGGACGGGCTGGGGGTCGATGGCCTTGCCATCCTTGTCGAGGACGGTGGCCTTGTTCACCGCGACGGCGTCCATGGAGTGGACGGTGGTCGTGGCTTCGCCATCGAACTTGATCGAGGCGGGGACGGGGCTGCAAGCGAGAAAAGCGAGAAGAGCGAACATGAGATCCGTTTCCGTTTGGGGATTTGCACCCCTGTTGGACCGGGCGAAGGCCGAGTCCTGGCTTGCTCGGGTGGACGCGGGAGGCGGAGCCTTCCCCGAGGGCGCGGGCCATCTACTCAATGTGAAACTTTTTGCAACCCAGTCCTGTGAACTTTTTACCCGCCCGCGGCGTCGTGACGGATGGGCTATGAATCCAGCACGTATGGGCGCCGCCGTCTCCCCCGAGCCCCGGCGGTTCGGCAAGTACCAGATTCTCGAGCGCATCGCTGTAGGCGGTATGGCGGAGATTTATCGGGCGCGGCTGGACGGGATTGGCGGTTTTCAGCGCACTTTCGCGATCAAGCGGATCGCGCCACACCTGAGCCAGAACAGCGACTTCGTCGACATGTTGGTGGACGAGGCAAAGATCGCCGGACTCTTGTCGCACGCCAACATCGTCCAGATCCTGGACCTGGGCAGCGTGGACTCCCAATTCTACATCGCCATGGAATTTGTGAACGGTCGCGACCTCGGCCAGGCTCTGGCCCGCTGTGCCGCAAAGGGGATCACCCTCCCGGTCCCGCACGCTGTCTACGTACTCATCGAGATGCTCAAGGCTTTGGAGTATGCACACAACCGTCAGGTGATGCGCGGCGGGCAGCCCGTGCCGCTCCACATCGTGCATCGCGACATCTCCCCGGGCAATGTCCTGCTGAGCTTTCAGGGGGAGGTGAAGCTGACGGACTTCGGCATCGCCAAGGCGTCGGTGAAGGCGCTGCAGACGATGTCGGGAGTGGTGAAGGGCCGGTTCGACTACATGAGCCCGGAGCAGGCCGCGGGTCAGGTCGTCGACCAGCGGTCCGACCTGTTCTCGGCGGGGGTGCTCTTCTACGAGGTGCTCACCGGTAAACACCCCTTCCGTCAGCCCGGCGAAGTGGCCACCTTGGATGCGCTGCGCCGCACGACGTTTCTTCCCCCTAGCGAGGTGAATCCCGACGTTCCGTACGCGCTCGACGTCCTGGTCGAGCTGGCCTTGCGAGCCCGGCCAGACGAGCGCCTGCAAAGCGCGACGGCGTTTCGCGAGGCGCTCGACCGGTTCTGCCACGACTCGGGCTTCATCTTCTCCGCCTCGACCCTGGCCGCCTTCCTCCGGGGACTGTTTCCCGAGGCGGCTCCAGCGGATCGGCGCAACGAGGGCGACGCCCCGACACGCCTCCTGGAGCCGAGCGACGTGCCCCAGGACGAGGACAGCCCACCGCGCCAGTCTCCGCAGCGGGGGCCGCCTGGACCCAGCCCCGGACAGAGTGCCCCAAACACGGCCTTGTCCATGCTGCGCGCGGCGCCGCCCGCGCCGCTGGTTGATGGGGGGGACGATTCAACGGTGATCCGGCCCGGGCGGGCGAATGAGCCCAACCCCTTCGGTGAGGCCCACACGGTCATCCGGGCCGACGCCGGGCGACCGGCCGCACATGGCGACCCGGCGGACACCCTCCGGCTCCCGGGCGTCAACGCCCGGCTCGATCCCGCGCCGGGCACCAAGGCAGCCAAGGACGCGAACCAGGCGCGTCGGCAGCGCGACAACCGGTTGTCGATGCAGGTGCACGGCGCTTGGGTGCTGGTTTGTTTCGCCTGTGCGGTCGCCGCCTTCGTTCTGGGCCTCCTCATCGGAAGCCGCCTCCACCCGGAGCTTTAGCCGTGTCCGTCCCTCACCGTCCCTTCGCCCTCGCCGCGCTCGTGGCCATGCGTCCCAAACAGTGGACCAAGAACGCGCTTCTTTTTGCCGCGCTCATCTTCTCCGCCCGCTTCAAGCAGCCGGACAGCCTCGGACAGGCCGGCCTGGCCTTCGTCGTCTTCTGCCTCCTCAGCAGCACCGGGTACATCTACAACGATCTCCGGGACGTCGAATCGGACCGAAAGCACCCGAAGAAGCGCCACCGCCCGCTTGCAGCCGGCCACCTTGGTCCGCGCGCGGCGTGGGCGATCATGGGTCTTGCGACGGCGGCGGCGCTCGGGCTCGCCGCCCTGCTCGGCGCCTGGTTCGTCGTGGTTGCGCTTGCCTATTTCGCGACGACACTGTCCTACTCGCTCTACTTCAAGAACTTCGTCATCCTCGACGTGATGGTGCTCGCCTCCTGCTACATCTGGCGGGCCGTCGCGGGCGCGGTGGCAATCGACGTTCCCATCACCCCCTGGCTGCTGGTGTGCACGGCCTTTGGCGCGCTCTTTCTGGGCTTCAACAAGCGAAGGGGGGAGATCCTCCTTTTGGAGGGGAAGGCAGGCGGCACCCGGAAGTCCCTCGCCCACTACAGCCCGGCGATGCTCCAGGAGTTTCAGGCGATCACCACCAGCGGCACCATCATCAGCTACGCGTTGTACACCGTGTCAACGAATCACGGGCTGTTGCTCACCCTACCCCACGTGCTCTACGCGGTATTCCGGTACATCTACCTCATCGATCAAAAAGGCGAAGGCGCCGCCCCGGACGAGACCCTCTTGCGTGACCGGCCGATCCAAGTCACCGCGATCTTGTTTGTCGCGACCGCAGCGGCCGTGCTGCTTTGGGTCCCGGGTGCCACGCCGCCGCCTCGCTGAGGCCTACTCCGACACGATGTCGATCGCACCCACAGGAATCGTGCCGAAGATCGGGGCAGTCGCGAGCACATCGACGTCACCGGTGCCGTCCTCGTCGTGCAGTTGGACGGTCATCGGCACGCTCGCGCCCGCGGATGCAAACCAGGGACGCGGCCAGCACGCTTCATAGTGCCAGCCAAAGTCCTCCCGGACCACGACCGCGTTGTCCGGAGGCGCCAAGAGCGACAGCTCGCGACGCTCCTTGCGGATGACCACGGTCAGGGTGTCGTGGGCGGTGCGTACATCGTCGCGGAGGCGGCCGGCCAAACAAAGGCGCTCGTCAGACCACAGGGCCGCCACGCTGAAGCTGGCGTCCGCAGGGCCGTGCCAATGCTCCCGAACGTCGGCCTGCCAAGGGGCATCGACGACCTCTGGCTCAGCCGCCGCCCACTCGTCGAGCACGCCGTCGACCACCACGTCGCCCAACGCCGCACGCAACGTCCCGCGCCCGCGAAACGTGCGGTCGATGTACTCCGCTACCCGGGCGGACGGCGCCTTTAGATACCAGCGGACGCCGACCACCGCGCTCACTCGGGTGGCAACCACGTCCGCCCGCGCCGCTTCGGTCTGGTGTGGCTGCCGGAATCGCAGCGTCTTGTCGTCGAGCTCGAGGCGAAACCCCGACCCGGGCCCGGTGCGGGTCAAAGGGAGCTCCGGGAATGGTTCGGCCACCTCGCGACAACGACCGGTCAACAACGCGCAGGCCCAACCCTCGGTACCGTCGCGCGGGAAGAGCCAGACGTCGCGATCATCGAGCCGCGTGACCCGGACCTGCTCGGTGCCCGGCGTCAGAAACGGCACCCGCGCCCCGCCCAAGCGCTCGGTCAGGTGCCAGCTGTACCGGTCGTCGTCATCGGGCTCCACCGCAAACACCGCCTCCGAGCCCGGCAACTCCAACCCTCTTGCGATCCGCACATCCACGTGTCCGCGAGGATTGGGTTCGACGGAGAAATAGGCCGTCACGCGCTGGTGCCCCGCCAGCACCATCGCAACGGCAACCGCGCGGGGAAGGCGATCCGGATCGGCCTGCTCCTGGTGAGTGGAGCACGCGGCCAGCAGCGCAAGCAGGGTCATGACCCCACGGCGGCCCACAGCGCCTCCCCGTCGACAAGCGCTGACGGACCCGCGCCGTACCAACTGTAGCGGACCACCCCGTCCGCCCCCACGACAAAGGCAGCGGGCAGCTGGTCCGGATTGGCCTCCGGCATCGGTTGACCGGTACGCACCACGCTCACGGCTCTACGAAGCAGGTCCGGCCTGGCTCGCAGCAACAATGCCGCCAGCCCGCCAGCCCTGCCGACGCCCCACGCGCCGGTGTGCTGTCCGGACTCGTCGCAGAGCACCGGAAACAGGACGTGGTGCCGTGGAACGAAGTCTCGGGCGGCCTCCAAGGGGGACCGGGTGATCCCCACCATGCCGCCCGCTTCGGCATCCACTCGCGGCCAGATCGCCGTGAGGCGCTGGACGTTTTCCAGCGCCGACGCCCCGGAAAGTCCACCGAGGAACACCACGATCACCGGCCCTCGGCGTTGCAACCTGGCAAGGTCGAAGGGGAGGCCGAAGACGGGTTGTCCCACCAGGAGCGGCGCCACCGCGCCAGGGCTGATCACGGCGTGCAATCCGTGCCATCGGTCATCTGCGCTTGGAGGAGAAGCTGGGCATCGATCCAGGCGTCGCGGACCTCCTCAGGAAAACCAGCCAGCTCGGTGCGCAAAAGCGCGAGGCGGCGCCGAAACTGGCCGCCATTGATGCGCAGCTGCCGATGCAGAGGCACAATGGCCCGGCCGGTGTAGGGAACATCACCACCAAGCGTGCGTACCGCGTGTTCGAACTCGTGGAGCTTGATCCTTCCAAGATCCTTGCCCTCAAAAAAAAACCCGATGACGAAGTCCGCCGCCATTCGGTCCACGAAGCGGTCCACCGCCGCGCGCACCGCGGACTCGCCGCCGGCACGCGCCAACAGACTCACGGAAGTGGAGCCACGGGGGTAGGCGGCGCGGCCAACCTCATCAATTCATCGGCGGTCAGCTTTTCGGGACCCGTTTCCTTGAGCTCGGCGAAACCGACGCGCTTGGCGCCCATTTCTCGCGCGACGTCGATGACATGGACCACGGTTTCGTACTTTGCCTCCCCGTTGGCGTCGACGAAGACGTTGCGCTCGTCGATGACCCGGCCCTTGAGCTGGGCCTTGAGGTCGGCGCGCAGCGTCAATTCGTCCTTCGGCACCATGTTCAGCGCGTAGCTGTTGTCCCCAAACACCGAGATCATCAACTGCTTTTTGTTCGGGTCCGGCGGAGGTGGCGGCGTGTCCTCGGTTGGCGGCAACTCCGCCGGCAGCTTCTGCACCGTCATCGGCGTGATGATCATGAAGATGATCAACAGCACCAGCACCACGTCGATGAGCGGCGTGACGTTGATCTCGTCCATGGAGCCGCCGCTGGAACCTCCCACCTTGGCGCCCATCAGTTACCCCCGGCCGTCGGCTTGTCGGTGGCCAGGAGCATCGTGTCCGTAAACGGCACGTTCTCGTGGATCTCGTCGATGACGACCCGCACCTGCCGGTAGGTGGCGTTGCGGTCGCCCTTGACGACGAGGGGCCGGAGCTTGCCATCGTCCCCCTCCCGCTGCGCGGCGATCTCGTCCACGAGGGTGTCGATGAGCACCGGCTTCTTGTCGACGAAGACGGACCCGTCCCCCTTGACGCCGATGACCAGGTTCGTCCCCATGTCCTTTTCGGATTCCGCGGTCTGGGCCGGCGGCAGCGCCACGTCGACGCCCGAGCTGAGCATCGGCGTGATCACCATGAAGATGATCAGGAGCACGAGCACGACGTCGACCAGCGGCGTGACATTGATGTCCGCCATCGCGCCGCCCTTCTTTCCTCCGACCTTCGCGCCCATGCCCTCTGTTCCTCCTCGCCCGCTCTTACTTGGCCGCCGTGACTTCCGACCGCCGCAACACGTCCTTCTCGAAGAAGTCGCGCAACTCGTGCGTCGCGACGGATACATCCTTCAGGATGTCGTCGATGACCGCGTTGAAGTAGTTGTAGAACCAGATTGCAATGGTTGCGACGGCGATGCCAACCGCGGTGGAGACCAGCGCCTCACCGATGGAGCCCGACAACGAGGCGATGTCGGCGCCGCCCTCGGTCTTCATCTTGCCGAACGCGTTGATGATGCCGAAGATGGTGCCGACGAGCCCGACGAAGGGGGCGGTCGAGCCGGTGGTGGCGAGGATGTTCATGCCCTTACGCAGCGCCGAGCCCTCTTCCAAGGTCACCGTCTCCAGCGCCCGGTCAGCGGCCGCGATGCCGTGCTTGTCGGTGCGGGCCGAGTATTCCTTGAGCGCCGCGGAGAGGATCACCGCGAGGTACGACTTGTTGAACTGCTCCCCGGCCGCGAGCTTGATCGCACCGGCAAGATCGTTGTTCTTCAAGGGCGCGCCGATGGCGCCGGCCAGCGCCCGCGACTGGCCACGCGCGGCCATGAAAAACAGGATGCGCTCCGACGCCACGTACACACAGGCGAAGAGCATCAGGATCATCGTGACGAGCACGATACGCGCCGGAACCCCCATCGCGGCCCAGACGGCGCCAGGAGAGAGATCCAGGCCACCCGCGGCGTGCGCAGTGTCGGCGGCCATGGCGGAGACGATGAGAGCGAGCAGCATGGCGTGTCCTAGTTCGTGAGTTTGAAGATGAAGTTCAGATCGAACTGCGCGCGCACAGGCACGCCGCCGTCCAGGAGCGGGTACCACTCATATTTTTCGGCGGCAGCGCGGGCGCTCGCCTTGAACAGTTCGGGGCAGGCCTTGAAGGTGATGGCCTCGGCCCGACCGTTGGTGCCCACGACGACGTGGACGATGCACTTTTCGCTCTTGAGGCCGAGTTGTTTGGCGGCCTCCGGAAATTCCGGCAGCTGCCGAAGCTTTACCTGGACCTCGCTGTAGTGCACCGTCTTGATGCCGGTGCCACCGAGCTGGCCGCCCAGCACCCCGTCCTTGACGCCGTCCACCACGCCGTCCTTGACCCCGTCCACGACGCCATCCTTCATGCCGCCGTCCTCGCCCTCGGGCTCGTCTTCCACGGGCGGCGGCACTTCCTCGAGGAGCACCGGCACGTCGGGCACAACCTCGGGCTCGATCTTCTCTTCCTTCTTCTCCTTTTTCTTCCCACCACCGGCCGGCGGCGGCGGGGGAGGAGGGGGCGGCGGGAGCATGTCGACCGCGACGAGCTTGTCTTGAACCTCGGCGACGATTTCCGGTGCTTTCACCGAAATAATGATCATCAGCCCCAGGAGCGAGCCGTTGAACAACAGCGACAGCAGCACCGAACCAGCGGTGCGGCCGGCGCTCTGCTTGCGGGTGCGGCCTACGTTGTCGAACATCGGCGGAGTCCTCGTTCCCAGAAGCGACCGAGACTACCCGCTACTTGCACGGCGATTGTCAACGGGATGTTCATTCGGCGTTTCGATCCGGTGCCGGCGCCGAAAGCACCGTCACCCGTGCGTCGGCTGCGTCGAGACGTTCGTGACACTGGCGGACCAGCGCCACGCCGTCTTCGAAGAGGCGCAGGGCGTCGTCCAACGGGAGATCGCCCGACTCAAGCTTCTGCACCCGCTCTTCAAGCTGCCGTAAGGCCTGCTCGAAGCTCAGGGGCTCGACGGCGGCCTCCGTGCTCACGACTCGCCCACCTTCTTGTCCGTGGTGCGAGCCCGCTCGATCTGCGCCAGCGCGTAGCTCAGACGGTTGCCCGATTCCACGTCGAGGGCCACGAGCACCGACGCTCCCTCACGGTTGAGCGCGATCCGTTCGGGGACGACAAGGTGCATCTTGCGCGTGTCGTCTTTGATGGAGTGGTAGCTCAGCTCGACGCCGAGGCTACCCTTGAGCGCCTTCTCGATGATCGCACGCACTTCCTGGATACTAGCGCGCGCCGGACCGCGCGGCTCCTGCCGCCGCTTGCTCTGGTGGGCGATGGTCGACCCGGGCACCGGGTTGAGGTCTTCGGGCAGGGTGTCGGCGCGCTGGGCGCGGGACACCGGGTCCTCCCGCAGCTCTCGGGCTTCGGCGAGCTGGTGGTGCAGGCGCTCCCGACTCTGGGCGGCCTCTTGGTCGCCGGGGTAGCGCCGGATGTCCTTGCCAGGGTTGAAACCGGCTTCCATCAGGGCGATGGTGATCTCTGGCAGCCGCTTGCGATCGACGGCGTAGAGACCAGGGGCGAAGCGGTGGAGCACGAAGGAGCGCATCGCGCGCATCGACTCGAAGCGGCGCACGTGGGCGCGATGCACGGTGAGCGCGGTGACCTCGTGGAACTCGACGTCCCCGTCGCCCCCCATCCACGCACGAATGGTGCTCTCTACATTCTGTGGGAGCCCGATCTGGCTGTATTCGCGCAGGAACTCGAGCAGCTCTTCCCGACGCCAGCCCTTCTTGAGCGCCTGCTCGATGCTGATCTCAGTGATCTTGTAGGTGTTGGCGCGGTCGCAGCCCATCAGCTCGGCGAGCTCGCCCAGGCGGAAAAGCAGAACCGGAGCCAGGCCCGCGGGCGCAATGATCTCGTAGTTCGGAGTCAGGTAGAACTTCGAAAACCCCTCATCTTCGGGCGGATCGAGAAGGGCGGTGCCACGGGGAGACAGTCGGTAGACCTTTTGCTGGCCCCAGACGCCCAGTTCGAGCATGCCGCAATTGACCAGTGCCGAGAAGGAATATCCCTCACGCTCGTTCCCGCGGGTGGAGTTGAGCAGCCCCTTGTGGAAACGCTCTCGCCAATCCTCACCCCGACGCCACCGCCGGTAAATCGCCATCAGCGGCGCCTCGGGAACCCACTGCCCCTTTGCCGAATGCACCGCCCAGAGCACCCATTCCGCCATGCCCATTCGCTTTTCCAGCGCGCGGAACATCAGATCGCGCTGGTCGTCCGGCTCCAGCGACAGCCACTCCTCGACGACATCGCGGTTGACCGAGACCCGGTCTCCCCGAAGCTCGATCATGCCGTGCATCATCAAGAAGTCGTAGTGAAGCTGAAAGACTTCAGATTCCGCGGCCCAAAGTTGGGCGAAGAACTTGTCGAGGTCTTCCTTTTGCGCCTTGAAGACCTCCTGGCGCTGCGTCAGCTTGGGCGGATGTTGGTCCATCCACGTGGCCAACGTCGCGAGCGAGAAGTCCAGGGGCGGACAGAACGGCCGTTGGTCGACAACGCGAATGTCATCGTGTTCGAACGTGGGAAGAGCCATCTCCTCGCCCAGGTGTTCGAGCAACGGGTCGACGAGAGGCTCGGGCACCAGGTAGTAGAAGCCGTCCTCCACGGGGGCGCTGGCCGCGACGATCCCGCGGTCGCCCAAGACCTGCATCGTGCGGGCCCAGTCGCCCTCACGCCCGCCAAGCATCAGCACCAGCTCGCGATGAAATTCGTCCGCAGGGGCCAGACCGCCGCACTGAATGAGCACGGCCAGCGCTTGTCGGTCACGAGGCTGCAGCTGGAACAGGAGGCCGCTGAGGCGGTTCCCCTGTGCGAGCGCGCGGACCGTCAACTGCACCACACGGTCAGGGTCACCACCGCCGCCCCGGATCGGTTGCCCGCCGAGCGAGCGATACAGCGCCATCACCAGCGGCTCGGGCATCTTGGCGAAGTACGCTGCCAGTTCGTCTAGTTCGCCGCGGCTGAATCGGCGGCGACGCGCCAGCCCAGCGCTCGGCTTCCACCGGGTCCGATGGGTGCGCGGCTTGACGACCATCTTCCCCGAGGCCGGCGCGGACACCCCCGCGGCCTCGAAGTCGTCCCGATACACACGGCGCTGGCGCCGCCCGCGAGAAGCCGGCTCCCCGTCGCCGCTGGAGACCTCCACCTCGACGGACGCTCCGCCCTCGGCGGGCCCGTCTCCGCCGCCACCACGCCGACGCCGACGCCGACGCCGACGCCGACCATCCCCGTCCACCGGCATGTCTTGATTCTCAATGCTCATCGCGGCGTCCTGCCCCGGCTCCTAGGAGGAGCCCTCCTGGATGTAGTACCGGTAGCCTTGTTCGGTGAGAAAAAGCTGGCGTTTCATCGCAAACTCCTGCTCCTTGCTCTCACGCGTGACAACGCTGTAGAAGTGTGCCCCGTCCGCCTTCGGTCGCAGCACCCGGCCGAGGCGCTGCGCCTCTTCCTGCCGCGAGCCGAAGGAGCCTGAAACCTGTATTGCAACGTTTGCATCAGGAAGATCGATCGAGAAGTTGGCGACCTTGCTGACGATCAGCAGCTTGATCTCGCCGGTTCGGAACTTGCCAAAAAGGACGTCGCGCATCGGGCCGGGCGTTTCCCCCGTGATGAGCGGCGCCTTGTAGCGCTTGGCGATTTCGTGGAGCTGGTCGAGGTAGGTTCCGATCACCAAGACGTTGTCGTTCTTGTGGCGCGCCACCAGCCCGTCGATCACCTCGAGTTTGGCCGGGTTGACCGCAGCCAGCCTGAACTTCTCGCCCTCGCGGGCCTTTTCGTACGTCAGCGCGGCGCCGTTCTTCCAGCCGACCCGCACTTCGTAGCACTTGGCCTCGGCGATAAAACCCTGTTCTTCGAGCGACTGCCACGCCATGTCGAAGCGCTTCGGGCCCACCAACGAGAAGACGTCGCCCTCGCGGCCGTCCTCGCGCACCAACGTCGCCGTCAGGCCCAGCCGGCGCCGGCCCTGAAGTTCCGCCGTCGCCCCGAAAACGGGTGCCGGCAAGAGGTGAACCTCGTCGTAGACGATGAGCCCCCAGTTCTGGTCCTCGAACAGATGCAGGTGAGCGAAGGCGACGTCCTTGGACGCCCGCCAGGTCATGATCTGGTAGGTGGCGACGGTCACATCGCGGATGTTCTTGGTCTCGCCGGTGTAGGCGCCAACCTGGCTTTCGGTGAGGTTGGTCTTGTCGAGGATCTCGCGGACCCACTGGTTCACCGCGGCGCCATTGGTGGCCAGGATGAGCGTCTTCTGACCCACCCTCGCCATCGCCTCGATCGCCACAACGGTCTTTCCGGCGCCGCACGGGAGCACGATCACGCCGTTTCCGCCGGCGGGCCGGCCGTCCTGGAACCAGCGATCCGCCGAGGTTTTCTGGTAGTCACGGATCACGAAGGGCTTGCCATTGCTCAGCAGGGTGGGACGCAACGTCACCTTGAGCGGGTCGCCTTCGATGAAGCCGGCCAGATCTTCGACTGGCCAGCCGGCGCAGAGCATCCGCTGCTTGAAGATGCCGCGATGGCCGCCCCCGATCGCGAGGTACCGCTTGCCGTCTTCGACGAGCAGCTCGCGCACCTGCTTGACCTGACCCACCAACTTCGCCACGTAGGCGCTGGCGAACTCCAACCGAAGCAGCTTGGGGTCGTCGGGGTGGCGCTGCAACTTGACGAGGCCGTAGCGCTCGATGGTCTCACCCACCTGGGTCAGAACGTCGGGCGGCACGTCGAACTTGGACCACGCGCGCAGCCCATCCACGATCTCGGCGCGCGTCATGCCGCTGGACGCGGCGTTCCACAACGTCAACGGGTGGATCCGGTAGGTGTGAAGGTGCTCCGGGGAGGTTTCCAATTCCGCAAAGCGGCTGAGGAAGTCGCGGACTTCCTCATACTTCGGGTGCTTGGTCTCCAAGAGGACCTTGCCATCCCCCTGAACGATCAAGGGGTTGTCAGGCCTGACGTGCATCGGTCTTCAAAGGCTCTCCGCGATGCTCCCGGCCGGATGAACCGTTCCCGGGAGTCTCCCCACAACTTGTCACGGTAGCGGATCGTTGTCAAGCGGGGCGTTGAGCCCGGCCAAACGTTGGGCCAGCGCCCGCCGCACCGCGGGGCCGTCCGGCGCCGCCCCCAGCTCGCTCGCCATGCTGGTGAGCAGCGCAGCGTCGAGGCCACAGGGACGGGCACGTCGGAACCACCCGAGGTCGGGATCCACGTTGAGCGCAAGGCCATGCCACGTGACCCAGCGACGGCAGGCGATGCCGATACTCGCGAGCTTTCGCCCGTTGGTCCAGACCCCGGTGTTGCGCGGATCACGCTCCCCGCGGAGCCCAAAGGCGCCCACGGTATCGATCACGACTTGCTCCAAGCGACGGAGCCAGGCGTGCAGGTCCCGCCCGGGACCCGTCAGCTTGCAGATCGGGTAGGCGACCAGTTGGCCGGGGCCATGCCAGGTGACGTCCCCGCCGCGCTCCACCTCGATTACCTCGGCGCCGCCGGCATCGAGGAGGTTCTGGAGCGCTCCCGCCTTACGTCCGACGGTGTAGACCGGTGGGTCGTGTTCCACGAGGAACACGGTGTCATCCACGCGGTCGTGGATGCGGTCTTCCAAGGTTCGCACCTGGATTTCCCACACCTCGCGATAGCCGCGACGGCCGAGATCTACAACGACGGCCACACGGCGCCCCGCACCCGCTGATGCACCTGGTCCGCGCTCCCCGACGCGTCGATCCGAACGATGCGGTCGCCCCTGGCCGCGCACCGCGCAATCGCCGCCTCGTAGGCCCGAGAAATCCGCTCCAACTGCTCCAGCGTCTCGAACCGATCCCGCACCCCCCCGCGCGCCTCCACCCGTCGGAGGCACTCGCCAGGCTCCAGATCGAGCATCACCACCGCATCCGCCGCGGGAAACTCAGCATTATAAGCCCATACCCGGTTGAGTCCCAACGCGAGCGACTGGTAGGCCAGCGAGCTGAGGAAGTAGCGATCGGTGAGGACGACCTCCCCACGTGCACGCGCTGGAAGCACGGTCCGATCGAGGTGATCGCGACGGTCGGCAGCGAAGAGCATGCCAAAAACTGCGTCGCCCACCGCTCCCCCGGCGAGCTGCTCCCGAATGAGGCGGCCGACCGGCCCATCCGACGGCTCCCGCGTCCGACAGACTGCTCGCCCGTCAGCAGCAAGGGCCGCTTCAAACATCGAAATCTGCGTGGTCCCCCCGCTGCCGTCGAGACCTTCGAACGCAATGAACATCGCGAACCTGTAATCCGATACCGGGGCAAAGCCCTTTCTTGACTTGCCGGACGGCCCGCCGGATGGCAATGTCGCGCAAGCTGGGTTCCGCATGCTCCTCTCGATCGCCCTCGCCGCCGCCAATCCGTTCGACCCGAGCGATCTTCGGGCCCGGCGCGAACTGCTGGACCTCGCCGAGCACGCGAGCGACCTGCCGTGCCAGACCCCATTGGTCGCCGCCCTGCACAGACATTGGAGCGCGATGACGCCGGCCGAGCGCGCGCGAGTGGACGCGGTCTTCCCGAGCCCCGGCGCCGGCCTCTTCGCACCGGTGCTGGAGCGGTCGGAGGCGGCGCCCCCGCCCGCGAAGGACTCCTGCTGGTCATGGTCCGACAACCGAATCGTGGGGGACCACTTCGTCGTGGAGTACGAGACGGGCGTCGACAAGAACGACGCGCAGACCTTCCTGGAGGACCTCGAGTACAGTTGGAGTGTCGAGGTCGACGAGCTCGGCTGGCGCGCCCCCAGCGGCTCAGACGACTACCTGCTGGTCGCCTACATCCAGAACGACCGCACGGGCGGGGCCATCACCTACTTCGAGCGGTGCGGCGGCCAGGACATCCCCTACATCGCGACGGGGAAGGACAGCTGGGACGATCCGGACTGGGGAGCCACCATGGCGGCCCACGAGTTCAACCACGCCAGCCAGTTCGGCTATGGCGACGCCAACGAGTTCTGGTGGTGGGAGGCCACCGCCACCTGGATGGAGGACTACGTCTACCCCAACACCAACTATTGGTCGGGGTACGTCACCGGCTACACCGACAACCCGCACATCGCGCTGGGGACCTACTCGGACAACGGCGACGGGTTCTGGCACATGTACGGGATGGCGATCTTCGCCTTTTACCTGGATGATTACCAAGGCGGCCACGACACCGTCATGGGGACGTGGGAGGACGCCAGTCGTGACCGCGGAAGCTACTCGCGCACCGCCGAGGACATGGCTGATGACCGCGGCCTGGACTGGCCGGGCCTCTACGCGGACTTCGCCGCGCGCAACGCCACGATGGCGTACAAACAACAGCGCTACTTCCCCGATATCGACATCCACGACACGGTCACCATCCTGCCTGCGGATGGCAAGTCGAACAACAACGACGAGCCCGAAGGTTACGGCCAGAACTACATCCTGTTCGAGAAGGGACTCGGCGATGGCGACCTGGTCGTGAGCTTCGAAGGGGACGACGTGGACTGGTCGGTGCAACTCGTGGAATCCAGGTCCGGGGACCTTGACCGGGTGGAGGCCACGACGACCACCGATGGGGTCGCGGAGCTGACGCTTTCGGCGACCGGCGCGGCCGACGTCTACTTGGTCGTGAGCCCCCTCACGGACCGGGACGCCGGCTACAGCTACACGTGGACGGCCCAGCTGATCGCCACGCCGGAGGACACCGGCAGCGAAGACACCGCCGGGGACACCGATGGCGACGGCATTGCAGACGGGGACACCGACGCCGATGACGACGGCACGATTGAGATCGGCGGCGGGTGCGCGTGCGAGACGGGCGCGCCGTCGGCGATGGCCGGGGGGATGATCCTGCTCGCGGGCCTGACCGTGGCGCGGCGCCGGTCCTAAGCGGGGGCGCCTCCTCGGCCAGAACCTCTTGAGAATCGCGCTGCGCCCGCGGCGCCCTCGGCCGCCAGCGCCCCGACGCCATGCGCAAACTCCTTGGCCAAGGCCGCTGAGAGCTCGACGCCCACTGCATCGTAGACGCTGGCGCGGTCCCCGAGCATCGCCGCCTGTGGCCACGCGGCGAGCTCGGCCGCGAGCTGCTCCGCGGCGGCACGCGCGTGCCCGGTGGGAACGACCCGACTGACCAGGCCGATGGCCAGGGCCTCGGTCGCACCCACAGGGCGCCCGGTCAGAATGAGGTCCATGGCCCGGCCCAAGCCAATCAACAGCGGCAGGCGCACCGTCCCGCCATCGATGAGCGGCACGCCGAACCGACGGCAAAAGACCCCGAAAATCGCGTCCTCCTCGGCCACGCGGAGGTCGCACCACGCGGCGAGCTCCAAGCCCCCGGCGACGGCGTAGCCGGCAATTGCCGCGATCACCGGCTTGGTGAGGCGCATCCGGGTAGGGCCCAGCGGGCCGGGGCCGTCAGCCTCCACCCGGTTGGGACGGCCGGCCGCGATCGCCTTGAGGTCAGCCCCCGCGCTGAAATGGCCGCCCGCGCCCCAAAGCACCGCCACGCGAGCCCTCGGCTCACTGTCGAAGCGCTCAAAGGCCGCTGACAGGGCCGCTGCCGTCTCGACGTCGATCGCGTTGCGGAAAGCGGGCCGATCAAGCACGACTGTCCACACCGGGCCGCTCTCCTCCACCCGCACCATGCTCACCGCCTGCCCTCGGTTTAGCCCGGTCAGCCCGCGGCGCTCGTCCAGCGGTGGAGCAGACGGGTCGCGGCCTCGGTGAGCACGCCGAATTGGACTCCCATCCTCACCTCTCCGGCCTTGGTGAAACGAAACCACACCGTGCCGAGGCAGCACAACTCGCCGCCCGGCCCCGGCACGCGCACGGAAACCACCTGGCCCACCACAAAGGTGGGTTCGGCTGCGAACCGCAACCCGCACCCGCCGACCGAAAGGTCGCCAATCAACGCGTCGATCGGCCCCTTCCCCGAGTCTACCTTCGCCACCCCCAGGCCCTTGGGGTGCACGCGCGCGGACGCCCGAGAGTCGAGAGTGCGAACCTCGCCGTCCGGCCGAATCACAAACGGCTTGCGGCCCGCAACGCGACCCGTCAGGGCCCAGCTTGCCGACCCCACCCGGAACTGGAGACGCACCGGCGAGCCTATCGGTGGGATCACCAGCTCGGAGCGCAACCCTTTGAGGCGGACATGAAGACCATCCAGACGAAGCGCGTCGAGGATCACGGGGAGCGGCTCACTGCCGATGGCGTCGGTCAGGATCGCCTCGACGCGCTGCTCAACCGCGTCGTGGAGCGGTGGGGACAGGGGTTCGTGCGTCGGACTCATCACTGCTGGGATCGGTTCCCGACGTCACGACCTTAGCTCGGGTCGACGAAAAGTCCCGATCAGCGCCGCCGAATCAGCCCGCCATACCCCCGGCTAGGGCCTTCTCATCGATCTCGTTGCGTCCCGCCTCACGCAACAATTTTCGCGCCAACTGCATCGCATTTTCGATGCTGTGGTCCATGTTGTTGTACCAGAACATGCCCGTACGACCCGCGAGCTGCAGGTTGTCGTACTGCCCGAGGCCCTTGCGCGCCTTCTCCAGCTCTTGGGGATACCGCGAATGGTAGATCGGGTAGGTGTTGGGCACCCGCTCCACCCGAACGTCGTGCACCTTGCGACGCGAGGAGATCATCCCCACCTTGATGAGGTCGTCTACGACCCAGTCGGTGAGCCGCTCGGCGTGTTGCCAACGATCATCACCCTCACGACAGGTGACTTCGACACACAGCCCAGTCACCCCGGCGCGCGGCACCGTGTCGTCGGCAAAGTACTTCGGCGTGGACACGCGCGAAAACACGATGTCATCGGCCCCGTAGTAGCACCACTGGTACTTGCGCGTCATCTCCTCCTCAACCATCACGTTGTAGAAGAGGGTCGAAAGGTACGGCAGGTCGGGGCACTCGATCCCAAGCTGATCACAGGCCAGCGTGATCGGCGCCGTCCAGATGACCATACTGGGCTCGATGCGCTCGCTCCCGGCGTAGATCGCGTCGATATGCCCGTTACCGCCAGCCAGCCGCGCTGGCGTGTTGGTCAGGATCCGGCCCCCGAGCTTCTTGATCTTCTCCGCGACGATGTCCCAGGTCACCTGCAGGCCGCCACCCTTGGGATAGATGAAGTTGATCTCGGCTTTATTGTACTGGAGCAACGTCGACTTGGCTAGCTGCACGAGATTCTGCATCTGCAGTTTGTCGTCGATGATCGCTCGGTTGATGCCGACCTTTGCCCAATCCGGATGCGTCTGCGTCGGATGGATGCCCAGGAACTTGATGCTGTAGCCCTTGAAAAAGTTCTCGTACAGGGTCGGACCGTACTGCTTCAATACGTAATCTTCAAACGTTGAATCTCCATATTTCTTCATCCCGTTGACCGCGAGGTCCATCGTGGACTTCAGCGCCAGCGGAATCGGCAGCTGGACGAGGTTCTTCGGGTGGAGCGGCCAGCGATAGTAGCTTCCCTCAAAGAAAACCTCACTCAACCTTGGAAAGGCCGTCGTTTCGTCGCCAAGTACCCGATCGAGGTAGGTCTTGATGTTGGGGTTTTCGGTGTGGAAGCGGTGTGGCCCGCAATCGAAGATGAACCCGTCATAGTTGTAGCTGCGGGCCAATCCGCCCACACGCTCGAACTTCTCGACGATCACGACCTTGACGCCCGCTTCGGACAGAAGATGGCCGGTCACCAGACCCGCCACGCCGCCGCCGACGATGACCACGGGCTTCGACATGATTGAGGGATTCGCCAACGAGACCTCGCAACGTGCCATTCTGACTCGCCGAGCGCCGATCCGGTAGTGGCCGGCCTTACCTGCCCTACGGGATGGTGTCGCGCGCGGGCTCAAACCAGGACTCGATCTGCAGGCCGAGCCGCGCATAAACCTCTGGAGTCCGGTCGCGCGGAAGCCAAGCCGAAACCCCGGCGCCCGGCGAAACGCCGATCCCACCGGAAATCCGAATCGGCACGAACACCCCACCGGTGAACCCCACACCGCGGGCAAGCTCCAACGCGCCTCGCGGCTCCTCCCACCAGCCCGCCGACGCGAGGGGCCGAAGCTGCACGCCTGGAGCGACCCGAATGCTGCTGCTCAGCAGCAGGTCACCGCGACCGTAGGGGACAAGCTCGAAGGAAACCTGATGACCGTCCCCCTCCCCGAGGAACGCACCGACCTCCGCGGCCAGCCCGACGGACAGCGGCGCGCGATGCCGGCGTTCGTCGACGATTGCGTACTTGAACAGGAGGGCACGCGGCGGAAAGAGCCCGCGAACCCCGAGCTCGAATCCGGCGCCCGTGCCCAGTCGATACTCCATGTCGACGATCGATTGGCCGTCGATGCCGGCCGCAGAAACCAGTCGCGGATCGACAAGCACGCCCAGGTTGGCGGCGCCATCGAGCTTGTCGAGCGAATGGGCCGGCCTCAACATCGCCATCGAACAGCCCAACACCAGGAGGATCACGGGCACCCTACAAGAACGGGGCGAGCATCTTGCGAAACTCGATGCGATCGACGAGGTGGGTCAGGTAGTCGGCCCGCTCACTGTCCCACACCACCTTGGGCGACAGGTCGTAACTGTCCATCCATCCCTCGTAAAGCCGGTTGAGACCTTGCAAGTAGGGGGTGGGGATCGCCAATTCGCTCGGCCGGCCGCGCTTCTGGATGCGGCGACGGATCGCTCGGACGGAACAGCGAAGATAGATCATCAGATCGGGTGGTTGGAGCGTGCGTTTCATCCCCGCGTACAGGTCCATGTAGGTGCGGTACTCCCGCTCTTGCATTTGACCCTGCCGGTAGAGGTTGGTCGCGAAGATCTCCGCGTCCTCGTAGATGGTGCGGTCCTGTACCACGGTGCCCGCGTTCAGATTCAAATCAAGGTGCAACCTGAACTTATTCGTCAGAAACCAAAGTTGGCTGTGGTAGGCCCACTTGCCCATGTCGCCGTAGAAGTCATCCAGCCACGGGTTGGTCGTGTACGGTTCATAGACGGGCTCAAAACCGTATTCCTGACTTAGAAACTCAACGAAGGAGGTCTTGCCGACGCCCATGTTGCCGGCGACGGCGATGAACTTCTTCACTCGCCCGTGTCGCCGGTGTCACCCGTGTCGTCACCGTCGAGGACGGCCCCGGTTTCGAGCACGCCGACATTGCCCCAGGCGTCGGTCACCGTCACTGAAACCACGACGCGAGCGGGATCAAGCACCCCCGTCAGCGAGGTCATGCCGCTGCCATGGGAGCCGCCGGCGTCGGCAGCGGTTTCGGTGCCATCCGTGTAGAGCACCTCGACATGCGCCGCATCTCCGTCCAGCGGATTCGCGCCCCGGACCGCGCCATCGAGCCCGATGAGCCGGAAACCCCGCTCGGGGGCCTGGAGCCAAGCCAGAACGTCGCTCCCGGAGAGCGCAACGCTGATGGTCGCCGGCACCACCGCGAACTCGGGGGAGTCCACAATGTAGGGCTCTGACGCCCAGGGCCAGGTGGTGGCGCCGTCGTCTGCGAAGCTGTCACCCTCGACGTGCAAGCGGTAGGTGCCGACCGGTAGTCCGGTGCGATCCTCGACGTGGCCCACCGCCTGCCAGGCCGCGTACCAGGTGTAGGTCTGCGGGGTTTCGGCCGGGTACAACGGATCCGGCGTCGTGGTCACCAGGATGTCGGGACCCGACGTGACCGGGCGCCCGGCGGCGGTAAGCACATCCGAGTAGCTCCCGTCTTCGTTTCGGCGCTGGAGCGTCACGCGGGGGAAGTCCACCGCGGGGTCACCGCCCGACCACCCGAGCTGCACGAGTCCCTGCACGCGCGGCACGACCGACGGAACATCGAAGCCCACCAGCGAGACGCCAGCGAGGTCCGCGTCGTAGTACTCGTCGGCCGAGTACAAGGGGCTGTACACCCACGCCGGCGCCGTCTCGAGCCACAGACCCGCCTCGGGCGTGGTGTCGGGCTTGAGGGTCGAGAGCTCCGGCTGCGGCCCGTAGTCAGGAATCTGCCATTGGCTACAGGCATCCGGCTTTTCCACCGCGTCGGTCAGCAGCCGCTCCTTGGACATGGTCAGGAGCCCCTCCATGATGTGCTCGCCCTGCAGCGGCCCCCAGATGTTGATGTCGGCCTCATAGCCACCCTGCAGCCAGTCTTCTGGGAGCATGAGGTAGCCCTCGTGGTCCTGCGCGTAGCCGACGGCCATGCTGTACGGAAGGTCGAGCTCCGCCGCGGCGCGCCTGCGGAACTGCTCGGTGTACATCGCGGTGGTTTCACCCGGGAAGAACCCGATGAAGAAGTCGGCAGTCACCGGCTCCGTGTTGCCGCCGCTCTGGTCCAGAATCGGCACGGGCCCGAACCGAGTGGCGGTGACAGCCGCCCGCGTCGACTCCGGCAATGGGAGCGCCTTCTCCTCGTCACTGAGCTCGAAGAACGCGCCGATGACGTCGATCATCTTGGTGATGTCGACGCACTGGTCGTAGGGGAAGACACCCGCCGGGGCGAATCCCGGCAGATAGGCTGGGTTTTCGCCGCAGAACGCCGAACCGTAGGGCGTGTTGAACTCGTCGAGCGGGCTCTGGATGCTCCCGTCCGCAGCGTAGACCACGTCGTCCGGGGTGTATTCGGCGTCGTAGGGCGGGTAGTACCAGTCCACCGTGCCGTTGCGGGTGACCCGGATGTCCTGGTGGGTCTCCGGGACCGCGCGTGACGCGGTCTCCAAACGAATCGGAGCTGACGCCGTGGGGATCGCCTCCCACAGCGCTGCCATCGGCCCAGAAGCGTATTCGCCCACCGTCTCGAGGTTCGCGTACTGGCTGTCACTGCCGCCTGGGGAGGCATCGCCACCACCCGACTGCAACATCGCCACCACCACGGGAGAGTCGAAGGTCTCCTCGAACGCAAGCTCCACATGCCCCGGAGCGTCGACGCTGACCATCGGATTGTCCCCACCGAGCGACGTACCGTGCATGCCGAAGTTGAAGAGCACGCCGAGTGGCTCGTCGGTGAGGGTGTCGATGCGAATCATCGTCAGGTAGGGGTCTTTGTACGAGCCAGCCGGGATGTCGGGGAAGACCGTGATGTCGTCGTTGTCGCCCCGGCGGTCGTGGTAGACCAGCCCGCCATCCCAGTCTTTCGCCCTGCCAATCCCGATTTTGACCGGCTGCAGCCCGTCGTGGGCCTCGACCGCCACCCGGGTCATCGTGTCCACCAGCCGATTGAACACCTCGAGGTTGAAGCGATCGCTTCCCAGGTAGTAGGTGACCTGGTCCGAGAAGTCCCCGTAGCTGGCGTGGCTGTGGCTGGTGGCGAGCACGACGCGGCCATCCATCGGTCGGCCGGTTTCGGCCTCGATGCTGCGCTCCAGCGCCTCCACCAGCCCGTCGAAGCTGTAGATCACGTCGAGCTTCAAGATCAGCAGGTCCTGATCGCCGTTTCCGATCCAAAAGGCCTTTGCCGGGACCCGGGTCTGGACACCGGCGCTCGGCGCAAACTCGCTTCGATACTGGCTGTCTCGCTTGTCGACCTTGCCCTCGCCGCCGAAGCAACCGCACCGGCTGGTGTAGCCGGAAAGCGGCGTTCCGACGGGAAGATCGACGAAGGTCTCCGCCACGCCCGCTACGGGCGCACCCGGCACTATCGACGGTTGGCCTTCGTTTTCCCGCTCTTCGTCGCACACCACCACCGGAGGCGGGTCCTCGGGGCAGGCGAGTAGCCCCAGGCAGACGGGGAGGGCGAAACAAGACCGGGGCGTGATGCGCATCGCGCGATGATAATGCCCGGCGATGTCAGTTGGCGACGCGATCGTGATCGAGTCCCTGCCCTCGGCCGTTCCCGGCGTGCGGCGGATGCTCTGTCGCACCCCTGGCGGCGCGCTAGAAGAGGCGGTCGAGCTCCCTGCGGAGCGCCTCTCGGCGCTTCCTCAGGGCGGGGTCTTTTCGGCGGTGCGGGTGGTCGGCGCGCGCGCCGTGCTCGGCCCCCCGATGCGCGCGCGACTCGCCGATCTGTCGCCACCACCCACGGTCGTGCTTGGACTGCTCTTGCGGGTTTTGGAGGACCTCGAAGGGCTCCACCGTGCAGGTGGCGCGCATGGCGCGCTGGCCCTGGAAGGCTTCGGCATCGACGAGGCCGGCGTGTTTCGCATCCGGCCCTCGTTCCATCAGCCGGGGGAGCACGCTCAGTCTGGCGACATCCACGCGCTCGGGACTGTGCTGGCAGCGCTCGCTCCCCCCGCGATGGTCGCGGCACTGGGCATTGCCCGGGCGCCCTTTTTGTACTCCGGGTTCGGTGTCGCCGCGCCGACGGCCCGCTTCAACGACGCCCGCGCCGCCCGGCAGGCGCTCTCGGTGGTGGTCCGCGGCCTCGGCGTCGAGGAAGCGTGCATCGCGTTCCTGAGCACGCACCAGTGCAGGCTGCCGCCGCCTCCAGGACCCTTCCGCGCTCGCCCCGTCGCGGGCGTCCCTGCCGCGGCCCCCGACACCCGCACCCAGGACGCGCGGGATTGGATTCAACGCTCGTTGACCGAAGCCAGATCCGTTCGCTACGAGCGAGAGGCCAAACTTGACGCCGAATCAGAGCGACTGGCGGGCGAACTCCGCGAGATGACCGAGGCCACAATCTCGGCGGCGCGCGCGGTCGCCGAGCGCGAGGCATCCGTCATCGCCCAACAGACGCGGCAGCCTGTGCCGGCCATGCTTTTTCTGGGTGATGCGCTTCGCACCCGACCGCGGGCGCCGGAGCCCCGCGTCATGGCCCCACCGATGGACGCCGAGGAGGAGACCCTGGACGCCGCGAGCGCCGGCGGCATCGATGTCGGCGAGCTCCTCGACGTGGTCGACGCCAGCCGTGGGCAGGACGGGGGGGACTCACGCGCCGAGGCGCAATCGGAAGACACGGCCGAGGAGGACGCCCACATTTTCCGCGAGGTCGAGGCCCGTCGCGCTCAAGCTCGCGAGGCCGCGCTCGCCGAGGCCCGCCGACTTCAGGCCCGTGAGACCGCGGTTGCAGAGGCAGAGCGGGTGGCGGCGGTGGCGCGCGCAGCGGCGGTGGAGGCTGAGGAGGCGGAGCGGGTCGCGGCAGCGGAGCGGGTCGCGGCGGCGGAGCGGGCCGCCGCGGCGCACGCCGAGGCCGAAGTCCGGCGGATGGAGGCTGACGCCCGGGAAGCGGCCGAGGCTCAGGCCGAAGCAGCGGCCGAAGCCGGGCGCGCGGCGGAGGCGGCGGAGGCGGCGGTCGCAGTGGAGCGGGCGGCGGCCGAGCGGGCCGCGGAGGAGAGCGCGGCCGCGGCCGCGGAATCGGTGCGGGCGACGGAAGCGCTGGCGGATGCGGAAGCGGCGGCCCGAGCCGAGCAGACCGCGGCGGCAGCGGCTCTTGAAGCGGACGCCGAGCGGGCCGCCGACGCGGAGCGCGCAGCGCAGGCGGAGCCGGAGCGTGACGCCGGCGCGGTGCGCGTAGCGGCTCAGCGCGCGGAAGCGGCGGCGGAAGCGGCGGCGGAAGCGGCGGCGAAAGCGGCGGCGCAAGCCGCGGCGGAAGCGGCGGCGGAAGCGGCGGCGGAAGCGGCGGCGGAAGCGGCGGCGCAAGCCGCGGCGGAAGCGGCGGCGGAAGCGGCGGCGGAAGCGGCGGCGGAAGCGGCGGCGGAAGCGGCGGCGGAAGCGGCGGCGGAAGCGGCGGCGCGCCTCGCGGACCGC
>CANLGL010000059.1 GCA_947490345.1 Deltaproteobacteria bacterium
ACGTTCTCTGAACGCACCAGACCTGCCGTGTGCCGAGGCCTACTCAAGCCGCTCGAACGGGTTCAACCAGGGGAAGGCGCTGGCGAGGGCCGATTTTTCAGCGGCCTGCTAGCCTGATCGCCATTTTGATCACCGCGATCCTGGCGGTCCGGGTTGGTGGACTGCTGCTGGTCGACGGGGTTTTGGAGCGCGGATGGCGTCGGCCTCCCAGCGCGCTCGTCCGCCTCCTCGTGCACATCGGCCTCGCGGTCTCGGCGTCGGCGTTCATCTTGAAAAACGCCTTCGACGTCGATGTCGCCACCCTGTTCACGACGTCTGCCGTCCTGGCCGCGGTCCTCGGCTTCGCGATGCAGTCGACGCTGGCCGCGCTCTTTGCGGGCGTCGCGATGCAGCTCGAGCGGCACTTCCGCCCCGGTGATGGCATCGTGATCGCAGGCGAGTTCGCGGTGGTCGAAACGCTTGGGTGGCGTTCGATGACGGCGCGCCGTCCGGACGGTTCCCTCATCATGGTGCCCAATGAAGTCGCCGTCTCCGAAGCGGTGGTCATCCGGCGACCGGGCGAGCTCACGAAGACCTCGCTCACCGTTGCTGCTCCCATGTCGGTTCCGCCCGCGCTCGCGGCCGAGATTCTCCGGGAAATCCTGTGGCATCTTCCGGGCCTCGCCGAGGACACCGCCGTCAGCGTGGACGTCCTGGCGCTGCGTCCGGAGGTGGGCTTGGTCGATCTGGACCTGACATTCTGGAGTCGGCCCGGGGACCCGGAGGAGGCACCGCTCTCGGCCACTGTGCTCCAGCGGACCTGGTACGCCTACCAACGCCACGGCGTCGTGCTACCCAGAACCTGGACCGTCACCGACCCGGATATCAGCGAGAAGCGCTGGTCGCTGGTCTATGGATCACCACTTCCCGAACGGCTCGTGGCTGCGTTCCGTACCGTCGATGCGTGGCGCGGCATGGACGGTGCAGCGCTGGCGCGGCTGGCCGCGAGCGGACGACGGTTGCTGTATGCGCCCGGCGAGCCCATCGTCCTGCCGCTTGGCGCCGAGGACTGGCTGGCGCTAGTGGTGTGCGGCACCGTCGCGTCCCTCGCGACGGAGCCAGCAGGAGCCTCGCCGCGCCCGGTCCTGTCGTTGGGGCGGTGGGACGCGGCGGCGCTTCTCCGCGTCGAGGCCGAGCTCGCGGGGTTCATCGGGCCCTACGCCCGCAGAGCTACCCGCCGCGCCGCGGCCGAGGCTACGGATCTCGCAGCACTGTACGCCAGCCTCGCCGCCCACATCGACAACCAGGACGACCGCGCGGGTTTCCTAACTGGCGCCCCAGGCTACGCGATTCGGGTGCTCGCCGCGGGAGCGACCTTCAGCCCAGCCTCGTCGGGGCGGGGACCGCAAGCCGGACCCCCGCGATTTGCGGCTATCGAGTCCGTGGAGATCTTCGCGATCCCTCCGGGGGGTACGGGCGCTTGAGTCCCGCCGCCGGCTCCCCCGGCTACGGTGTAGGCGCCGCAGCCGGGACCGGCGGCGCAGCCGCGCGTCGCGACCCCACCCGTCCCAACCAAGGCGGCCCCGTTTGTGCCCGACACTACCAAAACGCCCCAATCCGCCTCCGCCTCCGCCTCCGCCTCCGCGGTAACCTGTCCGTGCCATAATCGGAGGCATGCGTGGCGAGTCAATATGTACGACTGATGGATACGCGGGTCGTGACACCCAGCGCGGTGGGTACCAACGTAGCGGATCTGGGCGCGTTCGAGACAATCGTCCTCGACCCGAGGATACTCGTCACGGGCGGCGGCCAGCTCTACATCGAGACGTCGGCGGTGAACGAGGAGGGTGGCTGGCGAATCGTCCACACGATCGAGCTCAACGCCACATCCAACCTTGTCACGATCTCGAACTTTCTCCGGTATGTTCGGTGGCGCGCCCACTCGAATGTGACCGGGACGCCGACGGTGTTGCTCGACCTCGTGGCCAAGGGCGGCTGAACGTGTCGGCCGGCGGCTGCGGCTGCGACGGCCCGACGACTGGCTGCGGGTGCGGGGGGTGTGCGCAAGTGGATGCGCCGTCCGAGGCCGCCGACCTCCGGGCGTTGCTCAATGAGGCCAGTCGCTCCCAGCCGGCGGACGAGATCATCGCGGTAAAACGACACACCTGGTGTGGTTCCGGCCCGCCTGACCCGCGTGACGCCGGCGTGTTGCTCAGCGCGGGGAACATCGCGTCGAGCGGGTCCCGGCCCACCGGTCCCGCCTATCTCACCGCGTTCGGGGCCTATGCCGTGACCGGGGAGCAGGCGGCGCTGGAGTTGTTCACCGCCGCTGATCAGTACCGGCAACGCCGCCGGTGCGGTGCCGATCCGGTGCTCGCGGCGCGAGGTGAAGGGGTGCTACGCCCTGCCGGGGCCGGGGTGTTGTGGCCATGCCGGCGTTCGGTGTTCGACCAGGGCCCGGTGGCCGCGTCGGCGCCGATGCCCAGAGCAGCGTGGGAGCAGCTGCCCCGCACCTTGCGCGCTTTCGCGGTTGGACGCGGCTTCGTGCCCGAGTCGACGCCGGCGCCTGCGCCGGTTTCGGCCCCCGGGAGTGGGGCCAACGGACCCGCCCCGCCCCCGACTCACGAGGGGGCCTTGCACGTGGTGGTGCCGAGGCCGGGCGGCGTTGACTTCGATGGCCTGATGGGCGGCGGTCGCGGCGACCCCTGCGATTGCGTCGGAGCCGCGGAATGCACCCTCGAGATGCGGACGGTGCTGGACTACGGTGGCTGGAAGCTCTGCGTCACCAACCAGTGGTTCTGGGACCTGATGCGCGACGAGGACTGGGTGCTCGACCCCGGCGACACCTTGCAGCTCTTGTGGGGCGAGTTCGACGGCGGCGGCGTGATCATCGACGAAGCGACCATGGCGACCCTGACGGGATGCTGGATGATCGATGTGGACCGGGACACGCACGTCCGCTCGTACAGCATGTTCTTCGACGACGGGAACGGCCCGCACAAGTTTTTGTGGCATGCGCTTGAGTTGGTGCAGCAGTTCAGTGACGAAATCAAGGACGAAACCTCCGGTGTCACCACCTGCGCCGGACTTCGTGACTTCATCGACGCGACTTTACGGGGGCGGGAGCCGACCTCGCTGAACCCCGAGCTCTACGAATGCGGGGTAAAGTTCCGCGCCGTGAGCGAGGAGACCTGGCTCGATCCGGTGAGATCGATGCGCGACTGCGGCGCGGGGCCGGAGTTCACGGACTGCGATGCATTCCCAAACATGGGAGGCGCATTCGACGCGTGGAGCGAGCGCCTGTATCTCGCCACGGGGGATGGCATCTACCGGGTCGGCGTCTGGGCGACTGACCCCACGCAACCGGGCGCCAACAATCTGGGCTGGGCGCTTTCCGACGTCGGCGCCGTGCATGTGCCGGCCAACCGCCTTGCTTTCAAGGGCTACGTGCACGACTTCAGCCTGTTCTGGGCCCGCGTCGCACTCCAGCACGCCTTCGATCGTGACGACACGTCGTTCCTGTTGGGGGCCCATGTCTACGCCCGCGGCGCGCTCACCGAACTCGTCGACTACGGGCGCATTCTCATCCACGAAATGGGCCATCTGTTCATCGGGTTCGGCGGGCACTGCGAATGCGTGAAATCCGAGCTCCCTTGTGCCTGCTGCTTCGACATCGCCGCGGAGCGCTGGAAGTGCCGTGTCGCGAGCCGTCTTGGGCTCCCGAACGGGTTCTGGCAATGCGGCGCCGACCCCCTGACCGTGAGTCACGCCAATCCGTGCGGCGGTGAGGGCGCGGCCTACGGACTCATCTGTTGGCGGCACGAGCTGTGCGTGCCGGGCGACGTCGCCAACTTCGCGACGGGAACGTGTACGTGATCCTGCCGCTGCTGCTCGCCTGCGGCGGTGATCAGCCCGAATTTCGGTGCCTCGAGAGAGAGGAGTTCTGGGCGCGATACGCCTTCGACGGGGCCTACAGTGATGCGACGATCGCGGAGATGTGCCCGGAGTCAGCGTACAACCCCTGTCGCGCCGCGGCTTGCCTCGAACTCTGGGAAGCCGGCGAAGTTGGCGCCTGTAAGGATTGGATATGGTACGAGCCGTGGTGTCCGTATGCCGGGGGCGACGAGTGATCCCTCCTTGGATCCTGCTCGCCTGCGCCACCGAGTTGGAGCCGACCGCTCGGGTCATGCCAGTGTGCCCATCCGAGGAGGAATTCCTCGGGGAGCAGGCCACGCTCCTCTGCCTGTGGTCGCAGGAATGCGGCCGGGTCATCTCGACGATGGCCGTAGAGGACTGCCTTCGCACCCCGGGCGACCCCGACTCCCTCGCCGTCAAAGCCCTCCACGAATGCGGCGCCACCTACGACCCTTGCCGGGCCGGCGAGTGCCTCGCCACCTGGCGCGACAACCCGGTCGCCTGCGAGCGTTCCTTCTACGCCACCTGTCCCCACGGCGACTGGTACGTCGGCGGCACCGAGTGCCCGCAGTGGTGGGAGCTCGGCCTCGAACCCTGAGCGCGCCCGCCGCTACGGCGCCGGCGCCGCCGGCGCGGAACCCTCAACCGGCGCGGCACCCTCCACGGGCACCGCCGGCGCTGCGTTCGGATCGACTGGCAACGAACCATCGTCGTTCATGCAGCAGCGGAAGCCGATGGCGCGGTTGGTCGCGGTGGCGTTGAACTCCAGGGAGTAGGCACAGCGGGTGCCTTGCGCCGCGCTCTCACGCTTGCCGCCCTTGAGCACGCCGAACTTGGTGTTGGACGCCGCATCCGCGGTCCACTCCAGGGCGCCGCCGGACAGGTCGTACACCCCCCAGCCGCTCTTGCAGCCTTCTTGCGAGCCGCTCGCGCGGTCCAGTCCACCGTCCTGGTCCTTGTCTCCGCCCGGATCGGTCCCGCAGGCGTCGGGCTTGAAGGCGTTGCCGTACCCGTACACGGTCATCTCGGGGCCCTTGCACGCCCGTTCCCACTCCAAGGCTGTGCACAGGCGCTTGCCACGGGTGGCGCAGGCGGCGGTGGCGTCGGCCCGCGTGGCGTTGACGGTCGCGTGCCCGCCGACCTCGTTGGGGTACTCGAACATGTCCATGTAGTAGCCGGGGACCTCCTTCTCCGTCGCCAGAGGCTCGGTGGCGGCCGCGACCGAAGAGTTCTCGGTGCGCATGCGACCGCGGAGGAGTTTGCCCGTCGGCACGTACACCATGTTCGGGTGGCCGGCGACCTTGGCTTCTTGAGCGGCGGCGTCGATAGGGTTTTCCCGGATGATTCGCGCCCGCTGCGCGTCGTCTTCTTTCCTTGCGGTGGCCGCGGGATCGTTCATCGCGAAGTAGCCACCGATGAGCGCCATCACGAGCACGCTGCCGCCGACCACCAGACCAATCGTCTTGCGGGGAAGGGGCGCCGTCGGCTTGTCATCGTCGGTGAACGCGCGCGAGATGTCGTTGATCATGTCGCGGGCGGATGGGTAGCGGTCGGCCGCCTCACCCGCGATCGCGATGTCCACGATGTCGTCGACGTGGTTGGGGAGGTCTTCCCGCACCTGCGTGGGCGACAGGTAGGTGCCCATCGGCGTTTGCCCGGTGAGCAGCTCGTAGAAGATGACGCCCACCGAGTAGAGGTCGGTCTGCACGGTGCCGCCGGCCGACGGCGACGTCAGCTCAGGCGCCATGTACCGGTTGTCCCCGCTTTCCACCATGTTCTCGGCGAGCGTGCCCGGGTTGATGAGCTCGGAGACGCCCAGACCGTTGAGCTTCACGGTGCGGACAACCTTGCCGGGGCCGACCGTCTTGGTCTGCACCAGGATGTTTCCCGGCTTGACATGCCGATGGACCAGGCCGGCTTGATGGGCGGACTCGACCGCTTCCAGCGCGCCCACCACGATCTGACAGGCCTCTTGGAGCGAGAACGACTTGCGTTGGCCGGCGTAGCTGTCCATGAGCCGACGGAGGCTCTCTGCTTCGAAGTGTTCGCTGACCACGAAAAGGGAGCCGGCGTGCTCACCGACGTCGGTGATCGCCACCAGGGCGTCCGCCCTGGCCTGTTGGATGCGCTGGACCGTCGCGTTGGCGGTGGCCATCGGGGACGGCGGGCCGTTGAGCACTTTGATGCAAACCATCTTCCCGGAGGCCATCACGCGGGCCTTGTAGCTGGCGCCCGTGGGCCCCTCGCCGATCAGCCCGTCGATCTCGTACTTTTTGGCGACCACGTCACCCTGGCGCAATTTTGTCGTCGATCCGGACACGTGGGCACTCCGAGGGCGCGTCTGCGGACGGTACCACGGGCGGCCCGCCCCGTACAGTCGCCCCCCACAACCAGGGCCGGCGCTTGACGATCCGCTGGCATCAACCGCTTCGATCGCCGATGAAGAATCGCACCACGGCCAAGAATCGGCGGGACCACTCGCGCGGGTGGATGCGCGCGGCGAACAGCCAGTGCATCACCAGCCCAAAGAACATGCCGAGCGCGACGACGCCGATGGCGAGGCCAAACAGGGGCCAGACGGGGATTCCCCATGGCTCGGGCGCCCAGGTGGCGATGAGCATGGTTCCGCTGATGGCGAGGGCCAGGGCGCAGAGCGCGAGTGAGATGCGCACCGCGGCGTGATGGATCTCCTGCCGTAGCGCTTCGGCGTCGGGATCGCGGGTCGTGATGGAGACGCGCCCGCGCTCCAGATCTGCCAGAAGCTGGTTGGCCTGGGTCGGCAGGTCGCGAAACGCCGCTTGCGCCTGCTGGAGGAGGCGCAAGGTGTCGGCGCTCAGCCGCTCCGGCCCGAAGCGCCGCTGCACCAGCCGCTGGGCCCACGGGCGCACCTCCTCGACGATGTCGGAATCGGGCAAGAGGCGTTTGGCGATGCCGTCGACCATCGAGCCCGCTCGCGCTACCACCGCGAACTCCCTGGGGAGCTGAATACGATATCGGGTCGCGACTTCGATGAACTCGTTGAGCGAGCCGCGGGCGCGGAGGTCCGTCAACGACGCACCGTGGTATTTCGCCATCAATCGTTCGATTTCGCCGCGGAAGGCCTTGAGGTCGACCCGGTCGGCCGTGGCGCCGGCCCGATACACCGCCATCGCGACGGTCTCGGCATCGCGGAAGACCAGACCGACAAAGATGTCGGTCATCAAGTCTTGCATCTCGCCGCTCAGCGTCCCGGTGAGGCCGAAATCGAGAAAGCAGATGCGCCCGTCCTCGAGGACCATGATGTTCCCGGGGTGCGGGTCCCCGTGAAAGAAACCATGCTCGAAGAGCTGGTAGTACCAGCTCTCGATGATGCCGCGCATCGCGGTGCGGCCAAGCTCGGACCCGCCCTCGATCGCGTTGAGTTTCCGCGCGTGCATCCGTTCCATCACCAGCACGCGTCGGGTGCAGAAGCTGCGGTGGATCCGCGGCACCACGACGTTGGGCAGATCGGCGTGATTGGCCCCGAAGCGCTCGGCCGCCTTGGCCTCTTGAAGGAAGTCCAGCTCGGTCTGAATGGCGAGCTCGAATTCTTGGATGATCTCCACCGGCGTGTAGAGCCCCGGCACCGAGATCTGACCCTCCACGAGCCGGGCCAGGGTGTAGAGGATGTGGAGATCACTCTGGAGCACACCATGGATGCCGGGGCGCTGCACCTTGACCGCCACCTGCGTCCCGTCCGGAAGCTCGGCCCCGTGGACCTGGGCGATGCTGGCGCTGGCGATAGGCACCTCATCGAAGCGCGCGAAAATCTCGCCGAGCGGGCGCCCCAGCTCCTCTTCCACCAGCGCCTTGACCTGCTCGAACGGCACGGTCGGCGCGTTGTCTTGCAGCTCTGCGAGCTCGGTGAGGACGGCCTGAGGGAGGATGTCGGGACGGACGGAGAGAATCTGGCCGAGCTTGATGTAGGTCGGGCCGAGATCGGCCAGCGCCAGGCGCAGCCGCCGGGCCATTGGTGCGTCGCTGCTACTGGTGGCGCTCTCCACGCCGACGATTCGCGCCAGCTCCCCGAAGCCGTGTGACGCCAGGGTCAGCGCCACATCGCGGACCCTTGGCAGGTCGCGTACCGAGATGTGGGCGCTCATCGGGGGGAACCGCTCAGTACGCCCGCGCGAAGAGCGCGACGTGGGTGGCCGGACGACCGCTGTAGAAACACGGCCCGTCGGGCGTCTGCCCGTCGAGTGGGTAGCAGCGGATGGTGGCGCGCGTCTCCTCCTTGATGGTTGCTTCGTTGGCGGCGTCGTCACACCAGTTGGCCAGGAAGAACCCCCCGCCGTCGAGCTTGGCCTTGAGCTCCTCGTAGTTCTGGACCGGGGCCGTGCGCTCCGCGAGGCGTGCTTCGGCGCGCTGGTACAAGAGTGCCTGGATCTCGTCGAGCTTCGCGCGAACGGTCGTCGCGAAGTCGTCGTCAACCACGATGGCGAACTTGCCACCGCCCGTTCGTGGCGCGGCGAAGACGCTGTTGGCCGCCATGTCGCGCGGGCCGATCTCCAGCCGCAGGGGCACGCCCTTTCGCTCCCACTCGAAGTACTTGGCGCCCGGCTTCATCTGATCGCGGGTGTCAACGCGCACGCGCAGGCCCACGAGCCGCGCGGCGGCCGCCTCTGCGAACGCGACGGCAGCGGCCTTTTCACCGTCTCCCTTCCACATGGGGGTGATGACGACCTGGATCGGCGCCAGGCGAGGCGGAAGCACGAGCCCGGTGTCGTCCGAGTGGGTCATGATCAGCGCGCCGACGAGGCGGGTGGACACCCCCCAGCTCGTGGCCCACACGTGCTCCCGCACGCCGCTTTCACCGGTGAAGGTGACATCGAAGGCCTTGGCGAAGTTCTGACCAAGGAAGTGGCTGGTCCCCGCCTGCAGCGCCCAGCCGTTCTGCATCATGGCCTCGATGCATAGGGTATCGACTGCGCCCGCGAACCGTTCGCTGGCAGACTTGGTACCGGGGATGACCGGCATCGCCATTTCCTTCTGCGCAAAGTCGGTGTAGACCCGCAACATCCGCTCCGCTTCCTCCACGGCCTCGGCACGGGTGGCGTGGGCGGTGTGCCCCTCCTGCCACAAGAACTCCGAGGTGCGCAAAAACGGGCGGGTCTTCATCTCCCAACGCACCACGTTGGCCCACTGGTTGATGAGGATCGGCAGGTCGCGGTGGGACTGGATCCACTTGCCATACATGTGCCAGATGATGGTTTCGCTGGTGGGGCGAATCACCAGCGGCTCCTCCAATTTGGCGGTGGGATCGGGCTCGACCCCGCCACCGACCGCGGCGCGAAGGCGATGATGGGTGACGACGGCGCATTCCTTGGCGAAGCCCTCGACGTGCTCCGCCTCCTTCGACAAGAAGCTGACCGGGATCAAGAGCGGAAAGTAGGCGTTGACGTGTCCGGTGGCCTGGAAGCGTTGGTCGAGGCCGGTGCGCATCAGGTCCCAGATCGCAAAACCGTGGGGCCGCAGGACCATCGAGCCTTTGACGGGCGAGTAGTCGGACAACTCCGCCGCCTGGATGACGTCCAGGTACCACTGGGAATAGTCGGTCTGGCGAGGGGTGATTCCGGATTCTGCCATCTTGCTACCGTATGATGGTCGGGCGCATAGCCCGCGGGCGCGGTCGGCTCAACGAGTGGGCGGCGGAGAGACCGGCGCCAGCGCGGCCGGCTCGACCTTTCGGACCGGCTCGCCCAGCGCGGGGGAGGGGACCAGGGCCAGGTCTTTGGCGAACCGGGCGCGGAAGTCGGCGAGGCCGAGGGGCTGGATCTGAGGAGGGATCACCCACAGATCGCCGCAGCGGCCGTGGCGAGGCCTTCCGAAGAGCGCGGTGAGCTTCTGCGCGGTGCCGATGTCGATGTCGCCCTTGCAGGCGTGACTCAACCAGATGGAGCGGAACCCGCGCTCCCACATCAGGTAGACGCTGGCTTCGATGTAGCGGGCCTCGACCTCCTTGTTTCCGGCCAGGTGGCGGGCAAGCGGCGTCGCGGCGGTCCAGGCGATTCCGTCGAGGGCCCAGTGGTCTACCCGTTCGATGGCGATGGTTTGAAAGGGCCGGTCGAGGAAGATCTGGGCGGCGGTGCTGCGCGCGCGGATCGACGCGTCAAAGATGGTGAGGGGGTCCTGGTTGTTGCTGATGGTGTCGGCGCGCGGGGCCCACGACAACTCGGCGACGGCGCCCTCCGGCGCCTCGATGTCGTCGCGTCCTTCGAGCCGGAAGGTGCTCCGGGGCCAGGGCGCGGCGTCGTTCAGCGTCATGTCGAGCATCGCGAGCGGAGTGAGCAGAATCGGCCAGCGCCACCGGACGGCCATGCTGGCCAGCACCGCGAGGGCGGTGGTGGTGATGCAGAGGTAGCGCACGGGAAAGTTGAGCGGCTCGGCGAAGTAGGCGAGGACCTTGTTCATCACCGCGAGTGGCAACAAGAGCGGCGGATCGACCACGTGGCCGTTGAACCAGACGACGTTGCCGAGCGCGAGCACGATCCCGCCCAGCGCCATCCCTGCCCACGGCCAGGCGCGCGCGGGCGCGGTGAACAGACCCACGCCGGCCAAAAACACCGTGATTGCGCCTAGATAGCGCCCGCCGAGGTAGGCCTCGAAGGGCTTGTCCACATCGGTGGCGCCGGTGTAGTCGGCAGCGAGCAGTTCGTGGAACTGGACCGACGTGACCGGGTAGCTGTCGGTCGGGAGCCCGGTCAGCATCCACGAGAAGAAAGACATCTGCGGTCGCGCTTCCGCACCGTAGCTGGCCGAGAAGACGGAAACCGTGGGGATGACGATGCAGCAGGCGATCGCTGCGGCCAGGGCCCAGCCGCCGAAGAGTCGCTTGTTGAACGAGAGCGTGCACATCGCATAGACCGCCACCGCGGTGGCAAGAAAGAAGCCATGGTAAAAGCACGCTAAAGTCGCGGCGGACAGCGTGATGCCGAGCAGCGCGAAGTCTTTTGGGCGCAGGTGGTCGCGGGCACGAATCGCCACCCCGAGGCCAAGGGGCACCCACCACGCCTGGCGGAGTTCGCCAACGCCAGCGTGCAAGGTGAAGGCGGTGAACGCGCTGGTCTGCGCCAGGGCCCCAGCCACGTGGGCACCGGCGCGGCGCGCCCCCACCAACCACCCCAGCCAACCGGTACACAGGCCAATGAGGAACACGTGTCCCACCGCCAATAGATTTGAGGTCAGAACTGGCGAGAGCGGCAGCCAGGCGGTCAGAAAGCCGTTGGCGATCTCGATCGGGTACAGGTCCAGGCCGACCGGGAAATTGATCAGCGTGGTCTGGAGCCCGAAGGCCCCATGCAGCAGCTCATGCCGCATCCACCACAGGTTCCATACGTGTTTTACCGCGTCACCCTTGGGCGAACCCAGGATTTGTACCGTGGGGTGCACCAATGCCGGCCACGTGACGAACACGGCGAGCACGAGTGACTGGAAAAGGAGTCCCCGCAGCGGCACGGGCTTCCCCTAACGTCGTCTTGACCAACGCGGCATGATAGTTCCCCATGCCGCCGTTGGCGGCTCCCAAAGCCATGAAACGTCGAGCGGCATGGGGGACTGACGAGGAGGGGGAGCGGGGCGCCCGAGGCGCCTTATCGACGCGAATCGGGCCGGAGGCCGGAAACCGAAGGTTGGAGGCCGGAGCGAACGTCCCTGTAGGGGGGGGACCGCGAAGCGGTGCCCCCCCTCTTTTCATGATAGCCACGCGCGCCCCAGGTGACCGATGTCAGACGCCGCCCTCCGGTCAGACCCCGCCTCGCGAACGGCCCACGTGATTCGCGGGCTCGCGATGGATCAGGTACAGAAGGCCAACAGCGGGCACCCCGGCATGCCGATGGGCATGGCCGACGTCGCGACGGTGTTGTGGTCGCGCTTCGTCAAGTACGACCCGGTGGACCCGGCCTGGCTCGACCGCGACCGGGTGGTGCTCTCCGGTGGGCACGGCAGTGCCTTGCTCTACGCGGTCATGCTCTTGACGGGGCAAGGGAGGGCGGGGGACCGTCACCTGGGCCCGATGACGGTCGAGGACCTTCAGCAATTCCGTCAGTGGGGCAGCCGCACCGCGGGCCACCCCGAATACGGCGAGGCGCCAGGGGTCGAGTGCACGACGGGTCCGCTGGGGCAGGGGATTGCGATGGCGGTGGGCATGGCCCTCGCCGAGTCCCATCTTCGCTCGCGCTTTGGCGCCGAGGTGGTCGACCACCGCACCTACGCCATGTGCGGCGACGGCGATCTCATGGAAGGGGTGGCGATGGAGGCGGCGTCCTTGGCGGGCCACCTCGGCCTGGGCCGACTGATGGTGCTGTTCGACGACAACGGCATCACCATCGACGGCGGCACGCAACTGTCGTTCAGTGAGGACACCACGGAGAAGTTTCGCGCCATGGGCTGGCACGTGATCTCCGTCGATGGGCACGACATCCCGGCGGTGCACAACGCCATTGCTGCGGCGCGTGACGTCTCCGACCGCCCGTCGCTCATCCGCTGCCGCACGACCATCGGCTTCGGCTCGCCCAACAAAGGCGGCAAGTCCTCCGCGCACGGGGCGCCCCTGGGTCTCGACGAGGTGCGCCTGACCAAGACGGCGCTGGGCCTCGATCCCGAGCAGACCTTCGAGGTCGACCCGGTAGCGGTCGCTTTCTTCCGTGATGGCGACGGGGCGCGGGCGTCGGCTCGGTCAGCGTGGAACGCCCGGGTGGCCGCGTCTTCCCAGCGCGCCGCCATGGCGGCCCAGTACGCGCCCACACTCGACCTCTCCCGGGTGGTGTGGCCTGCTCACGCCGCCGGGGGCAAGCTCGCCTCGCGGAAGGCCTCCCAGATGGCGATTCAGGCCCTCGCGGCCGCGGTTCCCGGCCTCATCGGCGGAAGCGCCGACCTTGCCGAGTCGAACCTCACCCACATGAAGGACGGCGGTGAGATCCAGCGCGGCGAGCATGCCGGCCGGAACATCTGCTTCGGCGTCCGCGAGCACGCGATGGCGGGGGTCAGCAACGGCCTGGTCCTGCACGGCGGCCTCCGTCCCTACTGCGCCACCTTCCTCATCTTCCACGACTACCACCGCCCGAGCTTCCGGCTCAGCGCGCTGATGGGGCTCCCGGTGGTCTACGTCTACACCCACGACAGCGTGTGGGTGGGCGAGGACGGCCCGACCCACCAGCCGATCGAGACCTTGGCCTCGATCCGGCTGGTGCCGAACGCCTGGCTGGTCCGCCCCGCCGATGCCAACGAGGCCAACGAGGCCTGGGCGATGGCGCTGGAGCGCCAGGATGGCCCGGTGGCACTGGCGCTGACCCGCCAGGAACTCCTCACCCTCGACCGGACGGTGTACCCGCCGGCGTCGTGGATCCGGCGGGGCGCCTATGTGCTGGTGGAGGATGCCGCGGCCACGGTGACGCTGCTGGCATCGGGCTCGGAGGTGGGTCTTGCGCTGGACGCGCGCGCCGCGCTCGCCGCCGAGGGAATCGCCGCCCGCGTCGTGAACATGGCATGCACGGCCATCTTCGATCGGCAGGACGTTGCCTATAAGAAAGGGGTGCTCGGCTCGGTGCCGCGCGTGTCGATCGAGGCAGGCGTCACCGCGGGCTGGGAACGCTACGTCGGCGACGGCGCCAGCGTCGGCATCGACCGTTTCGGAGCCAGCGCGCCGGGCAAGGTGGTGTCGGAGAAGCTGGGACTCAATGTGGGGAATATCGTGTCGGTCGTCAAGGCCCTTCAGCCTGCGAAAAACTCCGCCTGATCCCGGTACGGCACGCCGAGCCACTCTGCGCATTGGCGGTCGGTCTCCATGTCGCCGACGAACAGGCAGGCGGCGCGATCCAGGTCGTGTTCGACGATCCACTGCAGCGCCAGGCCGGGCATCGGCTTGCGGCACCAGCAGCGGATGGTGCCGCTCTCATGGGGGCACCAGCGCACTGGAAGGGGCAGTCCCAAAAGCTCGGCTGTGCGATCGAAACAGGCGACCACCGCTGTTGACAGGACGTCGCCGCGGGCGATGCCACTCTGGTTGCTGACGCCGAGGAGCAGCCAGCCTTCGTCGGCATAGCTGCGCAGGGTCTCGACGCGGCCGGGGAGCAGCAGCACCTCGGACGGGTCCTTGGGGTAGGGCGCGCCCGTCGTCGTCTTGCGGATGGTGCCGTCGAGGTCCAGGAGCAGCGCGCGCCGGGTGCCGCCGGGCCGGCGGACGAAGGGCAGGTGCTCGACGGTGAGTCCTTCGCTGGCATTGGGGGCTTCGGCGGTCTGGAACCAGCGGTGGATGGCGGCCGGAGGGAACAAGTTGGGGTCAGGGTCGGCCTGCATCTCCGCCGCGTCGAGCAGCCGGCCGCGGCGCTCCAACATGCGAAGGGCCGCGTTCTGGAGGGCGTCGCCGAGGCCGATGTCGATGCTCACGCAGCGTACCGGCACGCCGGCCGCGGCGGCGGCGTCGACAAAGGCGCGGCGGCTCTCGCGAGTGGGGAAGGTGTTGTCGAGCACCCAGCGACGCCGCCCGGCGGCGAGCCCCTCGCGCAAGGGGGGCAAGAGCCCGGCGATGGCACCGCCGCGCTCGTCGCGGTTCAGGCGCTCGTAACCACGCTCGACGTATCCATGCACCCGGCTGGTCTTGCCCGCCGCGGGCGGTCCCGTGATGAGCACCACCTCGTCACCGATCACCCGGGGCGGCAAGCCCCGGTCCAGGGAGCCCAGCGCCGTCGGGGAGAGGGCCAGGGTCACGCTCGCAGCGCTGTCGACGATCGAGGCGACTCGGGTCGCGCCCACGGTGGGAAACACGTTGGGGCCCGCGGCGAGCAACCACCCCAGCGCGACCTGGGCTTCTGAGGTGCCGAGCTGCCCCGCGACCTCGACAACGGCGGCATCGGCGGCGCGATCGGCGCGGGCGTGGCCCCCGAGCGGTCGGTGCGCCATCACCGGGATGCCGAGCCCCTCGCAATGGGCGACGAGCGTCAGGTTCTTCGGGCTCAGCCGCGACAACTCGACCTGGACCACGGCGATGGGGCCCATCGCGCGGGCTTCGTGGAGCTGGGCGATGCTGACGTTGCAGAGGCCGATGGCGCGGGTCTTGCCCTCCTGGCGCAGGCGCTCGAGGGCGCCGACGCTCTCGGCCAGCGGCACCTTGGGGTCCACCACGTGCAGCAGGAGCAGGTCCAGCGCATCGACGCCGAGGTTTCGGAGGCTGGCCTCGCACGCGCTGCGCAGGCGCTCGGGCGAGGCGTCGGGCACCCAGCGACCTCCGGGACGGCGCAGGCCCGCCTTGGTGACAATCGTCACCGCACGCCCGGCGCACGCATGCCGCAAGAGCCGCTCGTTGTGGCCGAGGTCGTCCTCGTCCAGGGCGTAGCTGTCGGCGCTGTCGATGACCTCGATGCCGGCGTCGAGCGCCGCGCGGACCACCGCCTCGGCGTCGTCGGGGCGTCCCGCGGTCGACAAGCGCATCGCCCCGAGCACGATGGGGAAGACATCGCGACCGAGGAAGCGCCGGCGCTGGACCGGCCCACGCGCGGCCGCTTTCCGCGCTGAAACACCGCCCGCGCCGAGGTCCCAGAGGGTTGCATCCTCCAGTTCGTGCTCGCGCAGCCCGATGGCGGCGCCAAACGAGGCCAGCGTCCAGGTGCGGTCCAGGCGCCGCGCCTCCACGGCGTCGAGCACGACCACCTCACGACGGGCCCCCGGCAACGCCGCCTGCACCGCCAACACCAGGGCGCCGGCCAGAACCGCATCGATGAGTGCGCGCAGCTCGCGGTCGGGGCGGGCGTTCTGCAAGCGAGGGGAGGTGCTGAGGAAGCGGCCGACTTCGCGTTCGTTCAGCTCCAGGCCGAGGGAGAGCTCGGCGCTGGTCAGCGGCGGACGCGCGGCGGCGAGGAGGCGCTGCAAACGCTCGGCGTAGGTGGACTTCTGCGCGCGCGTCGCGGCCAGGGCATCGGCGGAGATCCGGGCGCGGGCGAGGGGGGAGACGGCCACGGGGGTAGTTATCCGGTCGTCACGGCGGGCAGACCCCGGCATTCCCGCGGGTCACTCTGCCGGTGAAGCTGACGAGTTGACCGAGGAGGGTGTCGATGTCATCGTCGCATAGGCTGGGGTTGGCGGACACGGCGAGGTCCCCGTCGCCCTACACGGGCACGAAACGCGAGTTCGGTTGCACCACGCAACCGAAGTCGCCCTACACGGGCACGAAACGCGAGTTCGGTTGCACCACGCAACCGAAGTCGCCCTTCACGGGCACGAAGCCCGAGTTCGGTTGGGTCCACGTCGGCTCGCCCCTCGACCACCAGTCCGCTGCTCGCCCGTCACTCAGGTTGTCGGTCACCTGGACTTTCCCGGCCACTGAGGTGAGCGCGCCCAAGCCTGCCAGGCTCGTGAGCGCGTCGTTGCGCACGACCATCGGCATCGACGAGCGCGCCTGTGTCGTCCGCATCTCCGGGCGCTGACGGGTCGGAGGAGCATCCGGCGCGCCCCTCAGCGAACGACCGTGACGGGCTGGTTCGCGTGGTGAACCACCCGGTCGCTCACCGAGCCGAGCAGCCATCGCACGGCCGGGTTCAGCCCACGCGCGCCCAGCACGATGAGATCCGCGCCCACCTCGTCGGCGACCTTGCAGATGGTCTCGGCGGCGGGCCCGAACTCCACGCGGCTCTGTACCCGCACCGCGCCCAGCTCCGCCTTGACCGCGTCGATGAGCGACTGTGCGGCGATCAACTCGTCGGGTGAGGGATGCTGCGCGGTGGTGACGAAGCCGTCGAAAAGCTGAATCGGCAGCGCCGACTGCGGCTCGATGGCGACCAATATGGTGAGTTGCACGCCGGGAGCGGCGAGCAGGAGCTTTGCATGGTCCGCCGCCTTCCGCGAGCAGGGGGAGCCGTCGATGGCGAGGAGGACGTGGTGGAGCATGGTGCCGCCTGAGCGAGGCTCGACCCTAATCCGATTCGCGGTACGGCAGCGTTCTGTCGCGACCAGCGCCTCCATTGCACCCACCGCGCTTGCGCCGCCGCACAACCCGAGGAGTGTCGCCACACTAGCCTGGTGGTGCGGGCTGAGCGGCTGCGCCGACGCGCGCGATATGTCGCGACACGATTTTCGACTGATATTTTTCACACCACGCGAGTTCTGCGGGGCGCCACTGCGGCCGCGCGCGCGATATGTCGCGACATGATCCGATTGCGTCCCCTTCAGGCACCCCCGCCGGTGTGCGACAACGCGGCGATGGTGGCTTGCTCCTCGGCCGTCAGCGTGAACGAGGTGTACGCGAGATCGGCGCGCATGTGAACCGCGTTGCTCGTGCCGGTGAGCGGGAGGATTCCGAGGTGCATCGCATAGCGGAACAGCACCTGAGCCGGGGTACCCCCGATGCGTCTCGCGATGGGGTGGAGGGCGGTTTGAGCCCACACCGCGCGGTTGGCGGTCAGGATGGAGAAGCCCTGGTACACGATGTCGTGGGTGTGACAGAGGGAGCGCACCTCGGCGTCGAGCGCCGGCCCGTACTTGTTCTCCCGGAAGTAGAAGCGGTTCTGGACGAACGCAGGGGCAACCCGCGCGCCGGCCACAAGCTCGCGAACCTGATCCGCGCGGGCGTTGCTGATCCCGATCAGCCGCACGCCGCCTTCGTCGTGGAGCCTCTCCATCGCGCGCCAGACCTGCCAGTCGCCGGCGGTGAGCCCCTGTCCGGCCTCCGGGCCGTGGAGGAGGTACGAATCGATCACGTCGACGCCGAGATGCTCGCAGGAGCTGTCGAATGACTGTCGCACCTGCACGCCGGGCGAGGCCTGGGGGTCGTAGGGGAGGCGGTGATCCTGACCCCTTGGGTAGGTGAACTTCGTCTGGAGGAAGGGGCGTGGTGCATCGCCTGGAAGGGTCCGGACGGCGCGTCCGACCTCCGCCTCGTCATAGTGCTTCCGCTGGTTGGCGGTGTCGATTCCCAGGAAGCCGGCCTCCAGGGCCTCGCGCGCAAGGCGCTCGGTTTCGGCCTCCTTCCACGCGGTGCCGTACAACATCGTAGGCACGGCCACGCCGCGATGGTTGATGAGGCGGGTGATGCCCAGGTCCATAGCGATTGGCACGATCGCGCCTATACCGCGCCCCCGACCGGTGGACATCTGAGTCGGTAAGAGTAATACTCAGCCAGTAATACCGAGGTGCATGTGCGTGTCACCAGCAAGGGTCAGGTCACCATCCCCATCGAGATCCGCCAGCAGCTCGACATCCAGCCGGAGAGCGAGGTCGAGTTCGAGGTCGTGGGCAACGTCGTTCACCTGCGCAAGTCGAAGAGCAGCGGGGATCGCGGCAAGCGTGTCCTCGCGCGCCTGCTCGCCACGCCCTACGTGGGTCCGTCCACGGACCAGTTGATGGCCCTGACGCGGGGCGACGGGTGAGGCGCTTCCTCGTCGACACCAACGTGATCGTCGACATCCTGTCCCGCGACCCGGTCTGGTTCGAGGGCTCGGCGGAGGTGCTCACGCAGTGCGCGTCCGAGGGTCCGTTGGCGATCAACCCAATCATCTACGCAGAGTTGGCGGTAGGCTTCCCAGAGGTGGAGATCCTCGACGCGGCGCTCTCCGAGCCGGACTGGCAGCGGCTCCCGCTCCCGTGGTCTGCTGGTTTCCTCGCAGGACGGTGCTTCGGCGTGTACCGTCGTCGGGGTGGCGCCCGTTCCAGCCCGCTTCCCGACTTCTACATCGGCGCCCACGCGGCCGTGGAGGACCTGGTCGTGATCACGCGGGACGCGGCTCGCTTACGAACGTACTTCCCGAAGGTTCAGCTGATCGAGCCTCGCCGATCGACCACGACGACACGCGCGCCCGCAGGGTCCTGACGGCGCCGCACCCGCGGGGCCGGCGCCTACTCCCCAAAATGCACCCCCACGCCCCCCCCGACTAGCGCCCGTGTCGTCGCATCCTCGACCTCGAAGCGAGCCTCCGCTTCGATGAAGTACCTCGGCGTGACGTAGTGGCGTAGCCCGAGCCCCGCCCCCACCACCCCGACCAGCCGGGAGCTGGAGTCCGAGTCCGCCTCCTCCCCTCGCATCGGTCCCGACTCAAAGCCCACGTCGCCTTGCTGAATCACGCGGCCACCCCCGGCAACGAAGGCGTAGGGCCGCCACAAGCGACCATCGACGGCGAAGCTGACGCGGCTGCCGAAGTTCCACCGACTCTCGGTCTCGTCGTTGCGAGTCCAGCCGAGGCGGTCGATGCCGAGGGCGAGGTTGGGGGTGATGAGCCAATCGGCCGACACGCCCGCGACGTAGGGCGCATCGAGTCCCTCGACGGGGTCCCAACCGGCGTAGGTCGAGACGGTGCCGCCGGTTTCTGGGTGCCGGGTCTCCCGACCGGGGTGGGGGTTGGCGTAGTACGCCGCGTCGGCGATGGCGGTGCCGTAGAGCATCGCGGCGCCGAGCGCCAGCGGGTCCGGCCCGGTGATGGAGCCGCTGAAGAAGCCGCGGTCGGGCACAAAGACGCTGCCCGCGAAGAGCGCCAGCGTTCCTGCCATCAAAAAGCCGCCCTTGACTCCTTGCTTGTTGTAGATCTGTCCGGCGCCCGGCGTCAGCGCGCTCATGCCGCCGGCCAAGAGCGGGCTGTGGCGCATGTCTGACGCGTGCACGGCCTCGGTCCACCAGCCCTGGTGCGCGTCGGTGAACTCACGCGCGGTCGAGAACAGGTCCAGGCGCTTGGCGGCCTCCTGGAAGTTCGCTGGCGCCGGGCCCTTGTCCGGGGTCGGGTTGCCCACCCCCACCGGAGCGAACTCGGTGATGGTGACCCGGGCGCCCTCGGTCAGCATCACCTCGGCGCTCAAAAGTGTCTGGCCCTCCATCCGGCGCACCGCGTAGGAGCCCGGCGGCAGCGCCAGGGTGACCGGAGTGCCCGCGAGCTTCGACACCTCCGCGACCGGGGTGCGATCGGGCAGGCGGACCACGGTGATGACCCCGGCCAGCTCCGCGGGGAGGGTGGCGGTGGCGCGGCCACTTGCGACCTGGGTCAGCGCAAGCTCGCCCTCGCCCTTGATGCGGAAGTCACGGTTGGGGTGCTGGACGCCGGCGGTGGTCTCTCCGGTGTGGCTGACCACGCGATCGAAGGCGTACTTGTAGGCTTCTTCGAGGGAGACGGTGCCGTCGTTGAGGTCCGCCGCGCCGCGCATCCCCGAGATCAGGTAATGCGTGAAGAAGCTGCCCCGAAGTTGGTCAGATTCTTGGGCTTCTTCGTCGGAGCTGGCCGCCGTGATCCACGCCTCGCCTTCGGCGGCGAGGCGGTCGTCTACGAGGAAAGGCTGGCTCAGCGCCGCGCCCTTGAGCCGGGTGATGCTGCCCGACCGGCAGGCGTCGAGGACGCCGACCTTGACCTCGGCGGGCATCTTGCGAATGTCGTTGCGTACCGCTTCCCAGGCGAGGGTGTCATTGCCGATGCGCAGGCCGCGCGCGTCGGCGTGGCCTGAGTAGTAGAACAAGAAGACGTCGTCGTCGAAGCCGGAGGCGACGTCGCTGTGCGCCGCGATGGCCGCCTCCAACTGGAGCGCCGTCGGACCATAGAGCACGGTGATATAGACGGGCTCGAAGTCACCGAGCTCCACCAACACTTCGGAAAAGCGACGGGCGTCTTCTTCGGCGTAGCGCAGTGGCTCCAGACCCGAACCCCCGACGTTCGCGCCCACGATCAGCGCGTGGCGAAGCACGGCGGCATGAGCGAGGCCGATCAGGAACAACATCACTCCTTCCGTACCACCACTGACGCCACCAGGGCGCCCTCCATTCGAACCGGGTTCTGCCCCACCGCCCGCATGACCTCGTCCGGATCCGGGCGTTGGTTGGTGCACAAGGCGAAGAAGGCCTGATCGCCGGGGCTCTTGTCGAGGGTGAGCGCAAAGGGGGCGGCGCTGAGCCCGGCCTCGCCCGCGGCGACGGTGCCGTACACCTCGACGAGGCCATTGGTGTCGCGGCCCGCGAACGTGACGTACTTCCGGCCCCGGGAATCGTAGCGGAGCTGCACCCGCGACCCGCTACCGAGCGCCTCCCCGGTGTACAGCGGGCGAGCGCTGTCCCCGGTCTGGACCCAGGCTTCCAGCCGCGGGGTCACGCCTTTGCTGCGGAGGCCGTCGTCGGGCTCGCTCGTCAGGGGCGCGGGGGCCGCGGTGGCGGCGATCGGGGCGGTGGGGATGGTGGCGGGGCGCGCGGCGGTCGCGACGGCCGGGAGAGTCGAGGCGACGCTCGGCGAATCGCTCGCGGCGTCGCTCCGCGAATCGCTCGGCGCAGCGCTCGGCATGGCCTGGGGCGCTTCGGCCGCGGCTTCGACGGGCGCCGCTGGCCACCCGGCGAGTACCAGAGCGGGGGGCGCTTCGGTCCGCAGCACAAACGCGCCGGCGACAACCGCGGGGACCAGCGCTGCCGCGGGGAGCCAGAGGCGAACGCGCTCCCAGAGCGATCGCCTGGGCAGAAGCGCCTGGGGCATCGGGGCGAGGTTGAACGCACGCCGGGTGTCGACCTGGCTCTGCGCCCGCGCCGCGCACAGGGCGCAGGCGGCCAGGTGGGCCTGAATCGGCAGCGCCTCTGCCTCCGCGAGCTCGCCCAGCCGCAGCCGGTGCAGGAGCAAGGTGTTGATGTGGGTCATTCGGGCCTCCGCACCGTGGCTTTGAAGCCGGAAATTCGCTTTCGTACCGCCGCGCCGCTCAGCCCCACCATCTCGCCCACTTCGTCGTGAGTCATCCCGTCGACGTAATGGTAGGTGAGGCATTCGCGGGTCTTGTCGTCGCAGTCTTCAAGGAGATCATTGAGGAATTCGCGTAAGGCGAGCGTGTCGAGGACCGAGTCGGTGGACGCGAGCGTCGGCATTTCTTCGACCGGATCCTCCGGTCGACGCTTCTTTGACCGGATCCGATTCAGGCAGGTCGTCGTCGTCACCCGGTACAGGAACGTCGACGGGGAACTCTCACCCCGAAAGCTGTCAGAGAAGCGGTGCACCTTGAGGAATACCTCTTGCATCGCATCCTGGGCGTCCGCCTCGTTGCGGAGGATGGTGCGGCACCGCCCGAGGACCAGGTCCCCGTAGCGGCGGTACAACGATGGGATGTCCAGGCTGTCGGCCACGCGTGGGGAAGGCTCCAGCGCGGAACGTAGCCGCGGCGAGGGGGGTGCGTCCCCCCCTGACGGTCCGACGACGATGGCCAGCGCGCTGGGCACCTTATTCGCAGTCGTCGCCGGTGTCCGTGCCGCCGTTCCCGCCGTTGCCGTCGTCGGTCGCGGCCGCGTGCACCGTGAAGGCAGCCTCGAGGAACTCGGCGTCGTCGCCCACGTGCAAGAGCAGGTCAGCCGCGCCCTCGTCAGCGTCGGCGGCGACGCGCAGCGTGAGCAGGATCTCTCCGTCGCGCACCGCGGCGGCGAGCAAGGCTACGTCGCCGAAGGCCTCGATCTCGGTCACGGTGCTGAGGTCGAAGTTCTCGGCGGTCAACGACACGATGACGGTGTCGCCGGCAGTGGCCTCGGCCGGGTCGAGGGTGAAGCTCGCCTCGGCGGCGGCGCTATCGTCACCCAGACCGGCAGTATCCTCCGTGACGCCGTCACCATCGTGGTCCCAGCGGCATTCGCCCTTCGGCCCGCCGCAGGTGCCGTCGTAGAGGATGCAGCCGCTGGACAAGGCTGGGAGGAGGAGGAGGGCGAGGATTCGGGTCGGGGTCATGGCGTCTCCGCTGGGGTTCGCGGGGTGAGACACCGGGGGAGCGGAAAGCCGCTACCAGAAGTTGAACCTGGCCGCCTACTTCGACCCGCAAGCGTAGCCGTCGGGGGCCCACTGCTCCCACTCGTAGACGCCGTCACCCAGGTTGTCGATCGTGGCCCCGAGGCGGCGGCCGCGCTCGTCGTAGGACCACTCCTGGAGCGTGTCAATCACGCCGTCGGAGGGCGAGTCGTACATCTGGTAGATGAGGTGCCCGAAGGCGTCGTACTCGTAGACGTATTCCCAGGCGCCATCGCCGTTTGAGTCTTGGCGCATGTCGGAGAGGACGCCCTTGTCATCGTAGTCGTACTCCACCACGCTGGTCAGGACGCCGTCCAGATAGCTGGAGTTGCGGATGTTCCCGTCGGCGTCCACCTCGTAGGTGGCCCCATACACGTCGATCCCGTCGGCGTATTGGTCGCTGGTCTGGCCGGTGATGGTGCCGTCCGCGTCGACGGTCTGGGTGCTGCGATAGTCGATCGCGCCGTCGTCACTGTAGTCAATGTCCATCGTATCCCAGTAGTCGTCGGCGTCGGTGAAGCTGTAGGTCTGCCGGTAGGGATAGGGGTAGGCGCCGCCGGTGGTGAACGTCTCCATGAGGCGGTCACCCTCCCAGGTGTTGGTTTGCAGGATGTCGAATACGCCGTCGCCATCGGTGTCCGTTGAGGCCGAGAGCAGGTGGTCCCCCTCGTAGATGTAGTTGGTCTCGACGTCATACGTGCCATCGCCGTCGGCATCCTCCCAATAGTGCGTCGGCAGCCCGTCGGCGTTGAGCGTGTACTCGTAGGACGATTCGTAAGTGCCATCGTCACCGAAATCGTACCAGTACCCGGTGTAGAAGCCGTCGGTGTAGGTGTAGCCGTACGAGTAGTCCCAGTCGCCATCGCCGTCTTCGTCGATGCGGCCCTCGATGATCCTGCCCTCAGCGTTCCGGTCGTACTCGATGCGCTCGATGACGGTCGTGCCGTCGTTTGATCTTTCCGTGGCCACAAAAAAGCCGTCCGCCCACTCGGTGCGCGCAAAGTTGTTGAGCACCCCGTCGCGGTCGATGTCGCCCCCGACGAGCACCGCGTTGTCGTCAGCGTCGTAGCCGTACCAGATGCCCTGCGTGATGCTGCCGTCGCCCGGGCCTTCGACGAGCAGGGCCACGCTGGCAGCACCCTCGTCGATGGAGCCGTCGCAGTTGTTGTCGAGGTCGTCGCAGGTCTCGACGGCGCCGGGGTGGATGGCGTCGTCGTTGTCGTCGCAGTCTTCGGAGGCGAGGTAGCCGTCGGCGTCGGCGTCGTCCGAGTCAGCAGTGTCGGTGTCGCCGGTGTCCTCGGTGTCGGTATCCCCGGTGTCGCCGGTCTCTGCGGTGTCGTTGGTGCCGGTGTCCGCGGGGTTGCCGGTATCGGTGTCGTCGGAGGCCGGAGTCGCGGTTTCGCAGGCCAGCGCGAGGAGGAGGAGCATGGGGGTTCCGGGTAGGACGGCACCTTAGCTGTGGGCGGCGGCGGCCGCTGCCGATGAGAGATCGGTGAGAGGTTCGGGCTGGCGCGGACGGGGGTAGGGTGTGGCTCCACCCTGACCCCCGTGAGGCTTTCCATGTCGATCCATCGTTCTGTGCTGTGTGCGTTGGCGTTGTTTGTGGCGATGCCGGTGGCGGGGGCGCGGGATGCGGAGGCGCGCGGTCGAGGCATCAGCGGCTCGATCAGCGGCGGGATCAGCTATCGAATCACGACGCCCCGAACGAACTCGTGCGTGAAGTACGGCCAGTGCTGGGTGTTCTCCGCCACCTTGATGGGCAGCGACGGCAATACGAGCACAGCGGCCGCCTCCGTCAAGTCCGACGCCGGCAGCGAAGATGTCACCCTGGTGGAGTCCGACGCCTGGCTGCACGGAGCGGCCTCGATCAAGGCGCTCCCCAAGACGGACGCCACGCTCACGCTCACTCTCTACGACATAGGCAGCGCCTCGCTGATGTCGTTCTCGGGCACGCTCGGCACCAACGGCGCGGTGACGCTGACGGCGGACGAGACCAAGGACAGCGAGACCGCCTGCGAACTGGCGACGAAGACGGGGTGCTCCGACACCACGGAAGCCACCTCGGCGACCACCCTGGACATCGAGGTGCTGGCTGGCGAAGTGTTCGGCGAATCGGGCAGCTACGAGCTAGGCCTGGATCTCGCGGGGGCCGATACGTACGAAGTTGCGTATGCGACGGTCACCGTGACCGAGAGCACCGAAGTGACGACGTGCACCAAGGGCGGCGGTTGCACCACGACGGGCAGCTCGACGACGACCAACGCCGAAGTGGACTGGGACGAGATTGGCGCGGTCTGGGAGGCGGAGCTGTCGATGGAGCCGGAAGGGGTCATCGACGTCAAGGTGAAGACGTACGACGCCGACGGGGAGGAGGTCGAGAACACCAAGGTGGCGCTCGGGGTGCCCTGGCTCGATGGGGGCGATGGGATCAACGTTTTGGGGCTGGATGAGGATCCTTTGACGACGGTGGGGTTGGCTCGCCGGGGGCTCAGCCCGGGCACACAAAGCGTCTTCACAAACCGCAACGGGTGGGCGGCGGCCATCAGTTCTATGGGCTGGACCCCCGCCACCGTCCCCGCGGAAGCCAAGGTCGAGCTGACCAACGGGGGGACGATCACGATTCCGGTGAACAGCTACCAGCGGGTGGGAGACACGTTTAGACCCGCCTTCTTCGACATTTCCTACACCCTCGACTCCGTGGTTACCATCACGAGCGGCAGCCTCACCCTCTACGACTCCAGCAAGACCGAGCTGGGCGAGCCCTCCTGCGCCAACGGCCTTTGCTTCAGGTTCATCACACCGGAGAGCGGAGAGAAGGACATCTTCGTCCACAGCAGCGCTTACGGCTCCGACGCCACGGAGCTCCCCGACGACATGGACATCACCATCACCGTCTACGACGAGAAGGGCGTGAAGGTCGACAGCGAGGACGTCTCCGTCGAATTCGAGGAAGAAGTCACCGCCGTGTTCGCCAACGAGATCAGCTTCTCCGAAGACCCGCTCGGCCTCGACCTGTCGGGCGAGGTGAGCCTGCTTGGCGCGGCTGACCGCAAGGGAAAGCAGAAGACCCTATCGAAGGGCAAGTTCTTCGGCTCCTTCTCCCGCGATGGCGATGGGGACCTGACCCTCGCCGGGGCTGACAAGAACGCCGGCACGTCGGAAGGCAACATCGTCGTGGCCGGCGATTCCGTAGCCTTCGAGCTCACCGACACCAACAAGGACGGCGTGATCGACGGGCCGCCGATCATCGCGATGTACGGCGACATCATCCTGGGCAGCATGAAGTTGGACGACTTCAACGACTGAGCGGGCGGCCGCTGGTGGGCGCTGGCCCCCCCTGGCCACGCCGCGATGCGGTCCTGGCCACGCCTGACCTCGAGACGTGGCCGCAGCATCGCCCTTCAGCGCTTGCCGCTCCCAACTACGGCGTGTCGAGGGCCTGGAAGGTGTTGCTGCCCCAGCAGTCGAGCTCGCCGGAGGTGGTGATTCCGCACGTATGGAAGGCGCCCGCGGCCACGCTGTTGAAGGTGCCCGGCGGGGGGGTGGCCTGCCCCTCCGCGTCGTCGCCCCAGCAGCTCACCACGCCGGTTTCGGAGACCGCGCAGGTGTGCGCGGAACCGGCGCTCACGTTGGCAAATGTGCCCGCCGCCACGGTGCACTGGGCGGAGTAGTCGTTCCCCCAGCACCGGGTCTCGCCCCCGTCGGTGATTGCGCAGGTGTGGGCGCCACCGGTCGAGAAGTTCGTGAAGGTCTCCGCTGGTACGGTCGCCTGACCATGACCGTTATACCCCCAACAGGTGAGGGCCCCGGCGGCGTCGAGCGCGCAGCTATGGCCGTTGCCACCGTCGCCGGAGTCTATCGAGGCGAAGGTGCCGGCTGGCGGCGTGGTCTGGGCGTCGCGGTCGTCGCCCCAACACGTGATCTCGTCGCTGACGTCGAGCACGCAGCCGAAGTCTTCGCCGGTCGACACGGCCTTGTAGGAGTTGGTGTCGTTGTCGGGGGGGCTCCCGAAAAAGCTTCCCCAGCAGGCGACGGTGGCGTCGGTGCCGACGCCGCACGTCGTGTACAGGCCGGCGCTCAACGAAGCGAAGCTCACGCCGACCGGTGGGGTCGTCGCGCCAGAGTTGTCCCGGCCCCAGCACGCGGTGACGCCGTCGCTGTCGATGGCGCAGTTGTGGTAGCCGGCAGCCACGAGGTCGTGCCAGCCGCAGCCGTCCGTGGTGCCATCGGCGTCGAGATCGTAGGGGTGCAGGCGGTCGCGCGTGTCGTTGCAGTCCGTGGCGTCGGCGACCGTGCCGGCGGGAGCGGCGCAGGCGCTGGTGGACGAGAGGGGGTCGCCGTAGCCATCGGCGTCGGCGTCGGCGTACCAGGTGGGCATGGCGTCATCGACGGTGCCATCGCAGTTGGAGTCGACGGTGTCGCAATCGTCGAGCGCGCTGGGGTTCACGGCTGCGTCCTTGTCGTCGCAGTCGGTGGCGTCGGCCACGGCGCCAGTGGGGGCGGCGCAGGCCAGGGTGGAGGAGAGGGCGTCGCCGAAGCCGTCGGCGTCGGCGTCGGTGAACCACTCGGTCTCGGCGCTGCCGTCGGGGCAAGAGGCGGTGTCGGTGGCGGGGCGAGCGGAGTCGTCGGTGGAGGTGTCGCAGGCGAGGGCGAGGAAGAGGAGGTGCACGGGCGTTCCGGGGTTGACCGGCACCGTAGCCAGAGAGCGGGGAAGAACCGCGCCGATGAGAGATCGGTGAGAGGTTCGGAACCCGGGGAGCGGGGGTAGGGTTGGGCTCCACCCTGACTCCCGTGAGGCTTTCCATGACTCTGCATCGTTCTGTACTGTGTGCGTTGGTGATGTTGGTGGCGATGCCGGCGGAGGCGGGCGTGAACGTCTTCTGGAAGTTCAACGCGCCTGACGTCACGGGATCCTCCAAATCCTCGCTCACCATCAAGACGCCCAACGGGAAAACGATCGTAAAGAGCATTGTCAGGGGGCGCATCAGCTCCGACGCCGGCAGCGAAGATGTCACCTTCACGGAGTCCGACGCCTATCTGCACGGCGCCGCGGAGATCGGCGCGCTCCCCAAGACCGACGCCACGCTCACGCTCACCCTCTACGACAAAGGCAGCGCCTCGCTGATGTCGTTCTCGGGCGCGCTCGGCACGGATGGCGCGGTGACGCTGACGGCGGACGAGACCAAGGACAGCGGCGACAGCACGGCCTGTGCGCTCAAGACGGGCTGCACCGATGCCGAGACCGACACCAGCGCCGCGAGCCTCGACATCGAGGTGCTGGCGGGCGAAGTGTTCGGGGCTTCGGGCAGCTACGAGCTGGGCCTCGATCTCGCGGGGGCCGACACCTACGAGGTGGCGTACGCGGCGATTACCGTGACGGAGAGCACCGAAGTGACGACGTGCACCAAGGGCGGCGGCTGCACCACGACGGGCAGCTCGACGACGACCAAGGGCGAAGTGGACTGGGACGAGATTGGCGCGGTCTGGGAGGCGGAGCTTTCGGTCGAGCCGGAAGGGGTCATCGAGGTGAAGGTGAAGACCTACGACGCGGACGGCGAGGAGGTCGAGAACACGAAGGTGGCGCTTGGGGTGCCTTGGCTCGATGGGGGCGAGGGGATCAATGTTCTGGGGCTGGATGAGGATCCTTTGACCGGGATGTCGGTGATCTCAAGGAACAACCGAGCCTATGGAGCAGGTAAGTACGGAATGGAGCTTGGCAATGCCTGGCTGGTCGTCAACTCCTCTGGTTGGACCGCCACCACCGTTCCGGTCGCCGCCAAGGTCGAGCTGACCGACGGCGATACGATCACGATTCCGGTGAACAGCTATCAACGGGGAGGCCTCTTCCAGCAGGACTTCATCGATGGCGTCGTTGCAAGTTCCAGCTCCATCTCCATCTCGGGCGGCAGCATCCTCCTGAGTGACCATAGCGTCGTCAGCATGACCGACTCGCCGATCTGCGTTTCCGGCGGCTGCTTCATGCTCGTTGAGAACGAGGACGAAGTCGGAACCTACGCCCTCTCCGTCAGCGTCCACGGCACCGACGCCACCAAGCTTCCCGACGACCTGGACCTCACGGTCACGATCACTGACAGCGCCGGCGACGAGGTGTACTCCGAGACCGACACCGTCGAGTTCGACGACGAGATCACCGCCGTGTTCGCCAACGAAATCAGCTTCTCCGAAGACGCGATCGGACTCGATCTCTCGGGGGAGGTGAGCCTGCTCGGCGCCGCCGACAAAAAGGGCAAGCAGAAGACCCTCGCCAAGGGCAACTTCTACGGCGGTTTCTCCCGCGATGGGGACGGGGACCTTGCGTTGGCCGGGGCTGACAAGAACGCCGGGACCTCGCGAGGCGACGTGGTCGTCGGCGGCGATCCGATCGAGTTCGGGCTCCAGACCGACGAGAACGGCAACGCGGTCTACGTCCCACCGCCGCTCACGCCTGTGTTCGGAAACGGGTCGGGCACCAAGAACGCTGCCCACCAGGCCAGCACCAAGCCCGAGCTGCTGTAGGCGGGGGCCCGACGCAGGGGCGTCGGTCCTTCGGGGCTGGCCCGGCCCGCGTCGAGTCGATTCTCTGGATAGGGCCGCCCCTGTGGCGAGAATCGACTCGCGGGGCGGCGGCGTCTCGGGCGGCGCCCGCGTCCGAGGCGGAAAACACCAGGTTCGCCCGTGCGGCGGCCGGGTGCGCGTCCGCGGCCGTCGGGCGGGCCGGCCCGCGTCGAGTCGATTCTCTGGAGAGGGCCGCCCCTGTGGCGAGAATCGACTCGCGGGGCGGCGGCCAGGCAACGCGGCAAGCCGCCCCCGCGCGCGGCGGTCGTATCCTCCCCCGCCCCCCGGCTACACCTGAAGGCGCCGCGATGCGTTCCTGGCCGATCCTGACCCCGGAACCGGGCCGTAGCATCGCCCCGATCAGCTCCGGTCCGGCCTGAGCGTCTCACTCCAACCCCATCTCCTCCGCCCGCTTCTCCCCTCGCCGTTTGGGCTCTCGCCCCGTTGGCTTGGGCCAGTCGTCGGGATCACGGAAGCGGGTGGCATCGAGGCGGACGCGGCCGGTGTCGCAGGTGGGGACGTAGGTGCAGCCGTCGAGCCCAGCCGAGCAACGTAGTTGGCGGACCATGGGCGCGGTCAGGTGGTCCCTGACGCGCTCCTCCCAGGCGGCGAAGAGCTCCGGATCGCCCGGAGACCATGCCAGTTCGTGGCCGATCGCCAGGAGGAGTGTCGGATTCCGGGAGACGCGGGCGAAGGCGTAGTCGAGGCGCGCCAACAGCTCGGGGCGCGCGGGGGTCATGGCCGCGGACACCGTCTCCGGCCGTGCGAAAATCCAGTAGGGCGGGCAGCCATCCACGGCCGCCCAGCCGGCGTCGGCGAGCCGGGCTCGGTAGCGCGCCCATTCGCCGTCGGGCACGTCCAGCATCACGTAGACGCTCCTGTCCTGCACATGTTGCCAGGCGATGGCGCCGTCCTCGGGGTTGAAGCGCCGGCCCATGACCGGGTCGGTGAGGCCGAGCATGTCGAGCAGCGGGCCACGGCTGGAAAAGCCGAGCAGGCCGATGTTCACGTAGGCGATGGGCGTCGTCTCGGTACGATGTACGATCGACCACGCCGCGGGGAAGGTGAAGCGCTCCGTGTACAGCGTCGGCGCCTCGGAGCCGACCCATGGAAAAAGCCACGGCGCCGTCTTCTGCTGGATCGAGTTGACGTAGCTGACGTCGTTGAGGCGATCGCCCTGCAACACCGGCAGCACCGGCACGAAGAAGGGGAGGGTAGAGAGCGCGGCGACCAGCGGCGCGTGGCGATGAAGTCGCGACAGATCGGCGACGAGGACACCCACCGCGGCGGCCATCGCGGGCCACGTCGGCACCAGGAAGCGGAAGTTCTGCATGAAGTCGCCGTTCTGCACCACGGCGACGGCGAGGCCGACGGCGGCGAAGGTCCCGGGCAGCGCCCGGTCGTGGCGGCGCACGACACGCAGCACGCCCCACGCCGCGGCAGCGGCGCAGAGGAGGGATAGCATCGGCGAGGGCCACGAGAAGAAGTTCTCCAGGTAGGTGACGCCCCGGACCGGCGGCCAATCGCGCAGCTTCGTGTGGGCGGTGTTGGGCAACAGCTCGCCGAACCAGTGCAGCTTCAGCAGCACCAACGCCCCGGCGCCGACCAACACGATTGCGGTAGCGACGAGGGCGCTGCGAGTGAGCTTGGGCCCACGTCGCAGCAGGTGCCAGCCCCCGAGCAGGATCGCCGCCAACGCGCCATCGGGGCGCATCCAAGGCGCCAGTCCCATCCCGATTGCGGCGAGGGGAAGTCGCGAGCGGCCGTCGGCCTCGACGCCGTGTCGGGTCCACGCCAGGGTCATGAAGAACGCGGCGGCGTCGGTCTCCAAGCCGTACATCGAGTAGGACGGGAGCCACGGAAACACCACCAGGATCGCGAAGGTCAGCGCGGCCGCCGCCGGCGGGAGCGCCTCCCGCCGGGCCCACTCGCCGATGAGCACCACGGTACCCAGCCCGAAACCCAGCCCGAAAAGCTTCGACCAGAAGAGCAGATCCCCGCCCGCGAATGGCGTGAGCAGCAGGGCCCAGCCCAGGTTGGTGATGCCCTCCACCCGCTCGCCAGCATTGTAGACCATCCCCACGCCGGCACGGAAGTTCTCCGCGTACCGGAAGGTGATGTACGCGTCGTCGATCCAGATCGGCCAGTAGTGGAGCGCGTGGACCGCGAAGATCACCACGGCCAGCGCGGTCAGGGCTCGCCAACGATCCATCGCGGGGGCAGCTATCCCTCTGCGTGCTATATCGGCGCCGACCCGCGCTGCAGATTCAGGAGCTTCGTTTGTCGTCTACGAGTAAAGCCTACAAAAACCTGGACTTTCTCAATAGTCCGCATGCCCGAACCATCCGTATGCTCTGCGAGTACGAAGAGCCCCGGGCGCGGTTCCGCGAGCAGGAGGTCAAGGACACCATCGTCGTCTTCGGCTCGGCGCGCATCAAGTCGGCGGAAGAAAGCCAGGAGTTGCTTGCCACCGCGCTCGCCGCCGGGGACCCGATCGCAACCGCGCGCGGAAAGCAGGCGGTCCGCAGCGCGCGCTTCTACGAAGACACCCGCGAGCTGTCCCGTCGGCTGACCGAGTGGAGCCTCGGTCTTCGCAAGCCCAAGGCGCCCCAGCGCTTCCTGGTCTGTACCGGCGGTGGCCCCGGCATCATGGAGGCCGCCAACCGCGGTGCCGCCGATGTCGAAGGGGGTCGCAGCGTTGGCCTGGGCATCTCGTTGCCCTTCGAAGAGCAGGTAAACAAGTGGGTCGATCCCGACCTCGGCTTCGAGTTCCACTACTTCTTCATGCGCAAATACTGGTTCATGTACCTGGCCAAGGCGCTGGTAATCATGCCCGGCGGTTTTGGCACCCTCGACGAGATGTGCGAGGTGCTGACGCTTCGGCAAACGCGCAAGGTCACCAAGCCGCTGCCGATGGTGCTGTACGGCAGCGACTACTGGGACGCCGTGCTCGACGTCGAAGCGATGATCGAGTGGGGCACGGTTGCGCCGGGCGATCGCCAGCTCATGCACCGAAGCGACTCCGTTGACGACACCTTCGACTTCCTGACCAACGCTCTCGACCCCAAAAAGGAGCCCGCATGACCCCGTGGGGCCTACGCAACAAGCTGAAGTCCGCGCTCGGCCGCAGTCCCGCCGCGGCGCCGTCGCCCTCCCATCGCCTGACGCTGGTCACGCCGGAGGGCGTCGCACACGAGGTCACCGCCGAGGACCGCTACACGCTGGTGATGTCCTCGCAGTCTCTGGAGCATCCGATCGCGACCGGCTGTCCCGACGGGCACTGCGGCAAGTGCGCGGTCGACGTGCTCGAGGATCGGGGCCTCGCCGGGCCGACCGAGGCGGAGGCCAAGCTGCTGAAGGAAAAGGCCAAGCCCGGACAGCGCCTCGCCTGTCACGCCCGCATCGTCGGCAGCGGCGGTCGCTTCCAGGTCAAGGAGACCTGGTCGATCGAAAGCCTCATCGGCACCAGCTGAGTCGTTGACGGCACCTACGCCACCGCAGCTTGCCCTTGCCATCGTCGCGATCGTCCCGCTGCTGGCGCTCATCGTGCTCGTCGCTGGCCGCCTTGCCAGCGGTTGGAGCGCCGTCGTGGCGCGGTACCCGGTGCGGCAGCGGCCGCCGGCCGACGCGCATCGGGTGGTCGGGCAGCGGCTCCACCTCGGCACGCGCATCCACATCCCGGGGTTCGTCACCGTCGCCGTCAGCCCGACCCACCTGTGGATCGGGTTCACCGGGCCGGCGGCCTGGTTCTTCGCACCCATCTGCGCGCCGCTGGCGGAGGTGACCCTGCAGACCGCAGAGAACTGGATGTCGGCCGGCACGCGGTTGTTGTTGTCGGGGGTGCCCGAAGAGCGGATCCTGCTCTTCGGCGATGGCGCTCAGATCGTGATTGCCAGGCTGGGGTGAGCCCCGGCGCGGGAGGGATGACGCTCCCGTCCCTACGGCTGCCCGGACAGCTCGGTCACGACGTGGGCATAGCCAAAGCCACTGCCCAGCGGCGCCGCCGCCTCCCAGGTCACGTCGTGGTCCTCGTCCAGGAGCGTCATGCGGCCCGCGGAGCCCCAGGCCACGAGGTGTCCGCCGCCCGCGAGGGGCTCGATGTTGCCGAGCATTCTCGTGGAGACGCTGCGGTCGGCTTCGTAGTTCCACGCGCGGGAGTAGGTGCCTTCGCGGAGGTTCAGGTCGTACTGGACCGCCTCGCTCCAACTGTCGCCGTCGTTCCTCGGGCGGTTGTTGAACAACAGGAAGCCCCCGGCGATCGGCAGGACCGCATGCTGGGGCCCGAAGCCATCCCCGCCGACGAGCGCGACGTCGTCGCCGGTGCCGAGCTCGGCCACCAGTGCGCCGGACGCCCCGTGGATGATGGAGACGGTGCACAAGCGGTAGCTCGAGACCCAATAGTTCCCATCCAACATCGCGAGGCTGTTGGTGTGGGTCCAGTCGCGGTCCCCGCTCACCAGCGTTGCCATGGACTCGACATGATCGGGATCGCGCACGTCCCAGGTGCTCCACACCGTGCGGCTCGTGCCATCGAGCGCAAACTCCACGATCGCGTCGCCCTCGACCGAGTAGCCCTCGAAGGTGCGCACGTCGTGGACGAGCGCAGCGTAGCCGCCCGACGGCAGCTCCAGGAAGTCGTGGTGGCCGCTCGGCGTGTAGGTGATGGTCGGCTCGCCACCCGCCACCGGCATGCGGATGATGGCGACGGAGGTACCGAGTTCGGGAAGGCTCGCCATCACCAGCACGGCCTTGCCGTCGAGGCTCATGCGCGCCTGGGTGGCCATGACCATCGAGGTGGACAACTTTCGCCACCAGACCGGCTCGCCGGCGCCGTTGTAGATCGCCGCGAAGCTCGCGTCGCCCATGACGGGGGTGAGCACGAGGTGGTCGAACTCACCGCTCACCTCGAGGTTGGCCAGGTCGTTCGGGGGGTCCGCGGGCTGGAACACCGCGTCGGCCGAGACGAGATCCCCGTCGGCACTCCGCGAGACCGCGCGCCAGTGCCACTCCTCGTCGGCGCTGAGTCCGGCCAGGACCACGGCGTGGTCGAGGCCGTCATCAGAGGACCAACCCTCGACAAAGGCGCCGTAGTCGTCGTCAGGGCCGTATTCGAGGATGGCTTCGCTCGTCGTCTCGGTCGTCCAGGCGACGGTCAGCGCCGTCTCGGAGTCCTCGTCAAGGCGGGCCTCCACATCGAGAGCAGCAGCCTCCCCGTCCGGCAGGAGCGACGGGGCGGAGTGGCAGGCCAGGGCGAGGGACAGCATGGTCATGCCCCCCCCAATGCCCTCAAGTCCAAAAAAACGAACGTCAACTGATCGTCAGCGCTGCGGAGCGCCGCGCGGGGCCCCAGGTGCGGTATGTCGCGGGGGAAGCGCAGCTCGGAGGGCGGAGGGTCGACCTCGGCGGCGGCGGCGCCTCCTGTCGCGGCGGCGGCACCTGTCGCGGCGGCGGCACCAAGTTCGACGGTCGTAAGTGTGAGGCGCACGTTTGGTGTCGCTACGACACCAAACTCGGTGTTCACGGTCGTGAAAGGGCAGTTTGGTCTCGCCACGACACCAAACCCGCCACTCGTAAGTGTGAGACGTTTGTTTGGTGCTGCCGCTTCCCTGCCCGCCCCCCCGCCGCGCCGCCCGCGCTCGGTGATAGTTCCCCATGCCGCCGTTCCGCCGGCTCCCGGAGTCATGAAACGCCTGGGCGGCATGGGGGACTGCGGTGAGGGGGAGAGCGCCACGTCCCGTCGCGATATTCATCGCGACGGGCGCCGCAGGCCGGAAACCGCAGGTTGGAGGCCGGAGGGAATGGCGCGGTAGGGGGAGAGGGCGGCGAGCC
>CANLGL010000060.1 GCA_947490345.1 Deltaproteobacteria bacterium
CACAATTGGCGCGCCGTCGGGGGTTGGGCGACGAACCAACGCCGACAATTCGCGCTCACCACGGCGCGATCAGCCGCAAAACTGCTTTTCGAGCTGGCTACGCCTCGGAAAACTGCTTTTGGAGGCGACTACGCTGCCTCCGCGGCGGCCACACCCTCCGCGGCGAGCCGGCCTCGGCGCAGGCTCAAAAAGCTCGGCTACGCCGTGGACCTTCCGGCGGCAGCGTAGCGGGTGCCCGAGCACAGGGCCGTGAGTTTCTGGTTAGCGTTACTGTTCTGACCCGATGCTGTTCGTCCTCCTTCACCTGCTGGTCGGCTCGGCGATGGCCGCCCTCTGCGCGCTGGACGCCGATGGCGACAGGTACGCGGGCCAGGACCTGGAGCCCGATGGCGACGGTGACTGCGATGACCTGGGCGAGTTTCCCGCCGACCGTCTGGGTGAAGACTGCGACGACGCCGACGCCTCCATCTACCCCGGCGCCCCTGAGGTGCTCGGCGACCTGGTCGACCAGGACTGCAACATGCTGGAGGACTGCTTTGCAGACGTCGATCACGATGGCTGGCGCACCGAGGCCCAGGATCCCGGCTGGGGCGTCGATGCCGACTGCGAGGACATCGGCGAGGCCCGCGCCGACCAGCCGAGCGGCGACTGCAACGACGGCTCCCCTGAGACACATCCGGAGGCCACCGAGCTGGTCGCCGACGACGTCGACGAGGACTGTGACGGCCACGAGGCCTGCTACCCCGACGCGGACCTCGACGACTTTCGCACCAATGAGTCGATTCAAAGTGAAGACACCGACTGCGACGACCCGGGCGAGGCCCACTTCGACGTCAAGCTCGACGACTGCGACGACAACGACCCCGACGTCCACGCCGACTGCGCCCCCGTCGAAGGCGCGCTGACCGGGTCCGACTGCGGCTCCGGGTCGGCGGTGCTGTTCGCCGCTGGCGCTCTCTTCGCGGCGCGCCCTCGGCCGAAGCGACGCCCGTGCTGAGTCTTGTCACGATGGCGCTGGCGATTGATGTCGATCGGACGCAGTTGCCGGGGAGCACGCTCAACAGCGGCGGGACGCTCGACCGGCCAGGGCCGTTTCTGGACGGCGCGGGCAGCTTCCATCTCGGGGCGCTCGCGACGCTGGCCGATGGCCCGCTGCGGTTTACCACCGGCGAGTCGGTCATCGACCAGACGCTGATTGCCGAGCTTGCGTTCGGCGGCGTGGTCGCCCGCGGTCTCCGCCTCGACGCATCGATGGACTTCGTGCCGAGCATTCGCGCCCCCCACCACGCCTGGAGCCTGGAGCTTGAGACGGCAGCGATCGGGGATGCCAGGCTGGGCGCGCTCTTCGCGCTCGTCGCACCCAAGGAGTCCGGGGTCGGACTGGCGGTGGACGCACACGCTCGCCTGGCGACGGGGTCGCCGCTTTTCACGGCCGGGTGGGGCGGGCAGGGTCGCGTCATTGTCGGCGGCCGGCACACGCGCTTCGGCTGGAACCTGGACGTTGGCGTCGACTACGCCGACGATCCGCCGTTTCTCGGGCGAAAATTGGGAAGCACTGTCCTTGGCGGGGCCGGCGTCCACTACTGGGCCATCGAAGAAATGGTCCTCGGCGCCGAGGTCGACGGCCGCCATGCGTTGGCACCGACGGGCGATCTGGTGGGCGATTCGAGCGAGTGGAACGTGTACGTCGGGTACACGCCGTGCACGGGTGCCCAGGTGGCCATCGGCGGGGGCGGCACCCTCGTCCCGGGGCTTGGCACCCCCGAAAGGCGGCTGCTGATCACGGCCGGCTACTACCAGGGTGACTGCTCGTTCAAGCGGACCCATGCCGGCCGGCTGACCGCTCAAGTGGAGGCGAGAACCGCGCCACCACGGTTGCCGAAGGCTCGCCCAGCTCCCATCGCCCGCGCCACCCTCACCGCAACCGAGATCGTGATCCTCGACCGCATCGAGTTCGACTACGACTCCGCCACCCTGCTCCCTTCAGCGACACCGATTCTCGAGGCAGTCGCGACGGTGCTGAGGGAGCACCCGGAGGTCCTGCGGGTCGAGGTCGCCGGTCACACCGACGAGCGGGGCGAGGAGGACTTCAACAAGCGCCTGTCCGAGGCGCGGGCCAAGGCGGTCCTCGACTGGTTGGTCAACGCCGGCATCGCCCCGTCGCGACTGAGCGCCAGGGGCTACGGGGAGGACCTCCCGCTGACCGCGGAGCACACCGAAGCTGCGTGGGCGCGAAATCGGCGGGTGGAGTTCCGGTTGGGGCGGTGAGATCGGGGGATCCAGGGCGGATTCGGCGTGCCGGCCGCGCGATACCGGGGAACCTCCACGCCCCGCCGGGGGTCCAAGCCGGAGATGCTCCCCACCGTCTTTCTGCTCGTCGCCGCCGCGTTCGCAGAGCCCCTCTCCGCGGGCTTTCCACCCCCCGCTGGCGCCTCCCGCGCGCCCGCCTCGGCCTGGGGAGCGTGGTTGCGGACGTTGCCCCTGGAACCCATCGGCACCCCCGTCCTGAGCCACGCCGGCGCCGTCCTCGCCATGCCCGCGGCGCGCGTTGTGGCGCTCCCCCTGGTGCCAGGCGACCTTCAGCAGTGCGCCGACTCGATCCTGCGCCTGCGGGCGACCTGGGAGCGCGAGACGGGCCGCTCCCCGGCTTTCCACTACACCAGCGGCTACCTGTCGACCTGGACCGACTGGGCGGCCGGATTCCGCCCCCGCGTCACCGGAAACAAGGTCACCCGTCGTGCAGGCGGGCGCCCCGGCACCGACGACGCCAACTTTGAAGCCTGGCTCGCGGACCTGTTCATGTACGCGGGCACGCGCTCGCTGGCGAAGGAGGTGAGCCCGGTCGTCGTCGCCGACGTCGCGCCCGGAGCGGTACTCGTGGCGCCGGGGTCACCGGGCCACGCGGTCTTGGTGCTTGACGTCGCCCGCGAGGCTGACCGCGCCTGGGTCCTCGTCGGCCAAGGGTTCATGCCGGCGATGAGCTTTCACGTGGTCGCCGGGCCGGTGGGAGGCTGGTACCCGGTCGCCGGCGAGACGCTGCCGACCGCGCCGATCGGGATGCCGTGGGCGACGCTGGGGCGGTTCGCGGAGTGACTACTCCGCCCCCGCCGGCAGCCGGATCCCAAAGCGCGCGCCCTTGCCGGCTTCGCTGGCCAGCCTGACCTCGGCCCGCATCGCCGCGCAGAGGTGTTTGACCAGCGCCAGCCCGAGGCCGGTGCCACCAACGGTGCGGGAGCGCCCTTCGTCCACTCGGTAGAAACGCTCGAAGAGCCGAGGGTGGTGGATGAGGTCGATGCCCGGCCCGGTGTCCTCCACCCAGACCTCGACCGCCCCGTCGAGCGGCACGATCACCACGCGCACCGTACCCCCCGACGGAGTGTACTTCACGGCGTTGTCGACGAGGTTCGACAGCGCGTGCTCCAGCGCATCGGCGTTGACGAGGGCCTCGGCAGTGGTGGGCGCCGGCCCGACGAGCTGGACACCCCGGCGCTCGGCCACCGCGGCGAAGCGCTCCATCGCAGTCTCGACGATCGGCGCGACCGCCTCGCGGCGCAGGGGCAGGTCCACCTGTCGCGACTCGATGCTCGACAGGCTGAGTACGTCTTCGACCAGGGCGCGCAGGCGCTCGGAGTTGCGACGAATCGCGTCGAGCATGGGAATGACGTCTTCGGGGAGCCGGGCACGCTCTTCGTCCAGCGCCTCCGCGTAGCCGACGATCGACGTGATCGGGGTGCGCAGCTCGTGACTGACGTTGGCGACGAAGTCCCGGCGAACGCGGTCGGCGCTGCCCATGGAGGTGACGTCGAGCACCACGCCAAGCACGCCGCGACCGTCAGCGGAAGGTACGGCGCGAAGCAAAAGCTCTTTGCCCCCGTGGGTGATCGCGCGCTCGCAGGTCTCCCGGGTGCGCGCAGCCTCGTCCACGACGTACTGGAAGGCGGGCAGCGGGATGCTCTCACTGGGACGGCGGCCCACCGGGTCCCCTTCGAACTCAAGCAGCCGACCCAGCGCGGGGCTGGCGCGGCGCACGATGCCCTCCGCGTCGATGACCACGAGTCCGTTGGGGGTCTCGCGCACCATGAGGCGGTCGAGATCGCGCTCGACCTGGACTTCGAGTCCACGCTCCCGGACGGCCGCCACAAGGCGGTTGACCGCCTCTGCCACCTGCCCCGCCTCGTCGTCGTCGCTGGCCGGAAGCCGGATATCCGTCTCCCCCTGGGCGGCGCGGCGCACCGCCTCGAGGATCTCCAAGGTGCGGTGCCGCCGGTCCCGGTGAAGCGACATCGTGCGCAGCAGCAACAGCAACAGCGCGACGGTCCCCGCGCCCGACACCACGCCTGGCGCCGTCGGGCCCACCAGCAACAAAACCGCCACTTGCGATAGCGCCAGAAGGATGCCCAGGGCCAGATGAAGCCGAATCGACGTCGCGCGCATAGCTGTCGCTTAACGGGGTGCCCGCCCAAACGTCTGTCCAAGCGCAAGTACCCAAGAACAGGCCTGCCACGGAAGGTCTCGCAACCGCCAGCCCCAGTTGCCCGCAGCGACGCCGGGCGTGTTCATGCGGGCGGCGCTGCCGAGCTTGAGGAAGTCCTGCATCGGCGCGATCGCCGTGCCCGCGGTGCTGGCCCACGCCTCGCGACACAGCGTCCACGCGGGGTCCTGTCCGTCGCGACCGGTGTACATCCGGAACCGGTCCTGGGCGCCTGCGTCGGTGCTTGCGTACCAGCCCACGGCGGTGTCGTTGTCATGGGTGCCGGTGTACGCGATCCACGCGGTGCCGTCGTAGTTGTGAGGCAGAAACGGATGTTCTGCATCGCGACCGAAGGCAAACTGCAGGATCTTCATCCCCGGCAGGCCGAGCTCATCCCGCAGCGCCTCGACATCGGGAGTGATCTCGCCCAGGTCTTCCGCCCACAGCGGCAGGGACCCGAGCTCCTGACGAAGTGCGTCGAAGAGTGCCCGACCGGGGCCGGGGGTCCACGTTCCGTTGCGGGCATCCGGTTCGTCGGCGGCGATGGCCCAGGCAGCGACGAAACCCCGGAAGTGATCGAGCCGCACCGCATCGACAAGCGAAAGCTCCCGTGCGAGACGGCGGCGCCACCACGCGAAACCATCGGCGGCGTGGGCTTCCCAGCGGTACATCGGTGCGCCCCAGCGCTGCCCGGTCGGCGAGAAGTAGTCCGCCGGCACGCCACTGACCGGATTCGGTGAGCTGGCGTCATCGAGGAGCCACAGCCCGGGATTGGCCCACAGATCACAGGCGTCGTGCGCGACAAAAATCGGGATGTCGCCAACGATACGGATGCCCCGGACCTTCGCGGCCTCGCGCAGCGCCGACCATTGCCGCGCGAACAAAAACTGTAGCCCCGCGTGGACCCGGATCTCTTCCGCAAGCACGTCGTCGTCGACGTCATCCCACCGCCACCAGTCGGCGTGGCCGAAGTGCACGACGCGCGCGGCGTAGCGTGACCAAGGACCCAGCCAGGAGCCCTCCCGCGCTACGAACGCCGCCAGCGCGCCCGGATCAACCCGCAGCGCCGCCACGCGCAACAGAGGCAGTTTCCAAGCTTCAAGCGCGTCCAGATCGACGGCCTCGGCACCCCACGGAACGGCCACCGGCTCGAGGATACCCTCTGCCACCAGCGCCTCGACGCTGATCAGCCGCGGATCACCTGCGAAGGCCGACGGGCTGCCGTACGGCGAAGCGCCCGGACCCACCGGATGCAGGGGCAGGACCTGCCACGTGTCGAGACCCGCGTGGCTCATCCACTCCAGGAAAGCGTGCGCGTACGGCCCAAGCTCGCCGATGGGCCCAGGCCCCGGCAAGCTCGACGGATGCAGAAGCACCCCCGCGTGTCGCGTGCGCCCGGGATCGGGCCACATGACGAACTAACGACGAAGGCGACGGCCGCCGCCGCGCTTCTGCAGCATGCCCTTGGCCCGCATCCGCTGCTTGGTGTGCTTGGCCTTGAGCTTGGCGCGGTGGTGAGACGACTTGTTGCGCTTGCGGGGGTTCGAGGTGCGCGCCATGGGAAACTCCAGAATCGAGAGGGCGCCGGGCTAACGCGACCCCGGCTCACCGTCCACCGGAGCGCGTGACGGCGGCATCGTCCGGCCGAGGCGTTCGTACACCTTCTGCATCTGGCGGTCTTTGTAGAGGTCGTGGCGCGAGTCGCCGCGTTCGTTGGCCTCTTCGGAATGGCGATCGACGACCTGGAACTCGGTGAGCACGGACACCACGTCGCCGAGGACGGCGCGATGGCGAGGCGCCGAGACGCCAACAACGTCAGAGATTCGCACCGGAAGCCCGACGATGAAGTTGATGACATGGTAGTCGCCGCCCGAGTCGGGATTGGCGTTGAACGCCGCCTGACGCTGCAGACCGAGGGTGCGGCGCTCGCCGTCGTAGTGGCCGTCGATCTCGAGTTCGGCGGCGCTGAGGAGCTGATTGAGGCTCTCCCCGGGAATGACGGCGGGAAAGGGCACGAGGTTGCGGAAGAGCCAGGCGATGCACGGGACGATGTCTTCCCGCTCGGCGGTGACGATGCGGAAGCGGAGCTTGTCGAACACCGTCGCGGCCGTGGACTGGCGCTTGGCCAGGAGCTTGGTGATCACGCTCGGGCGCGTCTTTCGGTTGCCGTAGAAGGCTTCGACAGGCAGACCCTCCTCGCGCATTCGGCGCGCCGCCTCGCCCACCTTGTGGTTGGCGAGCTCCAAGAGGTCCAGCTCGCGCAGCGCGGTCTGGTTGCGGAGCTCTTGCATTTCGAGGTGGTTGATGACGTGGACCAGCTTGAGGATGGCGCAGTATTGGATGCGGTGGCGACTGAAGCGCTCCCGCATCGAGGCGCGGAGGAAGGCGTCGCGCACATCGCGGGGGCGGCGAACCTCGGGTGCGAAGTGCAGCCCGATGTGCTCCTCCAGGTACTCCACGGCTTGATTGTAGACGTAGCGGACGCGCTCCCTCGCCCAGCCGTCGTTCTGTAGGTCGCAACCCCAGAGCCTCAAGAAACGGTTGACATCGTCGTGAGTGCGGAAGGAAAGCCGGTTCCATTCCACCACCGAGCCGCCGGCCAGCGCCAGCCGGACCGCGTCCTCGTCCAGCATGGTCAGCGGCGCCCGGAGAATCGGCCCCGGCTGGTCTTCGTCGAACTCGATCGGGTCCTGGCGCATCGGGGGGCGCTGTATCCCTTCACCTTTCATGATAGCCCGCGCCCGATGAAACTCCTCCTGTGGATCCTCCAAGGCGGCGCCGACACCGACCGCATCTCCGTGCCGACGGTGCTCAAGAACGCGTTTTCGGTGTTCTTCGCCAACCTGCACATCGCGGTGGTGATCGCGGCGATCACGGGCGGACTGGGGTTCTGGCTCACCGATCTGGTCGGCACCTCGGCTGTCGAAGGGCAGGACATTCGCGACCCCAAGATGCAGCTCATCGCGGCCACGCTGGTCCAGAGCGGGCTGCTCTGCCTCTGGGCGCTGATCGTCGGGGCATGGGCGGCGCCGGCGCAGATCTATCTGTGGGTCCAGCGTGAAAAGGGCCTTCCCGCCACGCTCGCGGGGGCGGTGAACTTCGGGCTCAACCGGTGGTCTCGCGTCGCCCTCCCTCACTTCAAGGCCTACCTCGCGGTCGTGCTCGGCAACATCATCATCGTACCGGGCATCATCTTCGGCATCCAGTTTGCCTTTGTCGACGCGATCGCCACGCTCGACGCCCGGGAGAAGCAGCCGCTGCGCCGCAGCGCGCGCCTCACCTCCGTCCGTCGCCGCGCCATCGTCGGGACCATGCTGGTTTTCCTGTTCGGGTGGTGGTTGTGGTTCCAGCTGGGGCTGGTCTTCTTCCTGCCGTCACTGCCGGTGTGGGGCAAAGTGGCCCTCGGCACCGTCGATCACCTCGTCCTGGTGCTGGTCGACCTGTGCATGGTCCAGTTCTACCTGGACTTGTTCCGGAAGGCGGCGCCGGTGGCCGAGCCGGCGCTGCCAACCACCGCGCTGCCGACGTCTACCGAGGACAATCCTTACTCCACCAATAGTGGGGAGTAGGGGCGGCGTCCGTCAGCGCGGCTGCGTCGGCCGGCCTCGCCCCAGTCGGAGCCAGAGCCACGCCAGCGTCGAAATGGCGCCCCACGCTGGACGACCACCGCTGGCGCACAGGCCAGGCTCGTCCGACGAACCATCGTTGGAGCCTGGTTCCCAAACCTCCACGGTCCCGCAGACCTCGGCGTGCGGCTCTTGGAGCGTGCCGTCCGGATTGCGAACCATCGCCGCCACACACCACGGCGACCCGTCCGACGGCAACGCCGTCGGAGACCACGCCGCCGTCACCTGCTGCCCAGCGGAGACGATGGCGCCGCCCGCGCAGCAGACCGTCTCGCCGGGCGGCCCCTCTGCGAAGCGCACCACGACTGGATCCTCGTTGACGCTCTCCCCGCGCAGCGAGACCTCGACGCGCCGAATGGTCCCGCCGTCATGGGGGTACACGCTGGCACCGACGTCAAGCACCGCGATCAACCCAAGGATTGGGTCGCTGAGCTCCGCACCGGTCTGAAACGTCACCACCTGCTCCGGCCCGTCCACGGCAACGTTGAGGACGTAGGGCGAATCGGCGTCGAGTGGTTCCGAGGGTACCAACTCCAGGAACCCTCGCTGGGCTTCGCCCGTGATCTGCGCGATGCTTTCGCCGTCCGAGGGGCTGAGGGTGGCGGTCGCGAGCCAAGAGGCCGCGCACTTGTCGGCGCCAAACACCACCACCGGGAGGGCGTCGATCGGCACTCCGACCGAGCCCAGAGCCGGCCACGCAGCGGTCGTCAGGCCGCCGCCTGAACAGTTGAACTCTGTGTTGGACGAAGTGTCTGCGAGCGCGGCAGTCAACATCAGCAGCCACATTGGTGCAGCCTACACTGCTTCCGGAGCCATGCCCCCCGATTTGCGACAGTAGCGGAGCCATGGGGGTTGATTTGCGACACCACAGGCGTGAGCACGCGCCATGGCCAGAGCGCGCCACGAGCAAACGCCGAGAATTCGACGCGGCGCGGTGGCTCGAACACCGCCAGCGGGCGCATTGTCGCAAATTGGGGGGCATGACCCAGAGGGGTGTCGCATTTTCGGGGGCATGGCTGGCAGATGGCGGCTGACGAGACGCGACCTCGTCGTCCACAAGCGCCGGCCTCCACTCGCGACGAGGCGTGTGCTACCCTTCGCCCGCCCCGGTGTCCGGCCTCGCCGCTCCGCCGCGCCGCCAAAGCCCCCTTCCGGTTAGCTCGCCCCCCGTGTCCCGCTTCCTTACGGCGCTCGGTCGCGACGATGTTCTCTCGGGTCTCGCCGGGAGCGCTGCCGCCTGGGCCCTCGCACGTGTTGCGGTGGCCGGCTCCGCCACCGTAGTGGTCGCCGACGCCCGCGCGCTCGACCGGATGCTGCGATCGCTGCGCTTTTATGCGCCGGAGCGCGAGATCCTCGCCTACCCCGCTGACGACGGCAAGCCCTGGGACGGCAACGTGCGCGATCCGGGGTGCGCCCACGCCCGCATCCTCGCCCGCGCCAGCACCAACGCCCTGGTCGTGGCGGAGGCCTCGGCGTTGCTCCTCCAGGTCCCGCCCCTGGTCGAGCGCACCCTCGCTGCCGGCGCGCTGATCTCGCCCCAGGCGCTGCTCCGCTGGCTGGTCGCCGCCGGCTACCTCGTGGCGCCGCACGTTGCGGAGCCGGGCACCGTCGCGCTCCGGGGCGGCACGCTGGAGGTGTGGGGCCTGGGGAACGAAAGGCCGACGCGGGTCGGCTGGTTCGACGACGAGATCGAAGCCGTGCGCGGTCCGGCGCGGCTCCTGGGCGCGCGGGAAGCGCTCCTCGATGGCGACGCGGCGGAGCGGGTGGCGGCCTACGTTCACGCCGTTGCCAACGCGCGGGGGGTTGTCGGCCAGGACCGGCGGGCGCTGTTGCAGGACCTTCGGGCGGGCGTGTGGTTCGCCTCCGCCGAAGACTACCTGCCGGCCCTGGCCCCCTGCGCCCTGGTCGCCCTCCCCTCCCCCGTCTTCGCGCTGGAGCCCGAGCTGGTCGCCGCCGCCCTCCACCACTCCTTTGCCGACGCCACCCGCCGCTTCGACGCGCTCCGTCTCGAAGACCGACCACTGGTGCGCCCCGAAGAGCGCTACGCCACGCCGGAGGCGGTGCTCCAAAGCCTCGGCAACGCCCGTCCCATCAGCATGACCGGCACCGCGTGGAGCACCCAACCAGTGTCCGGCCTCCGCGTGGGGCACACCGGGGAGTTGGCCCCCGCCGTCAACGGGTTGCGCGCGTTGGCGGCGACGGGCGCCACCGTGGTGCTGGTCGCCGACGATCGCACCCGCGGAGACCGCATCCGCGCGCTCTTCGACGCCCACGGCCTGACCCTCGCGTCGGAGCCCGCGTACCGCACTGTGGCGCTGGTCACCGGCGACCTCCCGGAGGGTTTTGTCGCGCCGGACCTCGCCTATGTGACCGCCGACGAGGTGTTCGGCGAGAAGCTCCGAGAGCGGGCCCCGAGCATGGCCACCCGCTTCCGCAAGGCCGTCGCGGGCTCGCTCGGCAGCCTCAACCGGGGCGATCTCGTGGTGCACGCCCGGCACGGCATCGGCATCTACCGGGGGCTCTCGCGGATGCCGCTCGGCGAGAGCGCCGGCGACTTCGTGCTCATCGAATATCGCGACGCAGAGAAGCTGTACGTCCCGGTGTGGAGGCTCGACCTGCTCGCGCCCTACCGGGCCGAGGGCGAAGCAAAGCCGCGCCTGGACAAGCTCGGCGGCGGCACCTGGGAGCTGCGTCGCGCCAAGGTCAAGGACGCGGTCCTGAAGCTGGCGGCTGAGATCCTGCGCATGCACGCGCGGCGGAAGCTGGCGACCGGTCACGCCTACACCGGCGGCGGTGAGCTGTTCACCCGCTTCGAAGAAGCCTTTGCCTTCGTCGAGACCGAGGACCAGCAGGAGACCATCCGGGCGGTGCTCGACGACCTCGCCTCGGGCCAGCCGATGGACCGCCTCGTGGTCGGCGATGTCGGCTTTGGCAAGACCGAGGTGGCGATGCGCGCGGCCTTCCGCGTGGTCCTCGACGGGCATCAAGCGCTGGTGCTCGTCCCGACGACCGTCCTCGCCTTCCAGCACTATGGCACCTTCAAGCGGCGGATGGAGGAGTTCGGCGTCCGCGTGGGCATGCTCAGCCGGTTTGTCGACGCTGCGGGTACCCGGGCGGTGAGCGAAGAGGCGGCGTCTGGAGCGGTGGACGTCCTCATCGCGACCACCGCGGCGCTCGGGCGTGGCATCCGCTTCCGCAAGCTCGGTCTGGTCGTGGTCGACGAGGAGCACCGCTTCGGCACCAAGCACAAAGAAGAGTCGCGACGGTTGGCTCAGGGGGTCCACCATCTGGCGCTCAGCGCCACGCCGATCCCCCGCAGCCTCCACATGGCGCTGGCCGGGCTGCGCGACATGAGCCTCATCACCACGGCCCCAGACGGGCGCCGGCCCATCCACACCGAGGTCGTCCGCTTCGACGGCACCCGCATCGCCGACGAGGTCCGCGCCGAACTGAGTCGCGGTGGGCAGGTCTACTTCGTGCACAATCGCGTGCAGTCGATCGAGGGGGTGGCGCGGTGGCTCCGGAGGGAGCTTCCCGACGTCGTCATCGAGGTCGGCCACGGCCAGCAGAGCGCCGACGCGCTGGAGCGGGTGCTCGGACGCTTCGCGGGTGGCGAGGTCGATGTTCTGGTGTGCACCGCCATCATCGAGAGCGGCGTCGACCTGCCCAACGCGAACCTGATGATCATCAATCGTGCCGAGCAGTTCGGGGCGGCGCAGCTCTACCAGCTCCGCGGGCGGGTCGGGCGCAGCGACGTCGAGGCGCGCTGCCTGCTGATGGTGGGCGGCAGCGGACTCGTGCACAAAGAGGCGCTGGTGCGGCTGCATTCGCTGCAACAGGCGACGGCGCTCGGCAGCGGTTTTGCCGTCGCCAGTCGCGACCTGGAACTACGTGGCGGCGGCGAGATCCTCGGGGACAAGCAGCACGGCCACATCGCGGCCATCGGCTTTGACGCGTACATCGCGCTGTTGGAGGAGGCCTGCGCTCAGGTCCGTGGCGACGTGATCGCGGAGGCGATCGACCCCGAGGTCGAGGTGCCCGTCCCCGCCGTGCTACCGGAGGAGTGGATCCTCGACACCGGCGAGCGCCTCGACGCCTACGGCCGGCTCGCCCAGGCCGCCACCGCCACCCGCGTCCGCGGCGTCTTCGCCGACCTCGAAGCGCGCTACGGGCCCGCTCCGCTCGACGCACACCACCTTCGCGAGCTGTCCGAGCTGCGCTTGTTGTGTCGCGACCTGGGCATCGTGAAGCTGGCGGTGCTCCGGGTGCGCGTCGCGATCGTGCTCCACACCCGCCACAAGCTCGATCCCATGCGGCTTCTGGAGCTGTGTACCCGCGAACCCGCTCGGTTTCGCCGGCAGGGCGAGATGGGCCTGGACATCCGCGGAACGCCCGAGGAGACCGGCGAGCCCTTCCGCTTCGCGGCGTGGGCGCTGGGTCGGTTGCGAACTCCCTAGACGGGAGGTACTTGCGGCCGATGCTGCGCTCTTCGCTCGCCGTCACCGGCGCGTTCGTCGTCGGCCTCGTCGTGATGACCGTGACCCAGATGGCGAACATGGCGCTTTTCCCGCCGCCGCCGGGCTTCGACTTCAACGACCCCGACGCCCTGGCAAAGCTGATGGCGGTCATCCCGTTGGGAGCGCTCTTGGGCGTAGAGCTCTCGTACGCCCTCGCGGGTCTGGCCGCGGGAGCCGTGGTGGCGGCGATCTCAAAGTGGAAGCCGATGGTCCTGGCCTCGATCGTGGGGGGGGCGTTCACGTTGGCGGGCTTCGCGAACCTCGCGTCGTTGCCGCACCCGCTCTGGTTCGCGGTGCTCAGCACCGCGACGTACGTGCCAGCGGCGTTGGCGGGAGTGTGGGTGGTCGGGTGGTGGCGGGGGCGGGGGGCACCGACGCCGTAGCCGTCCGACGGCCGATTTCTGTTCCCCCTCTCGTTGGCGCCAGAGCCTCGGCAAGCCAGGGCCAACGGGGGGGGGGCGAGCGCAGCACGCCAACAGGCCGCCGCGGCCGCCGCAGCCGCCGCCGTGTCGCGACAGAGCCGCGGCCGCCGCGGCCGCCGCCGACGCGACCGGAAAAGCCGCGTATCTCCCAAAGTGACCCGCCACTTCTCGACTTACGCGGCTTTCGCCCCGGCCGCCACGCCGGATTCGCAGCGGCAGCCACCCAAAAGCCGTGCAACTCGCCAAGTGAGGCGGTCACTTCCGCAGTTGCGCGGCAATTCCCCGCCGCCAGGACGGCTGGTGTCGCGACAGAGCCGCGTAACTCACAAAGTGACGTGCCACTTTTCGAGTTGCGCGGCTATTCGCGGGGCGCCGGCGCCGCGCCCACGCCCACGCCCCCGCCGCCGACGCGGGGCGCCGGCGCCGCGCCCACGCCCACGCCGCCGCGACGATTCCCACTCCCCGAAACTTTCCGCCGCCACCGGCGTAAAGGGGTGCACCCCATGCCCGTCGACCGCACCGCCGACGCTGCGATGTCCCGCTATTCCCGGGGCGAGGACGCCGCCTTTGGTGAGGTGTATGACGCGCTCTCCCCGCGGCTCTTCGCGTACCTGATGCGCCGAACTGGCGACCGTTCACTCACCGAGGACCTCGTTCAGCAGACCTTCCTGCGAATCCACCTCAACCGCGGCCGCTTTCACGACGGCGCCGAGGTGTTGCCGTGGGCGTACGCAATCGCGCACCGCTTGCTGGTCGATTCGTGGCGCCGCCGCGGTCGAACTTCACCTCCCGCGGCCGACGAAACCGAGCCCCGCCCCGACGAGGTGTTGGAGGCCCGGGCCATCGCCAGGCGCATCGATCAGGAGCTGGATCGGATGCCCGAGAAGCAGCGCTGTGCTTTCGAATTGCTCAAGTTGGAGGGCCTCTCCCTCCGTGAGGCGGCGGACAGCCTCGGCATCACGGTCACCGCGGTGAAGTTGCGCGCCCACCGGGCCTACGCCGCCCTTCGTCACGTCCTCGGCGATACCGCCAACCTTGGAGGTCATGAACCCGAACCAGCCGGATCCGCAGCCCTCGGCCGATCTGCGCGCCCGCGTCCTTCAGTCGGTCCGCGCGAACCCGGCGCCGACACGCGGGCAAACATTGTGGCGGAACTTCCTGCTCGGCGTCGTCGGCGGAGGCGCACTCCTCAGCGTGTTCGCGTGGGCGAATGGCGTCCGGCAGGAGGCGCGAGCAGACGCGCTCGTGGTGGGCACGTCGGTAGGGGCCGCCATGATCGCGATCGGCGCGGCCGCGCTGATCGTGGGTCGTGGCCGCTCCGCAGTCGGCCGGCCCGCGTCGGTGCGACTCGCGGCGGCGGTCGGGCTCCCCGTCGCCCTCCTCCTGTGGAAGGTTGGGTTCACCGCCCAATTCGCGGGCATGGCCGATCGCTGGCCGGACCGGCCGGGCCTCAAATGTCTGGCGCTCGGCATCGCGATGGCGCTCGGCCCGTTCAGTGCGCTGGTGTGGATGCTGCGGAATACCGAGCCGAACCACCCGCGGCTCATGGGGAGCGCGCTTGGCGTCATTGCCGCCGGCGTAGCTTGGGTGTTCACGGACCTGTGGTGCCCGGTGGCCTATTTGCCCCATCTCATGCTCGGCCACGTTCTCCCGATCGTGATCCTCGCGGGCCTCGGGGCGGCCATCGGACGTTGGCTGCTCGGATTTCGTAGCCGTTGAGTCGCCCATGGCGCGGGGCGCGCATCCCAGACGCAGGTAGGGGGAGAGCGCGGCGAGCGTCCTCCCGCCAACTTTTCCGATTAGAATTCTGCGAAACCACTTCGAGGGGTGTGCGTAAGAAGGGTTTCCCCCCTGGAGTGACCATGTTCTTCCTCGCAATTCTCGCGTGCGCCCCCGATCTGCAATGTCCGGTCGGGTTTGTGGAAGCTGACGACACGGCGTCCCGCGCCCAGTGTGTCTTCGACGAAGCCTCCATCCTGGCGCTGGTGCGCACCTTCGACGACGGCGAACTCATCAAGGTCAACGCCGAACCCTACATGCCGCCCCTGTCCGCAACCCCGATTCGCCGCAACACGTGGGTTTCCCCCGTGGCGGTCGAGTGCGCCGAGGATCTCACCGCTCCTGAGTTGTTCCTGAGCATCGATCAGGATGACTGGAGCCACGACCTGGACCACGATTTTCCTGTTGGGACAGTGATCATTCACGAAGCAGTGGACGGCGAGGAGGCCCACGGAGTGGAGGTCAAGCGCAGCGACTACGAGGACGACCTGGGCCGCGATTGGTGGCTACGAATGGTCACGAGCAACGGCGTGATCGAGGAGCCGGCCCAATACGGGCAAGCCTGCTCGAGCTGTCACAACGAATCAACCCGTCCGTCGGAGGGATTGTGGGGCGTACCCGAGTTCGCGAAGTAAGCAGCGATAGTCCGGCAACTCGACAGCGATCGCCGTATGGTACGCTGCGTCGGAATGGTGATGCTCTCCGTGATGGCGTGCGCGTGGGTCTCGGACGCCGAGATGGACAGCCTGTTCCCCGGCTCGGACAGCGCCGTAGCCGGCGACCCGGACGACAGCGGGTGCACCCAGTCGGCCTGGTACGCAGACGGCGACAGGGACGGCTTCGGAGCGGCAGCGGTCACCCAGACGGCCTGCACCGCGCCCGACGGCTACGTCAGCGACGCCTCCGACTGCGACGACGACAACGGGGGAGTGAACCCCGCTGCGGCCGAAGCGTGCAACGGGGAGGACGATGACTGCAGCGGCCTCGCTGACGACGGTCTGGAGCTGCAGTCGTGGTACGCCGATACCGACAGCGACGGCTTCGGGGACCCCAACGCCAGCCAGTCCAACTGCGCGGCGCCCGACGGATACCTCGCCGACGCGAGCGACTGCGACGACGATAACGACGAGATCCCGGCGGCGGCCGAGGTCTGTGGCGACGAGCTGGACAACGACTGCAACGGCGACGTGGAAGAGGGCTGCCCCAACCTCCCGGACCTGGTGATTCTCGGTGAGGGCGCCGGCGATCTCGCGGGCGCCACCATCGCGGCGGGCGCTGATCTCGACCGCGACGGGTTTGACGACCTCGTCGTCGGTGCTCCCGGCGCGAGCGGCGAGTCCGCCGACGGGGGTGCTGCGTACGTGTTCTACGGGCCGATCGCGGGGCGCGCGGCGCTCTCGGACGCCGATGCGCGGATCATCGGGTTGAACAGTGGCAGCTTCTCATCGGTGGCGTTCATCCAGGACGGCAACGGGGACGGGGCTGAAGAACTCGCGCTCGCGACGCCAAACTACGGCATCGCCTTCGCCATCCACTCGTCCCGCACCCGCCTTTCCGGAGAGTTCACCGTCAGCTCCGCCGCACAGGCCACGCTCTCGCCGCGCGGGTACACCTACGGCGGCACGATGACCGTGAGCACGGCCGGCGACTACGACGGCGACGGCTTCGGCGACCTCGCCGTGATCTACGACGATATCTTCTGGATCGGTCCGATCAACACCGCCGAGACACCCGAGGCCACCAGCCGAATCAGCGGATGGGTCAATGGGCCGCACGCGCTTGCCGGCGGCGGCGACCTCGATGGCGACGGTCAGGACGACGTGGTCGTGACCGGAGAGGGGTCGAGCGGCGGCGCCGCCTGGGTGCTCCAGGGTGGCTGGTCTGGATCGGGCGGTGAGATCTACGCGCCGGTGTGCACCCTGAGGAACGACGAAGGAACTGGGCTGATGTCGGCGACCATGGGCGACGTGGACGGGGACGGACAGACCGATGTGATGCTCGGCGCGCCGGAAGCGGGTGTCAACGGTGTCGTGTACGTCGCGTTCGGGCCGCTCGATCCCGTCGTCTCGCTCTCCGGAAGCTTCTACCGAGGCACCCCCTTTGCCGGTGAGGACTTCGAGGACGAGATGGGGAGCAGCACCGCCTTCGCCGGCGGTACGCTGCTCTTCGGCGCCGAACTGGCCGACAGTGGCGGCGTGGACTACGGCGCAATCTACCTGCTGCCATACGCCGACACCGCGACCGATCTGACCGAGGCGCAGCGGTACTACGGCCCCGCGGCCGGCTCCGGCTTCGGCTCCGTCGCGGCGCAGGGAGACGTCAACGGCGACGATGTCATCGACCTGCTGGCCGGGCTGCCGAACGATCCCGCGGGCAACGGTGCCGTGTACGTGTACTACGGGCGGTGACCCACCCCGTGCTACGATACCGCGTCGTGCCCGTGTTCCTGGCCCTCTTCGCTGTCTTGGGCTTGCCGTCCACGGCCAATGCTGCTTGTGACTTGCCGGTTGGCGCGGAGGAGCTGCACGGCGCGCTCGCCGCCGGCGAGGCGGCCTATGGCAACGACGTCGACGCGTTTGTGGCGGCCGAGCGGCGCGTTTCGGCGGCCGTGCCGTGCCTGCTTCAGCCGCTCACACCAGCCGACGCGGCGCGCGTCCACCGCATCGTCGCCCTGCGCGCGTACGTGGAGCGCGATCCCCCGCGGACCGTCGCTGCCTTCGCCGCAGCGCGTGTCGCAGAGCCGACGTACACCCTGCCGCTCACGCTGGTGCCCGAGGGCAACCCAGCCCGCGCGGACTACGTCGCCGTCGACGTGAGCGCGCCGAAGACCCTCGCCGTGCCGCCGCCGACATCGGGCGGCTTGCTCTTCGACGGCTCCCCGGGCCTCGCCCGACCCCAGGCGTGGCCCACGATCGTGCAGGTGATCACGCCCGACCAGAGCGTCGCCGCCTCAGCGTACGTGTGGCCTGGCGACCCGTTGCCGCTCTACGCGACCGCAGCGACGCCGAAACCGACAAAGAACGCCGCCGGGCGGACTTTGGCCTTCGTCGGCGCAGGCAGCGCGCTCGCCGCGGGCGGCGTCTACCTCGCCGCGTTCGTCGTCGCGACGGATCTTCGCTCTAACGCAGGCGAGATGTCGCGGGAGGAAGGTGAGGTCCTCCAAGACCAGGCCAACGGCCTCGTCCTGACCTCCGCCGGGCTCGGCGTGGTCGCCCTCGGAAGCGGCATCGCAGCGGCGATCTCGCTCCCCTGGTGATTGATGGACCTGGCGCCGGGTCATATTCTCGACCGCTTCACCGTCGAAACCGTGCTCGGCAAGGGCGGCATGGCCACGGTCTACCGGCTGCGCCACAACGCACTCGACAGCCTGTGCGCGCTGAAGGTCCTCCAGGCGGAAGGATCGGCCCACCGTGAGCGGCTGATGCAGGAGGGGCGCGCCCAGGCAAAGCTGCGCCACCCCAACATCGTCGCGGTGACCGATGTCATCGATGTGGGTGGCGCCCCCGGCCTGTTGATGGAGTACGTCGACGGGTCGCCGCTCGACCGCTGGCTCCAACGGGGCCGCCCGTCCCTGGCCGAAGCCGAGCACATCTTCGCCGGGATCCTCGCCGGTGTCGCCCGCGCCCACCGGGACGGCTTCGTCCACCGCGATCTCAAGCCGGCGAACGTCCTGCTCGATCATGTCGACGGTCGCCTCGTCCCGAAGGTGGCCGACTTCGGACTGGTGCGCGCCATGGACGACGGGGACGCCGACCGCGCCTACCGCACCCGCGCGGGCATGGCGATGGGGACCCCCTCCTACATGGCCCCCGAGCAGATCCGCGACGCGAGCACGGTCGATCACCGCGCCGACGTGTTCTCGCTCGGCTGCATCCTCTACGAGCTGGTCACCGGGCACCGGGCCTTCGACGGCGCGGACATGATGGAGACCTTCACCGCGATCACCACCGGCCGGTACACCCCGCCGCGTGCGCACGTGGCCGATCTTCCGGAGCGGCTGGTCCGCGCCATCGAAGGCTGCCTTGAGCCCGATCGGGAGCGGCGCCTGCAGGACTGCGCGGCCCTGAGCCGCGTGATTGACGCCGGCCAGGCCCCGACCGTCGGCGCCGTGGCGCCGCGGGCTGCCTCGACGCCACTCGTGTCGCGACCGACCTTCGCCCCCTCGCAGGCGACGTTCGACCCGTCGCCGAACAGCATCGCGCCGCCACCGACGTCGTTCGACCCGTCGCCGCCGGGCCCCGCACCGTCGCAGCCCACCATCGACCCGGCACCGGCACTGGCGCCCAGTTCCTCTCGGGTTGGACCCCGACCCGTGCTCATGGGGTTGGTCGCGACGATCTCGATCGCGGCCGTCGCCTTTCTGGTGCAACGGTCGCCGCCAGAGCCAGCGCCCGTCGCGGCCCCTGCGCCCGCCGCACCGGCAGCTGAGGTGGCCGACCCGCCCCAGAGCGGGGTGGACGCCGCGATGCCACCGACGGTGCCGCCGCCGGTGCCGCCCAAAACCGCCGCGGCACCGACGGCGCGGGGGAACTCCGGCGAAGACCTCGGCCGACGGGTCCTCAGCGTCCCCCGGCCCGCGGCGGCGGCCATCACGGTCGTCGCCGAGGCCGCTGAGCCGGCAACAAGCCCGCCGTCCGCCGCGATCGGCGCCGCGGTCCCGCCCCCGTCGACCGGGTCGTTCCGCGTCACCGGGGACGCCCACTCGGTGTACGTGAAGTCTGCGTCCGGATCGTTTCGCGCGGGTGAGCCCGTCCCGCCCGGCGAATATGCAGTGTTCGCGCTTTTCGAGGGGGCGACCTTCGCCGGCGCGGGTACGGTCGTCATCGTCGCAGGCGCCGAGGTCACGCTGCGCTGCACGACGGCCTTCACCACCTGCACGGCGCGCTAGCCATGCCGGGCTTCCAGCCAGGCTCCGAGCACGGCGGTTTCCTCGTCGAAAGTATTCTCGGCGAAGGGGGCACCGCCGCCGTCTACCGGGTCCGCCAGCGCTCGACGGGGCAGAGCTACGCGATGAAAGTGCTCCACACCGCTGACCGCGGCCACGAGACGCGGCTGGTGCGCGAGGCAGGAGTGCTCGCCCAACTCCGGCACCCGAACATCGTACGCACCTACGGATTCCTGATGATCGAGGAGCGCCCCGCGCTCTTGATGGACGTGGTCGAGGGCCCGACGCTCGCCGACGTGCTGGCCTCCGATCGACCGAGCACCAACGCCGGGCTCGCGCTCTTTCGGAGCGTGCTGCGCGGCGTGGCCCACGCCCACGAGGCAGGCTTCGTCCACCGGGATCTGAAGCCCGCGAACGTGCTGCTCACCGCGCGTGCGGAGGGCTGGCACCCCCGGGTCACGGACTTCGGAATCGTCCGCATCCTGAGTCCGGAGGGCTTCTCGGCCCACCAGACCCGGACCGGCATGGCCATGGGGACCCTCGGCTACATGGCCCCGGAGCAGATCGCCGACGCGCGCCGGGCTGATCACCGGGCGGACATCTTTTCGCTTGGGGTGATCCTCTACGAGCTGACGTGCGGGCGACGCCCGTTCACCAGCGCGGGCCTCGTTGAGCTGGTCGCGGAAATCCGCGTCGGAGTCCAGCTCGATCCGGCCGGACTCGCACCCGACCTGCCGGCCTGGCTGCGCCACGCCTTCATGAGTTGCCTCGCCTTCGATCCGGCGCAGCGGCCAGCGACCTGCGGCGAGCTCGCGGCGATGGTGGGGCTCGACGCGGACTTTGACGGCACGCCGCCGCCGGCGCCGACCGAAGGCCAACGGGCAGCCGACACCTACGTTCCGGACGAGTCCTGATCGGCAAGCCGACCTCTCAGCCCCGATCCCGCCCCACGCTCCGCACGGCAGCCAGCAGCGGGGCCAACGTGAAACCCAACATCGCCGCCACCAACCACGGAGCCGACAGGCCCAGGGAGCCCTCGCCCTCCGGTCGCAGCCCGAGCAGGAAGAGCTCCCCGGAGACCAAGCGGCTGTGCCACTCGCCGAGCTTCAGGTAGGCCAGCTCTGGACCCTGCACCAGCGACAGATGGAAGGCGTAACGAAGGGGCGTCAGCGCCGCGAGGGCGCGCGCCACCGGACCAAGCTCGCCCAGCGGAGTCAGCACCCCCGAGAGCGCCATCTGCGGGACCATCATGAGCACGATCGCACCGACGGCAGCGTCGCTGCGGCGGAAGCGACTCGACACCCACAACCCAACCGCCGCACCGCACCAGCCCGTCAGCACGTTGGCCGCGACCAGCCCGGGGAGCGAGAAGCCCGCGGCTCCCAGCCCCGTCAACCCCACCGCCAGCGCACACGCCGCACACTGAAGGCCAACCAAGAGCGCCAGGACGCCGGCCTTGGCCGCGACCCAGGCCAGCGCCGACACCCCCACCCGGCGCTCCCGGCGCCAGATGCTGCGATCCACGATGAGCTCGCGCACCGCAGCGGACATGCCGAACCAGAGCGAGGACAGGGTCAACAAGAAGACGAGGCCCGACGTCGCCCGGGGGAATACCAATAGAATAATCGTCGCGACCAGAAGTGGCTGAAGCGCCAACACCGCCAGCGCCGGGCGATCCCGCAGCCGGGCGAGCACGCCGCGGTGAAGTAGGGTGGCTACCGTCGCGACGAGCGGCAACGGCCGGGTCACCGGGCCGACGGGGGCCGCGGGCAGCAGCCGCCCCCGCAGCGTCCAACGGGCCGCTGCCGCCGAACGCTTGAGCCGAGCCGACCACCCTTCGGGCGTCTCGTCCTGGAGGCAGTTGAAGATCTCGGCGGGCGCGAGCACCCCGAAGTGGCGCAGCGCGCGCGGGATGCTCCCCGACCAGGCGAGGTGGCCACCGGGCGCGAGCACCACGAGGTGGTCGATCTGGGCGAGCACCGGCTCGCTGAGGTCGTGGGTGACCAGGACGACGATGCGGCCGGCGTCGGCAAGCTGTCGCGCCAAGCGCACGACATCGTCGGCCGAGCGGGGGTCCAGGCCGCTGGTGGGCTCGTCGAGCAACAACACCGCCGAATCGTCGCTGAGCAGCTCGGGCGCGAGGTTCACCCGCTTGCGCTGCCCGCCGCTGAGACCCCGGAGCTCGGGGTCGCCGATGCGGTGGGAGCGGATGCCGTCCAGGCCAAGGGAGCGAAGCACACGGTTGACCGCAGCCTCCCTTTCCTCCGGCGTCCGATTCGGCAAACGCAGGCGGGCCGCGAAGCGCAGGCTCTCCTCGACCGTCAGCTCGGGCAGGACGACGTCGTCCTGCGGCACCACACCGACAAGCCCCGGCGTGGATGCGAGCCGCTCCGCCAAGGGCTGGCCGTCCAAGAGCACCGAGCCCTCGTCGGCCGGCTGAGAGCCGGAGAGCGCGGCCAGGAGCGTGGACTTCCCCGACCCCGACGGCCCCACCACGGCAACGACTTCTCCCGCGACCAAGGTGAGCGTGACGCCGGAAAGGACCACCTGACCGCGGATCCGGCGCGTCAGTCCTTCGGCGTGGAGCACCCGCTCGTGGGGGCGCAGCGTGCGCTCCAGGTAGTCGGCGTAGATGCGCAGCGTGGTCCGCCCCACCGCGATCTCGGCGCCGTCGGTCAGCGCCGCGGACGCGACGGGAGACCCATCGACCACCACCGCCCGTGCCGAGCATGAGACGACGCGCCAACCGTCCTCCGCGCGAACCAGCCGCGCGTGCACGCCCGCCACGCGGGCATCGTCCAAGACCACATCGCAGTTTGGGTCACGACCGATGGAGATGCGGTCGCCGTGCAAGGGGACCCGCCCAAGTGGGGTCGCCTGGGTGAGTCCGGGCAGCGAGAAATAGGATGGTGGTTCCTCCGTGTTCGGCTCCAAGCGCGCCCCGAAGCCGCCGATGACCGCCGCGGTCGTCATCGAGCGAACGCGCGCGGCAAGTGCCGTCCCCAACGCTTGATGAACGGCGGCGCCGAGAGCCGGATCCGCCGCGAGCGCTGCCCGGAGCGGTCCCGCCGGCAACCGGACGCACACGGTGGCCGCCTTGGCCCGGACCTCCGCCGACGCGAGCTCGCCGTCCAAAAAGGAGACCTCCCCCAAAATCTCGCCCGGTCCCCGCGTGGAGAGCAGCGTCGGCGGCGACGTCCGCGGGTCGACTGCCGCCAGCGCGCCGCTCAGGACCACAAAAATCGCGTCGGGAGCCGCCCCCCGCAAGAAAACCGTCTCCCCATCCCCGTAGCGGACCACGCTCCCGATCCCGCGGAGCCGCGCCCACATCTCGGGCGACAAGAGATCGGCGAATGCGGCCGGCGCGAGCGACATCCGTGCTCAGTTAAGCTGCAGGAGCGCGTCGGTGGCCTCGACAACCGCGGCGGCGTCAGCGATATCGAGCCGCGGCTTTTTTGCGATGGACTCCATGGTCGTCAAGGTGGACTTCACGCTGTCCAAGAAGACCCCCACCTTGTCCGCGCCGGCGCCGGTGTGGACATAGTCAAGGAAATAGCGAGCGATCTCCGGATGCCGCAGCAGAGCATCCGCCGCGGTGGGATCCGCTTTGGCGACGACAGCCTTGGCCACCAGGTTGATCCCGGCCAGCCACGCCCCGGCTTGTAAAAGGGGCCCCGTCTGGTCGCCCGAACCCCACCCCGTGGCCGGATCGGTCGCGGCGACGGCGGCGTCGAGCTCGACGAGGAAGTCCTCCCGCGACGAGGTGTCATTGCGCAGGTGCACGATGGCCGTGTCCATCGTCTTCTGCAGGTCCGCGCTCGCGCCGAGCGTCGCCATGCCTTCAGCTACGGCGGTCAGGTTGGCCAAAAGCGCGGGCTTGTCGGCGGTCCGCCCCGACAACAGCGAGTGCGCGTACACGACCCCGGTGCGGAACGCGACGCGGTCCTTCTGCTCGGGAGGCGGGGCGGGTGGCAGGGTCGTCGGCACCAGCGCTCCGATCCCCTCGGTGAGTCCGGCGGCGCGAACCTGGCGGTCCAATTCCAGAGGTGACGGGGCGAGGATCTCGCGAATGACCAGGGGCGGCGGCGGCGGCGTGACCGCCACGGGCGGCGCGGACTCTCCGGAACAAGCGGCAAGGAGCGCGACGGCAACGGTCCAAAGTCTCATGAGCTCATCCCTGGGGCCCCAACAGCGTATCGCGCCGCCGCTATCGCCCCGCCAACGCCGCATGATCGAGCACGGTCACCGCCGCCGCGCTGACAGGGATGCGGAGAGGCAGCAGCCCCGCCGCGCGGGCCGAAGCCAGCTCACGCGCGCCGGCCTCGGCGGTGATCGTCTCCGGGAGCGCGGCGCCACCGAAGTAGATGAAGGCCTCGGCGCCCAAGGCGCCGGGCACCACGACGCGCACCAGGCCCGCATCGACGTCACGGGCCAGCACCTCCACGGGTGCCTCGCCGACGTAGAGGACGGGTCGGGGCGTGTTGGTCATCGTGAGCAAGGCCGGGTCGACCTCGAGCACCAGGACCGTGCCGCCCCGCACCACGGGGTGCGCAGCCGACCAGTCGGAGCGGTAGGGCTCGACCAGCACAAACGGTGTTGCGGACACCACGCGAAGGACGAAGAGCAGGATCATCGGGCAAACTCCACGCTGTCGAGGCCCAAGGCGCCTTCGGGGGCCCCGTGCGCCTCACCGAGGTCCAGCCGCAGCCACGCGAGCTGGTGCAGGTCGATGCCCCGAAAGTCGACAAGCGGGATGCGGACGGTGACGAACTCGTTGGCCCAGCCCCGCCCGGGTCCGAGCCCGAGGCGCGCGTACGGTGTCGGTACCAGCGCCTGATCGGCGAAGTCCACCGTGGCTTCGGCGCCATGGACGTCCACGAGCGTGACCCCGAAGGCGAGGGCCCAGCCCCACGACACGGTCAGCGGATGGCGACTGCGCTGGGTCACCGCGAAGGAAACCACGGACCAGGGCCTCGCGTCGGTGAGCGCCCTTGGGATCGCCACCGCCCACGACGGGGCGCTGCCCTCGGTCCAAGAAAACACCGCCCCACGCGCATCGTCGCCGGGCGTTGCATTGTGCGTCATCCCATTGAATGGATCGTCATTCGTCCAACCCATGACGCGATCTCCGTCGCGGAGTCGCCCCTCCATGAGCCCGCCCGCATCGGACTCTACGGCGGCGCCAGCGCTCGAAACGTCGGTGTCATATTCGGCCTGAAAATCATCGAGAACCCCGTCGCCGGCGCTGGTGGCATTGCGCCAACTCGTCGCGACGAGATCATCCTCCGCAAGACCCAGCGGGGTGAACCCGGTGAACTCGTCACGGAAGTGGGCGAGGAGCGCGTCCTCCCCATCGAGCCAGGCCCGCGCGGTGGCCAACAGGTAGGCCTTGGCGACGACGTGCGCTTCGACACGACCGATGAGCTCGGGGCCCTGGCCCTCCTGCATCGCGCAACAGTTGAAGTCGTTGTGGGACGCTCCGTGCACGTACGCGGCCGCCTTTGGGCCCGTCGCGCGCTCCCAGATGCGGAAGAACTGGGTGATGTCGTAGTCCACGCCGCCGGTCACGTCACCGTCGGCAGTGCCGGCGATGAGGAAGTAGGGCCGATCGTGGGGGTCGGATTCATCGACATCGTTGAATACGGTCGGGGCGATGCTGGCTATAAAGGCGATGTCGTCGGGACCGTAGTTGTCGGGCACATCGTCGCCATCCGCCATGCGGTCGAGCGCACGGACCACCCCCTCCCCTCCCCGCGAGTGCCCGATCCAGCCGATCCGGGAGGAGTCGACCAGCCCGAGCAAGGCGCCGCCGCCGATCTCATCGAGGTGTCCGAGCAGCCAGTCGGTGTTCGACAGCGTCGTGGTCGAGCACGCCTCGATGCCCGGCTCGGTGTTGTTCTGGTGGGACATCACCACGAAGCCCCAACTGGCCAGGTGCTCCCCGAGGTAGTCGTACCATACGTATTCGTGGCCGTTCCCGTGGGAGATCACCACCAGCGGGCGCGGCCCCAGTGCGGCGAGATCGGTCGGCCACCACACCCGCTGTCCAAGGAACCAACCACCGCTGACGTCGACAGTCTCGACCGCGTGGGGGCCAGGGGCACTCAGGTCACCGATCACCGACGCGCCCGGCGCGCCGAGCCCCTGAACCAGGTCGCCCGGGCCGAGGACGCCGTCACGGTCGAAGTCGAGAACCACGTCGATCGCCGCAAGCGCGTCCTCGCCAGCGTCGGCTACTGCGAGCGGCACCGGGACGAGCGCGCCGGCAGCGATGGCGGACTGGACCCCCGACCCCGCGAGCACCGGATCCGACTCCCACTCGGCCAGGCTCCGATGCGCGACCACCCAGGCGTCGAAGGCGAGACCTACCCGATCCGGGAAGCGCGCGGCATCGAGGCCCAGGTAGATCGTCTCGCCTTCCAGAAAGCTGGTGGCGCTGTGCCAGAAGGGCGCCAGCGTGCGGGGACGGCCGATGAGCGGCGCCGGAGCCTGGGCAACGGTGGCGAGGCGCGCACGGCAACCGTCACCCCACGTCGCAAGCACCTCGCCCTCTCCCTCGCTCGGGGCGCGCAAGAAAAGCTCCCCCGGGCCCTGCACCGTCGTCAGCACCGCTCCCGTAGCGTCGACCACCTCGACCGCCCCCGACGTCGACCACGTCACATCAACAGCGGCGGTGACCTCCAGCGGGTAGGTGCGGATGAGCCCCACCGCCCCCGTCTCCAACGTCACCGGCACGGACGGGTCGCCCGCAATCGCGAGGAGCGTGCCACAGGGGGTCTTGGTCGTCGCGGGGGGCTCAGGCGGACAGCCGAGGAGGAGGGTCAGGAGCACGAGGGGCATGTAGCTCGGTAGCGGCGGGCGCTGCGGAGGCTCGGCGAGCGCTCCCACCGCCTATGCGGCCCCAGGGTTGCGGCTCAGCACCAGAAGCGCAGCTGTCTCGTTGAGATGGAACGCATCGAGGTTCGGGGCGTTCGCACGAAGGACCGAGGCGACGTCATCGGTGCTGCAGTTCCCCATCTGAAGCCACACCACTTTGGGTGGCGCACCCTGTCCCTGGTGACGATCGTGGGCCCGGGGGATCTGGACGGCGACGGGCACCCCGATCTTGTCTTCGGCGCGGAACTCAACGATCGTGGTGGCACGGACGCCGGGGCGGCCTTCTTCCTGTACAGCCCGCCGCCGGCTGGAACGACCATCCTGTCCGCTGCCGACGCCGTGTTCGCGGGCGAGCACCCCGGCGACGCCACCGGCTACCGGGTGGCGGCACCTGGCGACCTCGACGCCGACGGATTCGACGACCAACTCGTGGCCGCGCCCACGTACTCGGACGTGTGGTCGCAGCAGGGCGCGGCGTTCCTTTTCCGGGGCGGCACGCCGTAGCGCACGGTCGCTGCGGCATTTTCGCACCGAGTCACCACCATCGCTCGCCCGTGAGCCCAACGCCGGAATTCTGCCGCGAGGACGGCGCTTCGCCGGCCTCGTCGGCAGCAATTCCTTGTTCGGCTCACTGAGGGTGGCGACGGGCACGGATGCAACCTTGTCTTTGGCTCACCGTGGAGGGGGCAACGAGGGTGCAGCCCGGCGCAACCACCACCGAGGTTCGCCGGAGCGATTCTGCGATGAAGGTGGCGCGGCGGCAGCCGATGGGGGAGCGTAGCGAGACTGTCGGCTTCCGGCCGCGCGCGAGAACGGCGCCGCGACCGAGGGCCGGGCTCGACGTGCACGGAGATCATGTATAGTTGTTCCGTGTGCCACCCGTGGATATCGCCAACTTCCTGGAGCGCCTCAACACCGCGCTCACGGAGGACCGCGTCGGCGTCACGGACGACGCGCGTGAGTACGCCCTTCTGGACTTCGGCTGGGGCATCGCGGAAGTCATGCTGCTGCTCTACGTCCTCGACGAGGACGAATACTCCCATCACGAGGCGAGCACCGCGCCGGAGGGCGGCATGATCTGGGTCTTCTTGCACATGACCGATACCGGCCGGCTCTGGCTCCGGCTTTGCGATCGCGAAAACATGGTCGTCATCAGCCTTCATCGTGGGTGATTCAATGGAACCACATCTCAGCGTCGTCTGTCCGCAGTGCAACCACCGGGTCAAGCTCGTGGAGCGCGAGTTCCGCGTGCGGCGGGGTGACCGCGTGCTTCCCGTGCAACTCCCCAGCTGGGAGTGCACGCACGGCTGCCTCAACGAGGCGCGGACGGGGCCGTTCCGCTTCGGGGATCAGCGATTGATTCCGCTGGAGAGGGCGCGGTTGGAGGCGGCCTGGCTTGCGGCCTTCGGAGAGCCGCTTCCCACCGCCATGCCGCCCGGTCCCAAGCCGACTGAGCGACGGTCGGTTCCCGTGCACGTGATGCTGACGCCAAGCGAACTCCGGCTGCTCGACCGGCTCCGCGGGGACCGCTCTCGGAGTGAGTTCATCCGTGGAAAGGCGCTGGCGAGCTGAGGAAGGTGACAACGAAGGGTCCGCCACGACGCCGTCGCGAACCGCCACCTCCTCCTTCGCCCTCTCCCCGCCGAACGCCGGAATTCTGCCGCGAGGACGGCGCTTCGCCGGCCTCGTCGGCAGCAATTCCTTGTTCGGCTCACTGAGGGTGGACAATGCGCTGGAGCCACCTGGTCTTGGGCACGACGGAGACCCGGCCACCGAGGCTGGGACGGCTCGACTCGGGCGCCGGGCGCGGCGGGTGGCGAGGGCAGAGCGACGGGTCCCGGCGCTACGCGCACCGACGACCGCCGGAGCGATTCTGCGACGAGGGCGGAGCGGGCGGCAGCCGATAGCGGAACGGAGTGGATCTGTCGGCTTCCGTCCGCCCACGGGAGCGGCGCTGGCATTGGCGATGAGGGAGGGCTCGATGCGCTGGGACAGGTGAACCCCCCGTCTCTGGGAGACGACGAGCGATTGTTCGCTCCGATGCAGCCGGGCGCGTCTGAAATCACGAGGTCTGCTGGATCAGGAGTACGGGAGCCCGGGAGGAATCGGGGCCGTGCCCCAGTGCAGGTCGCGTCCGCGTCGGGCTTCGGCGAACGTCGTAAGGTCGATTGACAGGAGGCTCGCTTGGGGAGCTCCGCGCCACGGACGGCGACGGCAACGGCCTCCTGGAGCAGCGTCTGGTGGAGATGGTGTCGGCGCCGTTGGTTTGATTCAGCGTGTCGATACGTTCGCGTGGCCGGAAACACCCACTGCCATGGCCATGAGCGAGCGTCGCTCGGATATTTTCGGGCGAGCGCGTCCGGCAACTCCACCCAGCCGGCGCCCGCCGCCACGTCGGCCTTGTGTTGGCGCTGCGCGGCCGAGAGCTGCTCCCGCAGCGGGTCGCGGAGGCTCGCTGGCAAAAGCGCCTGCCGGTCCTTTCTGCCCTTGCCGTCGCGGATTAGCAACTGCTGGCGTTCGAAATCGATGTCCTTCACGCGGAGGCGACACGCCTCCATCAAGCGAAGGCCCGAGCCGTAGAGTAGGCCGGCCATGAGTTTGGGCACACCTTCCATTGCGGCAAGCACCGCGCGCACCTCTGCGCGCGACAAGACCGTGGGCAGGCGGAGTGGGCGGCGGCCTCGCTTCGTGACCTACCTGTGCCCGCCGCAGGGCCGGGCGCTGCCCCTCAAATCCAACTCTCCACCACCACCGCGCCGCGCACGCCCACCGACGCAAAGTCCGTCTCCACGCACCCCTCAAACCGCACTCCGCCGGCGGGTCCCACTTGCCGTGCCGCACCGCCACAGCCGCCCAACAGCGGCGCCGCACGCTCGCCGAAACGGGCACCCAGGTCGAGACCCCCTTCTGGCCGCCACCCTCCGCCACGCAGGCCGTAGCGCGCTCCCAGACGCACGGGCACCTCCACGCTGACACCCTCGCCACCGGGGTCGAGGGTGTCGGTCACCCCGCCAGGCACCACCGCCCACGCTACCGACCACGCGTCGAAAACCGCGACGCGCCCAGCGAGGCCGACGTCGACAAGCCCGATACCCTCGCCCTCGCTGCGCCACCCTGCGCCGAGCACGACCCCGGCGGTGGCGGTCCACCCCGCCGAGAAGGAGGCTGCGTCGCGGTTGCGGAGCGGTTCGACCGCCACCGCGTCCAGAGGGTCGGGCGCTACCGCCTTCGGCCTCGTCCCCGGCGGCTCCAATCGAAAGAGGTCATCGTTCCGAGCCTGCCAGGCAACGGGCTCCCCGCGATCCCAACCCACGTACACCACCGCCTCCCCGCCGCCGCGCAGGACCGCAAGCGCCCCCAAGAGCGCCTGGGTGTGCCGACCGGGCACCCGCCGCACCAGCCCCGCCACCACGTCGGACAGCGCCGTGTCGTCGCCTGTGTAGTCCAGGACCACTGCCTGCCCCCCCCGGACCTCGATCCGGAGCGCGGCCACCACCCGATCCCCAGCGACCCGCTGCACGACCGAGTCGCCGACCGGCAGCTCAACGCCGGACTCGACCACCCGGCCATTGACCCACGCCTCCTCGTCGCTGCCGAGCCCGACGAGCACCAGCGCCGGCGCACCTTCGCGACGCCGCACGCGCGCGGCGACCAAGCCCTCAAGCACCTCCGGACTCGCGACGTCTGGTTGCCGTCCCGGCATCGAGACCACCGCCCGATCAAGGGCGGCCGCCGCCTGTTGGGCGTGAAACTCCCCCTGACCCTCCACGCCCCCAGGCGCGGACGCCGCCAGGAGCAGGTGGGCTTCGGCGCGCGCCAGGTCCAGGGTGTAGAGGTCGCGGGCGGGCAACGGATCGGAAAGACACTCGAGCTCCAGGTCCAGCAGGACCAGCTCCGAAACCGCCCCCTCAGCATCAAAGCGCTCGAAGCGACGCTGGGCATTGGCCAGGCGCTGCCGCCATTGCGGAAGGGCGAGTGCTTCAAGGCAGTCGCGACCCAGCGTCCGTGGCATCCCGAGATGGAGCACGCCCGCGGTGAAGGCGCTGGCGCCGACGACGCGGTCGACGTCGAGACCGGCAGCAGCGGTCGACTTGCGGATGACCGACTCGGCCGGACCCCCCGAAGCCGGGAGCACCAACACCGCGGGATCGCCGGCCAGCGCGGCGGCTACGAAAAGGATCACGGCTTGGGGGCCCCGTCGTCGGCCCAGCGCTCCTCGTCGAAGAGCCAGATGCGACGGGTCTCGACGCCCTCGGCCACGTCGACCCGGAAGCTCTTGCGACGACCGTCCGAAGTGACGAGGAGCACCGAATGGGGCCCGGCCGAGACCGCGTACTGGAAAAGCGGCGTGAAGCGCACGTAAGCGCCATCCACCATCACCTGGGCGCGAGGCGTGGCGCTGACGCTCAGGATTCCCTCGGCCTTGGTGGCCGGCCCGCCGGCGACGCTGGGCGCGGTCCCGGCCGCCGCGCTTGACCCCGGAGCGGGCTCGGCGCCCAAGCCAGCGACGAGGTCGGCGGTACGCGTTGGGGCGCTGGGTTCCCTTGGCGGCTTGGTCGGGGTGGCGCGGCTGGGCGCCGCCGCCTCGGTCGGCTGGACGCGCGGAATGGGCTGCGCTTCTGTCGCGACTGCGGACTCCACTAAAACCGGCGCCGGCCCCGGCTCGACCACGACCGGCGCGGGCGCGACGACCCCTGGCGCCGCTTCGATCACCACCGCTTCGATCACCGCGGCGGGCTCCCGAGCCGGCGGCCGGCGGAGAATCCGCCACGCGGTGAAGCCGAGGACCGTGACGCTGAACAGCGCGAACAGGATGCTGAACGCCGCCGCCCACACGCCCGGTCGTTTCACCTTGGATCGCTTGGGTTTTTCCCGCGCCGGCGCGTGGAGACTGCCGGTGACCACCGGCAGGCCTTGACCCCGCAACGTCGACACCGACGCCGCCGAGCCGGTACGGTCGGCGCCGGGGCTGACCCCGCCCTGGTCAAGGCGCCGCAGCTCCGCGACGAAGCGCACCAGCTCGTCCCGCGCGCCCATCGGGTCCGGCACCAGCGCCCCCAGCGCACGCGCCATCGCCTCGCCAGAACGGTACCGCGCCGCAGGATCGCGCTGAAGGGCCCGTACCAGCGTCCCGGCGAGCTCCGCGTTTGCCCCACCGATGGCGGCGGCACGGCGAGCGGCCTCGTCGGCGGCGAGCGCGCGACGGATGCCGGCGTTGTCCGTCTCGACGAAGAGCGGCTCCAGGGTCACCACTTCGTAGAGCACGCTGGCGAGGCCGAAGAGATCGGCCGCAGGCCCCACCGCCTCACCCTCGGCCTGCTCGGGCGCCATGTAGCCCCAGGTGCCCTTGACGGAGCCGCGCGACTCCTGCTGCCCGGTGGCGTAGGAGATGCCGAAATCCAGCACCTTGGCGACGCCCTGCACGTTGAGCATCAGGTTGGACGGCTTCATGTCCCGGTGGACGAGGCGCAACGGCTGGCCATGGTCGTCGGTGAGGACGTGGGCGTAGTGCAGGCCCTCGCAGGCCTGGCGGCCAAGCTCCGCCAAGAGCGAGGGCGAAAGGCGGAGGCCATGCTTTTTGCAGGCGGTGACGATCTTGCGGAAGGTGACGCCGTCGATGTACTCCATCACCAGGTAGTACAGATCGCCCTCACGATTGAACTGCTGCACGCGCACGACGTTGAGGTGCTCCAGCCGCGCCGAAATGCGCGCCTCCTGAATGAAAAGGTCCTGAAAACCTCCTTCGTTCGCGAAGTCCGGGTGGATGACCTTGATCGCAACCCGCGTGCTGACCCCGGCCAGAGAGTCGAAACGACCCTCGTACACCTTCGCCATGCCCCCGACGCTGATGGGACGAATCAGCCGGTAGGGACCGATGCGGTCACTCCCAAGGGCGGGTTCGTGCGGAACAACCGGAGGCATGGGCACGCTAATGTAACCGGATGCAGCAGCGCTGATACCCTTCGGCGCAAGCCTGTTTCGCGAGCGTCGCCGCCTTCTCCTTGACGTCGTCAGTGAGAGACTGGACGCACAACAAGCGACCCCGCCCTGGCGCGTCCGGCGCCGCGGCGAGCAGGCGCGTGGAAAGCTCCTTGGCTTCTGCCTTTTTTCCCGTGCGCGCCAGAGCCTCGGCGCGGTGCCCTTCGCTGAGCGAGCCCGGGAAGCGCGCGACGGCCCCGGTCCACGCCACCAACGCCTCGTCGAAGCGGCCCAGCTCCTCCGCGAAGGTGCCGCGAAACACCCAGGACCGCTCATGCTCGGGGGCGGAGTCGGTCGCGGCCTGACCGGCCAGGAGGGCGGCGGGTACGTCACCGGCTTTGGCCGCCGCCTTGGCTGCCTCCATGTGGCGCATGGCGCGTGCCGGGAGCACCGACAAACTCGCGGGCACGCACACCTCGCCGCATCGATACACGCTGGTGTACAGCTCGTACCGGGCCTGGGGGCAGCCCACCTCCCAGGCGTCGACCAGCTCGGACTTCCCGGTCGACGTTGCCTTTGCGGTGCCGACGCCGCCGTGCCGCCGGAAGACGGGGATGCGGCCGCCAGCGCACGACAGCCTCCCCCACCACGGTTGCAGGCCCGTCGCCGCCGCACCCCACTCGTAGGGGTGGTCCACCGACGTTCCGTGGACGCTCCCGGCCGGGCAAACGGGCGGGTTGGTATCGGCGGTGGGGCAGACCGCCAACGCCAGGGAGACCCACAGGATCACGGCAAGACCATGGTGTAGACGCGTCGAAAGTCGCGCACGGTGTCGCCCACCCGACCCTGGGCGGCGACCGCCAGCCAGGACTTGCCGTCTTGGCGCTTGACCACGTCGATATCGGTGTTCCCTACAGTGCCGGTGGGCAACATCCGCGCCGACTTGGGGTCGGTGACGCCAACGCGCCACACCGGATTCAGCGTCGTGTCGTCCGCCCGCACATAGACGATGCTGCCGCTGTCCGCCGTCCAGCTGGGCCCGCGGGGGTTGAGCACCACCCCGGTCGCGAGGCGAAGCGGAGCCCCGCCGGCGGCGGAGACAACGTAGAGATCGAAGCGGGTTTCCACCTCGCGGTTGGCGTAAAACGCCACCAGCGTGCCGTCCGGGCTGAAGGTCGGGCGGGTCTGCACGCCGCTCCAGGCCAAGAATGGCCGCGGCGCCGGAAAGGCGATGTCATCGATAAAGTAGAGGTTGTCGCCCTGCCGGGTGTGACCGACGAAGGCAACGCGCTTGCTGTCCGGCGCCCAGCTTGCGTAGAGCTCACTCGCCGTGGGATCGCCCGAGAGGCGCAGCGGCACCGCGCCCGGCACGCCGAGCGACAGCAGGTAGAGATCGCCCTGGCCGGAGCGGGCCGAGGTGAACAGGAGCGAGCGTCCGTCGGGACTCCAAGCTGCTCCGCCATCCGCGCCGGGGGCCGCTGCGAGCGCGCCCGCACCGTCCAGATAGAGGTCATAGTCCTCGGCCGCGCCGCTGGCGCTGTACGCGAAGCGATCCACACCCGCGGGCGAGAAGGTCAGCTCATGGACCACCCCCCGCACGGCACCGCTCCCGCCGAATCCGGCAGTCACCGTCGAGCTGCTCTTGGCCGCCGGGCCTACCCGCCGGGGCGGCGTCACCGAGCCGGCCACCGCCACATACAACTCGACCGCCTGCCGATCGACATAGTTCACCTCCCAGCTCAACCATCGCCCGTCCGGTGACCACCTGGGCGACTGGCAATGCCCCGGGTAGTCAGGCGAGGCCGGCTCGATGGCCAGGGCGACGGCGGCGGCGAGGAGCATGGGGGCGGTGTCCTAAGGCAGGCGAAGCGCGCGGGCGAGGGCCCTTTCGGTATCGGGGCCGGTGAGGCCGTCGATCCGCGCGAGCGCGAGGCCGTGGATCGCCGAGGCCAAATAGGTAGCCCGGTCGGGATCGCGACGCGCGCCGAGGGCGGTTTCGAGCGCGCGGCGCGGGGACGAGACCGTGAGCATGCCGTGGAGTCCCCGCACGGCTGAACCCGGTGCATGCCACCCCTCGCCGGACACCAGGCGGTAGAGGTTGGCGTGGGTGGCGG
>CANLGL010000061.1 GCA_947490345.1 Deltaproteobacteria bacterium
CCAAACAAACGACTCGAACTGACGAGTGGCGAGTTTGGTGTCGTGGCGACACCAAACTGCCCTCTCACGACCGCGAACAGCGAGTTTGGTGTCGTGGCGACACCAAACTCGCATCTCACACTTACGACCGCCGAGTTTGGTGCCGCGGCGCGGCGGCGGAGCCTCGGGGGCGGCGCGGGGGGCGGCGGCGCCGGAGGCGGCGCGGGGGGCGGCGGGAGCTGCACCAGTGCGCTGTCTTTCGCAGCGGTGACCTTGCCGTCTTCGTCGACGGTGCCTACCCTCCGGCGCCATGGAAATCACCCACCTCACCTGGGCCACAATCGGCCGACAATCAGCCTTTCCAACGGAGGCCGCTCGGCGCCGGGTGCTGCGCGCGCTCGCGACCGCGGTCGGCGATGTTCTGGTGCTATTCGCGCTCGTCGACGACCATGTCCACCTCGTCGTGCGCGTGGAGGAAGCACGCCTGCGTCGGGTGCAAGGAGCCGTGACGAGGGTGCTGAACTCCCGGTCGGATGCGGAGTTTGCCGCGCCCTACGCGAGGCCCGTCACCACGCGAAAACACATGACGACCCTGATCGGGTACTGCCTCGGTCAGTTCGAACACCACGGGCTCGCGGACGATCCGGCAACCGCAACCGGTTCGTGTTTTCCCGATCTCGTCGGCGCGCGCCGCTTGCCCGGACTCACGCTCCAACTCGACGCGGCCTTGCCGCGCGTCCGCTTGCGTGCGGTGTATGCGGCAGTGGGGCTCGACACGGCGCTGAAACCGGCCGCGGACGAAGACCTCCGGGCGCTGGGTCCGGCGCGATTCGCCGAACTCGTGGCGCAGACCTTCTCGATCGCCCCGGGGTTCGCCGGCCAGACGGAGGATGTCGTCGCGGCGCGCGGGGCCGCGGCGCACCTGGCGGCCCAGGTGGGGCTACGGCCGCGGGACGTCGCCGCCGCGCTCGGCGTCTCGCCGAGCGCGGCAAATCGCCTGGCGAAAAAGCCCGCCGACGCCGGAGACCTGCGCGCCGTTCGCCTTCGAGCCGCGCTCGAAGCCGCCGCGCTCCAGCGCCGCCTTCCGAGCGCCGCGAACGGGCGCAACTGACGAAGGGGCCTCCGCCGCCAGCCGACGCACTTCCAGCGGCGCCGCGATGCGCCGGAGCGCGATTCTGACGAGACGCCCAAGCTCGGCGCATCGCCCAGCAATGCGACGCGGATCACCAGCTATACTGCCCGGTGTTGGAGCTCCCATGCACCCGCGATCGCTGCTGACCCTGAAGCTCCTCCTGCTGGCGGCGATCGCCGCCGAGGGTTGCGACGTCGCCCCCACGACCGCGACCGCGACCGAACCCTGTCCGGGCGCAGAAAGTCTCCTCTCCCCCGGCGGCCTGCCCACAGGGTTCGAACGCTGTGCGGATGGCGCCGTCAATCGTGTTGAGGCGCTAGCCGTTCCTGCCGACGGCCTCGGCCACGCGTGCACGGGAGGCACCGGCGCGATGGAGTGCAGCAACGACAACGCCTGTACCGACGGTCCCCGGGGTCAGTGCGTGGGGGACTGGACCGAGGCCGACGACACCGGCGAAGCGCGACGCTACTCCTGCGTCTGTCAGTACCACTGCGAAGACGACTCGGATTGCGAGGCTGATGAGGCGTGCGTTTCGTCCTGGGTGACGGACACGCACATCCCTGCCTTCTGCGCGATGGCGGAGTGCCGTACTGGGGAGGACTGCCCCGAACGCGAGTGCGGACTCAGCGCCTATTCGGACGGATGCGACGTGGGCGTCAGCCTTCTGTGTCGCGATGCAGAAACCGACACCTGCCGCGTCGATGAGGACTGCCCCAAGGCCTCCCAGTCTTGCGGGTGGGACTACCAGTCCCCAGAGTTTTTTGCTTGCCAGACGCCAAACTGCGCCATCGGCCGCCCCCTTCTCGTGGAAGGCGGCCCACGCCTGGCCCACGCGACGTCCCGCGCCGACTGGTCCGAAGCAGCTTCCGCTTCGCCCGACGGAGCCCCCGACGCCGCCGACGCCCCCAACGACGCCCAGCGCGCCGCCCTCGCCGTCCACTGGCGCGCCGTCGCGGCGGCGGAGCACGCCAGCATCGGCAGCTTCGCACGATTCACGCTTCAACTGCTCGCGCTGGGCGCCCCGTCCGAGCTGCTCTTCGACACGCAGACCGCCGCCGCCGACGAGGTGCGCCACGCACGGATCGCATACGGCTTCGCGTCTCGGTACGCTGGAGTAGCGGTCGGGCCGGGACCCCTTCCGCTCCACGGTGCGATGCCCGCCTTGGACGCCCCTGGCGTGCTCGCCGGGCTCATCGACGAGGCCTGCGTCGGCGAAACAGTCGGTGCCGCCGAAGCGGGTGCCGCGGCGGCAGCCTGTCGCGATCCCCAAGTTCGTTCGGCGCTGCTCTCCATCGCCACCGACGAGTCCCGTCACGCGGCGCTCGCCTGGCGCGCCGTGCAGTGGCTGGTCAACGCGCATCCCGAGCTCCGCGCCTTCGCCGCGGAGCGCTTCACTACTGCGGTTTCGGCGCTGCGTTCGGCGCCGTGCAGGGTTCCCGCGTTGGACCTCGCCGCACACGGCGTCCTCGCCGGGCAGGAAAAGCAGCGGCTCCGCGAGGCAGCCCTGCGCGAGGTCGTCGAGCCCCTCGGCGCCGCGTGCTTCGGACCGGCGGCTACTTCCGCTTGACCTTGACGTCCTTCAACAGGGCCGCGAACAAGTCGAACCCCTGACGAAGCGGTGGGCCGCCGACGGGCGCCCCCGACGCGGCGGCGACTGGCGCGGAACCGACGGCCTTGATGCTGAGATCGACACGACGGCGGGCCCGGTCGATGGCCAGTACCCGGACGGTGACGACGTCGCCCTCCTTCACCACGTCGCTGGGGTGCTTCACGCGAGCGTCCGCGAGGTTGGAGATGTGGACCAGCCCCTCGATTCCGTTGGGGAGCGCCACGAAGGCACCGAAGTCGGCCAGGCGGGTAACCGTGCCGTCGACGACCTCGTTGACCTGAAGCGCTCCGTAGCGCTCTGACAGACGGGCGCGCTCCTCCTCCTCCACCAATGCACGTCGCGACACGACGACGTCGCGGCCGCGCATGTCGTGGATGAGGAAGGGAAGACTCTGACCGACGTGCTCGGCGGCGCCGATCTCGTTGACGGCGGTGTGGGAGCCTGGACAGAAGGCGGCAATGCCGTCGGCCAGCGCTACCTGCCACCCGGAATCCGTGACCGAGGTAATCCGGCCCACGACCGGCATCTTCGCCGACATGGCCTCGGTCAACATCTCGCGAGCTGCGCCCCCGCTGGGCGTGCGCGTCAGGCGAACCTCGCCCTCGGTGGAAAGGACGAAGGCCTCCACCATCTCGCCGAGGGCGACCTCGCCGAGCTCCAGCCGGTCGAGCGCGGCATCGGCCTTGCCGCCGACGTCGACGAAAACTGCCTGTTGGCCGACGCTGGTCACCCGGCCGCGAACCCGCTGCCCAACGCGAAGTCCGCCGGTCCGGCGCGCGCCGCCGAATTCCTCCATGAGCGCCGCAACGTCGGCCCGGTCCATCTCCGCAACGGCACGAAGCCCTTCGAAGTCGGTCGGCGCGCGGTCGGGGGGCGGCGCCACCACCGCCGGCACGTGCGCCGCGTGAGCGACCCGAACCACCATGGGAGATTGTGGCGTTTCCGCAACAGCTTCCGGCGCATTGTCGGCCGCGTCGCGAGGTCCACGGCGGCGGGAGGGTCGGCGTTGCAGGTCGGACAAGGTCGGCTCGGGAGCCGCGCTGGCTATCCCGCCCGCGAGCCCAGTGCGGTTGCGAAAGCGCCCAACCCCGCGTAAGCTCTGGCCGTGCTCAACATCACCCAGTTTCAGGACGACGTGGTCGTGATCCGGATGGGTGGTCAGGTCGTGCGCATCTACATCAACAGCGTGCATCGCGGTTCGGTTCGCTTCGCCATCGACGCGCCGCAGAACGTCGAGATCGAGCGCATCAGCCCCATGCCCGCCGAGCTGCCCGAGCCCGAGGTGATCACCCGGCGCGTGCTTCCCCGGCGGTAGCCGCCGATGTCGTCGCCGATCGACGACCCCCTCGGGGGTTGGGACTTCGAGCTGCCGGATGCGCTCATCGCCAAGACGCCGCCCCGTGAGCGCGACGGGGGGCGACTGTTGGTCGTCGGTGACGCGCTCCAGGACCGGCAGGTTCGCGACCTGCCCGCAGTGTTCCGTGCCGGCGATCTGCTCGTCCTGAACGATGTCCGAGTGCGCAAGGCGAGGCTGCGGGCCACACGCCATTCCGGCGGCGCCGTGGAGGTGCTGGTGCTCCGGGCCGGCGAGGCCGACTCCGACGGCGAGCTGGGCGAGGCGCTGGTTCGGCCCGCGCGGAAGCTCCACGTCGGCGACACGCTTCGCTGCGGCAGCGGCAGCATCGTGGTCCTCGCGCTTTCCGGGGAGGGTCGCGCTCAGCTCCGCTTTGTGCCCTCACTCGCGACGCTCGAGGCTGACGCGGGCGAAATGCCGCTGCCGCCCTACTTGGACCGTCCAGCCGACGCCGACGACGAGCACCGGTACCAGACCGTCTATGCGGTCGCCGGTCGGCTCCAGGCCGCGGCGGCCCCGACGGCTGGGCTCCACCTCTCCGAGCGGCTTCTCGCTGAGCTTTCAGCGATGGGCGTGCAGCGTGCACAGGTGACGCTCGAGGTCGGCTTGGGCACCTTCCGGCCGCTCACCGCCGCAATGCTGGCTTCCGGCAAGCTGCACCCGGAGCGCTATGTCGTGCCCGAGGCGACGTGGCGCGCCATCGACAACGCGCGGCGCGAGGGTCGCCGCGTCGTCGCGGTGGGCACCACCGTCGTGCGCACGCTGGAGAGCGCCAGCGGGCCCGGCCCCGGCGAGACCGACATCCTGCTTGTCCCCGGCTGGCGCCCCCAGCGTGTCGATGCGCTCTTGACCAACTTCCACCTCCCCCGCTCGTCGCTGTTGATGCTGGTGGGGGCGTTCGCTGGGCAGGAGAGGGTGTTGGCCGCCTACCGCCATGCCGTCGACGCACGGTACCGCTTCTTCAGCTACGGCGACGCCTGCTTCTTTCCGGCGCCGAGCGGCATGACGGGGTAGCAGCCGCCCCGGATGTCTGCCGCCGCGTACCGCCTGATCACCGAGACCTCCGGCGCCCGCCGCGGCGAGCTGACGCTCCACCACGGCGTCGTGCAGACCCCCGCCTTCATGCCTGTGGGCACCCAGGGCACGGTCAAGGCGCTCACCCCGGTCGATCTCCACGGCGCCGGCGTGCAGATGGTGCTCGCGAACACCTACCACCTGTGGGTACGGCCCGGACACGAGCGGATCCGGGCGCTTGGCGGCCTGCACCGGATGATGGACTGGAACGGGCCGATCCTGACCGACAGCGGCGGCTTCCAGGTCTTTTCATTGAAGGAGTTCTGTAAGATCACCGAGCAAGGTGTCCGATTTCGTTCGACAATCGATGGTCAGTGGCGCCACCTGACCCCCGAGCTGTGCGTGGAGATTCAAGAGGCCTTCGGCGTCGACGTGGCGATGGCGCTGGACGAATGCATCGCGTGGCCGGCTGAGCGCGAGCACGTCATCCGCTCGACCGCACGGACCACCCGGTGGCTGAAGCGCTGTGTCGCGGCTCGCCGCGAGCCCGATCGCACCGCACTCTTCGGCATCGTGCAGGGCGGAATGGAAGCCGACGTGCGGGTGGAGCACGCGCAGGAGTTGGCGGCGCTCGACCTCGACGGGTACGCCGTGGGCGGACTGTCGGTGGGGGAGCCGCGGGAGCAGCTCTTCGAGATGGCGGCGCTTGGGGCCGCGCACCTGCCAAGGTACAAGGTTCGGTACCTGATGGGAGTGGGCTACCCGCTCGATCTCGTGGACGGCGTTCTGGCCGGGATCGACCTTTTCGACTGCGTGATTCCGACGCGCAGCGCGCGTTTTGGTCTCGTGTTCACCAGCCGGGGCCGCGTCACCATCAAGCACGCTCGCCACCGCGATGACCCGGGGCCCCTCGACCCGGAATGCCCGTGTTATGGGTGCGCCCGTTTTAGCCGGGCCTACCTCCGGCACCTTTTCACCGCCAACGAGATCCTCGCCCCGCGCCTCCTCACCCTACACAACGTGACCTTCTACCAATCGCTGATGGCGCGCCTGCGCGCCGCGATCGAAGCCGGTCCCGTCGCGCTCGCCGAGCTCCGCCTCACCGCGGCCCGGTGGATGCTTCCCGAGGACGGCGTTTTGGAGTCCGACCATGAATCCTGACCTGCTTCTCAGCCTCGACGGCGCCGCCGCCGCCAATCCGCTGACCTCGATGATCTTCCCGCTGGTCATGGTGGGCGCAGTCTTCTACTTCTTCGTGTTCCGGCCGAACCAGAAGGAAGAAGCGGCGCGTAAGGAGCTGATCTCCGGCCTCCAGAAGGGGGATCGGGTGCTCACCAACTCGGGCATCCACGCGCGGCTGCACGAGGCCAAGGGGGAGACGTTGATCCTGGAGATCTCGCCGGGAGCCTTCCTGACGGTCGATCGGGACGCCGTCAAGGGCAAGATCGTCGAGACGCCGGTCGATCCGGCGAAGAAGGCCTGATGGAAGCGGGACTCATCGCGCGGATCACCATCACCGCCGGTTCGATTCTCGTCGGACTCTGGGTGCTGTCCACCAGCTTCTTGCCGGCGCCGATGCAGGCGGAGATGAAGCGGGTGTGCGAGCTGGAGCTGCTGGAAGAGATTCCCGAAAACACGCCGCCGGCCGAGAAGTTCACCGAGTGGCTTCCCTGCAACGTGCTGGTGCGCGGCATCGATCTGGCCGGCGGTATCGACCTGACCCTGTACGTCGATGTCGAGGAGGCAGTGCGGTCGACCGTGCTGCGGGAAATCCAGCCAGTCAAGCGCGCGGCAGAGGACAATGGGGTCAAGCTGATCGACGTGCGGCGGGACCGCAAGGATGCCGCCCTTCTGGTGCAGGCCGCTCCTGAAACCACGATTGAACAGGTCACTGGCCTCATCAACGGGCGGCTGGCCGGCTACCAATACGCCAGCACGCGGGAAGAAAACGGCGGCTCGTGGCTCGTCTACCGGATGTCTGACGGCCGCGCCGACGAGATCCGTCGCAACGCGGTAGAGCAAGCACGGGAGGTCATCGAGCACCGCATCAACGGTTCCGGCGTGAAAGAGCCGCAGATTACCCGCAAGGGCGAGACTGGCGTGAACATCCAGCTGCCGGGCGAGTCCGACATTGACAAGGTCAAGGCCTCCATCGGCGGCACCGCTCGGCTCGAGTTCATGCTCGTGGACGAGGACGCCGACGACGTCGCGATCCTCACCGCGGCGGATGCGGCACGCGCCGAGCTTGCCGTGGAGGACCAGGCAGACGACCTGAAGGTGTCGGAGCGGCTGCAAGACCAGGGCGTGCTCCGCCCCGGCCAGCGCGTGTTCTGGCAGTACGAGGGCAAGCCCCCGGTCCGGGGAGAAGGCTTCGTGATCAAGGACGAGGTCCTCCTCACCGGAGACGACGTCGCGACCGCGCGCACCGAGAAGAATGACCAAACGGGCGACTTCTACGTGGCCCTGGAGTTCAAGCCGCACGGCAGCGCCGTGTTCTCGGACGTCACCGGCAAGAACGTCAAGAAGCGCCTCGCCATCATCCTCGACTCCCAGGTGCGCTCGGCGCCCACGATCCAGCAGAAGATCTCGGGGACGGCCAGCATCTCGGTCGGCGAGGGCAACATGCAGCAGACGCTCGACGATGCGTCGCAGCTCGCGCGTTTCCTCCGCAGCGGCGCCTTGCCCGCACCGGTCAGCATCGGTGATTTCCGGCTGATCGGCCCTCAACTTGGTGAAAGGGCAATCTTCGAGGGCACGCTCGCCTCGCTCATCGGCTGTGTGCTCGTCTTCCTCTTCGCGGGGATCTACTACCGAAAGAGCGGCCTGCTCGCCGACGTCTCGTTGGTGGTCAACGCGCTCTTGTGCCTTGCGCTCATCGTCGGCTTCGGGGCGACGCTCACCCTTCCGGGCATCTGCGGCATCGCCCTGACGATTGGCATGGCGGTCGACGCCAACATCATCATCTTCGAGCGCATTCGTGAAGAACTCCGGGCGGGCAAGAGTGCCGCCAACGCCATCGAGATCGGTTTTGACCGCGCTTCGGTGGCCGTCATCGACGCCAACATCTGCACGCTGCTCGCGGGTGTCGTGCTCTACAGCTACGGCACCGGCCCGCTGAAGGGCTTCGCGGTCACGCTGATGTTCGGCATCTTCACCACCCTCTACTCCGGCGTATTCGTCAGCAGAACCCTGATGGAGTGGGCCTTCCGAAACAAGACCGCCAGCGGCGTGAGCATCTGATGTTCGAGATCATCCCCAAGACCTTCTGGTACGACTTCGTCGCCCGCCGCACCTTCTGGGCGGTCGCCTCGTTCACCACGAGCTTTGTCGGCATCGGCCTGTTCCTGACCGTTGGCCCGATCTGGAGCATCGACTTCACCGGCGGTACCGAGATCGACATGCACTTCGAGAAGAGCATCCCGATCGAAGACGTACGAAAGATCCTCGCCACCGTGGACATCGGTGAAGACGCGGTTCAGCAGGTCGGCGCTGCGGCCGACAACCAATACGCGGTCCGCATCCAAGGCGACACCTCCGCCCACGACGACGAGCTCGCCGCGGTCCGCAGCGCGCTGGAGAGCGCCCATGGCGCGACCTGGATCGACGAGTTTCACGTCGAAAACGAGGTCGGCGCCCGGGTGGCAATCTTGTACACCGGTCCACTGGTGCCCATCGCGAGTCTCCAGTCCGAGCTGGCCGAGGTGGACGGCGTCCGGGTCGAGGTCGGCGCCGACGAAAACACCTTCTACGTGCGCCTGCCGGGCGTCGCCGACAGCATCCAGGCGGCGCTCACGGCGGGTTTGCCCGACAACCCGCCGACCATCGATCGGTCCGACAGCATCGGGCCGAAAGTAGGGGACAGCCTCCGCACCGCCGGCTTGATGGCGCTCGTCGTTTCGACGCTGTTGCACCTCGTGTACGTCGCCATCCGCTTCGACTTCACCTTCGCGCCAGGCGCGATCATCTGCCTGGTCCACGACGTCTGCATCACCGTCGGCATCCTCGTCGCCACCCGTCAGGAATTCGGCCTCTCCACGATCAGCGCGCTCTTGACCCTGTCTGGGTACTCCCTCAACGACACCATCGTCGTCTACGACCGCATCCGCGAGAACATGGAGCGCTACCGACAGAAGGACTTCGGCGGCCTCATCAACGACAGCATCAACCAGACGCTGTCCCGCACGATCATGACCGCGGGCGCCACGTCGTTGGCGATGATCCCGTTCTTGTTCATCGGTGGTCCGGTGCTCTTCCAGTTCGCGTTCGTCATGCTCATCGGCATCGTCGTCGGCACCTACTCCTCGGTCTACGTGGCGGCGCCGCTGACGATGATCCTCCGTGAATACGAGCCGGCGCTGCGGCGGCTGGTCGGCTTCGGCACCAAAGCCGGATAGGCTGGTCACGATGACCAAGAGCGAGTTGGTGGACGCCGTTTCCCATCGCCACTCGGTGCCCCGCGTGGTGGCGGAGGCCGTGGTGGACAGCTTCTTTTCGGGCATCGCCAAGGCGCTCGGGCGGGGCGCCCGCGTGGAGCTTCGCGGCTTCGGCAGCTTCGCTGTCCGCGCGTACGACGGCTACACCGGGCGCGATCCACGAACAGGGGCCGCCATCGCCGTCAAGCCCAAGGTGCTGCCGGTCTTCCGGGTGGGCCGCGAGCTCCGGCTGCGCGTCGAGGGCGAGTAGCCTTGCTCGGCGCCCTGGCCTTCTGGGTGCTGGGCGCGGCAGCAGGCGACGTGTACCTGAACGGGATCCGCGCCGATGTCCTCCCGGTGATGTCGATGGAAAACGTCACCGTGCGCTTCGATGCGCAAGGCAACATCTGGGTCGACGCGCCTACCTACCGGGTTCGCGTGTCGACGGGTGACGCGCCCGCGGCCGTGCCACCCGCGTCCACGTACCCCGCCACGACGGCGCCCGTGGTCGTCCCGCCGGCCCCCGTTGTCTACCGGCCCGAACCTTCGGCGCTGCCGACCGCCCGTCCCCGCCCCACCGTCGCTTCCGGCTCCTGGTGGTTGGTGACCGAAGACAACGACAGCGTCGGGCACGACGTCGAGGTCATGGTCAACGGGGTAAGCGTGCGCCACGTCCGCTCGGGCGAGTCGCAGATCATCCTCGACCTCGGGGCGTGGTTGCAGCCGGGAAACAACACCATCACGCTGAACGCGGCGCCGGGCGGCTACGCTGGCGGGGCGTTCATGGTGTACGTGGGCAAGGGTCGGGCAGACGACGGCACCGTGCGCTTGGAGGCGCCGGACATCCGGTACTCCCGGCGCGCCGTCGACCTCGCGGCGGGCGCCACCCGCACCTACACCCTTGTCATCCCCTGAGGCGTGGCTAGCCCCGATCAGTCAGGCGCCGCCTTGCTGATCGGGCTGTTCTTCGCCTTGGCGCAAAGCGCGCGCGCCGCGGACAGCAGCTCGCTGAGTTGGGTCCGGCTGGACGGCGCCGAGTCGTGCATCGCGGCCCCGGCGCTGGCCCAGGCCGTCGAGGCCGAACTTCACCATCCGGTTTTTCTCCTGCCGGGGGCGGCCGACCTGACCGTAGAAGGCCGGGCGGAGCGGGTCGACGGCGGCGCGGTGCACTGGCGGGCGGTGGTGCGGCTGAGCGATCGCGCCGGGGTCGTGCTCGGCGAGCGGATCGTCGAGAGTCAGAGCGAGAGCTGCGACGAGCTGGGTCGGGCGGTCGCGGTGAGCATCGCGCTGTTGATCGATCCGATCGGGGTGCCCCCAGAGCCTGAAGCTGCGCCGCCCACAACACCGCCGCCAGCGCCGCTGTGGGCGTGGGGCGTGGAAGGCTCGGTCGTCGTGGGGAACCCCGACTCGGTCGTTCCCGGCTGGGCCATCGGCGGGATCGGCTCGGTGCGCTTGACGCCCCCCGGGCTGTTTCCCTTCGTCGCTTTTGGGGAGCTGATTCCCTTCGCCCGGTATGACGGCGCATACTCCTTCGACGGCGGCTACTACCCCGGCCCCGTGATCGACGTCACGCGCTTCTCCGGGGGCATCCAGGCGTGCCCGCTGGTCTTCGAGCGCGGCGCCTTCGGCCTCTACGGGTGCCTCGGCATCGAGGTCGGCGCGCTCCTGGTTCTGGAGAGCGACGTGGAGCTGGACGCGACCGAGTGGGTGCTCGTCCAGGCGCGCGGCTCGCTCCGCGGCCGATGGACGGTGGTCGGACCGCTGTCCGTCGCCGCAGGGCTCCACCCGATCGTGCCCTTTCGACAGGTGTCGATCAACCTCGCGGACGACCCGGTATCCTGTTACGTCGCCGACTACCTCCATTGCGATCAGGTCTGGGCCGCGGCCCCCTTCGCCTACTCCGCCGACCTCGGCCTCGGCCTGGACTTCTGAGTCCGTCCCCTCCCCTCCCCAGCTTCGAGGCGGTCTTTGCCGAGTGCGCTCCCCTGGTGTGGCGGACCATGCGCCGCCTGGGCGCGCGCGAGGCCGACGCCGAAGATCTGTCCCAGGAGGTGTTCCTGGTCGTGCACCGCAAGCTCCCCACGTTCGAAGGGCGCAGCAAGCTGACCACCTGGGTGTACGGCATCTGCGTGCGCGTCGCCGCGGACCATCGGAAGCGCGCGCACGTTCGCCGTGAGGCGCCGTCGGCGTCACCCCCGGACGCCGGCGTCGACCCCGCGCAGGCAGGCGCCATCGAGCTCGCAGAGGCGCGGGCGTTCCTGGATACCGTGCTCGCGGCGCTCGACGACGACAAGCGCGCCGTCTTCGTATTGTACGAAATCGAGGAGCTCCCCATGGCCGAAGTCGCGCTCGCCATCGGCGTGCCCCTGCAGACCGCCTACTCGCGGCTGCACGCGGCACGTCGTTTCGTAAATGACGCCGCCACCCGCCACTCACTGGGGCAACCGTGAACGATCGACTCTCCGACCCCGACAGCGAAGCCAGCCCGGTGCTCCGCGCGGCGCTGAAACAGGCGCGCGCGGATCTGCCGTCAGCGGAGGTTCTGGCGCGAATGGCGGCACGCTTGCCGGTCGGGCTTCCGACGGCGCCTGACGCGGTTGGCGCCGCCGGAGCCGGAGGCAGCGCGGGCGCCGAAGGCAGCACGAGTGGCGCCGGGAGCGCGGGCGCGGGAGCTCTCGGCGCGAAGCTCGTCCTCGGCGGTGGTCTCGTCGCGGCGCTCGTCGGCGGAGGCGCGCTCTTCTGGTGGGTGGGAGCGGTCGCGACCGAGGATGCAGTTGTCGTGACGGCGCCAGAGGCGGCGGCAGCGGAGGCGCGTGGGGCGCCGGAGGCGCGTGGGGCGCCGGAGGCGCGTGGGGCGCCGGAGGCGCGTGGGGCGCCGGAGGCGCGTGGGGGGCCGGAGGCGCGCGGGGCGCCGGAGGCGGCAGCAGCGCCGGAGGCGCCCGTGGTCGCCGCGGAGCCGGCGGCCGCGGAGCCAGGCGACAGCCTGGCTGCGGAGCTGCGGCTGCTGCGCGGAGCGCAGGAGGCGCAGCTGCGGGGTGAGGCGAAGGAGGCCCTGGCTCAGGCGGAGGCGCACCTTCTGCAGCACCCGGCGGGGCAGCTCGCGCAGGAGCGCGAGGTCGTCGCGATCCAGGCGCTGGTCTCCCTCGGGCGGAGCGGGGAGGCGCGCGTGCGCGCCGACGCGTTCCGGGCGCGGTGGCCGGGGTCGGCACACTTGCGGCGGCTGGACGTCATCCTGGAGGATCCTGCACCTCGATGACGCCGCGGCGCGGGGGCGGGGGCCGCCGGGACCGCCGCCGCCGCCGGGACCGCCGCAGGCGCGGGGCGGGCTCCGATGAACCGAAGTGAGCAGGATCCCCCACATCCTGCCGACTTCAGTTCACGATCCTGAACCGAAGTCAGCAGGATCCCCCACATCCTGTCGACTTCAGTTCACGATTCGGGCGGTTTGATGAACTGAAGTGACGATGATCCCGGGGATCCTACCGACTTCGGTTCATCACTCATACGCCGTCGCGGCCGGCTCCCGCACGAACAGCGGCGGCGCGGCTCGCGCGATCCTCAGGCACATCTGCAGGCGCACCGCGCGCATGTCGCTGGTGGGAACGTCTGCTTTGCGAAGGCGGCACACCGCCTGGGGCGTGAGTCCCAGCGCATCGGCGACCATCGAGGGGCGGAGGTCCCGCGTGGCGGCCACCGCTGCGCGGCGCGCGCGGACGACCAGCGGGCGGTTGCCTTCCATATCCACGAGGCCGAAGGCCGCCGCCGCCGCGTCGGCCAGCACCTGAACGTGGACGGCCTCGCCAAGCTCCGCGACCCCGAGCAGGGACAGCAGTACGGGCCTCGTGAGTCGGGGAAGGCGCTCCCGCACCCTGCCGGCAAGCTCCGGCGAGAGCACCCGCAAACCGAGGACGTCGAGGACGGCGCTGCTGTCCTGGTGGAGGTCCGTCTCGACGCCGTGGTGGTCGTCCTGGCGAAGCACGTAGAAGAAAGCGCTTTCGAGATGCGACTGCCCGGCGAGCGGCTTGGTGCGTTGCACCTCTAACGGGACGCCAGGTCGCAGCGCGGCGCTGACCCAGATGCGCAGGCGACGGATGAGCTCCTCGGCGCGTGTCAGCGTGCCCAGGACCACGATGTGTAGGTGCGTGTCCGCCAGCTTCCAGGCGATGACGTCGAACTCGCGGGCCAGCGCACAGAGCTCCGAAGCCCAGCGTCGCCGCAGCACCCGTGAGGGCGCGATCACGCGGTCGTCACCGAGCCGGAGGATGAGGTGGAAGCCGAAGGAGGACACGGCCGCGAAGGGTAGCCACAGGGCCGCCCTTGGCAAGGGCGCTCCGCGCCGCACAAGAGCTTCCCCCGCAAGAACGCCGCGGCGCGCACCAGCCCCTGCCTACGGAGCGCTCGGTTGTGGCGCGCCGCCCAGAAGCGTCAAATCCACTGTTCCAGGATCAGGTCGTTGTCGAGCTTCACCAGGCCGCGTCGCAGCAGGTCGAGGGCCGCCGTTCCCGCGGTGGAGGGGGTCGCGTCGACCGCCGTTGCGAGCGCGTTCACGGCAGCGAGGGCCGCCGCCCGCTCGAGTTTGCCGTACGCCGGGAGAGCCAGCCCACCGGTCGCGGCGTAGCCCTCCGCCAGCTTCGCGGCGTGCTTGGTGGCAAAGCGCTCGCGGATGAGGCCGTAGAAGAGCAGGCGGATCGTCTGATCGCGGCGGGACGCCAGCAGGGTCCGCATCGAGGCCGGCGCCTCGGGATGACGCAGGGCGCGCTGGACGAGGTTGTAGTAGTCGCGCAGCTCACCCGATTGGGCGTTGGTGACGGCCTGCCCCTGGTCGTAGTATCGAGCAAAGGTAGCGTTGGCGGCGTTGAGTTGGCTGTCGAGATCGTACCAGGGAGTCGGCTGGTCGCCCTGGTAGCCGTCGGTGGCGTTCCAGGTCGAGACGTTTTCGCCCTTGCGCGTGTTCTTGGCGATGTCCTTGTCGACATTGCTGCCGTTGCCTTTCTCGGTCGCTTTCTCCCACTTGCCGATGTGGTTCAGGCCGCCCGACGCGGTGCCGGGCGAGCTGCCGGTGTAGGCCATGATCGACTGCAAGCCTGGAAACGCCGCCTTGTAGGTATCCATCTGACTTTCGCCGCCGGAGTAGCAGGCCGAGACCAACAGGTGGCGCACCTGCCCAGCGGCCTTGGGGAAGATGTCCTTGAGCTCGACGAAGGTCTCGAAGGGCACACGGCCGTTGTCGTCGCCCCACATCGCGCTGCCGACGTTGTGACCCGAGAGCACCAGCCGGTCCATCCGGCGGCTGCCGGTCTCCGCTTGGATGTAGACCTCCACGAGCTGCCCTAGCTCGTCGCGCGCGCCATCGCCCGCGTTGGCGATGACAGCGCTGACCTTGTTGGCCAACTCGGGACCGAGGCCGAGCGTCGCGAGCCAGTTGGTGCGTCCCGCCTCGCTCGCGAGGTCCATGCGCTGCTTCCCACGGACCAGCACATCCTGCTCTTTCTGGTTTCGAATCGACTTGGAGCCGCCCTGATCGGCGTTGAGCTGGTTGAGGTGGGCGTTCTCAGCCTCGGCCCCGCCGTTGAGCCCGAAGTGCACGATCCCGGTGTGGGTCGGCTTTTTCGCCTTGAGCCGGTCGGCCATTTCCTGGTTGCCGAGGCGACTCTGCGCGTCCCGGGCCGCGGTCTCCGTCGCGGTGGCCGTGCCGGTGGCGGTGCCGGTGGTGGTCGTCTGGCGCGTTTGATCGGGCATGTTCGCTCCGTGCTCAGGGGAGATATCCTGATCCGCGGCGCCAATCAGTGTCGGGGTACCAGAAGAAAAGCAACCCGCCGTCGGCAAGTACGTCGATCACGTCGGCGGACAGCCGATCGTCGAGGGCAGGACAGCCCCAGGTCTCGGCGGTTTCACCCCAGCGCGAGACGTACTCGGCGCGCGAACCCTCCCACGGGTGGACGACGATGGCGCGGTCGCGGACATTGTCGTTGTAGCCCGGCTCCAAACCGTCCAGGCGCATCGAAGGGCCGTAGGTGCCGGTGTACTCCTCGCCGCCCCGCATCATCCCGAGGCTGGACTGGTGGGAGTTGTCGGTGTTGGAGAAGGTGTCCGCCTCCCCCGAATTCCCGCTGGAGCTGCCTTCGCCGTGGGCCACGTACAGCTCCGCAAGCACGCTGCCATCGGTGAGATCGAGCAACCACTGCCGCTGGTTGGAGGAGTCGAGCGAAAAGTCGCTGATCGCGTACTGGAAGCGGTCCGCGTCGCCGTTGCCCCACGCGACGTCAAAGGCGTAGAGCGCGTCATCGGCGAACGCGGCGGTCAGGCCTTCGGCTTCGAGCCCGGCCACAGACGTGAGCCCGAAGGTCAGGGTGTAGGCCCCATCCTTTTCGTCACCGCCACTGGAGACCCAGGTGTCGGCGACTACCCAGTAGCGGCCCGCCTCGACGAGGCTGCCCGAGAGCTCGTGCCCCCGGTCGATGCAGTCGCCAGCATCGCGGCTGGCCAAGAGGTGCACATCGATGTCTGCGCCCGAGGACTGATCGCTGAGCGACAGCGCCAGAAACCCATCCTCCGGCACATCCACCCGGTACAGGACCTCGGCGCCGGACTCGTCGGTCGAGGCCGCGCAGTCGTAGCTGTCGAAGTCGTCCAGCGTCGCTGAAACCGTGGTGGAGACGTGCTCGTAGGGGAACGTCGTGACGCAGACAAGGCCGTCCGGGCAGGGCTCGGGCTCGACCGCGGTGTCCTCGGGCTCACCGGTGTCCTCGGTGTCGGTGTCTTCGGTGTCGGTGTCCTCCGTGTCCGAATCGGCGGTGTCGGCCGTGTCGTCGGCGCCAGTGTCCCCGGTGTCCTCGGCGGCGCTGTCCTTGGGGTCGCGGTCGGGGCGCGTCGGGCGGCCATCGTCAGTAGGTGCGGTGAAGCAGCCGAGGGAGACGGTCATCGCGGAGAAGAGCAGGATCACGGCGCACCCGGTCGAGTGGCGCGGCTACCCCGAGGGCGTGGGAAGCGCAAGAGACAACGGCGGTTCGATCCAGGGAAAGCATCTCTTCGGCCGCTCACGACCGGCGCCGGCTACTCCCGCAGCCCCGAAGGGGTCGCGACGCTCACGCGCTGGGGTAGTTCCCCATGGCGCCCGCAGGTCGGCTCCACGAGCCATGAAACTGCTGCGGCATGGGTGACGCCCGCCGGGAAGTCCGGGTCCACAGGTCGGAAACCGCAGGTTGGAGGCCGGAGGGCAGGCGACGGTAGGGGGAGTGCGGAGCTGCGTGTCGAGCCATGCCCCCGGATTTGCGACCGCAGGCGAGCCATGGGGGGTGATTTGCGACACTATGGCCTCGGGGTCGCCCGCCCGGCGGAAGCCAACACGAGCCAACGCTGATAATTTCGCGTGGCAAGGCGGCTGAGACGCCGCGGATCGCAAGCATGTCGCAAATCGGGTGGCATGGCTCCGTGGGGTGTCGCATTTTGGGGGGCATGGCTCGAAGAACCCATTACCGAACAGGAAAGTTCCCGGCTGTGATCAAGCATGAGGCGGCGAGCGTCTTCCCCCGTTTCTGGCTAGATGGAGCGGGCATGCCGACGTCCCCCAACCGGGCCCTCCTCACGTTGTTCGGGCCCATCCTGATCGTGGTGGGCGTGCTCGGCTTTGTCGTGCCGGCCGACGCCGCCCTCACCAGCGGGGCCGCCCCCTACAACCTGTTCCACATCGGCTTCGGCGTGCTCGGCATGGTGGCGGTCCTGTCGCGGAGGCTCCCGCTCATCCGGGGCTTCAACATTGGCTTCGGCCTCATCGATCTGTACCAGGGCGTCGCGAGTGTGCTCGGATGGTGGCCTCAGGAGGCGTTTCTGTGGACGCGCCTCGACGACGGCTTGCACTGGGGCGTGGGGGCGCTGCTAGTGGGGGTAGGGGTGCTGGGGGATCGGCGGGGCTGAGCCGCCGCCATCCGGAATCGCTCAGAGGTTGGCAAGCTGCCCACTGACAAGCCACCACGCCACCAGACCCGTCACCCACAGGATTCCGGGAAGGGCAGCCGCGACCCAGTGCCACAGCGGCCCAGGCACCGGGTCCGGCCGCCCCAACTCTGCGTGCACGGCGACAATGCCGAAGAGCGCTGCGCCCGGCAGCGCTAGCCGAGCAGGCGCCCATAGGTCGTCAATGACCACACCCGGCGGTTGCCACGCGAGGAGCATCAACCCGAGGACGACAAGGGCGTGCTGACGTTGGTGGCGCTCTCGCCACTGCCTCGGAAACGCCTGGAATGCCGAGGTGACCGCGATTGCCACCGCCGAGAACCCGCAGACCAGATCAAGCAATTCGAACGGCGTGCACCATGACACCGCGATGGCCAGAAGGGACACCGCAGCGGTCGGGACCGCGACAACGCCGAGCAGCACCCGCAGCGCATGCGGCGGACTGTCGCGAACGACAAACACCTGCGCTGCGAGCAGAAACGGGAGAACGGCGTAAGCGCCGTGGTGGAAACGAGCGAGTAGCGCCTGCCAGCGCGTCACGGCCATCAGGAGCACCGGAAAGCCGAAGAACAGCGCAGAATCGCAGGCAATCGTGAGGAGCACCACTCTCGGCAGCCACCGCAACCAACTTGATCGGCGGGGACCCACCGCCAGTGCGACCAACGACGCCCCACCCCACAACGCCAGCGGGGGGCCGTCGAGGACGCCAGCCTCTTGGCCGCCGTCAACGTCCATGCCGTCGGTGGTCAGGCCCACGTACACCGACACCGCCCAGAGGACGGCCGCCAGCAGACTCAGCACCCCAACTATCCAGCGCGGCAACGCGCTCACGATGGGGGTCGCGTCAGCACGAGTCCTTCAGCGATCGGGGTCATGGCGGCTGCACGCCCTGCCGCGACACTGCGCACCAAAAGGCCGTCGTGCTCGGTCTCCAGCCACGCACCATCGAGGTCGAAGCAGGCGCGGACGTGACCGCAGCACGGTCAGCCGGCGCGACGCCGCAGGCCACCAGGGTCAGGAGGAGCAGTTGGGGCACGGGGCGGCGCTGGCGCTTGGTTGAATGCATGATTCCTCCAAGGGGAAAGGCTACCGAATTTCCTACGGAAAGACAACATCGACCGCCCGCGCCTGGCCCCGACCGGTGCGCGCGCTCCGCCCGCACAACTGGCTCGTGTCGCCCCACTCAGCGAGTACTGCGGGGCGATGCGGCGCGACGCTCACTCGCAGACGACGGTGTACTCCGCCGTCGCGTCTGAATTGGTTCCGCGAATGGGAAACACGCCGAGTCCTTCGTACTCGTAGGTGTACCGGTCCCCCCACCCGGTGATCGCCCGTCCCCACTCGTCATAGGTCCACGTGGCCTCCTCTCCTGGGGTTTCCTCGTGGCTGCTCACCCAGCCACCGTCCGTGTAGGCGCGGTCCTCGGCGTACTCGGGTTCCTCCCCGGCCACCCCGGATGTCATCGCCACGACCCGTCCAGCCGCCCACTCATACTCGTACTCGTATGCCCATCCCGGGCGGGCGGGCGAGGTCACCACCGTGGCGAGGATGGCACCCGAGCCATCGTAGGTGTGGCTGTAGTGGTGGACTGTCCATCCTGAGCTCGGGCTCTCGATCACGTTGCCCATGGTGTCGCACGCCTGGGTGTACTCCCACTCCCTGGGCGTAGTGCCGACGCCGTTGGGAAAGCCGCCCGACACCGTCGTCGGGCAACTATCCTCGTCCCAACTGACGTTCACGTCGTAAAGTGTGTACGGGCCCTCGGTTGCGGCGTACCGCGTCCGTCGACCCAAAGAATCGTACTCCAAGGTGACCGAACCCACCCAGTCGGCGGCGACCAATCGCCACTCAACCACGCAGCCCGCGAGTCGCGTATCAAATTCGCCACCTCCGGTGGGCGACATCCCGGCTTCGACCCCCGGGTGGCGCAGCGCCACCGCCGTGGGATCGCAGCCGCTCGCGCCGAAGAGCAGCACCACGAGAATCGGGCGGGCGACCAGCGTGAAGATGGACACGTTGGGAATCATACACCCCCGCTCATAATCGCGCCCCCCGCCCCCCACCTACGCATCGAACCCTCGGAGTTTCGATGCTCAGTGTCCTTGTCCTCGCCCTCCCCACCAGCCTCGCCGCCGAGCCCCCCGCCGCCGCCGACGCGTGGGACCGCCCCTTCGTCCTGGCCAGCTACGCCGCCGTGCGCGGCGGCAGCTACGCCGCGGGAGGGGTTGGTGGCCGCGCACGGTGGGAGCCGGGCCGCCGCATCGGCCTGGACCTGTACCTCGAAGCCACCCACGTCGACACGCCGGGCGGCTTCCGCCACGACTATCCCAACGGCTTCAGCATCTACACGCCCCTCCAGGTCGGCCGCTTCCGCGTGCTGCCCTACCTCGGTTTCTGCGATGTCATCAGCCTTGTAGAGCCCACCCAGCCCGGCGCGCCGCGGGCCGACGACGTCCTCATCGGCGCCCACGCCGGCGTCGGGATGGAGTTCGCCATCACCCCATCATGGAGTGCCTTCGCGCAAGGCCAACTCGACGCCTACGCCGGCCACGATCGGGCCAGCGGCGATTGGACCGGCGATGTCGCCGAGTCACTCACGCCTTTTGTCACCGGCCAACTCAACGTCGGCGTGCAGTTTCATATCGCGATGGCGTCGTGAGCGCGCGGCGGATGCGAGCGTTAGGGTGGCGTCAGGTGTTGCCACCGGAGGCCGAAGGGGACGAAGCGCCCGAAGTCGCGGTCGCGGCTGGCCCAGGTGCAGCCGCTTTCGATCGCGAGCGACGCGTGCTGGGCGTCCGCGACAAGCTTCCCGGTAGCGCCCGTGCCGGCGCACAGGTCGCGCAGGATCGGCCAGTGCCGTGCGCCGGGGGTGATCACCCGACACGAGGAGCGGGACACCAGGGTCTCGATGATCCCGAGCGCCAGCGGAACCGGGGTTGGATCGGGGTAGATGCGCGGGTTGGTCACGATTCGGACGAAGCCGGCGGCCACGAGCACCGACAGCGCGAAAGGCTCCCGACCTCCCACGGCCTCCTCCATCCACCGCTTGTAGAAGGCGTGTGTCGCCTCGTCGGCCCGATGCGCGTACACGAGCACGTTCACGTCAGGCATCCACACCGGTCAATCCTCCGACATCGACTGGCGGTCCTCTTCCTCAGCGACCTGCCAGAGCGCGTCGGGGGCGTGGTCGACCGTGCGTCCGCCCCCGTACTCCGGGAAGACGAACGGGCGCTCCGGCGCCGCCGAGTCCAGTGCCATCGTACCCACAAGGGCGCGATTGACGAATTCGCTCAGGGTGATCCCAGCGTCGACCGCGCGATGGCGGGCGGCCTGTACCACCCGATCGTCCAAGACCAACGTCGTGCGCATGGTGAGCCTCGTTGCACATGTATGCGCACCGATATGCCATGTCCATCGAAGTCTTGATGCGGTGCGCCCTCCGGCCCGCCCTCCTCCTCCTGGCCGCGTGCGCCGCCGAGGCCGACGCCCTTCCCTACGGCGCCAGCGCGGCCGCCTGCGCCGAGTGCCATGAGGGGCATGCCGCGGAGTGGGGAACGTCTGCCCACGCGGCGAGCGCAGCGTCGCCGGTCTTCGTCGCCATGTTACCGGAGGTCGAAACGAACTGGGGAGCCAGCGCCCGGGACACCTGCGTCGGCTGCCACGCGCCTGAGCACGGCGACGACGAAGCGGTGGTGACCTGCGTGAGTTGCCACGCCGCCGTGGGAAATCACGCCGAGCGTGACGGGCGGCTCGCTGTCGATCTGACCGCGCCGCTCGCCGGGCCGCTGGGCGCCGGTGCCATCGCGACCGATGCGCACACGTCGGCGCCCCGTGGGTTGTTGACCGATGCGACGCTGTGCGGCACCTGTCACGAGGTGACCGGCCCCGAACTGCTGCAGGAGGGCACCCTCTCAGAGCACGGCAGCTCTCCCGCCGCCGCCGAGGGGTTCGCCTGCGTGGACTGCCACGCGCCACCGACCGCGGCGCGCGCACTCACGGCGGACACGCCTGTGCGGCCCTCGCGCGACCATCGTTTCGTCGGCTTCGACCCACCCTGGGGCGCCGACGCCGACACGGCCGCAGCCGCCGCCGCCGAGACCCAGGCACTGCTCTCGCGCGCCCTGTCGTTGGCGATCGAGACCCGCGTCGGTGCCCGCGAGGCCGTCGTCACCAACATCGCCGGAGGCCACTCCGTCCCGACCGGCGTGAGCTTCCTCCGCGACCTGTGGCTTGACGTCGAGGTCGATGGCGTCGCGCTCGTAGAGCCGCTGCTCCGCATCGGGGACCAACCCCTCGCCGACAGCGCTCCCGTCGCACTGCTCACCGACGCCGACCAGGTTCGCGCCGGAAGCCTTGCCGCAGGCGAGTCGATCCGGGTGGTGCTTCCCGCCGGTGAACTCGTCCTCCGTCTCCGAGCGCGCGCCGTCCGCCCGGAAGTCCTCGCCGCCCTGGGGTTGGAGGACCTGGCCACCGAGCTGCCGGTGCATGAGCTCGCGGTCGTGGCGGAGGCGGCCGCGCCTCGTTGAGCGCGCCCACTTGACTTGTCAACAAACGGGATAGACTCTCGCACCGCTGCCCGCTCCGCGCTCCTCTCCCCGAGGAGCGCCCTCCCCGCTGCTCCCCCCGCACACTGTCGCAACCCGACAGCCCCCCGCACTCCCCGCCCCCTTCGGAGCTCCCCCTGGCCCCTCCCACGGTGCACGGTCCCGGCAAGCGGACCTACGTCCTCGATACCAACGTCCTGCTTCACGACCCCGGCTCCCTCTTCGTGTTCGACGAACACGAGCTGGTCCTGCCGATCACGGTCATCGAAGAGCTCGACAAGTTCAAACGTGAGCTGACCGAACGCGGTCGCGCCGCTCGGACCGTGTCGCGACAACTGGACGCGCTGCGCGAGCAGGGAAACCTCCGCACCGGCGTGTCCTTGCCGGGCAAGGGCATCCTCCGCGTCGAGTGCGGACTCCCCGGTGACGCTGCCGAGTTCTTCGCCGGCGCTCTCGACAGTGCGGACAACACGATTCTCCGCATCGCGCTTCGGGTGCAGAAGGCGATGGGCGACGGGGGCACGGTCGTCTTCGTAAGTCGCGACACGAATATGCGCATCAAGGCAGAGGTGCTGGGACTCCACGCCGAAGACTTCGAGCACGCACATGTCGAGATCGACGAAGCCTACACCGGCGTGCTCGAACGCGACGTCGACGCCGACCTGATCACCGAGATCTACAGCCGTGGCTGGGTCCCCGAAGACGACGACACCCGGGCGTGCCCGAACCAGTTCGTCATCCTCAAGAACAACGCCAACCCGTCGCAGACGGCCATGGCCCGCTACGACCAGCGGCAGAAGCGATTGACGTTGGTTGGTCGCCACAAAGAAGGCGTCTGGGGCATCTTCGCGCGAAACCGCGAGCAGCTCTTCGCGCTGGATCTGCTGCTCGATGACAGCGTCGCCTTGGTCACGCTCGACGGCATGGCCGGCACCGGAAAGACGCTCATCGCCATCGCCTGCGGCCTGCAGCGCGTCGCCGACGACAAGCGCTATCGGCGGCTGGTGGTCGCGCGGCCGATCTTCCCGTTGGGCAAGGACATCGGCTTCCTACCCGGGTCGCTCGACGAAAAGCTGAATCCCTGGATGAAGCCGATCTTCGACAGCCTGGAGCTGTTGTGCGGCGGCGAAGACCAGGCCGGCAGCGGCAACGAACGCCAGAGCAGCCGTCCGAACAACGGCAAGCCCCACGCCCCGAACTACCAGGCGCTCTTGGACCAGAAGATCGTTGAGATCGAGCCGCTGACCTACATCCGCGGCCGTTCGCTGCCCCGCCAGTTCCTCGTGATCGACGAGTCCCAGAACCTCACCCCCCACGAGGTCAAGACGGTCATCACCCGCGCGGGCGAAGGCACCAAGGTCGTGCTCACAGGCGACCGGTACCAGATCGACAACCCCTACGTCGACGCCACGAGCAACGGGCTCTCCTACGTGGTGGAGCGTTTCCGCAACTCCCCGATGGCGGGGCATGTGACCCTCCGCAAGGGCGAGCGCAGCTCACTCGCAGAGGCGGCGGCAGCGCTTTTGTAGACCGGGACGCCGGCGTGATGACAAAACACGACGGCGCGCCGAAAACCCGATCGGGCCTCTGGCATCGTACTGGTCACACCAACCGGAGTCCCGATGTGTCCGTCCCGACGCGCCTTCGCCGCCTCACTCGCCTCGTTCGCGGCGGTCATCGCGTGCGCCCCCGACGGCGCCACCGCAGCGGCCCCGACCGGTCCTGAGCCGACGCCGGGCGTGTCGCTCCCCCAGGACCCCGCCACGGTCACGCCGATCGCCAAGACCGACGCCGAGTGGGCGGCGCTTTTGCCAGCGGGGACCTACCGCGTGCTGCGCGAGGCCGGCACCGAGCGCGCGTTCTCCGGCCGCTACTGGAACAACCACGACAAGGGCGCCTACGTTTGCTCCGGCTGCGGGTTGCGGCTCTTCGCTTCGGAAGACAAGTTCGAGTCCGGCACGGGATGGCCCTCCTACACCCGTCCAGCCCAGGCCGATCGAGTGAAGATCAATCGCGACGTCACCTACGGTATGGTCCGCGAGGAGGTCGTCTGCGCCCGCTGCGCGGGGCACCTCGGCCACGTCTTCGATGACGGGCCCGCGCCGACGGGGCAGCGCTTCTGCATCAACAGCGCGTCGTTGGTCTTTGTGACAGTCCCGACACCGACGGGCGGCGCGCTCCCGCCCGGGTGACATTGCAGCCAATGCCCGTCGCCCCACCGCTGAACAACCGTGAAACCAGTTGGCTCGAGTTCAACGCGCGCGTCCTCGAAGAAGCGATGGACCCCACGGTACCGCTCCTTGAGCGGCTGCGTTTCCTCGCCATCTTTTCGTCCAACCTCGACGAGTTCTTCATGGTCCGCGTCGCGGGCCTCTGGCGCCAGGTCCACACCGGCGTGACCATGCCCGGGCCCGACGGGATGACCCCGCGCCAGGTGCTCGACGTGGTCAGCGCACGTGCGCATGAGCTGGTCGCGACTCAGCACCGCATCATGTTGAACGAGCTGCTGCCGGCGCTCGCGGCGGAGGGCATTCATCTGCGGCGAAAGGGAGCGTGGACGGCCGCACAGGAAACGTTCTTGCGGGCGTGGTTCCGCGCCAATGCCCTGCCGGTCATCACGCCAATTGCCATCGACCCGGCCCACCCCTTCCCGCACATCGCAAACCGCGCGCTCTGTCTGGTCCTGGAGTTGTTGCCACACGACGACGAAGACGAGCTCCCCGCGCCCCAGTCGTGCATCGTACACATCCCTGCCGCGGTTCTACCTCGTTTCTTGATGCTTCCTGCCGAGGAGGACTCGGTCGAGGTGGCGCTGTTGGAAGATGCCATCCGTCTGAACCTCGATGTGCTGTTTCAGAACGCGGCGGTGGTCAGCGCCGGTGCCGTTCGCGTCACGCGCGACGCCGAGCTGGACTACGACGAAGATCGCGCGGACGACCTGATGCGGACGGTCCAGGCGGCGGTCCGCAACCGTCGGCTTGGCGCGGCAGTTCGGCTCCAGTACGAGCCCGAGGTCGATCCAACCGAACTGGCCCGCGTCGTCAGCGAGCTCGATCTCGACCCCACCGACCTGTACCCGGCCGAGGGCTTCACCGCGTTCGCCGACCTGTTCCAGCTCTATTCCCTGGTTGCTCGGCCCGATCTGAAGTTCCCGGCCTGGACGCCACAGTCCTCCGCTCGGTTCGCGCCAGGGCGCAACGTCTTCGCGGTGATCGACCGGGGCGACGTGCTGGTGCATCACCCGTACCAGACCTTCGATCACGTGGTGAATTTCTTGGAGGCGGCGGCACACGACCCCGACGTGCTCGCCATCAAGATCACGCTGTACCGCATGTCGCGGGACAGTCGCATCGCCCACGCGCTACTGACCGCCGCGCAGAATGGAAAGTCGGTGGTCGCGCTGGTCGAGCTGCGCGCCCGCTTCAACGAGGAGTCGAACATCGCCTGGGCGCGACGGCTCGAGGACGCAGGCGCGCACGTGGTCTACGGGGTGACTGGGTATAAAACACACGCCAAGGCGGCGCTGGTGGTGCGTCGCCATCGTGGTGGCGTTCGGCGTTACATCCACCTTGGAACGGGAAACTACAACGAAGGGAACGCCACCTCCTACGCGGATTTCAGCCTGTTCACCGCGCGCGAATCCATGGGAGAGGACGTCACCTGGTTGTTCAATCTGCTCACCGGCTACACCCGTCCGCCCCCGATGCAGGAGCTGCTCCTGGCGCCGATGCATCTGCGCGACGAGCTGCAGGCGCGCATCCGTCGGGAGATTCAGAACAAGAAGGACGGAAAGACGTCGGGAATCGTGGTGAAGCTCAACGCCCTGGTCGATCCCGACCTGATCGCAGAGCTGTATCGGGCCTCCCGAGCGGGCGTGCGCGTGGACCTCATCATCCGCGGCATCTGCGGTCTGCGCCCGGGCGTCAAAGGCCTCTCCGAGAACATCCACGCCATCCGCATTGTGGACCGCTTCCTCGAGCACGCCCGCGTCATCCGGTTCGAAAACGGCGGCGAGCGCGAAATCTGGCTGAGCAGCGCCGACTGGATGCCGCGCAATCTCTCCGGCCGCATCGAGATCGCCTTCCCAGTGCACGACAAAGCGCAGCAGAAGGATCTGGACCAATACTTGGAATTGCAACTGGCCGACAACGTGAAGGCGTCGATCATCCTGCCAAACGGGAAAAACGAGCGTCGGAAGACGGAGGGACCGCCCGTGCGAAGCCAGGAGCTGTCGATGAAGCGGGCGAAGCGGAAGTAGCGCCGGCCCCCATTCCGTCAGCCCGCGTCGCGCCCCGGCTGCTCCAGAGCGTGGGCCACACGCAGCACTTCCTCCTGCCAGAAGCCCTGGATCGGCTTGTCGAGCAGCCGCTCCACCTTGTGGTGGAGCGCCGCAGCAAACAGGCGACGCTCTCGCGGCGTGAGCCCCGCCACCTTCGGCGGGCGAGCCATCGGCACCACCCGCAGCCGCCCGCGGATGCCCGCCGCCCCTGGATCGGCGATCGGCGCGCCACCGAACAGGGCGCGGAAAGCGACGCCCTCGCGGATTCCATAGGTCGAGACGTGCAGAGCGCTGAAGCCGCCCAGTCGGAGCACGGCGCTGAGGACCACCCCGGCCGCGACGATGGTGTCGACCCGGTGCGCGGCGAGTCCCGGCGTCGCGGCGCGCGTCGCCGTCGGCTTGCGGGAGAGCACCTCGTAACTGTCGAGGATCGCCTCGCCGTCGAGTAGGTAGCCATGCCCGTGCCCCGTGCGAACCGGCCGCTCACGTCGCGACATTTTTCCATACGAACGCGCGCTGCCGCCAACCGCGACGAGGCTTCCGCGGTGGCGCGGCAGCCACGGCACGGTGTGGAGCGCCTCGACCACGTGGCGCCGCAACGAGCACAGGGCCGCGCCCGATGGCGGATCAGACCCTCGCAAGAAGTCATCGTGGAGGCGGAGCGCGCCCAGCGGCAGCGAGACTGTTCGCAGCACGCGACGGCGCGCGACCTCGACCAGCTGCATGGAGCCGCCGCCGAGATCCAACACGATGCCATCGCGCATCGGGAGCGTGCACAACACGGTGTGCGCCGCCAGCCTGCCCTCCTCGTCGCCGCTGATCAGGTTGGCGCTCACGCCAAGCTCCTCGTTCATCCGCTTGACCAGGGCGGGTCCGTTGGTGGCATCGCGCATGGCCGAGGTTGCGACGACGTGCACGCCCTCCACGTCAAGGCTGCGGGCCTTGCGTACGTAGCCAGCCACCGTCGTGAAGAGCTGCCGCACCGCGGCGGGGGGCAGCCGGCCCTCGGCGTCGATCTCCTCGATGAGCCGCAGCGAGTCGCCCTCCTGGTGCTGCCGATCCAGGAAACCCCCGACCCCGGCTTCGAAGACCGCGAGCGAGGTGCTCCCCGAGCCGATGTCGATGACTCCTACGCGACGCGGCACGTTGCACCCTGAGTTGGCGCGGAGCTATCACGCGTGGTTGTACCGGGGGCGAGGGCTCCGAGCCCTGTCCCTCCGCGATGCGACACGCTACACCGCGCACAAGATGCTGTTCACCGTCCTCGCATGTCAAAGCGACTCCGACCTCAGCCACGTCACCAGCGACCCTGAAGTGGCGCTGGTCAACCCCAGCGAGGGTGCGGTGCTTCGTGTGGGTGAAGGCCCCTATTTCGCCGACGCCCAGGTCAGCGACCGCTTCACGCCGGCGCTGTCCCTGCAACTGACCTGGACCCTCGACGGCGTCGAGGATGCAGGAAGCGCGGACGAAGGCGGCGCCGCCTCGTGGGAGATGCCCCTGGACCCGACCGCCCTCGGCGAGCACGACGTCAGCCTTCGGGTCACCGATGAAGACGGAGACAGCGCCAGCGCCTCGGCCCATTTCACCCTCCTCGGCCCGCGCGAGGCGCCGGTCGTCACGATCAGCCTCCCCGTCGACGGCAGCAGCTCCGAGCCGGTCGAGCTCACGACCTTCCAAGGCAGCGCCACCGACAGCGTCACCGCACCCGCCGACCTCGTGCTCGCCTGGGACATCGATGGAATCGAGCCCGAAGGGGCCATCACCGCCAGCGGCGAGTCCATCGTTCTCGCTGGCCTCGCGGTCGGCACCCACACCATCACGCTGAGCGCCACCGACACCGACGGGGACGTGGGCACCGACGTGGTCGTGATCAACGTCACCGACGTCCCGATCGTCGCGGAGCCTGGGGACCTTGTGTTCTCGGAGATGATGGTCAACCCCGAGGTGGTGGAGGACGAAGTGGGCGAGTGGGTGGAGCTGTACAACGACAGCGGCAGCACCATCGACATCGGGGGGTACTCCTTCCACGACGACGACGTCGATCTCTACGTGCTCGAAGGCAACATTCCCGTCCTGGCCGGCGACTACGTGGTGTTGTGCGCAAACACCGATGTCGCAAACAATGGCGGCGTCCCATGCGACGCGCTCTTTCAGCGCGATTCCGGCGGTGGCGGCCTCGCCCTGGCCAACGGCGAGGACGAGCTGGTGCTCTCGCGCAGCGACGGCGTGCAGATCGACTGGCTGCACTACGACGACACCTGGTACCTGCCTGGAGTCGCGATCGGCATCGACCCTACCTTCCAGGATGCCGGCAACAACGACGATCTCAGTCATTGGTGCGGCCAGACCACGGTGGTGAGCACCGGCGGCGAGCCCGGCACGCCCGGCCAATCCAACGACGTCTGTGAGTAGTCGATGTCGCCGCTGACCACGCATGTGCTCGACACCGCCAACGGCGTCCCCGCCGCGGGCGTTGTCGTGACCTTGGGTGAACACGTCGGTGGCGCGTGGCAGGAAGCGCCCCCCCGACAGACCAACGCGGACGGGCGAGTGCCGGACCTGCTCCCCGAAGGGGGCCTGCATCCAGGCCGATGGCGCCTGCGTTTTGACGTCGCGGCCTACTTCGCGGCGCGGGGCCTGCCGTGTTTCTTTCCGTCCGCAGAGTTGGTGTTCTACGTCACCGATATGTCGCGACACCACCACGTTCCGCTGCTGGTCTCGCCCTACAGCTACTCGACCTACCGCGGCTCCTGATCCGAAACAGGGGGAAGGGGCGAGACCCCTTCCCCTACCGGGCCGTTCCCCCGCAGTCCCCCATGCCGCTCGACGGTTTCATCGACCTGGGAGCCGCGGCACGCGGCATGGGTGACTAGTCGGCGGCGGCCTGCTCGGCCAGCCACGCATCGTGGGCGTCGAACTGGCCGTCGATGCCGAGGCGCAAGGTCGCGGCGACCAGCGCGTCGTCGGCCTCGAACTCGGTGAAGACGGTCTCGACCCAGGTCACCTGGACGCGGAGAGCCCCCTGGCCCTGCTCCAACCACAGCTCGATGGTGTAGCTCTGCTCGATCGTGGCAGTTCCCTCCGCATTCGACTCGGGCGCCTCGAACCAGCCGCGTGACACCCGCAGCGCCCGGCCCTCAGCGTCGAGGGAGCGGAAGTCCTTTTTGACCACCTGCTCCATGGTGAAGAGGAGGTTCTCACGGATCACCACGTTGGTTGTCCGCGCAAACTCGCAGGTGGTCGGGTAACAGTCGCGGCCCTCGGCAAAGGTGCGATCGTACTGCTCGGGCGAGGCGGGCTCCACGGGGGTGAGATCGTCCAGAAGCACGATGGAGTCGTGCTGAGAGGGGGGGTAGGGCGAGAGCCAGCTCAGCGTCACGGGCGTGCCGAGCGCCGGGTCGCGGTCAGGGCGGGTGAGGCCCACCAGCGCGCGCGCCTCGAGCCGACCGGGGGTCATGCCACGTTCGTTGAAGTCCTCGGCGGTGGTGTCGACCGCCGCGTCCACCTGTGCCTCCAGCGCCAGCACGGCGGCGATTACCTCGGTCGGGTCGGCGTCGTCGAAGTGGGCCAGCGCGCCCTGTGCCGCGTCGGAAAAGTCCTCGCTGGCGTCCGGCGCGGGCGCGCAGGCGGCGAGGGCGAGGAGGAGGGAAGGCATCGGCATCGACCGGCGGATGGTATCGTCACCGCCGCGGCAGCGTCGAGTAGCGGAGAAAGTCCTCCGCCCGCCACCGCAGGGCATTGGCCGCGACCTGGGCCTCGATGCGGGGGTCGCCCGCCGACTGAGGGGCAAACTCGGTCCACCGCTCCGGCGCGAAGAGGGCCGATGGCAACGAGGTCGCCGCGACGTGCGAGACCTGGCTGCTCTCGGCGATTGGCCAGTCATCGGTCATCGGGCGCGAGCCGGCGGTCGCGGCGTGAAGGGTTTCGGCGGCGGCCGCGAACAGGCTGACGAGGTCGCGAGGATCGCCGACGCCCAGCGCGGCAAGGTCTGCGGCGACCCGTGGGTTGGATGCGAGCTTTTCCGCAATCTTACCAACGTTGAGGGTGAGCGCGCCCGGCTTCGGGCTCCCCGCCAGCATCAGCTCCTTGCCATCGCCGACCAGCAGCACCGCGTTCGGAAAGACCTCCACAAACGCCCGCACCAGGCTCTGGACCGTGGCAGACGGCACCTGGTAGGCGGGCAACCACTGGGTGATCCACCCATCGGGGCGCAGCTTTGCGCGCACGGTGTCGTAGAACTCGGTGGTGTAGAGCGACGCCACTCCGGCGTGGGCGATGGGCGGCGGTTCGAGAGTGACCAGGTCCCAGGTCGCCGGCGGAAACCGTTGCAGGACGTGGCGGCCATCGTCGACGTACACCGCGACGCGCGGATCTTGGAGCACGTCGTGATTGGCGAACGAAAACCAGCGAGCCTCCGCGAGGACATCGGCCGAGAGCTCGGCGATGTCCAGGCGCTCCAGCGGGTGGAGCGACGCCGCGTGCGCGGTATTTCCGACGCCGAAGCAGATCACCAGGGCCCGGCGGGGGTCGTCCATCGCCAAGAGCGGAAGGTGCGCCAGGAGCCTCATGTACCGTTGCGCGTGATCGGTGGTGCTCGACATCGGGTGGCCGTTGGTCCACAGCCGCGCCGGACCCCCAACCGTGCCGGTGACAACAATCGTCTCGTTCACGCCTTCGCGTATGTCAAGAACCCCTTCCGCTTCGAGACGTCCGTAGGGAAACGACGACCGCACCAAGCGTGTCGGCGAGACGAACGCCGCGAGCAACACCGGCACCAGCGCCAGCAGGAACCGCGGCCGCGGCGACAGCACGATTGGCGCCAACGCCGCCACCGCCGCGAGGCACAACATCGTGTTCTGGAGTCCGAGCGCGGGCAAAATCAGGAGCCCGGTCGCCAGCGCTCCGAGCGCGTTCCCGGCCGTTACCGCCAGCCAGAGGCCGCCGATCCGGCGCCCCACGCGCTCCGTGCCGGCGTGCGCCAGCGCATTGGCCATCGGAAAGGCCGCTCCCATCATGATCGCCGCGGGCAGTACCCCGATCGCGATCGTCACGAGGTTCACCAGCTGCGCCCCGGTGGCCAGAGACCCCGCGCCCACCGCAGCCAAAGCGAACTGCCGCTCCAAAAGTGCGCGGCTGTCGTGGGCGTGGACCCCCACCAGCACCAGCGCGGCGACCGCGGCTTGGGCCCCCGCGAAGAGCGTCACCGGCGACCACCCGCGAACCCTCCCCGCCACGAGCCCGCCGAACGCCCACCCGACCAGAATCACCGCGACCAGGCAGGCGTAGACGGCCCGATAGGGCCCCAGGGCCGAGGCAAAAAACCGAAACCATGCCACCTCCATCCCCATTGCGGCGAACCCGGCGAGCGCCAGGGCACCCGCCACACGGGGCAAGGGCAACGTTGTCCGAGGTGCCGTTCCGGTTCCCGCTGGCTCACGCTCGGCCCCTGTCGCGACCGCCTGTCGCGCTCCCACCGCCAAAGCCGCCGCGGCGAGCCCAAAGCATGCCGCCCCGACCTGCGTCAGACGGAGCCCGAGCGTCGGCACCGCCCACAGGTCGGTCGCGAGCGCGCCCATCGCGGCGCCGAGGGTGTTGGCGCCGACCAAGAGCGCGCTACGCCACCCAAATTCTGTCGCATCGCGACCGAGAAGGGGTCGGGCCAACAGCGGCAGACTCGCTCCCATCAACATCGTGGGTACACCCAGCGCCAGCAGCGTCACCCCAATCTGCACCATCCTGGCCCCCGCCGAGGGAACGTTCCAGCCGTTGGCGTCGAGCCCCCACCCGCCCAGGCCGCTCCCAGCGAGCAGGTGCATCCCCGGCAAGAGCGCCAGCCCCCACAGCGCGATCCCCAGCTCACAGGCCGCGTAGAGCCGCGCTGGCCGCTCGCTACGGTCGGCGACGCGCCCGCCGAGGTGGGCACCCACGCCCAAGCCAGCCAGAAACACCGTGGTGACCAACGTCACCGACTGAACGCTCCCCCCAAAGGCCAGCCCCAACTGGCGCACCCACACCACCTGCCAGACGAGCCCCGCCGCGCCCGAGAGCAGGAACGCGAGGTGGAGGCGGGACCGGAGCATGGCGGGCCCGGTAACCGAGGGTGCTCGTCGGGCCGCCGGCGCCGGTTGCCCTACGGGCGCGCCACGCGCCGATACACCTCTTCGACCTCACCAATCACCCGGTCCCAGCCGAACTGCCGCGCCTTGTCACGCGCCGCAGCCTCCCAAACGCCTCGCTCCGGAAGGTCACGGGCCCGCTGGATGTCCGCCGCCGCGCGAGCCGGGTCGTTGTAGTCGGTGAGCAGGCCGGTTGGCCCGTCCACAAAGTACCGGAACGCCCGATTATCCTGCAGCACCGGAAACAACCCGGCGCCCATGGTCTCGACGACCGAGATGCCGAAGCTCTCGTACTCGGCGGGCCACAAGCCCAACTCGGCGGTGCGGACGGCCTCGTGCATGGTCGCCGCTTCGACCTTCCCGGTAAATGCCACCCGGTCGGTGAGGCCCAACCCATCACGGTCGGCGCTGAGGCGTCGCACCAGACCGTCGCTCACTTCGGGCCCGATGATCTGGGCGCGAAAGGGCCGTGGGTCACGATCGCGGAGCGCGGCGAGCGTGCGGATGAGTTGGGCGATGCCCTTGTGAACGTCCACGCGCCCGAGGGTGACAAATTGCCCGGCAACCGGCGCGCGCGCCAACGCCTGCCACGGCGCGAGCTCGACGGCATTGCGGATGACCTCGCCGCGGGGGGTCAGCCGTTCGAACAGGTCGCGGTCCTGGTCGGAGGTGTACACCAGCGCATCCACACGCTTGACCAGCCAGCGCGTCATCGTCTGGAACCACACCCGCTTGGCCGTCTGCGCGAAGCGGGTGTGGAAGAAGCCCCCGTGGGTGCTGAGCACCACCGGAATTCCATGCACACGGCGTGTCGCGACGATCAGATCGGCGAGGAAGTCGATGGCGTGGACATGGAGGACGTCGAACCCACGCAGGTGGCGGAGCACTCTCGGCGCGAGCGGGTAGCGGGTGCTGCCGCGGAACGGGATGCGGGTGATGCGGACGCCGCCCTCCGTCTCTTCGGCAGGAAGCGGGCGATCATCCTCGAAAGCCCGGTCCAACGTCAGGACCTCGACGTGATGCCCCCGGGCAAGCAGCGCCTCGGCGAGCCACTGCACATGGCGCTCGATGCCGCCTACATTCGGCCAATAGACCCGGGTGACGAGGAGGATGCGCATCGAGGCGCGCGGCTATCCTGTTGGGGCCCGGGAGATGAGACGGCGACCCGAGCGTCGCGCCACGGTCGCGACCTTCCAACGTTCAAGCGCGGCCGCTGCCCCTGCGTCTCGGCGCGCCTGCAAACGTCAGGCAATTGTAAACTCAAGCTCCGAAATACGCAAAAAAAAAATACTCCAAATACCGTCATGGTCGCGATACCTATCCGAAGCCCCACCCTTGTCATGTTCTCCACTGGCGACGCCTCGCCGGGCGAGAGTCTGCCCTACGTCGTCACCCCCGACGGCATGATCCAGGTCGCGCCCAGCCTCCTCGCGCTCCGCGCCACCATCATCGTCGAGAACGCCTCGCTCAAG
>CANLGL010000062.1 GCA_947490345.1 Deltaproteobacteria bacterium
AGCATGAGCCATCAGCCGTTAGCCGTCAGCGATTAGCTCGGTCGGAGGCGGAATGCGAGACTTCAGGGACCTCTTGGTGTGGCAGAAGGCGCACCGCCTCACGCTCGACGTGTACCGGGCCACGAAGAGCTTCCCGGCCGAGGAGCGGTTCGGCTTGACTGCGCAGCTGCGCCGATCCGCAGCGTCGGTACCCACGAACATCGAGGCTGCGGTCGAGACGGCAAGCGTGACTTCGCCCGATTCCTATCGATCCGAATTCAAGAAGATGCTGGCAGCTCTCCATCGGAAGCTGACGGCTGAAGGCTAATTGCTGACGGCTCGCCGGCAAGATCGCCTAAGTGACCGGCATTGCGATTAGCCCTCAGCGATTGGCCAGACTGGAACCGGCTGATGGCTAGTCGCCAATCGCTGACAGCTCCGGCCCGACAGGGCCGGGTTCAGCCATCAGCAGGACACAAACTCGCCGTCCGCGAGTACTTGGCGTCCAAGGCTGCCAACAACGCCTCGGGAAGCTCCGTGGTGAACGCGAGATCGACGTCTCCGCCGGGATCGTCCTGGAGCGCGAAAAGCTCGTAGTATTGGTTGTTGAGGTGGTCGTTGTACACCAGCTGGTAGGTCTCATCCCACGCGGCGATGGCGAGGTGGCCGTGACCGTCGCAGTGCCAGGTGGTCGGCGGCTCCAGGAGGGGCTCGCCGATCGGCACCCCCTCGATGTCGGCACTGGCGTAGTCGAGACCGGCCCACTTCAAAAGCGTCGGCGCGAGGTCTACCTGCGACGCCAACGGCACCGTCTGCCCCGCGAGGCCGGGGTGCAAGAGCAGCGCAAAGCTGCGGGTGAGCTTCACCGTGGCGCCCCAGTTGTGCTCGACGGACGGATCCAGCCAACCCTCGCCGTGGTCGGTGACGACCACGATGAGCGCGTCAGAGGGAAGGGCCTGGATGAGCGCGTCCAACTCAAGATCGACCTGGGTGGCCACGCACCGGTGCGCCACCTCGATTGCGGCGGAGCAGGCCGCGGTCTCCGCCTCTGACAGGTTTCTGAACTCACCCGGAACGAAGCCCCCATCGCCGGTGGTGTAGATGACGTTCTCCGGACACTCCGCGTCCGCCGCGACGGCGGGGGCCTCGCAGGAAGCGTGCAACTTGTCGTAGGGCACATGGAGGTTCATCGCCTGGATCCACACGAAGCGCGGCTGCTCCTCCGGAACTCCCTCCAGCCAGGAAATCACCTCCGCCGTCTGGTCAGCGAGGCTCCAGTCGTAGCTGTGTTTGAGTTTTTCGTCGAAACCGGCGAAGAGGTTGGCGGACATGACTTCGTTCGCCGAGGCCAGCAGCGTTGCCCAGCCATCCTTCTGGAACGCTTCGGACACCAGCTTGATCGCACCGGGCGGCAAGAACTTGTCGTCGGGGTCGACGCCACGCTCCTCGAGCCGCACCCCGCTCATCAGAGATGCGGTGGTCGGGAGGGTCCACGCTTCCACACCCGCAAAGGTGTCCACGTAGAGCCCCTCGGCGCGACGTCCGTACAACAGGGGCATCGTCCCTTGCTCGAAGAGCTGGTACCGACCGGTGTCCAGGACGACGACCACGATCGTCTTGGCGCCGCCGCCGCTGTCGTTCCCCGTCTCGGCAGTCTCGCCGCCCGTGTCGGAGCCCGTGTCGGTACCCGTGTCGGTGCCGGTTTCGCTGCCCGTATCGGTCTCGTCGCCGTAGTCCGGCGGGCCGCCAGTCGGGGGCGTGGAGCAACTGGCGAGGAGCGAACCGAGGAGGAGCACGGACGCACTGTACACCCGGCTGAGGCCCGACGGGGTGAGAGCTTCGACAACGGGTCGAGCCGCCGCGCTACGTGGGGGTGTGACCGCCCGCGCCGCCCTGGCCCTTACGTCCGCGCTCGCTGCAATGGTTGGGGTCGCCGCCACCTGGCCCCTGGTGCTCCACCTCGGCGACCACGCCCCCGCCAGCGTCTTCACCGAAGGCCACATCGCCGCGCTCTCGGTCGCGACGCACGTCCCCCCGTGGATCACCCACACCGGCCTGGCTGGCTGGCCGGATGGCGTCGACTTCCGGCCGCTACTGTGGCCGTCGATCCTCCTGGCCCACCTCGTCGGCGCGCTGGCCGCCTACGACCTGACGGTCATGCTCGTTCCGGTGGTCAACGTCCTGGGCGGCTGGCTGCTCGGGCGGGTGCTCTTCGGCGAGCAGCGCGCCGCCATCGCGCTGGGAGCGCTCCTCGCCTTCCCGCCCTGGGTGCGGACGACCCTCCAGAACGGGCAGCCGGAGCAGGCCGTCCTCGGATTGGGGGCGGCGCTCATCGCGTTGGGGATGTGGGCAGCGGTGGGGTCCCACCACCGCTTATGGGCGGTGGCACCGGTGGTAGCCCTCGCCGGAATCAGCGCGCCCCACGTGGTGCTGGCGACTCTGGCGATCGTCGGGGTCTGGGCCGCAGCCGGCGCTCGGGACGTGCCGCGGCGCATGGTTGTCCTCGCGCTCGCGGCGGCCGGCGCTGTCCTGGTCGCGGCCTACCACGCGCCGGGTTTCGACCGAGATATCCAGCACTTCTTCTCGCCCTTCGGCTTGCTCGACGCCCAAAACGGCCCCGCGCCCAAGCGTGCGGTGCTGCTCGCGGACCTGTTCTGGGCGGCACGGGCGCCGCCCGGTCGGGGTCCCGGGGTCGTGCATCTGGGCTATCTCGGAATTCCCCTGGTGCTTGGAGCGTTGTCGGCGCTACCCCGCGTCACGCCGCGCCAGGAGCGCTGGGCTGTCGCCGCCGCGATCCTGCTCCTGGCGCTCGCCTTCGGTGAGTCTGGTCCGTTCGGGTTCGTCGTGAGCTTGTCGAGCACGATCGCCGCGAGCGGCACCCCCTATCGCTTCGTGTTGGGCGCGGTCCTGGCGTTGTCGATCCTCGTCGCGCGCACCCGGTGGGCGCCCGTCGTCGTCCTGTTGTCGCTGGTGGAGGCCGTCCGGGTCGATCCCCGACCACTGCCGTTCCCCTTGGTCGAGGTCGAGACCGACGCATCGAGCGCGGCGATACGAACGGGTCAGGGACCGGTGCTCGACCTCCCGCTGGTGGGTCGGTCGTGCCGAGAGGGCGCCGCTCACTACCTCGCCGAGGCGGGGCGCCATGGCCGGCCGACGCCGCTGCTGCTGCGCTCCGGCGACCTTGCCTGGGGGGACAACCTGGGCGCTCAGCGCGCGCTTGCCGCCGCACTGGCGAGCGCCGACTGCCCGACGCTTCTGCCGCCGCTGCTCGCGAGGTACGGCGCTGTCGTTACCCACGGCCACGGGAGCTGCCGCCTCCGCGAGCCCGAGCGCGCCTGCCTCGAAGCGGTGCTCGGCGCACCGGTGACGGCGGGCGAGACCGCCTGGTGGGCGCTCCCCCCTGCGTCTTGAGCGTGCGGTGACGGACGCGGTGCACCTCGGGCATGGCGCCCGAGCAAGAAGCCTACCCCCGCGGATGAAACTCAGCGTGCACCCGCTTGAGTCGCTCCCGGGTGACGTGGGTGTATATCTGGGTGGTGGAGATGTCGGCGTGGCCGAGCATGGCCTGGAGCACGCGGAGGTCGGCGCCGTGGTTCAGCAGGTGCGTCGCGAAGCTGTGACGGAGCACGTGAGGACTCACCTTCCCGCGGATGCCCGCCATCTTCGCGTGCCGACCCAGCCGCTCCCAGAAATTCTGCCGCGTCATCATTCGACCGCGTCGCGACAGGAAAACCGCCTTGGCACCTGACGGTCGAGGCTTGCTGAGGTACTCGATGAGCAGGGCACGGGCCACGTCGCCCAGAGGGACGAGCCGCTCCTTGCCGCCCTTGCCATGGACGCGCACAAAACCACCTTCGAGGTGCACCCCCGAAACCGGCAGCGTCACCAGCTCGCTCACGCGGAGCCCCGTCGCGTACAAGAGCTCGATCATGACGTGATCGCGGAAGCCAAGCGGGTCGGCGAGGTCCGGCGCCAAGAGCAAGGCCTCCACCTGCGCTTCGCTCAGGACGGTGGGCACCTTCCGACCCGGTCGAGGTCCGCGAACGAGGCCACTGGGATCGTCGAGCAGCAGCCCTTCGGCGAGCAGCCAGCGAAAAAGCTGCCGGAAGGCGCTGCGATGCCGTGCGCGCGAGCGCGCGTCAAGGCCGGCGTCGGCGAGGTGCACCAGGTATGCAGCGAGGTCGGCGTGCACGACGGCGCTCGCGTCGGCGCGACCGCGCGGCGCCATCCACCGTGCCATGCGCACCAGGTCGCTTCGGTAGGCGAGCTGAGTATTCTTTGCCAGCGCGCGCTCGACCCGGATCCACGCGAGGAAGCCCTCGATCGCCGCGGCCCAGGCCTCCGGTACTGGGCGGTCGGTTTCCATGCGGTGATCTAAACCGCAGCGTGCGCCGGTGCCCCTGACGCGCTAAATGGCCCCCCCGTCGGGACCCGGCGGACAGCTCTCGCGGAGTCACCGATGGCACAAGATGTCGGCACTGGCGGACACCCCACAGGGATGTTCAAGACGCTCCGGAAGGACGCGTGGTGGTTCGAGCCCTTGTGGACGGGCATCGGCTTCCTGCTCTTCACGATCTACGCCAACTACGAGATGTTCAAGGGCGACTACTACTGGTACAACGCCGGGGTCGAAGGCTTCGGCGGGTATCTCTCTCCCTTCTTCTCGCCGCTTTTCTTCGCGGACACGCGCGTGTGGGCCGACGCGCCGGTCCACGAGTCCTTCTTTGGGCTGGCGCCCGAGTGGTGGCCGACGTGGTTCCCCTCCATCTCCGCCGCCCTCATCCTGCCACTGCCCCTTTCCTTCCGATTGACCTGCTACTACTACCGGAAGTTCTATTACCGCGCGTATTTCATGACGCCGCCAGCTTGTGCCGTCAACCCCGCGCCACAGCCAGGCCGGTACGAAGGCGAGCGGATGATGCTCCTCTTCCAGAACCTCCACCGCTACGCGCTGTACACCGCGATCGTCGTGATTGGCTTTCTGTCCTACGATGCGTTCATGTCGTTTTTCCGGGGCGGCCAGTTCGGGGTCGGGGTCGGCAGCATCATCCTGACGATCAACCCGATTCTGTTGGGCATGTACACCTTCGGGTGCCACGCCTGGCGCCACCTCGTCGGCGGTCGCAAGGACTGCTTCAGTTGCGACGCGCTCAACCGCGACAAGGGCATGACGAAGTCCTACGGGGCGTGGCGGGCGGTCACCTGGCTCAACGAGCGGCACATGCTGCTGGCCTGGGTCAGCATGATCTGGGTCGGCTGGACGGCCGTGTATGTGCGCCTCGTCGCCTCCGGGACCATCACCGACTTCAACACGTGGGGCCACTGAGATGCTCGAAGTCAACGAACTCCAGCGCGTCGATCACGACGTACTGATCATCGGCGCGGGCGGCGCGGGCCTGCGCGCCGCGATCGAGTGCGGGCTGGCCGGCCTCTCGACCGGCGTCATCTGCAAGTCGCTGCTCGGCAAGGCGCACACCGTCATGGCCGAGGGCGGGATGGCCGCGGCCATGGGCAACGCCGACCCGCGCGACAACTGGAAAATCCACTTCCGCGACACGATGCGGGGCGGCAAGTTCCTCAACGACTGGCGCATGGCCGAACACCACGCCAAAGAAGCGCCCGCCCGCGTCCACGAGCTTGAAGACTGGGGCGCCGTCTTCGATCGCACCAAGGACGGCCTGATCTCGCAGCGCAACTTCGGCGGTCATCGATACCCCCGACTCGCGCACGTCGGCGACCGAACCGGGCTGGAGCTCATCCGCACGCTCCAGGATCGGGCGGTACACCAGCCGAATCTCAAGGTGCACATGGAGTGCACCGTGCTGGACCTGCTTTTGGACGGCGACCGCATCGCCGGCGCCGTCTGCTACTGGCGCAACACCGGCCGCTTCGTCTTGTTCACCGCCAAGGCCGTGATCTTGGCAACTGGCGGCGGCGGGAAGTCGTGGAGCGTCACCAGCAACAGTTGGGAGTGCACCGGCGATGGCTACGCGCTCGCCTACGAGGCGGGCGCCGAGCTGGTCGACATGGAGTTTACCCAGTTCCACCCAACCGGAATGGTCTGGCCGCCCTCGGTCAAGGGCACTCTGGTGACCGAAGGCGTCCGCGGCGAGGGCGGCATCCTCCTCAACAAGGACGGTGAGCGCTTCATGTTCAAATACGTCCCGGAGAAGTTCGCGAAAGAGACGGCCGACACCGTTGAGGAAGCCCAGCGCTGGCTGGATGGCGACAAGCAGGCCCGGCGCCCTCCCGAGCTGCTCACCCGCGACGTAGTTGCCCGCTCGATCAACTCCGAGGTCAAGGCCGGTCGCGGCTCGCCGCACGGCGGCGTGTTCCTCGACATCGCGTCGCGACGCCCCGCCGACTACATCAAGAAGAAATTGCCGTCGATGTACCACCAGTTCAAGGAGCTGGCCGAGCTCGACATCACCAAGGAGCGGATGGAGGTCGGGCCGACCTGCCACTACTTCATGGGGGGCGTCAAGGTCGACTCCGACAGCCAGATGTCCCGCGTTCCCGGGCTGTTCGCCGCGGGCGAAGTCTCCGGCGGCATGCACGGGGCCAATCGCCTCGGTGGCAACTCGCTGAGCGACCTCATCGTCTTCGGCAAGCTCGCCGGCGACGGCGCCGTCGCCTACTGTAAGACTGTCGCGACACCAGCCCTTCCCGAGGCGCAGGTGTTGACCTCGGTCCGCCGCGCCACCGCCATCCTCAACCGCGAGACGGGCGAAAACCCCTACCTCATCCACGAAGACTTGCAGAAGTCGATGCAAGACAACGTCGGAATCATCCGTACCAAGGCCGAACTCGAGACGGCGTTGACCAATCTTGAGGTGCTCGCCGAGCGCGCATCGCGAGTCAAGGCGCCCGGCACCTCGCAGTACAACGCCGGTTGGCACGAAGCCATCGATCTGCGCGCCATGCTGATGGTGAGCGAGGCCGTCACCCGCGGTGCGCTGACCCGCGAGGAGAGCCGCGGCGGTCACACGCGCGAGGACTTCGCCGGCGAACGCGACGACTGGACCAAATGCAACATCGTCTCGCGCAAGGGCGCCGACGGCCGCATGGAGATCGAGTGTGTCGCCCGGCCGCCCGGACCACCCGAGCTCGTCGCCATCGCCAACGCCACGCTGGAAGACTTGGAGGGCAAATCCAATGGCTGAGCGCACGTTCAAGGTCTGGCGAGGCAACGCCGAAGGCGGCGAGTTCGTCAACTACCAGGTCGAGATCGAGCCGGGCATGGTGGTGCTCGACGCGGTGCACCGCATCCAGTCGCATCAGGCCAACGACCTCGCGGTCCGGTGGAACTGCAAAGCTGGAAAGTGCGGAAGTTGCTCGTGCGAGGTCAACGGCAAGCCCAAGCTCAGCTGCATGACCCGCGTCAATGACTACGCGCCGGACGAGACGATCACCATCCAGCCGATGCGCACCTTCCCCATCGTGAAGGACCTCGTCACCGACGTCAGCTGGAACTACGAGCAGAAGGCCAAGATCAAGCCCTTGCAGCCCCGGCCCCGTGAGGCCGACGGCACCCACCGCATGCAGCAGGAAGACGTGGATCGCGTCCAGGAATTCCGCAAGTGCATCGAGTGTTTCCTCTGTCAGGATGTCTGCCACGTGCTGCGTAACCAGGACCGCAAGGACGCCTTCGTCGGCCCGCGCTTCATGATCCACCTGGCCCAGTTGGAGATGCATCCGCTCGACACCGCCGACCGAATCCCGGCGATCAAAGAAGAGTATGGCAGCGGGCTCTGCAACATCACCCGCTGTTGTACGGACGTGTGCCCCGAGCACATCAACATCACCGACAACGCGATCATCCCGCTCAAAGAGCGCGTGGTCGACCGCTACTACGACCCGGTCATGATGATCTGGCGGGCGCTGACGGGGAAGTAGTGAGGCGAGACGGGGGACGCTGAAAAGCAGGCGGGCGCGCGCTCACAGGGGCAGCCGGCTACTCCCGTAGCCCCGGGGTGGGGCGCGAGCCGAGACGCGGCAGGCTTGACGGGTCGCGCCGGTACGCTGCCGCGGCGTCGAGCGTGAGTTTCGGGCCTCGCTGAGCGGGACGGTCGCGACGGGAGAGCGGACGGGCAAGCGCGTGCGCCGGGTGGCCGATGAACCGAAGTCGGTAGGATCCCCGGGATCATGGTCACTTCGGTTCATCGAATTGGCTGAATCGTGAACCGAAGGCGGCAGGATGTGGGGGATCATGCTCACTTCGGTTCATGATCGTGAACCGAAGTCGGCAGGATGTGGGGGATCATCCTCACTTCGGTTCATCTGCGGCCGTCAGCCGCGGTCGTCCTCGGCGGGCCCTGACCCGCCGCCCCCCCCCTACCGCCGCCCCGAAATCCCCGTCACCCGCACGTTCCGGTCCCCACCGGGGCCGGCCTTGTCGTTGACGAACGCGATGGTGACCCGATGGGGCCCGGCCTCCACAGCACCAAGCTCATGCTCGATCGGGGTGATGAGCGCCAGGTGATGGGATGTGCCACCGTCGAGGGCAACGTCGACCTCCGGAGGCCCCTGCCACGCGTCACCCTCCAACGACAGCGTCACCCCGGCGAGCGCCTCCGCCGCGGTGAACTCGACGGTGACCGCGCCGTCGTGCACGAGCTCCAGGTGCAAACTGCCGCCAGGCGGAACCAGCTCGCCGAGCACGGCCCCCTGCCAGCCGCTGGCGAGCCCCTGGGTACGCTCGAACAGGGCGCGGAGGCCGTCGACGTCGCCCTCGCGGGGGTGGCGTGCCAACAGGCGCAGGGCCTCGCCGCCGCGGCCGGCCGCTTCGAGCGCGCGCGCCACCGGCACGACCACGCCCGCCGCTCGCGCGGGCCTCCAGCCCAGCGCCAGCGCTTTGTCCCACCCCAAGGCGAGCGCAGCCTCGTCCCGCCCCGGAGCGGCGGTCACGAGCACCCCCAAGACCCCCGGCTGCCCCGCCGCCTCGACGAGGAGCCTATCGTAGACCCGAGGCAGCGCGTCGAGCTCCTGGGCGGCGACCAGCCGCTCCATCGGCGGCATGCGTCCCAGGCGGACGAGGCGCCCGGCGGTGGCCATCCCGACCAGGACCATGCCCAGCGCCAACGCCCGCGGGCCCGTGACCGCAGCGACAAGGCGCGCCATCAGGGGCGGACGCTCGGGAGTCTGCATCGACATGCCGCGCGGGTCTTCGGGAAGCTGCAGGGCAACCGGCGCCGGCAACCACGCCGCGATGGCCGCCGCTGCCGCCGTCGCGAGGCCTAGATTCAGCGCGGGCCACACCCCCTGAGATGCCGCTGGCAGCGCCCTCATCGCCACCACTTGCTTGAGGGCGAGCACCGCTCCGAGCAGGAGCGCCAGCCCGACGACCGCGGCGAGATTCCTTCGCGTCGTAGCCTCTCGTTCGTCCAAAGGCGGCGCTCCTCGCGCGCTCGCCGCCAGGACCAGCGCCACGCTGGCCGCCACGCCCACCCCAACGGGCGGACCCGCCGCCAGCGCCGCCGCCAGCCCCGCGGCGCCCACCAGCCGCGCCGCCGATGGCACCGCTGCGGCGACGAGGCCGCCTACCCCGGCGATGACGCCCTGGTGCCAGGGAAGCGGCCGCAGCGACAAACCAACCGCCAACGCCAAAACCAGCGGCGAGGCGAGGAGTCGTAGCGCGCGCCCTACTCCCACTCGATCGTCGCCGGGGGCTTGGTCGAGACGTCGTAGACGACCCGGTTGATGCCGCGAACCTCGTTGATGATGCGGTTGGCGATGCGGGTCAGCGCCGACATCGGCACGTCCGCCACGCTCGCGGTCATGCCGTCGGTGCTGTGCACGCAGCGGATGGCGCACACCTCCTCGTAGGTGCGGTTGTCGCCCATGACGCCGACGCTCTTGACGGGGAGGAGCACGGCGAAGCCCTGCCAGAGGCCGAGCTGCAGCGGCTCCAGCTCTTCCTGTACGATAGCATCGGCCTCGCGGAGGGTGTGCAAACGCTGTGGCGTCAGGTCGCCGAGGCAGCGGACGGCGAGCCCCGGACCCGGGAAGGGTTGGCGGGAGATGCGTCCCTCACTCAGACCAAGCTCACGGCCAAGCTGCCGGACCTCGTCCTTGAACAGCTCGCGCAGAGGCTCGATGAGGGTCATCTTCATGTCGGGCGGCAAGCCGCCGACGTTGTGATGCGACTTGATCGTGGCGCTGGGACCCCGGAAGCTGATCGACTCAATGACGTCGGGGTACAGCGTCCCCTGGGCCAGCCACTGCGCTCCAGAATATCGACGAGCTTCTTCCTCGAAGATGCGGATGAAGACCTCGCCGATGATCTTGCGCTTGCGCTCCGGCTCGGAGACGCCGGACAGCGCGGTCAGGAAGCGCTCGGTGGCCTCGACGACGGTGAGGTCGAAGTCGCCGAACTCGGCGCGCACGGACTCGCGCTCGCCCTTGCGCAAGAGGCCATTGTCCACGAAGATGCAGTGCAGCCGGCTCCCCAACGCCACCTGGAGGATCGCCGCGGTCACCGAGCTGTCTACGCCCCCCGAAAGCGCGCAGATGACCTCGCCGTCGCCCACCTGCGTCCGGATGCGCTCGACCTGCTCGGCGACAAAACCCGCCATGGACCAGTCGCCGCGGGCCCCGCAGACGCCGGTGACGAAGTTGGCGAGCATCCGCACGCCGTCGCGGGTGTGCGTGACCTCCGGGTGGAACTGGATGCCGAACTGGCGAGCGGTCGCGTTCTCGAAGGCGGCGATGGGGCAGGTCTCGGTCGCGGCGACCACTACGAATCCCGGAGGCATCTCCGCGACCTGATCGGCGTGGCTCATCCACACGGGCAGGCTGCCGGTAAGCCCGGCGAAGAGCGCGCCTCCGCTGACCTCGACATCGGCGGGGCCGTACTCGCGAGCGCCCACCGGACGCACCTGGCCCCCCTGCCGATGGGTCAAAAGCTGCATGCCGTAGCAGATGCCCAGCACCGGGACACCGGCCCGCAACCAGCCGTCGTCGAAGGGCGGCGCATCGTGATCGTAGACACTGCTCGGACCACCGCTGAGCACGATGCCTACGATGTTATCGAAGGATCGCGGGGCGAGTGTGCACGGGTGAATCTCGCAGTAGACACCCAGCTCGCGGATGCGCCGCGCGATGAGCTGGGTGTACTGCGAACCGAAATCGAGGATCAGGACAAGCTGGTGGGCCGACATCGGCCCGGGGCTAACCGGCGCCCCTACTGCTTACGAGCCAACTCCCGGCTGAACGAGCCGCCGGTGTAGGCGTCGATCTGCGCGGTCAGCTCGGCGAGGCGGAGCTCGTCGGAGACCCGCTTCTTGAGCTCGCCACCGCTGCCGAGCAGTTGGTCCACCTGGAGGCGTCGCCGCTCGAAGTACAGCCGCGTCACCTCCTCCAGGACCTTGTCGCGCAGCTTGACCACATCCTGGGCCTCATTGATGATGCGGATCTCGTCGCTGGACATGACCAGATCGCTCAGAGACCAGGTCGCTCGTACCGAACCCACGTGGTAGACGTCCACGCCCTGGTCGGTCTCGAAGGGGCCGTAGGCCAACGCGTTGGCCTCCTCCTCGGTCAGCTCCCCGTCGTTTCCGGCGTCCTCGGCGGTGTAATAGCCGTAGTCGGTGGCGAGGCTGCGCTTGTAGTTGTAGTACAGGGTCATCGACGGCAAGGCCGCAGCCGACTTCGCCGCCTTGAGCCAGGTGTCGATGTACTTGGGGTCGGTCTTGCTGTAGTCGAGCGCCATCTGGTGGACGGCGGCGATGCTCGGTTCGGCCGAGAACTGGGCCAGAACGTCGTCAGCACTGGAGAACTCGCCGGCGAGGGCGGGCGAAAACAGAAGTGAGAAGGCGAGGATCATGGGAGTGACTCCGAGGTGCGGGACCGGGCATAAGCCCCGTCGGTGTAAAGATCGAGGCGAGCGGCCGCCTCTTGAAGATCGAGGGCGTGGCTGACCTGGGCCGACAACGACGGCGCCGGCGCCGCAGCGTCGAGGCGTTGGATGGTGCTCCAGGCGCCGGCCACCTGGTCGGCCACCTGCTGGCGGTACTTCCGCATCTTCTGCGCCGTCGCGGTGGCGACGAAGGCCTCGGACCCGCTGGCGATGAGGGTGTCGCCGACCGCGAAGAGCTCGTCCAGCGCCGTCGGAAGCAGATCCGCACCGAGGGTTTCCAGACCCCCGGTGTCGATGATGCCTGCGTACTGATCGGCGGCGTCGGCGATGTCGGCGAAGATCGACGTCGAGCAGCCGCCGAAACACGCCCTCCCGCCGACATAGACGGAGTCGTCGCGGTTCTCTACCGTCTGCGCCAGGAGCGGCGCGCTGTTGCGGCCGCTGGACCACGACTTCGAGACGTCGACCGAGACGGTCGGCAACCACGCCTTCGCCGCGGTGGCGCGGCCCTGGAGCTCGGCGAGGTCGAGGCCCTGCCGACGCGTCGCCGTGTCCACCAGGAAGCCCAGCAGCGCCTGATCCTCCGCGGTGACCACGCCGGTGCGAGCGTAGGCCGCCGCATCGCGCTCGGCGCCCAGCCGCCAGATCGACCCCGTCCCGGCCGCCACCGCCTGGTTGCCTACCACCACGAGGTCGCGGATGTCCGGATCCTGGAGGCCGGCGAAGACGGGGTGCCAGGTGACGCCGCCGTCCATGGACTCCCACACGCCGTCGGTGCCCCAGGCCGCGATGTGCCCCTGTCCATCGAGCTGGACGAGGCCGCGCAAGCCCGCCAACACCTGCCGCCCGGCGCGGTAAAAGCTCTTGCCTGCGTCGTCACTACGAAGAATGCCGGAGGGCGTCCCCACCCACAGCCCCCCCACCCAGCCCGGGTCGGGCAAAAGCGCAGAGACCGCCCCCGTAAGCGGCAGCCTCGCCCAGCGGAGGCCGTCCCGGCTGGCGAAGAGGCCCGCCCGCGTGCCCGCGAGCACCTGGCCCTCGAACTCCACGAGCGCATCGACCTGGAGGCCGTCGGTGACATCGACGGTGTCGAACCACCGCTCCCCCCCGTCGGGCGAGACCCGCACCCCGGTGGTGGTGCCGGCCACGACGATCCCGAGCGCCGGGACCGAAAGAAAGCGCCATGCGTCCGCCGCCCGATCCGTTCGCCGCCAGTGCGCTCCGCCATCCTCAGAGCGCCAGATGCCGTCGCCCCGACCGGCGAGGGCCACCTGCGCGTCCGCGGGATCGAACCAGACCACTGCCGGCCGGTCCTCGTCGTCGGCGTCATGCCGGAGGTCGGGGACGGCCCGGTCGATGTCCGCCGGCGGCGGGGCGCTCTCTTCAGGGACGGTCCCTTCCGGATCGCTGGCACCGACCTCCTCGTCGGTGGCGTCGGGGTCCACCTCGACGGCCTGCTCCTCCTCCGCGGGGCTGTCCTCGCGAGTGCGGTCGAGCTCTTCCTCGACCGCGATTTCCCCGTCGAGCAGCACCTGCTCGTCGTCGACGCCCTCGCGCTCGCTGGGCGCGCGCAGCACCCGCGACCAGGTCCGCGCCCCGTCCATCGACCGCCAGAGGCTCCCGTCCTCCAAACCGAGGAGCCACGCTCCGCCATCTGGCGCCCGAGCCAGCCGGAACAGGTCCGCACCCATGCGCGAGGTGCCCCGATCTTCCCGCCACGTCGCCCCGGATGCGATGGACACCGGCGCCAGATCCGGCAGCGCGGGCTCTTGGGCCAGCGCCAACGACACGAGGAGGAGGCCCGGAAGCAGCATGCGCCGGGCAGCCTACGGCGGCGCTCCGTCAGGGTCAAATCGACACACGCGCGGCATGATAGACCGCGGCCCATGAAGCGACCGTGGCCCCTGGTCTTCAAAGGCGCCCGCGTCCTGGTGTGTGACGAAGCGGGCACCACCCTTGACGTCGACGTCGCCGTCTCGGGCGAGCGCATCGTCGCCATCGGCTCCGAACTCCACGGCTTCGACGAGGTGGATTGTCGCGGCCGCTGGCTGTTGCCGGGCTTTGTCCAGACCCATGTTCACCTCGTCCAGACCTTGTTTCGCGGCCTCGCCGACGATCTAGAGCTGATGGACTGGCTGCGAACCCGGATCTGGCCGCTGGAGCGGGCGCACGACATCGACAGCACCGCCACGTCGGCGCGCCTCGGCATCCACGAGCTGCTCAGTGGGGGCACAACCGCGGTGCTCGACATGGCGACGGTGGCCCACACCGACGCCATCTTTGGCGTCGCGGAGTCGACCGGCCTGCGCCTGTACTGCGGAAAAGCGCAGATGGACCGGGAGAATGAAGCGGGATTGTCGGAGCCACTCGACCTGTCCATGCGCTCCGCCAACGAGCTCGCTGACCGCTGGCATGGCAAGGGCCGGCTCCGCTATGCTTACGCGCCGCGCTTCGTACCGAGCTGCACCGACGCGCTCTTGACGGCGACGGCGGCCGAAGCCCGAAAGCGGGGCTGCCTGATCCACACCCACGCCAGCGAAAACCGCAGTGAGGTAGAGCTGGTGCGGGCGCTCACCGGGCGCGACAACGTCGTGCACCTCGACGCCATCGGCCTTTCGGGGCCGGACGTGCTGCTCGCGCACTGCATCCACCTGACCGATGCCGAAGAGGCGCTGCTCGCCACGACAGGCACCAGGGTGCTTCACTGCCCGTCCAGCAATCTGAAGCTCGCCAGCGGCGTGGCCAGGATCCCCGAGTTGCTGGCCCGCGGGGTGCACGTTTCGCTCGGGGCCGACGGGGCGCCGTGCAACAACCGCCTCGACGCCTTCGCCGAGATGCGCCTCGCCGCGCTGGTCCACAAGCCGCGGGTCGGTGCGACCGCGATGGACGCGCGCACCGTGCTTGGGTTGATGACCCGCGAGGGGGCGCGTGCCTTGGGGCTCGACGCGGGGACCGTGGAAGTGGGGCGGCTCGCCGACCTGGTGTTGTTGGACCCTCGGCGGCTATGGACGGGTGGCGATCCCTACTCGGCGGTGGTTTACCAGATGGACAGTCGCAACGTAGAGGGCGTGTGGATCGGCGGCACGCGGGTGTGCGACAACGGACAGACTGGACAGGACCTCGCGGCGCTCGCGAACGAAGCCGATACGGCGCTGGCACGCGTCCGGGCCAGGGCCAACCTGTGATCCGGGGCCGGAAACCGTGACCGACACCCACCTCTGGCAAGCCCTCATCGACGCCTCCGCGCGTGGCGAATCTGTTGCGCTTGCGACGGTCGTCGGCGTGAACGGCTCAGCACCGCGTGGCGCTGGTGCCCGGATGGTGGTCTGGCCGGACGGGCGCAGCCTCGGCACCGTCGGAGGCGGTCAGTTCGAGCAGAAGGTGGTCGAGGCCGCGACCGAGGCGCTGGCCGCGGGCGGCCCCCGGCGCTACTCCGTCCACTTGACCCGCGACCTCGGTATGTGCTGTGGAGGCGCAATGGACGTGTTCATCGAGCCCCTGCGTCCGGTCGACCGTCTGCTGCTTTTCGGGGCCGGGCACGTCGCGAGGCCGACGGCGCTCTTCGCCCGCGAGGCCGGCTGGGCGGTGACCGTCATCGACGACCGCGACGAGCTGCTGACCGAGGCGCGATTTCCGAACTGCGAGCGCGTGGAGCGCGAACCCCGCGCCTACGCGAGGAATCTCGCCGGCGATCCGCGTGGGTGGGTCTTCCTGGTCACCCACGACCACCAGCTCGACCAGGACCTCCTGGAGCTGCTCTTGGCGCACGAGTGGGCGTGGATCGGGCTCATCGGCAGCCGGACCAAGGTCGCGAAGTTCCGGGTACGTCTTCGTGCGGCCGGGATCACCGAAGCGCAGCTGGCCCGCGTCAGCGGACCGGTGGGGCTGGACATCGGGGCCGAGACCCCCGAAGAGATCGCCATCGCCGTGCTCGCGGAGATGGTGCGCACCCGGCGCGGGGTACAGCGACCGCCGGGGCTCTTGCGACTGCCCTAGGCCCGCTTCCCACCGCGCAGCGCATCCTCGACCATCTCCATCAGCCGATCGAACTTGATCGGCTTCTCGATGTAGCCGTCAAAGCCCTCGGCGCGCGCACGCTCTTCAACCGCGGCATCGCGGAAGGCGGTGCACGCGATGACCGGCGTCTTTTTCATCTGGGCGTCCTTCCGAAGCATTCGCAAGACTTCGAAGCCGTCCATGTCCGGCATGAGGATGTCCATCAGCACCACCGCAGGACCAAATCGGGCCACCGCGACGCCAGCGGCGAACCCGCTGCCGGCAATCTCGACCTCGAAGTTGCCCTTGAGCTGCAAATAATCGGCGACCGTCTGTGCGAAATCCAACTCGTCGTCGACAATCAACACCCGGCGAGCCGACGGCGGAGCGCTGTCTGGGGCACCGGTGAGCTGGTGGGGCACCGGGTAGTTGTAGGCCCGCGCGAACGCAACCACGTCTTCGAGGCGGAGTCGGCGGTGACCGCCAGGAGTGCGGTGGGCGCTGAGCAAGCCGCTGTTGACCCAGTTGACCACGGTGGGCGGGGACACGCCGAGGAATTTCGCAACCTGAAAGGTAGTGAAAAACGTCAGACCAATCTTCTCCTGCTTCTTCCGACCCATCAGACCTCACCGCCTCCGCGTACCGCGCCCACGAGGGATTCACCGCCAAGGGATAGCGAAGCGATATCCAGCGTCTGCGCGCTAACCCGAACATCCACGCGTGCCAAACCCAGTCGCGGCCGGGCTCGGCTCACGAAGACGCGCACTTCGGTCGCGACCTCCTGTGCATCCACGACCGTTCGACCCGGTAGCGCGAGGGCGAAGCTCTCCGCATCAACGCGCGCGACGAACTCCCCCGCACGGACGCGCTCCCGCAGCCGCCCCGCCATCCAAATGAGCAGCTGATCTCCCACCAGCCAGCCGTGTTGCCGATTGATGAGCTTGAGGTCCTCGATGCGGACAAGCACGACGGGGACGGGCATACCGCGCGGGCCCGCCTCGGCGACCCTGGCATCTACCCGCAGGGAGAATGCCTTGGCATCAGGAAGCCCGGTGAGCACGTCGGTGGAGCCCTCGCCTGCGACCGACAAATCACCCACCAGCCGTAGCGCCCGGCGGACATGGCCAACCAGCAATGCGGGATCCACCGGATGCCCCAGCGCCGCCAATGCGCCCGCATCGTACAGATCCGCCAGGTTTGTGCCCAACGCGATCACCGGGACGCTGGCGAGATCAGCGTCACTCTTGAGCCGGCGAACGAAGGCCACCGCGTCGGGATGGGCGGACTGGTCGATGATCGCGACGGCCGGCGGTTGACGACGCATGCGCTCCAGCGCGCCGGACAACGAGTCGAAGCTCCTGCACTCCCAGTGACGTTCGAGCTCCTCGCGTACCCGGGTCGCCTCCGGCCCGTCGCCGAGGAACAAGTCCACCGCCCACGCGGCCACCTGCGGCAGCGCCAGAGGCAAAAACAGCGTCGCCACCCCCCCGCCGCCTGGATCGTCCGCGGTCCTGAGCCTCCCGCCGGCATCGGCAACGATTCGTGCGCACGCGGCCAACCCGAGCGAGAGCCCACTGCCGCCCGTCGCCGCAGGGGCGCCGAAGCCCGCGCCCTGATCGTGGATGGCGACTGAGGCCGTCTGCTCATCCGTCGTGATGTCAATATGTATGGTGGACCCTACCGGCGAGTGTCGGACGGCGTTCTCGAGGAGGTTGGCGAGCACCTCGCGGATCGCGGCGAGATCGGCTTCGATGGGAGCCACGCTTGGGAACGCGGTCGCGATCGTCTGGCGGCGCGCCGACGCCAGCGGGCGCAGGGCGTCGACCATCTCCGTCACCAGCCGTACAGCGTCGCCGGCGTCGATCGGCGACCGGACCGCGTCGTCGCGACGATACCGGTCCAGCAGGTCTTCGACCATCTGAAGCATGCGCTGCGCCTGCCGTCCGATGGTGGCCGCAGACTTGGGCAGTTGCGGTAAGCCGACAAGGCCCTCCTGGATCAACTCGACCTGCCCGAGCACCACCGCCAAGGGACTCCGAAGGTCATGGCTCAACAAGGCGAGGAAACTGTCGCGCGCTTCGCTGAGTCGCTCGAGCCGCCCGGACACCCGCGACAACTTGCGGTGGCGGTCGACGTAGCCCCGCTCCAGACGCAACTGCCGCTCCTTCAGCGCCCCGAACTGCCGAGCCGCGGAGAAAGCCGCGCCGACCAGCGCGCCGAGTGCGTCCCGGACGTGCTCGTCAAAGTCCTGCCCCGGCCGGTGGGCGAGCACGATTTGGCCAGCGATTCCCCGCAGCGGCGCCCGCTCTACCGGTGAGCCGTCGGCCAGCGCCGCGGCGCGCCCCGCTTCCAAAACGACCAGCGGCGGCTCACCGGGCAGCTCCGGTTCGAGTTCGATGCGCACCGCCTCCACTCCCGGGAGACCGAGGAGGCCCGGCGCAATCCTCGAGGCCAAGCTCGGGACGTCCATGTACGGGCTCAGGGTGTCCGAGAGGCGCACGACCCCGCGCAAGAACCGCTCTCGCTGCCGCGCGGAGCCCACCAAGCGCTGCTCGGCCGCGCGAGCACGGACCCTCCAAGCAACCTCCTCACCGCCGGCATCCAGGGCGACCACATCCTCGACACCGAAGCCTACGAGACCGCCGAGATTGTCCCAACCGTCGGCCACCAACAACACCGACAGGGTTGGGTTGGACGAGCGCAGCTCTGGAACGAACTCCAGGGCATCCTCGTCCGAGAGCGCCCGGGCGAGGACAATCGAGGTGACGTCACCGAGGAGAAGCTCACGTCGCGCCGCTGCCACGGTGCGAACCGAGCGTACGGTACCCCCGCCCGCCCGAAGTGCCGCGCCCACTCGTTGCACGAAGCCATCATCATCCACTACCAGCAGAGTGGCGGGAGATGGCTTCATGGGTAGGAGCGCGACGCGCTCGTCACTCCATCAGGCGGAAGCGGAAGTAGGTCTCGCCGACCACGATCTCTTCACCACCGAACAGGCGACGGTCGGTGATGAGCTCACCGTTGACCAGCGTTCCGTTGCTGGACTTGATGTCCTCAACGTAGAAGTTGTTTCCGCGACGGAACAACTTGCAGTGGTAGCGACTGACCTTGCTGTCGTTCTTGATCTGGATGTCGTTTTCGCGGCCGCGGCCGATCGTGAGCTGCTCCCCGGTGAAGGGGTATATCTGTTCTTCGGCCGTGCTTTCCTGGTAGATGAGGAGCGCCCGCCGTACCGTGCCGTCGTCGACCCGCGCCTCCGCAGCCTCGGCCGCCGGCTCCACCACGATTTCGACGGCCGCGGGCACGTCCACGATCACCTCGGACTGGGACTCCGACTCGGCCTCGACGGCCACCGCCACAGGTTCGTCCCCGCCAATCTCGATCTCGACCTCGGTTCCGACGCCGAACTGAACCTCGGCACTTGCGACGTCGCCGGCCTCCTCGCCGACCTCGCCCGCTTCGATGGCAATCTCGTCGCCACCATCCGCGACACGCACGGTGGCCTTGCCGTCATTGCCACCGTCGCCCCAGACCGCGCTGACGTCTTCGCGAATGTCGGTGCGGCTGCCGTACTGGCCGTCCTCGTCCTCGACGGGCGCAGCGACCGGCGCCACGGGGGCGACATAGTGTCCATGGGGAGTCGCCACGGCCACCCAGCGGTCGAAGCCCGTACTGAGCTCGGTGAGCGAGGCGTCGATACCGGCGATGCGCTCGTTGGCGCTTGCCGCGTTGGTGCGCAGCCCGCCGCTCTGCGACTTGAACTCCTTGTCGGTGATCTCGCCGATGAGCTGCCGGAGTTCAAGTTCCTGCAGCTCCTCGTCCACGCCGCCCTTGGACGCGATGACTTGCGCCTTTTCGGCCTCGAGACCGGCGATGAGCACCCGAATCTCAGGAAGCAGTGGGGCCACGAGGTCGACCACCGAGGACGACTTGATCTCGTGATCAAGGATCACCTTCTCGACCACGCCGGAAGAGAACTTCGCAAGCTGGCCGCGGGCCTTTTCGATGTACTGACGATGCTGCTCGTACTTGGCGATATGCCCGTTGAGCGACTTGAGCAGTGCGGCCTGGTCCATGGCGAGGAGCTCCACCAATTGCACGGTTGAGTAAGGTTTGGCCGCACCGCCTAACCGATCGCCGGCGAGATGGGGCACCAGGACCGGGCTTTGCGCGGTTTTACCCGGGCGTGGCTGCCCGCCACACGCCACGGTGATCCGAGCCCGGAAGGTCGAAGACACCCCCGCCTCCGGCCCCCCACGTCCGCGGAACCAGAATGTGATCCGGCCACCCGCGGAGCGGACCAAGGGACCAGGTGATGAGTCGCTCGTCTGCGAGCTCGGCAGGGTCGACAAGACCGGCCGTAACAAATGGTCTTAGCTTACGACCCTGGGACCCCAGGTCGCCCGCCACCACGACGGCGTCCCCAGCGCGTCCTGGACCAAAGGCTGCGATCAGGCGGCCTTCGCGGAACAACGAGGCCAGCTTGACGACCGCAGCGTCGGTGGTGCCGGAACACTCCGGAGCGCGCGCTGGCAGGTGCACCCCGAGGACGGTCACGAACGCCGAACCCAAGGGGACGCGCAGGACCCCAATCGGCCCCACGCAAGGGCCCCCCCATGGCGCGGGAACCATCGACGCCTCACCCTCAACCCGGCCGACGACGCACATGCCCCACGGCGTCGGGTCCCGCCCGTCGACCAGGAGCCGCAGCCCGGCCGATTCCAGCGTGTCGAGCGCCAGGCTCGCCCTGGAGCACTCGACCAAGACCACGATGTCGGCCCCGGCAGCCACCACCGCCTCGGCTGCGGCGCGGGGCGTGCTGTTGCGGGCCCCGAGATTCGCCGTCGCAAAGGTCACCGGCTCGCCCTCTCCCGAAAGGGCAGCAAAAACCCACAGGATCCACATCACGCCCTCCGCATGCGACACGCCCAGAACACGTCGGCACCCATTGGGTTGCCCTCGTTGGAAAACACCTCCTCCACCGGCCAGCCCAGCGACGCCGCGACATCGGCGCCCTCCTCGGGCTCTGGCGAACATACGGCGTACACGATGCATCCGCCGGGGAGCACGGCCTGGGCTCCATTGCGGAGCAACAGGCGCTGTCGGCCTGCCGCCGCGTGGACGTCGGCCTCGGTGCGTCGCCAGCGAAGCTCTGGGTGGCGCCGGGCCAGGCCAAGCGCAGTGCACGGCGCATCTACCAGCACCGCAGGCCATGCACCCGCGATCGGCCCACCGAGCCAATCGTGAAGTCGGGCGTCGACTGGCAAGCCCACCCGCGCCCGGTTCTGCTCGAGCCGCGCCAGCCGGGAGGGCTCGAGGTCCGTCGCGGTGACGTGGATGCCGCGTGCGGCAAGGCGGAGGCTCTTTCCGCCGGGCGCCGCGCAGGTGTCGAGCACCGCTGCCACGTCGGGGACCAGGTCCGCCGCGGCGACAGCCGCGGGGTCCATGACCCACCACTGCCCCTCGACGAAGCCCGGCAGGTGGTCGATGCGTCCCGAGCGCGCCGGGAGTCGGAACACCCCGGGACCCGCCGGGACCAAGGGCTGACCCGCCTTCTGGAAGCTCGCGGCGACCCCCGCCGGATCTTCTTTCGCGACGATATGCACATCGGCCGGCTCCGCGCAGGCGCGCATGAAGGCATCGGCGCGCTCAGCCCCGAGGCGCCCGCGCCAGCGCGAAATCAACCACTCAGGAAATCCGAGGGTGACGTCGCCCTCGGTGGGGACCACGCCCCGGCGCAGCACGGCGTTGATGAAGCCGCTGGCGTGCCCCACTCCGACCGCGCGCGCGGCCTCCACCGCCTGGTCAACCGCGGCATGTGGCGGTGTACGCGTGAACGCAAGTTCGTAGAGCGCCACCCGCAGGACCGCGAGCACCGGCGCATCCAGCGTCCATGGCGCCCGCTTCGCCGCGGTCGTGATGGCCGCGTCCAACGCGGAGCGGCGTCGGAGGACGCCCAAGACAAGGTTCCACGCGGCCGCCCGATCGGCACCGTCCTCAGGAGCGAAGGCCGCAAGCGCCTGGTCGGCATTTTCGCCAGCCTCCACGGCGCACAGCGCCCGCGCCGCGGCGACGCGACCGGGGCTCGCGCGGGGCCGAGCCGGACGCGCGACGCTACCCACGGTCCGCGAGCTCGGCGTCGATGATGCGTTCGAAGAATTCCGGCGGTTGGGCGCCCTTGACCTTGTACCCGTTGACGAGGAAGGTCGGCGTGGAGGTGATCTTCCACTTTTCTGCCCGCGCCGCGTCGGCCGCGACGGCCGCGTCGACCTCGGTCGACGTGCGGTCCGTCTCCCACCTTGCAACGTTGAGGCCGACCTGCTTGGCAATCGCGACAAGTTTGTCCTCGTCGAGGCCCTGCGATTCGAACAGTGCGTCGTGGTACTCCCAGAATTTACCCTGCTTGTCCGCGGCCAACGCCGCAAGGGCGGCGGGTCGGGCCATCTTGTGCATGGCCAAGGGCTGGTTCATGAACACCACCCGAACCTTGTCACCGTACTTCTCTTTGATGGCCTTGATGCTAGGGAGCGCCTTTTTGCAGTAAGGGCATTGGAAGTCACTGTACTCGACGATGACGATTGGTGCGTCGGCAGGGCCCTTGGACGGCGCATTTCCCGGGTCGATCGGCAACCACGGTTGGGAGAACTCCGCAGCCGAACGGATGTCGTCGGGAGACTTCTCCTGTTTGGCGAGCCGAACCACGCGGCGCGCGATCTTCGGGACGTTGGCACACAGGGCCTTGTCGAGCAGCTTCGGGGCCCGTTCCAGACATTTGCCGATGCTGTACTGCTGGTCCATGCACGGGACGCAGCTCCCCGCGATGTTGTTGAGCGCGTAGGTGGCCCGGACCTTGGCCTCATCACCCAGCTCACCGAGCTCCGGAACGAGGGCCGCCAGCTCGTCGGCGGTGTAGCTGGTCGGTTCGAAGACGGGCTTTTCTTTCTTGGCGCCCTCGCCGTCGCCGCCGCCGCGGGCAGGCGCAGCGACCTTGGCTTCCGCAATCTCAACGTCCTTTTTGGCGAGCGCCGCCTGCGCTTCGAGCGTCGCCTCCCGCTTGCCGGCCGTGTACCCGCCCCAGCCCGTGCCCGCGGCCAACAGGAGAGCGAAAGCGAGGAGCCCGAAGATGGTGCTGTTCTGCGACATGTGGCGCCGCGTAATTCGCGCCCTTCCCAACCGAGCCAATTCGGGCGATAGTTGCGCCATGTCACTATTCCCGTTGCTCCTGTCCCTGGCCTGTCTCCAAAGCACGACGATTGGGATCGGGGGCGACAACGGCGACAGCGCGGCAGACGCCCCCCGTGACACCGCGATTGACGAGCTCCCCGGCAACACCGACACGGCTGTGGACACCGACGAGCCGATCGAACGGGACCGCGCGGCCGAAGCGGTCTGGCAGGACGAGTTCTTCGTCAACACCACGATCCATCAGATCGAAGTCACCCTCGACGAGGACAACTACCGTGCCCTTCGCCGTGACGGTCACTCCTTCGCCGTCGCCGACCTCACCGTCGACGGGGAGACGCTGTCCAGCGTCGGGATCCGGCTGCGCGGAAAGATCGGCAGCTACCGGGAGCTGAGTCAGAAGCCGAAGTTCAAGTTCGATCTCAACGAATACGTCGGTGAGCAGCGGCTACACGGACTCAAGACGGTGCTGTTGAACAACTCGGTCGTCGATTGTTCGTACCTCAAAGAGCCCATCGGCTACCAGGTTTTCCGCGACGCCGGGCTGCCCGCTTCCCGGACCTCCTTCGCGCATGTTGAGGTCAACGGCGAGAACTACGGCCTCTACGTAGTGATCGAGGCCCCCGACAGCGAGCTGCTGCGCGTCGTCCATCCCGACGAAGACGAGGGCAACCTCTACGACGGCAAGTACGTCTACGACTGGAACACCGGGAACTACACGCTCTTGGATTTCGCCGCCAACGTCGATTCGCTCTACGCGCTCGAAGAAGGCACGGACGTCGAGAACGCCGATATCGTCGCGGTGAGCGACGCGGTGTGGGATGCCCCCCGCGGTGCCGGCTATGCGGCCGCGGTCGATCCCTTCGTTGACTGGCGCCAGTGGCACACGGCATGGGCGTTGGAGCAGTGGACCGGCCACCTCGACGGGTATCAGATGAACCGGAACAACTACCGGGTCTACTTCCGCCCATCGGACGGAAAGATGGAGTATGTGCCTACCGACTTCGACTATGCCTTCCTCTCTGACGGCGGGTGGGGCGTGTGGTGGACAGGCCCACTTGGCGTCCTCAGCGCGCGCTGCCTCATCGATGCCGACTGCGCGGACGCGCATCGGGCCTCGGTCGCCGAGATGCTGGCCGGGATCGACGCGACCGCGCTGCGTGCCAAGCTGGCTGCGATGAAAGCGCTCATCGAGGACGAGGCCGGCGACGACCCCCGCCGCGAGTGCGGGACTAGCGACGTCTGGGCCACCCAGAGCTACCTCGACAGTTGGATTAGCGGTCGCGACGCTCAGGTGCGCGCCACCTGGGGTATCTGACCCGCCAATTCAGCCGGCCCAGCCACCCTTGGCAGCCGCCTCCGGCGCCGCCCCGCGCAGCGCCGCCTCCTGTTCGAGCTGACGCAGCCGACGACTGAGCGCGATTCGCCCCGCCATCGACCAGCCCAGAGCCACGAGCGTCCCGCCGAAGAAACAGGCGCCCATCAACGCGGGAATCGAGATCGGCGACGCCAACTTCCACGCGGCGACGCCCACGTCGAAGCTCAGAATCGTGGTGCGGGTGGAGTTCTGAAGGAAGAACGCCACCACTGCCACGATCGCGAGCAGCCACAGGCTGAGCTTGAACCAACGCATCCGGGAACGTAGCCGAATCCCGGAGGAGCGGTACTACTCGTCCTTCTGACGCATCCGCTTGCTGAGGTCGCCCATGATGTCGCCGAACTTCGCGGTGCTGTCGCCCTGCTTGCGGACAACCTCCGAAACATCGCCACCAGCGGCACGATCGATGGCGGACTTCTCCGACAGGGAGACCTTGCGGTCACCGACGTCGATGTTGATGATCTCCGCCGCAACCGCCTGACCCTCGGCGTACGCCGCCTGCCAGTCGCCGCTGTTGTTCGCCAGCTCGGAGTGGTGGATGAGCCCTTCCACGCCGTCTTCGATCTCGACGAAGACGCCGAAGTCGACCTTGTGGACGATCTTGCCGTTGACCACCTGACCGAGGAAGTAACGACCGGAGACGCTCTTCCACGGGTCGTCGCCGAGCTGCTTGATGCCGAGGCTGAACCGTTCGTTCTCGACGTCCACGTTGAGCACGCGGGCCTCGACGTCGTCGCCCTTGTTGTACCGCTCGGAGGGGTGCTTGACCCGCTGGCCCCAGCCCATGTCGCTGACATGCACCAGACCGTCGATCCCGTCTTCGATCCCGATGAAGATGCCGAAGTCGGTGATGTTGCGGACCTTGCCGGTGACGACCGTACCCGGGGGGTACTTGTCGGCCGCGGCCTCCCAGGGGTTCTGCTCGAGCTGGCGCATGCCGAGGCTGATGCGACGGTTCTCCAGGTCGATCCCGAGGACGCGGGCTTCGACGACGTCGCCGATGTTGACGAGCTTGCTGGGGCTCTTGACCCGCTTGTTCCACGTCATCTCGGAGATGTGGACGAGGCCCTCGATCCCGTCTTCGAGCTCGACGAACGCGCCGTACTCGGGGAGGCTGACCACCCGCCCGCGGATCGTGGCGCCGACCGGGTACTTGTACTCGGCGTCTTCCCAGGGGTCGGGGCGGATCTGCTTGTAGCCAAGCGACACCCTACCGGTGTCCTCGTCGTACCGGAGCACCTTGATCTCGATCTGGGCACTGACTTCGAAGAGCTCGCTCGGGTGCTGGATGCGCCCATAGGACATGTCGGTGATGTGAAGCAGGCCGTCGATGCCGCCCAGGTCCACGAAGGCGCCGTAGTCGGTGATGTTCTTGATGGTCCCCATCATCACCGCGCCGACCTTGAGCGACTTGAGCGTCTCGCTCTTCTTGTCTTCGCGGTCACGCTCAAGGAGCACGCGACGGCTGAGCACGATGTTGCCGCGCTTCTTGTTGAACTTGATGATCTTGAAGTCGTGGGTCTCGCCGATGAGCTTGTCGAGGTTCTTGACCGGGCGCAGGTCGACCTGGCTGCCGGGGAGGAAGGCCTTGACGCCGATGTCGACCGCGAGGCCGCCCTTGACGCGGGACGTGATGAGGCCGCGCACGGTCTCGTCCTTTTCGACGGCCTTGGAAATCTCTTCCCACGCCTTCATCAGGTCGGCCTTCTCCTTGGAGAGCTCCAGGAGGCCGTCTTCTTCGCCCATCTGGTCCAGGTACACGTCGATCTGGTCGCCCGGCTTGACGGTGATCTCACCCGCTTCATTGACGAACTCGGAGCGGCGGATGACGCCTTCGGCCTTGTAGCCGACGTCGACCGTGACGAACTCGTCGCCAACTTCGAGCACGGTCCCGGTGACGACGCTCTGTTCGCGAACGGAGCGGTCGTTGAGGAAGGTGTCGAAGAAGCTCTCGAAGTCAGCGCGGCTGAGGTCTTCGAGGGGGGCGTCCATGTTGATCGTAGAAGTGGGCATGTTTGCGGAATACTCGATGGGGGCGAAGAGGAGGCAGGGAGTGCGACCGGCCGTCCCGGGATGGAAAGGCGTCGCGACGGAGATCGTGTCCTCAACACGTCGGCGCCATGCTCGTTCAGTGGGGGGGAGCCCCCGAGCCCCGCGCGACTATCGCGATGTCATCAACTGTCAAGCCGAACGGGCGTCCCACGCCAAGCGCAGCGGGTCGAGGTGACCGCGTTTGAGCTCCTTGGCGAGCGTCACAAACGCGCCGGTGCGCGGGTCGCGAACGGCCACCCCGTCGAAGTGGTAGGCGCGGGCCACGGTCGCCTCCCCGGGGCGGGCGGCGGCAAGCGCGCCGCCGAGGAGGGCAAGGGTGGCGCGGTCGGTGCCGCGAAACGCCCGCGTCAGGCCGCGGTCGGCCAGGGTGACGACGAGCCGGGCGCGCACCGCCTCGACAAAAGAACCTGCCGATCGCCGGGCATCGGTGAGTGATCCGGACACGTGCGCGGCCCGTCGGGGGAGAATCTCCACCAGGAGGCGCTCCACGTCGCCGTCGCGGCCGCGCCGACGATGCACGCCCGCCTCCATCGCGAGTGCGTGGACCAGGCCGGGCCCCTCGACCTCGAAGACCACGCCGATCACCCGCTCCCCGGCGGTCTCCTCCGCCACGAGAACCGGCTCCAGGCCCATGCGCTTGAGCCAGGCCTGCTCCACGTCCACCAGCTCCGCGAGCCAGGCGGGATCGACGTGACCGGTGGCCTCGGCAGGACCGATCGTCAGGAAGGCGCCGTCGTCGGCGCTGCCATCGTCCAAGAGCCGCCAGCGCCGTCGGGCGACCGCCGCCTTGGCCACGGCCGCCTCACAGCGCTCCAGCGGCGCGTCAGGGGGGAGCTCGCGCAGCACGCGGAGGGCGCCCAGCAGACGGGCGTCTGCAGCCAAGCGCGCGTCCAGGGTCCGATACCGAGCGAGCACCTCGTTGGCGCGCGCGACATCCTGCCAGAAGTCGGGAACCGTGCTGGATTCGAGGAGGCTGTCCGCCTCCCAGCGGCGCGATTCGTGCGCCTGGGACAGCGGCGCCCACGCGTCGATCGCGGCCTGAATGTCTCCGTCGGGGGCGGGCGCGCTTGCCGCGGCCACGCCGCCCTCGGTTTCGTCCCCGCCGTCGGCGCGGCGCACGTCGATCTGCCCGCCCCGCACTCCCAACGCGAGCGTGTCGCCATCGCGCACGCCATGCCCGACGATGAAGGTGGCCAGCGGCCCGACGAGGTTGCGCTCCATCTCACGACGCAAGAACCGGGCGCCGAAATGGGGGTGGTACCCGTGGGCGACGAGCCAGTCGAGCACGTCAGCATCGACCTCAACGCCGATGTCGCGACCGGCCAGACCCTCCCGGTCAAGCAACCACGTCAGCTCCCGTTGGGCGATGGCGCGGATGGTGCTGCGCGAGAGCGGGTGGAAGTGAACGACACGGTCGAAGCGATTGAGAAACTCGAATCGGAATACCTGGAGAATTCTCCGGTCCAACTCGGCGTCGAGCGCGCGCACGTCCCGGGTGTCCGAAAAGCCCAGGCCGGATTCGCGGAAGACCTCCGCGCCAGCGTTGCTCGTCGCGATGAGGATCAGGCTGCGGGCCGAGACCGTTTCGTTGTTGCCGTTGATGTATCGGCCTTCGTCGACGAGCTGGAGCAGCCCGTCGTGCACCGAGCGCGGGGCCTTTTCGAGCTCGTCAAGGAGCAGCACGCCGAAGGGCGCGTTCCCGAGGCGGCGGGCCAGCTCACCGCGGCGGAGGTCGACCGAGTGACCGGTGGAGGTGCCGAAGAGTTGCGCGTGACCCGCCTCGGAGGCGAAATCCGACAGATTCACCCGAATCATCCTGGACTTGTCGCCGAAGAAGTACTCAGCGAGCAATTGGGCGGTGTGGGTCTTGCCCACACCGCTGGGACCGACGAACAGAAAAACACCGAACGGACGCCGTGGATCGGCAAGGTTGGCCTTGATGAGTGCGATCACCCGAACCACGGCGTCGGCCGCTTCGGCCTGGCCGAGCAAGCGCTCTGCCACAAAGCCCCGGGTGGCCGCGATGTCCAGGTCGATCGCCGGATCGACCAACGACGCCGGCACGCGCGTCGTCTCGCAGAAGCGATGGATGATGTCCCGAACGCCGACGGCCTCTGCGCCAGCGGCGAGGTCCCGCGCCTCTCGCACCAGGTCCAGCGCCTTGCGGGGGAACTGACGGTTGCCGATGAAGCGCCCCGTCAGGTCGATGGCGGCGCGCTGGGCCGCGGGCGTCACCGCGCGCCCGGTCTTCCGAAACTGCGATTCTGCCCACTCGGCGAGGATGCGGCGGGTCTGAGCGACCGATGGCTCCTCGACGGGGATCGTGACGAGCCACTCGCCCAGCTCCGGGGTGAACTCCACCAACGTTCCGAATTCACGACGCGATGCTTCGCCGAGGAACGGCCTCGCGCTGCCCGCGCAGAAGCGCAACAGCATCGGCTCCCAATCGTAGACGTACGCCAGATGCAGGTCGCGCACGAAGGGCACAATCGGCTCGGGAGACCGCTGCAGGTGATCGAGGATCTTCTGGACGGTGTCGGTGCCGTCGCTCGACTCCTTGAAGTGACTGGCGATCGCACGGAGGGACAGTTGCACAAAACGGGCGCCGTGGAAGATCGCGGGACCCCTGCCCGCATGGGCCTCGCTCACGATCGCATGGATCGAGGCGGACTTCCCCACACCTGGTTGCCCGACCAGCACCGGGGTTCGCCGGCCTTCCGACACCAGCACATCGTTGATCTGCTGAAGCAGGGTTTGCATGCCGAAGACCGGCTGAAGTGAGCCCGCGCGTTCCGCTGCGCTCAGGTCGAGCTCGACCCAGTCCTCGAAGACAAACGGTGCGTCCTTCTTGGCCATTGGTCCTACCGGAGGAGATCGACCAGCTCCGTCGTGAAGGCGGTGGCCCCGGTCGGCGTGAGGTGGTCGAAGTCGTTGAAGTTGGCTTCGTCACCATCGTAACGTGTGCTGAAGTCCAAGAGCGCCGTCCGCGGCAGTCGCGACGCCGCCTCGCGCAGGGCCAGCCGTGCGGCGGCCTCGTACTCAGGCTCGATCGTCTCCCGCAAGCTCGGCCGCATCGGCAAGATCACCAGGAAGGCACGCCTCGCTTCGGCGGCGCGCACGACCCGCTCGAGTGTCGCGACACATGAGGCGTTTACCTCCGGAAGCCACGTTTCGAGCTTGCCGCCGAGCAGGAACTCCCGCCGATTTCTCGCATTCTCCGCCGTCAGCGGCGGAGCAGGCTCACCCGGCCAACGCGAGATGACCCGGCGCGGGCCATGCCGCAGGTCCGCGATGGCGCTGACCAGGTGGCCGGGGTGCTTGACGTGTTCGACGAGGTCGTGACGGCGGCCGCTTCCGGCAAGCCAACGATGCGGAAGCAGCGTCATCGCCAGCGCGCTCGGCCGACCCTCCATCCCCATCCTGCCGGCTGCGCCCGACCAGTGGGGCTCCATCGCGACATGAGGCATCGGCGGCCGCGCGCAGCTCGTCTGGTCGAACAAGAGCGGCGAGACCTCCACGACCAGGACGTCCATCCCCGGCTTGGCGTCCGAGGACGCAAGCAACGCCGGATAGCTCGGCGGCAACGCGTTTTCGGAGAGGGTGTGCCGGGCCACGCGCTGCCACCCGTGCCCCGTTCCCTGGGAGAGTTGGACGAGATCGACGTCCGCGCCCATGCGCGAGCTGCCCAAGAGCAGGCCCCGCACCGGCCCCGGTCCCGCCGGCAGATCGCCGGTCCAGAATGCCTCGCCCCAGGCGCAATGGGCCTCGTGCACGGACAGCGTCCACCACGCCGCCAGTGGCAGTGCCACAAGGAAAAAGCCGAGGCCCGTCAGGAACTGGAGGAGGGGTTTGATGAGGGTGGTCCGCAGGCGTGTGGGGGAAGTGTGGGGTGCGGTTATCGCGATGTGGGCGGGGTCGACACCGGCGAGCCCGCGGACAGCGGCGACTCCAGCGACGCCGGCTGACCCAGGCTACCCCCCGGTTCCGAGCCAGAGGTAGGCTCGCCCTTCACTGTCGGTGCCCGAGAAGGGGGCACCGACGAGCAGGTCGGCGAACCCGTCGCCGTTCAGGTCGCCAGGACCCAGCATGGCGTACCCGGCTCCGTCGCCGAAGTTTTCACCGGTGAGGAGCAAGTCGGCATCATCGAGCGTTCGGTCGGAAGACGACATGGGGCCGTAGAACAGACCCGCTCGCCCCATCAACGAGGGGTCATTGGTGCCACTGCCCTCGACCATCAGATCGGCCGCCCCGTCGCCGTCGAGGTCCCCCACTCCCCTGGCGATGCCCGCAAGCTCGTCGTCCAGGGTGCCGAACACCTGCATGTCCGCGTCGTCGTCATCGACGCTGGAGGTCAGCGGGCCGAAGTAAAGGCGGGCGGCGCCCGCCTGGTGGGCGTAGGTCGAGTCAGCGGAATGCCTCGTGGAAAGGTCCTCGTACCCGTCCCCGTTCACATCGCCCACACCGCCTACCAACTCGATGGGATTCAACTTTGACGTCCCGTAGATGAAGCCATCCGCCACATCGACTTCGATGACCCCAGCGAATGGCAGTTCGACGAACGCCACCTTTCCGCTGCCGTTGGTGTGACCTAGGGCGACCGAGCTGGAGACCACCAACTCGGGAAGGCCGTCGCCCTGCACATCGACGACCGCCATGCTCCCCATCCAGAATTGTTCATTTTCGTCGCCGCAAAGCCGCCCGGTATACGCCATGCTCGACGACGGCAGCGGTCCTTCATAGTAGTAGGCGCAGCCCCGGTCGGTCCCGCCGTACCCGACGTCTCCGTACCAGTCACCGATCACCAGCTCGTCGGCCCCGTTGCCGTCCAGGTCGGGGACGGCGGCGAGGGTTTCGCCGAACTGACCGCCCCCGCTGAGTCCCGAGAACTGTTGCGTCGCGGAGGCGAAGGACTGGACGCCGGTGGCGTCCAGCGGGATCAGGTAGGCGGCGCCGAGGCCGCCCACGTTTTTCGCGCCGACCACCACGTCCGCCAGACCATCGCCGTCGAAGTCGCCGGGCGCCGAGATCCCGCAACCGGCGTGGTCGCCAACCCCCACCCCCTCCCAGGTCGCGCGCCAGGATGCAGCGCTGCCGTCGGCCAGAAGGTCGGCGCTGCTCCCGACGAACACCGCGCCCGCACCAGAGTCGCGCCCGTTGGCCCCGAAGAGGATGGCCGAGTCGCCCGCGCCGAACTGGTTCGGCGCGGCCGAAAGGGCGACTCCGAGATGGGCCGCGTACTCCGTGCTTGCGAACGCGACGTCGGCGGCGGCGAGCGAGAGGGTTCCGACGTCCGCGCACCCACCATCGGTGCCGTCGCAGTCGTCGTCGAGGTGGTTCGCACACACCTCGGCGACCCCAGGATGAACCGTTCCGATCGTGTCTTCGCAGTCATCCACGTTCGCCGCGTACCCGTCGA
>CANLGL010000063.1 GCA_947490345.1 Deltaproteobacteria bacterium
ACGACCGTCTTGACGATCGTAAGCGCAGCGAGGATGGGGACACCCGACACCAGGAGGGTGCCAAGCGTGCGACAGAATCGGGAAACCGCCACCGTACGATTGAGCGGCCCGAAAACCGGGAGCCTCAGTTGGGTCCGATGCCACCACGCTCGGCCTTTCGTCGTCTTGAGCCAACGGCGGTAGCCGAAGACGGCGAAGGCGATGGTACCGAACAGCAGGATGGGGTGACCCGTGACCAGGTTGGAGATGGCGAACAGGGCTTGCGTGAGCAGCGGCAGCGCCTTTCCGTAACTGTCGAAGATCCGCTTGATCCGGGGGATGACGAATGTGAACAATCCAAGGACGAGCCCAGACGAAACCACCATCATCAAGATGGGGTAGGTCACCGCTGCCACGAGCTTGCCACGCAAGGCAACGGTCGCTTCGGTGTAGGCGGCCAGCCGCTGAAGCACCAGCTCCAACGCGCCGGACTGTTCGCCTGCCGAGATCATGTTGATGAACAGATCGTCAAAGACCGTGGGGTGGTTTTTTAGCGCCCGGGCAAGGGTGGAGCCTTCGTTGACCTTCTCGCGCACGTCGGTGAGCACGGACTTGAGCTTGGGGTTCTCGGTCTGCTCGCAAAGGGCGGTCAGCGCATCGACCATCGGGATGCCCGCCCCGACGAGCGTCGACATCTGCGTGGCGAGCGTGGCCATGTCCTGCGGCCCGACGCGCTGCAGGTACTTCGAGAAGTCGACCTCGATCGCCAGGCCCTTGCCCTTGACGGTGCCCGAGCGCTGCTCGCTCACGTCGGTCGGGAACAACCCCTGCTTCTTGAGCCGGCCCCGCGCCGTGCGCGCCGAGTCGGCGTCGATGACCCCTTTGACCGCCTTGCCGGCGGCGTCGAAGCCCGCGTAGTCGAAGACTGCCATCAGGCCTCCGAGACGTCGACCTGGGTGACACGCATCACCTCGTCGAGCGACGTGCGGCCCTCCAGGACCACGCGGATGCCGTCTTCCCGCAGGGTGCGCATGCCCTGCTCGCGGGCCTTCTTGGCGACTTCGGTGGTGGGTGCGTTGCGCAGAACCAGCTCCCGCACCTCTTCGGTCACGCTGAGGAACTCGTACACGCCGCTACGACCGCGGTAGCCGGTCGTCAGGCACGCCGGGCAACCCTTGGCCTTGTAGATCAGCTGCCCGGTCACCTGGGCGCGGGTCATGCCGGCCTCGGCCAGTTCGCCGTCGGTGGGGATGTGCTGCACCTTGCATTCCGGACAGAGTCGCCGCAGCAAACGCTGCGCCAGAACGGCCAGGAGAGAGCTGGTGACGAGGAACTTCTCGACGCCCATGTCGATGAGCCGCGTGAACGCCGTCGCGGCGTCGTTGGTGTGCAGTGTGCTGAACACAAGGTGACCGGTAAGCGAGGCCTGGACAGCGTTGTCCGCGGTCTCCTTGTCGCGGATCTCACCGACGAGGATGACGTCGGGGTCCTGCCGTAGATGCGCGCGGAGGGCCGAAGCAAAGGTCAGCTCGATCTTCGGGTTGACCTGGGTCTGACCGATGCCCCGCAGCTCGTATTCGATGGGGTCTTCGATGGTGAGGATGTTCAGATCGGGCGCGTTGATTTCGGCCAGCGCCGAATACAAGGTCGTCGTCTTTCCTGAGCCCGTGGGTCCGGTCACCAGCACGATGCCGTGCGGCTTCTTGATCACTTCTCGGAACAGCGCCAGGCAGTCCTTGCCCATGCCAACGCCGTCCAACGAAAAGACGGTCCCCTTCTCCAGGATACGCATGACCACGCGCTCGCCGTGGCGGACGGGCAGCGTGGACACGCGCAGATCGATCTCTCGGCCGGCGAACCGGGTGCGGATGCGGCCGTCCTGCGGAATGCGTTTTTCGGCGATGTTCAGCCCGGCCATGATCTTGACACGACTCACGATGCTGGCCTGCAATTTCGGCGGGGGCTTCACGATCTCGTAGAGCACCCCGTCAATGCGGAAGCGCACCACCAGCTCTTTCTCGAAGGGCTCGATGTGGATGTCACTCGCCCGATCTTTGACCGCGTTGCTCAAGAGGCTGTTGACGAACTTGATGATCGGCGCCTGGTTGGGGTCATCGACGATGTCCCCAGTCAGGTTCAGATCCCCGGTGCCGTCGTCCTCGATGCCGTCTTCGATGATACCTTCGAGGGTTGCCGACGCGCTCTTCGCGGCACGATCATAGGCCTTGTTCGTTGCATTTCGTAATACATCAGATGACACAACGAAGGGTCGGACCGGGGCCTGGTACAAGAGCCGCAGGTCTTCCAGCACCGTGAGCGCACGCCCGTCGGCGATCGCAACCCGCACAAAGGCACCGTCCCGCCAACAGGGCAAGAACCCCTCTTCGCGCGCCATCGCCAAGGAGATCGGCGTCACCAGTTCGACGTCCACCGCTTCGTGGTCGATGCTGTCGCGGAACGGAAACCCCAACATCGCCGCGAGGGCTTTGCCCACCGCCTCCGAGGGGGCGGCCTGCACGCGCTGAATGCCTTCCAGAAGCGAAACACCGCTACGTTCAGACTCACGACGCGCGTCGCGCATACGGGTCACGTCGGCGCCACCCTGCACCAGACGCTCTTCGAGGCCGACGCGGCGGATCGCCATCGGTCAGTTCCCGCCAGACGGTGCGGGTCCACTCGGTGCGGGCTCGGCCGGGGCAGGCTCGGGCGTCGGCGTGGGCGCGGGCGGCACCGAATCGGGGGTGGTCCCGGTCGCGGGCAGGATGCTGCCGGCTCCCGAATCGACGCCGATCGTCTCGCTCGACGCGTGCGGTGCATCCTTGGTGCGGTACTGGCTCGGCTGGTCGATGGCGGTCATCGAACCGGCCAGGATGGTCCCCATCTCCCGCTGCTGTTCGTCGCGCGACTTCCCATAGAAGCGGCGGATGAACTCCTGGCGTTGCGCCCACTTGACCCGGTAGACCTCTTCGAGATCCTTCGCGTCGTTGATGACATGCGGGGTCAAAAAGATGAGCAGGTTGGTCTTCCGTTCGGTGTTCCGCTTGCCCCGGAATAGCGCCCCAATCAGAGGAATATCGCCAAGAATCGGAATCTTGGTCTCGACCTTGGTCGAGGTCCGGCCGATGAGCCCGCCGATGACGATGGTCTGGTTGTCGTCGACCACCACCACGTTTTCGGTCTCGCGTTCCGAGGTGATGAAGCCCGCGGTGCTGACGTCGAGCCCAGAGTTGTCCTCCTCCACCTCGGCGACCTTGAGCGTCAACTCCATGGTCACCGTGTTGGACTCGTTGATCTGCGGGGTGACCGTCAGCTCGATGCCGACATCCTCGCGCTGGTAGCTGACAATCGGATTGTTGTTGTTGTCACGGCCGCTGGAGACCGGGAACGGGACGTTGCGGCCGACGCTGATCTTCGCGTCTTCGTTGTCGACGATGAGCAGCGAAGGGTTGGACAGGATGTCGACGCCCGAGTTCGACGCCAACGCATTGAGCGCGATGCCGAAGAGCGGCACCGTGAGCACACCGGTCGACGTCGGCAGCTCCACGGTCTCAGCGCCGAAGATGCCCATCGCGAGGCCGCTGAGCGCATCGGCCGTGACCCCGAGCGAGCTGCCGTTGAGTTGGGAAGAGAAGAACTGGGTGTTGCCATCCGCGTCGGGCAGACCCCCGTGGTAGCCGATGCCCAGGTCCAGCTCGTCCTCGCTGCCAATCTCCAAGACCACCGCCTCGACGAAGACCTGACGGCGGCGGATGTCCAACTTGGAGATGACGCTCTGAATCACGCGGTAGTCTTCGGGCGCGGCGATGATCACCAATGAGTTGGTGTTTTCATCGGCCGTGACCCGCATGCCGCTGTCGAACGCGGCGACCGCGCCACCGCCGCTGCCGCCGCCAGACCCGCCCATCCCGCCGAGACCGCCAGGGGGGCCTTGAGGTCCGTCCCCAGGCGCGCCGCCCGGCATGCCGCCGCCGCTGCTGCGACCGCCGCTGCTGCCCCCGCCGAAGCCGCTGCTGTTGGAGCCGCTGCTGCCGCTGCGACCACTGGAGCCGCTGGAGCCGCTCCGCTGGCTGTTGTTGCCACTCGTGGACTTGCGGTTTGAGCTCGACGATCCCGTCGACCGACTGCTGGTGCTGCTGGAGCTGCTGCTGAGGTCCTGCAGCACGCTGGCGACGTCGGTAGCCTTGGCATTTTCCAGGTAGATCACGTGAATCTGCGAGCGACTGGACGGGTCGATGTCGGCGTCCAGGGTGGCAATGAGCGACTTGACGTCGGCCAGGGCCTCTTCGTTGGCCAGGAGGATCAGCGAATTGGTGCGCTCATCCGAGATGATCTTCGAGATGTAGACGCCCTCGGCGCCCACGTTCGTAGACGAACCACCGGTCGCGCCTGCGGCCTCCGCGCCCTTGCCCTTCTTCCGACCTGGCTTGTCGGCGCCGCCGGAGCTCGACGACGTCGACGACGCAGCCACGGCGTACACCTCTTCAAGCACCTTCTCGACATCCGCGGCCGTCGCATGCTTCAGCGGGATCACCGCGAGCTTCGACTTCGGAGCCGCGACATCGAGCTGCGCGATGATGCGGCTCACCCGCCGGATGTTGTACGCGGCATCGGTGACGATGAGCGTATTGGTCGGCAGGTAGGTGACGACGCGGACCTTGCTGCCCGCCAACTCCTTGACCACCGAGCCCATGTCCGCCACGCTGACATTTTCGAGCTGGATGATCTGTGTCACGAAACCGTCGGTTGCCGGCAGTGGGTCGTCGGATTGATACACGCGCAGAGGCGTGTTGGCCGCCTCAGAGGTGGGGACGACCTTGGTGTTCTTGCCCACCTGGACAGTCGTGTACCCGTTGACTTCCAGGGCGCTGAGGAAGGCCTCGTAGGCCTCGTCAATCGTCACCTGCTGGTGGGAGATGATGGTGATCTTGCCGCTGAGATCGTCCTTGATGATGAAGTTCTTGCAGGTGATCTCGGCCATGTACTTGACGACGTCGCCCACCGGCGCATCGACGTAGTCCATGGTGATCTTTGCCTTGCCCTGCACGCAGGGCGCATGCTGGATCACGGTCGCGGCCGCACCGCCACCGGCCGGCCCCCCACCGGCGGGTGGGCCGTTCCCAACGCCCTCAAGCCCGCCCGGAGGACCCTTCGGGCCGCCCTGCATCCCACCTGGACCCCCCTGCATCCCACCCGGACCACCCTGCATTCCGCCCGGGCCACCCTGCATTCCGCCCGGACCGCCAGGCACACCACCGCCCTGTTGCCCCTCGCCACCTTCGCCACCTTCGCCGGGCTGCCCGCCCATCGGATTCTGCCCTGGCGCGCCCTGGCCGTTGGAACCCGGCATGCCGGGAATGGCACGAGCCGGTGGCTTGCCGATCGCGGGGATGCGTTCGGGCTGCTCCTCACCGTCGGGGGGATCCTGCCCCTCCTGCGCAAACGCGGGAGCGCCGACACCAAAGGCCAACAGGAGGACAGCGCCGACACCGGCGATACAAATCATGGGCAGGACCGGCTTCATCAGCGAACCTCGTAGTCGATCGTCATCTTCTGGTTGCGGCGGGTCACTTCGAAGTTGAACGCGCGCTCGTTCTGCAGGGTGCCGTAGGCGCCCAGGGCCGTCTCCATGCTCGTGAGCGACTGCCCGTTCACGTTGTGGACCACGTCCCCGTTCTTGATGCCCAGCTTGTCGAAGACGCTGCCCTTGCGGATTCCCGACAGGCGGAAGCCGATGATCTTGCCGTCTTCATTCTTCGGGGAGGCCCGCACCTGGGTCGCCAACGTCTCGACGTTCCCCAACTGCTTTTCGAGGAACGACCGGTCGACCAGGAACTTGGTGTCCGAGACCTTGGTCACCCCGCCGTCATCTGTCGCCGCCTCAGCGCCTGCGGCCACCGGGGTGGTGTCTCGGCGCTTGTCGTCGGTGCCAATGCACAGGCAACCCCCGTCCTCCAAACACACCTTCTTCTGGCTGATGGTCTTTATCCGCCCTTCACTGCCGACGGAGTCCCCTATCTTATAGCCGTTTGCCCTGCCTTTTCCACCATCGCTGATGAGGGCGCTGGAGTAGTCGGGAACGTCGGCGACCACGGTTGCCAGAAGCTGCGCCTTGGACTCCCTGCAGTCCTGCGCCGCGGGATCCGCCGAGGTGGTGCTCACCACCGCCGCCGAATCGAAGATGTTGCGGCGCACGATCGCGTCGGAGTAGGCCCGGCGGTCGACGAAGCTCTCCTGCGAACTGTCCCCCTCGGGGCGCTCAGCGTCGGGCTCGGCAACGTCGCTGCCCGGATCTTTGGCCACCGACGGGGCATCCTCAAAGATGGGCATCTCCAGGTCGGCGGGCAGCGTGATCTGGGTCCCGGCGGCGACATTGAGCCCCGCGCCGAGCGAAAAGCCCAGGACGACCGACACCGCCAGCGCGGCGAGGGTGCGATTGCGGGTAAGGGTGGGAAGGCCAGCCATGCTCGTCAAGGGCAAGCAAGAACCGGGCCACACAAATAATCGCCCTTCTACCTACCGCGCTCGCCACCTGGGCGCCACGCTGTCAAACTGGCACGACAGGGGGGTGAATGCGTGACAGGTTGTCCGTCACGACCTGTCCGCGGTCTCGGTTCCCCCTCTCGCTGGCCGTGGGCCGTTGCGAGCCAGGGACTTTTCATGATAGTTACGCATGCCGTCGCGACGCCGGCTCATGGGGGGATGAAACTGTTGCGGCACGGTGACGCCCAGGCGTAGGCGGCTCGAAAAGCACGCGGGTGACGCGTAGTCGACTCAAAAAGCACGCCGCCCCTCCGCGGCGGACCCGCCTCCGCCCAGGCTCAAAAAGCTCGGCTACGCCGTGGACCTTCCGGCGGCAGCGTAGCGGGTGCCCGAGCACAGGGCCGTGAGTTTCTTGATCGCGTTACCGGTGTCGAGCTTCCGCGCCTCGATCAGGCGGGCGCGCAGCATCCACTGCACCCACACCGTCGGCACCTCGGCGCAGACATGCTCGATGGCCTCCGACGCGGTCGGGCCGGTCTCATCCCGCCGGGCGGGGCTACCCCCACCGTTGCGGCCTCTCCCCCCCCAACATGATAGACTCCGCTGTCGAGGTTTTCCGTTGCAGTTGAGGACGCGCACGCAGACGGTGGTGTTCACCGATCTGGCCGACTACACCAAGTCCGTGGTCGCCAGCGACCGCGAGGGGCTGCGCCAACTGCTCAACCATCACCAGGAGATGGTCGAACCGGTCCTCACGCGTCGCGGCGGCCGGATCGTCAAGGGCATCGGCGACAGCTTCATGGCGCTCTTCGACAGCGCCACCGACGCGGTGCGCGCCTGCCTGGACCTGGTCGAGGGGCACGCCCCTGGCTCCGGCAGCACCGTCACCTTCCGGGCCAGCTGCGCCACGGGCGACGTGGAAGAAACGAGCAACGACGCCTTCGGCGAGACGGTGAATCTGTCGGCACGTATCAATGCGCGTACGCCCGCAGGGGAGGTCTGGGTGTCCAACGGCACTCGCCACTGCATGAACCAGGCCGAGATTCCGTGGGAGTCGACGGGGCACCACCAACTCAAGGGTATCCCAGGCGACGCCGAAATCTTTCGCGCGGTCGCCCGCCATCAGGCCATCCTCCCCGACACCCTCATCGCGGCGATCCGCACGTCGCGGCTGATCGTCTGGAACGCAGGCGAGATTCTCCCCCCGGTGCCTCCCGGCGGCCATGTGGTCATGGTGGGCTTCAATCCGGGCTCCCCCCAGCTTGCTCAGGCCGTCGACACACTCCCCATCGTCGATCCCTCCCACGTGTGGCTGCAAAGCTACCAGTTCGGCCCCGCCGCGCGCGTGGAGTGGGCGGTCAAAGGGCGCGGGGCCATCATCGCGACGCCGGAAGCGCTCGCGGCCACGATCGCCCGGTACAGCGCACCGCTTCAGCGGAGCGCTAGCAGCGATACCATCATCCTTGATGCGGGCGGCATCGCCGTGGTCGATCTGGTCATCGCCGGGCTGTGTCTGCCTGCGGCCCCGCTCGGCGAGGTTGTCGCCGGCTACAGCTACGACCTCCTGGCCGATGGCCGCTGGGTCAATCGCAGCGAACGCGCTCAGCTCCGGCTCGACGTGGGCCCAGCCGGTCCCACGGTGACGGTGCTCGCCCCCGGCGTCGCCGTCGACGGCCAGTCGGCCGGCATCAACAGCACCTGGCCGGTGCGCCACGGCTCGGTGATCAGCACGCCGGCGGGCACCTGGCGCCACTACGCCTTCAGCTCGGAAGGGTTCATCGGGGCCTTCCTCGGCGATTCGCAGATGCACCTGGGCATGGGGCCCGGCCAGCGTGTGGAGCTTGGCCGCGAACCGAACCACCCCGGTCTGCTGCTGCCCGATCGCAACAACCAGGACAACATCCGCTGGTGCTCGGGCCCTCGCGCGGCGCGGGCGCGTGAAAAGGGCTTCACCCTCGACAAGTCGCTCACCGGCCGCCGGCAAAGTGCGGTCGAGCTCGTCGGCGACGTGCTGATGGTCACCCCGCTGCACGAGACCTGCCCGACCCTGGTCTTGAGCCCGGATGGCACGGTCAAACGACTCCCCGGGGCGCAGCGCGTCTCAGTCGGCGACGCGATCCTGGTGGGGACCACCATCGTCGCAATTCGCGAGGCGAGCGTCTAGTGCCCCACAACGAACTTGCTCGCTTATTGCGCCGGCTTCCGGTGTTTTCTTCGCTAGCGCCTGAAGAGGCTGTCGCGCTCGCCGCACGCTGCACCGGGCTCCGGTACAAGCCCGGCATGCGCATCTTCACCGAGGGTGAGTTCGCAGATTCGGTCACCGTGGTCGTCAGCGGGCTCGTGCAGATCTCGGTGTCCGTACCCGATGGCCCCGATCTCGTGGTCAGCACCGAGTCACCGGGCGCGCTCATCGGTGAGATGGCGCTCATCGATCCGGCCCCCCGGGCCGCCACCGCGACCGCCATCGAAGAGACCGTGGTGCTCACGATCGACGCTCCTGCGTTCGCCGACCTCCTCGCCGCCGGCCATCCGGGCGCCAGCGGCATCTTGCGCACGATCGCGTTGCAGGTGTGCTCTCGGCTGCGCGCGCTCGAGGGCAAGCTCGATCGCCTGCTGACCGGTACGGGCCCGGAGCTTCGTCGTGAACTGATTGACGCTCGTGAGCGGATCGCACGATGATCGCCGAACAACTTCGCACCCTCGAGCTCTTCGCCGAGTTCCCGAATCACGACATCGATGTGCTGACCAGCGTGTGTCGCACCCTCACCTTCGCCGCCGAGTCCACCATCATCGAGCAGGGCGAGCGGGCACGGGCCGCATACGTTCTGCTCGGCGGTGAGGTCGAGGTGATCCGCCGCCTTCCGGGCGGTACCCGCACCCGCCTCGGCGTGCTGCAACGTGGGGCCGTCTTCGGCTCGGTGGCGCTGCTCGACGGCGGGGCGCGCGCGGCCGGTTGCCGGGCCGCCAGCGACGTGCTGGTGCTGGAGATCGGCTCCGCCGACTTCCAACGGATGTGCGAGGCCTCGACGCCCCTGGGCACCCGCTTCCTGATGCTGGTGTGCCGACAGCTCGTGCGCGACCTCCGTGGCACCAACCACCGCATCGCCGAGCTGGCCGGGCTGGCCACGCTGACCGCGGAGGATGTGGCCAGTTCGGTAGGTGGGAGCCTGCTCTAGCCTCCCATGGCGGTGTCGCCCCCCGAAATCGTCGTCAACGCCTACTCCACTGGCTGGCTCAAACGGGGCTTTCCGTGGGTGTATCCAGCCGAGCTGGTCCGAGGAACGGCCACGCCCGGCACGGTCGTCCGCCTCCGTGGTGAAGGCGGGACCGCCCTCGGCGTCGGCGTCGCGGACCGGGGTTGGATCGCGGTTCGGCGCTTTCGACGGGACGACGGACCGGTCGACGCCGCGCTGATTGCCGCCCGGGTCACGGCGGCCATCCGCCGCCGGATTGGCATCGGATCCGACACTACCGCCTGCCGGCTGGTCAACGCCGAAAACGACGAGCTTCCGGGTATCCGGGTGGACGTCTGGGGCCGGGTGGTTGTCGTGGCGATCGACTCCCCGAGCCTGCGCACACTCGGCGAGGCCGCCGGGCTGGCGGCTCGCGATCAGCTCGGCAACATCGATGCCGTCTGGATTTCGGAGCGGCGTGATCCTCGCGACGTGGACCGCGCGGCCGGGGCACCCCGCTGCATCTTCGGCGAGGCCACGCTCCTGGACGTCGTGGTCAGCGAGCTGGGGCTGGCCTACGAGGTGCGACCGGCGCTCGGGAAAGACGCCGGGCTCTTCACCGACATGCGCGACAATCGGGCGTGGATGGCCGGCCACTGGCGCGACACCCGGGTGCTCAACCTGTTCGCGCACACCGGCGCGTTCTCGGTGAGCGCGCGACGACACGGCGCCAGCGAGGTCGTCAGCGTCGATCTTTCCGAGGGGTACCTGGCGCGAGCGCGTCGTAACTTCGAGCTCAACGAGCTGGATCCCGGCGAGCTCTTGGCCGAGGACTGCTTCCGGGTTTTGGACCGCTTCCGCCGCCAGGGCCGGCGCTTTGACCGGGTGGTGGTCGATCCCCCCGGCTACAGCCACTCTGACGCCGGAACCTGGCAGGGCGAAAAGGACTGGGCCCGTCTCGCCGCGGCGTCGCTGCGGGTCCTGGAGCCCGGAGGCTGGCTCATCGCCGCCAGCAACCTCGGGACGCAGTCGCCCAAGCAGTTCGGTGGCGCCTTGCAGGAAGGGGCCGAGCGCGCCGCCCGCGAGCTTCGACTCTGTCATGAAGGCACGCCCGGCATCGATCACCCGGCGGCCCTCCACTTCCCCGAATCGCGCTACCTGAAATTCTGGGTCATGGAGGCGGGCGATGTCGCGTAGCGTCTCCCGTGTCAGCGCGCCGGGCCGTGGCGCCGACCTCGTGGTGGTGTCGGTCTCGGCACCCGCCGAACGCGCGCCCGCCGGCAGGGGGCCCGTTGTCGTGGTCACCGCCAACCTCCACGGCGACGAGTGCACCGGCACCGGCGCGGTCCTGCGGTTGATTCCCATTCTCGAAGCCCAGCTCCTCTCGGGGACCGTCCACCTGTACCCGAGCCTGAACCCCGACGGGCTGGAGCGCCGGGTGCGTCGTTTCCCCGAGGACGACCAGGACCTCAACCGGCTTTTCCCCGGCGATCCCAGCGGCGCTCCAGGCGAACGACTCGCCCATGCGGCGTGGACCGACCTCACCGCACGCCGGCCGGACCTCGTCGTGGACCTGCACGCCGACGCGCCCGGGGCCGTCCCCTACGCGCTCCTGGACCGGGCGGTCTCGCTCCAGGGCGAGGCGCGCGTTCGCCTCGAAGCGGAGGCCGCTCGCCTCGCCGTCGCGACCGGACTGACGGTGATCCGCGAGTATCCGGACGATCGTTACCTCCGCTTTCGGCTCGACCGCTCCTTGTCCGGAGCGGCGCTCAACCGCCTATCGGTGCCGACGGTGACCATCGAGGCCGGCCCCCGTTTGGTGCTCGACGCCGACGCGGTGGACGTGACGGTTCGTGCGGTGCTCGGCATGCTCAGCGCCATCGGCATGCTCGCCGCCGCCCCCCCGCCGGCGGTGACGCCGATGCCTGGCGGGCCGTGGCGGCGGGAAAGCGGGCCGCGCGCCTCGGCCAAGGGCGTACTGGTTCCGCGGGTGGGCCCGGGCGTGCTTCTGGACAAGGGTGCCGTCGTTGCCGAGATTCGCTCATTGGCCGGCCTGCTCCTCCAGGAGGTGGTCGCTGAGGCCCCGGGCTTTGTGCTGGCGCCCGCCGAGCGCGCCTACGTCGTCGCCGGGGTGCCAATTTGCACCTGGGCGATGGCGGAACACCCGTGAGCGGACGCCTCTCCGTCGTCGCCGTCCCCATTGGCAACGCCGAGGACATCACCCTCCGCGCGCTGCGCATCCTTCGTGAGGCGGACGCCGTCGCCTGTGAGGACACGCGCACCACGGCGGCCCTCCTCGCCCATCACGGCCAGACCGCGCGGCTGTTCAGCTTCCACGACCACAACGAAGGTGACCGCCTCCCCGAGGTCCTCGCCCGCCTCGCCTCCGGGCAACACCTGGCGCTGTGCAGCGAAGCGGGGACGCCGCTGGTCAACGACCCCGGCTTTCGACTCGTCCGCGCCTGCGTCGCAGCGGGCATCCAGATCGACGTTCTCCCCGGCGCCAGCGCGCCGCTCGCGGCGCTCGTCGGCTCCGGACTCCCGGTGGATCGCGTGCTCTACGCTGGCTTTTTTCCGCGCGACTCCGGCGGACGCGCCGCCCTTCATGACGAGCTCCGCGGGCTCCGCGCCACGCTGGTTTTCCTCGAGTCCCCGGTGCGCCTCCCCGCGACCTTGGACTGGCTGACCGACACCTGGAACGACCGCCCGGTCTGTGTCGCCCGCAACCTCACCCGCATCCACGAGCAGTGGCTCCGCGGCAGCGCTGCGGAAGTGCGCATCGCACTCGGCGAGGAGACCCGTGGTGAGGTGGTGCTTCTGCTCGGCCCTCCCCCGGAGCGGCCGCTCGCCGACGATCCCGACGCCCTCGCCCGGCGCATGCTCGCCCAGGGAATGGACGCGCGGGCCGTACGTGACGCACTCGCAGAAGCGACCGGGCTCAGCAAGCGCGATGCGTACCGCAAAGTGTTGGAGCTTTTGGGGAAGGGGTAGGCGGCGCCGCCGGCCTACTCCCCCAGCCCGTGAATCCAACGACAGAGGGTCCGAACCATGATCCCCGTCCCGCCCTGCACGTAGTGCAAAAGCGGCGTGTCCAGGAAGGCCGGACCGGCGATGTCGAGGTGGGCCCACTTGGGCGTGGTGACGAAATCACTGAGGAACAACGCGGCGGTGATGCTCCCGGCGGCGCGGCCGCCGGTGTTCTTGGTCTCACCCCACTCGGCCTTGATCTTGTCGCGGTACAGATCCGGCAGGGGCATACGCCACGCCGCCTCCCCACAGGTGCCGGCCGCCGACAGAAGCTGGTTCGCGGTCGTATCTTCGCGAGAATACAGCGCCGTGTACCAGTCCCCGAGCGCCACGACGGCCGCCCCGGTCAGCGTGGCGAGATCGACCACCACATCGGGCTTCAACCCGCTGGCGTAGTGGAGGCAATCCGCGAGCACCAGCCGCCCTTCGGCGTCGGTGTTGTGGATCTCCACGCGCTTGCCACTGTACATGGTGAGGATGTCGCCGAGCTTGTAGCTGTTGCCGCTCGGCATGTTCTCGACCGCCCCGAAGATCACGTCCACCCGTACGTTCGGGCGCGATGCGGAAAGCGCCTTCATCACGCCGATGACGGCGGCGGAGCCGGCCATGTCACAGCGCATCGTCATCATGCCGTCGCTGGGCTTGAGCGAGAGCCCGCCGGAGTCGAAGGTGACCCCCTTGCCGACGAGCGCCACGTGGGCCTTGGCCCCGCCCTTGGGCTCGTAGCGCAGGTGCACGAAGCGAGGCTTGATGTCGCTGCCCTGGCCGACTGCGGCGATGCCGCCCATGCCCTTTGCCCGGATGGTGTCGAAGTCCCAGGAGGCCACCACCGTGATGTCGTCGCCATTGGCGAGGCCCTCGGCGACCGCGGCGAGGCTGTCCGGGTGGACCTCGGCCGCCGGTTCGTTCACGAGGTTTCGCGCGAGCTCCTGCCCCGCCGCGAGCGCCTCGGCGCGCGCAACCGCCGCCGCATCTTCCGCGACCCCGACAAAGCGAAGCTCATCGGCGGGAGCCTTGCGCTGCGCGACCGGCTTGTACTTGTCGAAGCGATAGTTTCCCTCGGCAAAGGCCTCGATCGCGAGCGAGATTCCCTCCCCGGCGAAGGCCGTGTCGGCCGAGTACAAGGCCACGCTCTTGGCGCCCTTGTCACGGGCCTGCCGACCGGCGACGCCGGCCGCAGCACGAAGATCACTGACACCGGCCGGACCCGCGCCGACCAGGACCACGCGGCGTGCGGCAATGCGACCAAGGGCCGGCGTCCAGAAGGTGGTTCCCGACCGCCCCTCGAAGGTGTCGTCCCGCGCCGCGCCCGCGAGCGCGCCGCCAAAGCCGTCGGCGCCATCCAGATCGGCCACGGCCGCCGCCAACTTGCCCTGAGGAACGATCACCGCGACCACATCGACCGCCTGGGTAGAGGCGCGGTCAGAAGAGAACGAAATACGCATGGAAGAACTAACTCCGAAGGGCGAGGAACAGAACGAGAAGAATCAGGATCAACCCGCCGAGCGAGCTCATCACCAACACGAACGGGTCGTTTTTGACAGACGTGAAGAACTTACCGATGGGTGACGGCTCGCCGTCATCGTCCGCGGCCGCATCCACCTGCGAGGGAGGATCGTCCAACGCGACCGAGGCCTGCTTTCCGCGGGGAATCGGCTCGTAGGTCCAGCTTCGGGGCGGTTGGAACGCCGGCTCGTCGAGCGCGCCCGGACCACCCATCGCGGCGGGCGTCGGGGGGAGTGGCGACGCGATGGCCGCAGGGGCGGCAGCACGGGGCTTCTCCAGCACCGGCGCGGGCGGCAGGGGCGCGGCCGATTCCGGCAAGAGCGGCCTGGGGCGCTGAATCGGCGTCGGCTCAGGATGGTTCGGCGGCGGAGAGACGTGGCCGCGTGCTGGCCGCAGGCCGATCTCTTCCACCGGTGTGGCGGGTCGCACCGCCGAGGCCCTCGGGCGCTCCGCGTCGCGAACAGGCGCGACCGCCGGGGGTGCCATGGGAGTGGGCACGGCGACGGGGGTTGGCGAGACGTAGGCCGGCTGCGGCGCATTCACCACCGCCACCGGGGTGTCGGCCGCGCTCGGCGGCTCCAGGCGCGGCGTGGTGACCCCGGTCTGCTCACGCGCGAAGGCCAGCGGCTGCGCGGCTTGCGGCGCCTCGGCGGGCGGTACCCAGCCTGGCGCGGCCCGAATCTCGAACTCTGACTCCGCGGTGGCCGGGGGCTGGCCGCTGTCACGAATCGCGAACGCAACCCGCGCCCGGTAGGGCCCCGGGCCCAGCCCGTTGATGCGGAAGGCGAAGCGGTACCGGCCCGACGGGTGTTTGTCGACCGTGTACCCCAGGTCCAGGTCCTTGACCCGGGCGTCCCGCGCCAGATCGAAGACCGCGATGCCCACGCCGATCTCCTCCCGCCCCTCGACCCCCGCGGTCACGCCCACGGTGACCGAGAAGCTCACGGCCTCGTCGGTCGCGAAGAAAGGACGCGCGGCCGGCCGATCGTGCAGCACCTTCCCCACGCTCGTCACCTGCGGCCGAATCAACGCCGCGACCTCTTCCAGCCGCTGCACGAATTCGTCCAGGCGCGAGAAGCGGTACGGCGGCGATGGCGCCACCTCCAACGACAGCGCGCGGGACAGAAGCACGCCCACCCGCTCCGCCAGCCGGCCATGGAAGCGCGGATTGCTGTCTTCGGCCTTCATCCGTTGGATGAGCTTGTCCTTGACCGCACCCGCCGATGCCTTGTCAAGCCCGCGGGTGGGCCACGCGATCGGCGCTTCCGGGCCCACGATCCCTCGCCACAGCATCATCGACAGCGCCCAGGTGTCCACCGCCGGCGACCACGCCCCATCGCCACCGGCACCACCCCCCACCACTTCGGGAGGCAGCCAGGCGTGCCCCTGGGGCGCCTGATTCGCGAAAGCGGCGATGTTCCGCCGCGTAGCCGGCGTCGCGACATCGGTCAGGAAGAGCTCGCCGGTGTCGGAGTACAGAACGTTGGTGGTACGCAGTCCACCGTGAACGGTCGAACCCGCGACCCCCGCCCCCGCGAGCTGGCGGACGAGCATGGCCACGGCCAAGAGCGCATCGACGAGCGGGCCGACACCGAGCCCCCCCTGAATGCGGCTTTCGAGCGATTCCGCCAGTCTGGGCAACAACATCGCCGGCTGCCCGTCGGGCCCGGTGAACCGCGCCTCCAGCCGGGGGAGAAAGGGCACCTGCCCCTGCTCGTACAGTCGGGCCTCTTCCATCAGGGCGTCCCGGCAGGCCAAGAAGAACGCCTCGGGCGCGCCCCCTTCGCCGCGAATGTCGTCGGGCGCCAGCGGGACTTTCAGCACAAAGAGCTGGTCGGTCACCTCGCGGCGAGCGACGAAGCACTTTCCCCACAGGCCGCGCCCGAGCAATTGCCCCACCTGATACGCGTTGCCCTGGCCGTCCCGCACGGTGTCGCCGCTGCGCATTCCCTACCCGAAGGTCGCGCGAAGGTAACGGGCGGGCACCCCGGGGGCTACCGAAGAGTTCCCTATGCCGCATGCCGCGGCCCAAGGCCCTCCAAACGCCTCGGCGGCATGGGGGACTGCCCGGGAGGGGGAGAGCGGTGGCTGGGGCGCGTTATTTACGCGCCCCAGCCCGCAGGCCGGAAACCGCAGGTTGGAGGCCGGAGGGTACGCCGCGGTAGGGGGAGGGCGCGGCGAGCGTCCTCCCCCTGTTTTCACGACAAGGTTACCCAAGAGCAGTGATTTTCCCGCCGGACGGACACGGCCCGTACCGTCTGCTCCGCGCGCTCGGCGGGGCCCCGGTGGCGCGCTTCCACGAAAGCCTCGCCCAGCCCGAAGCGGCGCAGCGCGATCGCCTCTCCGTGATCCTCCGCGGCGCGCATGGGACAGCCTTCGCGCGGGCCGCCGGCCTCCTCGGCACCGAAGGCCTCACCGAGTTCCGCTCCACCGTACCGATCTCCGACCACGCGGCCCACCGCCCTTGGCTCGACCGGGTCGAGGCGGGCGAAGCCAACGTCCTCACTCGCGAAAGGGTGCTGCAGCTCGTCCAGACCAGCGGGACGACCGGTGGGCCGAAGCGGCTTCCGGTCACGCCGACGTGGGCGCGCTCCGTGGCGGACGCCCAACGGCTGTGGGTGCTCGGCCTGCTGCGAGACGACGAGGCGCTGGCGGGTGGCGCCGCGTTGTCGATCGTCTCCCCTGCGGTCTCCGGACACACGGCCGGCGGCCTGGCGTTCGGGAGCAACACCGGCCGGATGTTCCAAGCGCAGCCCTTCTGGGTACGCTGGCGCGCTCCGGTCCCCTACGAGGCCTACGCCATCCCCGACGTGAGCCTTCGGCAATACACGATTCTGCGTCAGGCGCTCGCCGCCGACGTGCGCAGCTGGACCGCAGCCAACCCCTCTACGATCCTGTTGTACACGCGGCGATTGCACGAGTGGTGGGAGGAACTCCGGCGCGATCTAGCGGACGGAACGCTGCAACGCACTGGCGCCCGCGGCCTCCCCCGCCGCACCCTCGGGGACGCCCCTGCGTGGCCGTGGAACCTGCGCCGGCTCAACTGCTGGACGGGCGGGCCGGCCAGGTTCTTCGTCGATCGTCTGCCCGGCGCGCTCGGGCGGGAAATCCCGGTGCGCGAGGTCGGGATCACCGCGTCCGAAGGGTATTTTGCGGTCCCGGTCGACGACGGCGACCCTGTCGCATGGCTGGGGGGGCACCTCCTGGAGTTCATCGACGAGGACGGCGCGGCACACTGGGCGTGGGAGGTAGAAGTCGGCCGCATCTACCGGCTCGTGGTGTCCACCGAAGCTGGGCTGTACCGCTACGATCTCGGCGATCTCGTGCAGATCACCGGCTTTGTGGGGCGGGCGCCACGGATGGTCTTCCTTCGGCGTGCCGGCGCCGAGCTCTCAGCGGTCGGCGAGCGCGTCACCGAGGCTCAGCTTCAGGCCGCCCTGCGCGACACGGTGCCTGAGGCCAGCGCCATCGCCGCGACGATCGCCTGGGCGGAGGTGCCCTCGTTGAGGATTGCCATTGGCGTAACGAGCGAACTCGATACTGATATATTCGATACATTCGATCGTGTGTTGGCAGGACACAACCTCGAATACGCCGACCGACGCGCGACGGGTCGCTACGCGGCGCCCCAGATCGTCCGCCTCGATCCGAGCGCCTGGGAGCGCTGGAAGGCCGTGCGGGTGGCAGCCGGCGCCCCGGAAGCGCAGGTCAAGGATCCCGTCGTACTCGCGGAGGCCGCATTCGCGGAACTAGTGGCGTTAGGACGGCCCTACTCGCACTCCGTGTAGGTATAGACGCCACGGGAGTCCGCGCGCCGTTTTTCGACGAGATGGAGCGGCTCGCCGATCTGGTGGAGAGCATGGACCTGGCCAGCCAGGCCGCCGCCACCCACGAGCGCATCCGACCCTACGCCGCGGTCGATCCCCAGGTCGACTGGTCCCTGGCCGATCACGACTACCAGGCCGCGTGCTTCGTCGACTGGATCGAGCGCCGTCCCGACGAAGTGCGCGCCTGGGTCAGCGCTCAGCGCTGAGGAAGGAGCGGGTCCGCGGGGCCACCTTCTCGGGAAGCGTGCGCAGGTGGTTCACCAGGAAATCCACGTCCTCCGGGCCGTCGACGTCGTACCAGAAGGGAAGCACGCGCACCGAGCGCCCGAGGTCGAGCGCGCGCTGGTGCTGCCGGGCGTAGGTCTCGGGGCTCGACCACGGCACCAGCTCGAAGATGTCACTCGGGTCCGACACGCCCACCAGGACATACCCCCCATCGAAGGCGGGTGAGATCACGACGTCCGCCGTCGACGCATGGGCCTCGTGCAAGAGCGCCGCCGGCAGGGTCGGCGCATCGGAGCCCACCGCGACGCCGCCGTCCCGCAGCGCGTGGCTGAGCCGGCGACCGAGGTCGCCGGACACCTGAGGCTCCCACTCGCAGTCCAGCGTGCGCACCCACGGGTGCCGGACGTCCCCGTCGAGCGCCACGCGGAAGCGCAACCCGGTCGCGCGCACCGTGTCGAGGAGATCGGCGGTCATTGCGGCAGCGAGGCGGGCCGCACCGGCAGGACCGAGCCGAGGAATCAAGCGGGTCTTGGTGGTGCCGGGCTCGGGGACCCGGGTCATGACGATCAGCACGCGGGGGGAGTAGCACGGGACTGAATCCGTGCGTCTGCCGAGACCCTCAAGGTGCCCGAGGGTGAAATCCAACTTCGCGCGGCGTGGGAGTGGCTGGCGCGGCCCCCGGTCGATTAGATCGCGCTCCCTCCTCACCTCCGGCCTCCCCATGCCCCTCCTCTCGGGCCCCCTGCCCGAATCTGTCCAGTCGGTCCACATCATGGGCATCGGCGGCACCGCCATGGCCGCGTTTGCCGGCATGCTCAAAGACGCCGGCTACCGTGTCACGGGCAGCGACACCGGGGTGTACCCCCCGATGAGCGACTACCTCGCCTCGCTGGGCATCGAGGTCATGATTGGCTACAACGCCTCGAACCTCGCCCACAACCCCGACCTGGTCGTGGTCGGGAACGTCATCCGCGCTGAGTACGAGGAGGCCCAGGCGCTCCTGGCGGGTCCCCTCACCTACGCGTCGATGCCCCAGTTGCTGGGGGCGCGGTTCCTCGAATCGCGACAGAGCATCGTGGTATCGGGCACCCACGGAAAGACGACGACCACCGCCCTCGCGGCGCATCTGCTCGACGCCGCCGGGTTGTCCCCGGGCTTCCTCATCGGCGGGGTGGCGCTCAACTTCGATCGCACGGCGCGCACCGGCACCGGGCACCAATTCGTCATCGAGGGTGATGAATATGACACTGCCTTCTTCGACAAGGGTCCCAAGTTCCTACACTACCGCCCCAAGACGGCGCTGATCACGTCTGTCGAGTTCGACCACGCCGACATCTACACCGACCTCGACCACATCAAGCGGAGCTTCCGAAAGCTCGTCGCCATCGTGCCGGACGACGGTTGTATCGTCGCCAGATGGGACCATGACGACGTCCGCGACGTGTGTCTGGAGGCCCGTTGTGAGCTTCGCCATTATGGCGCCGGCCAGAGTTGGGACGGGCGTATCGAAGGCGTCGATACCGCGCGCGGCATGCAAACCTTCGTCGTTCTACACGACGGCAACCTCTGGGGTCGCTTCGAAAGCGTGCTGGTTGGCGAACACAACCTATACAACCAGGTGGCCGCCGTCGCGGCCCTCGCGCGGGAGGGGCTCGATCCCACCGCCTTGGCCAAGGGCTTCTCCAGCTTCGCCGGTGTGAAGCGTAGGCAGGAGGTGATCGGCGAGCCCCGGAAGATCACCGTCCTCGACGACTTCGCCCACCACCCCACTGCCGTGAAGCTGACCCTCGAATCCCTGCGCCTTCGCTTCGGGAAGCGCCGCTTGTGGGCCATCTTCGAGCCCCGTAGCGCCACCTCGCGGCGCAAGGTGTTCCAGCAGGCCTACGCCGAGGCCTTCGGCGCGGCCGACGTGGTCATCGTGGCTGGGGCCCACGACCAGGCCCGCATCGCCGAGGGCGAGCGCTTCGACAGCAACGAGCTGGTCGCCGCCATCCGCGCGCGCGGCCAGGAGGCCTTCTCCTACGCCAACGTGGACGAGATCGTCGCCGTGGTGGCCGCCAACGCCCTCCCCTGGGATGTGGTGGCGGTGCTCAGCAACGGCGCCTTCGACGGCCTGCACAAGAAACTAGTGGCGGCGATCGAAGCCAATCGGCCGGGCTGACGCGCGACGTCGAGGCGGCGGGAACCCGCCGCCCGCCTGCGGCAGCGATAGAGCAAAGGGCCTCCGGCCCGCAGCGATAGCGCGGCGACGCGAAGCGGCGGCCGCCCCTCCTTCAGCTCCGCTTTTCCGCCGCGCGCTCGATGGCAGGACGGAACTTCTCCTTTGCACCGCCGAGTACCGGCGTGCCGTGGGCGGGGAGCAGGTGCTCGAACGGGAGATCGAGGATGCCGCGTAGGTCCTGGGCCGGCGGCTTGCACTGCGCGAGCCATCCGGGGCCCACGTTGCAGGGATGGATGAAGCCCATCAACTTCATCACGAACGAGCCTGCCCAGTTGAAGTAGGCGTCCGTCACGGCGAAATTCTGCAGCGCGTCCCCGGCCACGAGAACGCCCCCCTCGCGGTCGAGGAGCAAGAGCGCCTCGGAGGGTCGGGACGCGATGAGGATCGCGCGGGCGCCGGCGAGCGGGAGCGTGGAGCTGGCGTCGAAGCGCTCGTCGGGCTCGAAGTAGGGCTCCGCCGCCGCGTTGAACCCCGGCACGTACGGGGCGTTGGTCGGGGCCCAGACCTTCGCGGCGTACCGCTCCTTGTAGAAGGGATCGTCCGCGCCGTGATTGCCAGCGAGGCGCACGATGTCGGTGACCATGCCGAGCGCGTCCAGCGCCTGGAGGCCCGCCTCGTCGAGGCGGACGGTGTTCACCAGCACCAGTCGGCTTCCCTCGCGCACCACGGTCATCGCGCGGCTGAACCGCATGGGGAGGGGGCCGGGCATGGCGACCGTGCCGGTGACGAAGAACAGGTTGGGGAACAGCTCCTCGATGGGGCCGTGGGGCAGCGCTGCGGGGTGGGGGCGGGTTTTCATTCGGCCTGCCTACTATCTCAACGGCCACCACAGGCCGAGTTCTGGCTTTGCCTGACAGACCATCAGGGCAGGTCGCCCCACGTCTTCGCATCGCGGTGCGCGCCGAGCGACTCGACGAAATCGGCGTGGAGCACACCCGATTCAACGCGGAGGATACGATCGAGCTGTGCCTCTCGAAGCGGTTCGGCCGAACCACGGGCCCGTTCGAGGAACTCCCGCACGGATGGGTGTTGGCGGGCGTTGCTCGCAAGCGACCATTCGGCGCTTGCGGCCGTGAGAAACAAGTTCAGGTCGGCCGGGGCTGCGAGATGAGCGAGCTCTTCCACGATGGCGGCGATGTGAGCGGTGTCTCCCGTCGCAAAGTAGCAGCCCCAGTGCATGTCGTTCCTCGACGGTGAAGGCCCACTGTTTGCAAAGAGAACCGCAGGTGGACTGCTCAGGGCCACGGCGAGCAGCTCGTGAGCCGGCTCCGGCAGCCCGTCGATGGTCGCACGCCATCGCTGACCATGGTCAGGAAAGCGCGCGAAAATGCAGCTCAACTCCGCTTGCACCGCCGGCACGATGTTCGGTTTGGAGGCGAATGCTGGAGCGACCCAGCGAAGCGCCGCGTCCACCCTCTCGGGATCGGGGTTCAGGTAGAAGGTGTCGAAAAAATCCGGCCCGATTGGTTCTGGGTCCGTGGCGGCCCCCACTCCGGCTCGGGATTCACCCTTGCTGGTGTGGACGCAGCCGAGGGCGAGCGCGAGGGCGATGTGGAGCATGGCCGCGTCCGGTAACGCGCCCCTCGGCTAGCGACGCGCGGCACCGGCGAGCGGCGCGCGCACCCACGCCATCAGGGCGATCGAGGCCACGTTCACGCCGTCGAGGAACGCGCCCGCCCGCGGCGAGCTGCGCATCCGCCGCACGAGCGGGCCGCTCAGGGCGACGAACGCGAACGCCGGCAGGAAGATCCCCAGCTTCGCGAGGGCTGCGCCGACCGGACCCGCTAGGACGTAGCCGATGAACGTCGCCGTGGAGAACACCGGGCCGAACAGGCCGGGGAGCGTGACCGCCACCGACGCGGCCGTCGCGAGCCAGGGCCGTCGCTGGTGGATGGAGTTCCGGTGCGGCCGTTCGAGCTTCCGGCAGCCGCGACGGCGGCGCCGAGCCGCGTAAGTCAAGAAGTGAGCCAACACTTTTGGACTTACGCGGCTTGTGTGGTGGCGCTTTCCGGCGTGAGCCGTGCAACTCGCCGAGTGACGGCCTCACTCTTCGAGTTGGACGGCATTCTGGTACGTAAAAGCCGCGTAAGTCACGAAGTGAAGGGACACTTTTCGAGTTGCGCGGCTCTCGGTCGGCTCGGCATCCTCGGTGCTGTGATTCCCGCGCCCGACGTCGAGGCGGCGGGAACCCTGTCGCCCGCCCGCGGCAGCGATAGAGCAAAGGGCCTCCGGCCCGGAGCGATAGCGCGGCGACGCGCAGCGGCGGCCGCCCCTCACGCCATCGTCGACGACCGCCTGGGGTCGTTCATCTGGGCGCGCGGCTGACCACCGCCTCGCGCGCCGCGAAGTGCACCCGCATCGCCGCAGAGGCTCCCCAGTCGTTGGGCCCGCCGAACGCGGCCTTGATGTCGAGATTCCCGATTTCCCCGACCGGGACCGTGGGCGAGACGAAAAACCCCATCCCCGAAAGGCCAGCGCGGATCCGCAGTGGCTCCCACTGGTTGCCGAGCCGCGGGAACGCGATGCCCGCGCCGACATCGAAGACCGGCCCGGGAAGAGGCGCGGGCGACACGGCGAGCACGCTGCCGTCGATGAAGAAGACGTCCCGCGGACCGATGCGAAGGGTGGCCGTCGGCATCACCGGACTGGGCGCCTCGTCTTCGGCCCGCGTGAGCGCACCCGCGAGGACGCCCACGCTGCCGCCCACCCACCGGTGCTCAAGGCCGACCGCGCCGAGAACGCCGCCGCTCAGCGCCGGCGCCGCCTCGGTGACGAGCCCCGTGAGTGCTGCGTACCCGCCCGCGGTCACCGTGAGGTTGACCTGCGCGCTGATCGGCTTCGTGTACCGGTAGCTTGCGCCGAGGTCCCCATACCCGTGCACCCCTGCACAGGTCATGAAATGGCCGCCGACGACTCCGATTTCCACGGTGTGTCGCTCCGGGATCGCCCCGCTGCGCACGCCCGGGGCGGACCCCGGCAGCGGCAGCGGCAGCGGCAGCGGCGGCCCCTCGACCTCCTCGGCCGCAAGGAGCGGCGGCACGACGGCGACGATCCAGGCGCGGTGAATCCGGCCGGGCCGCCGCCGCACCAGCCACGTCGCAAGCGGAACCAGCAGGAGCACCAACAATGAGCCGATCATCGCAACCACTCATAGCGCATGCGCTGGGCAAGCGTCGCTTTTCGTGGAGAAAGCAAGCTCGGGGCGATGCTCGCGCGCTGGCCGCCCGGGTCAGAACGGGGCCGGACCGCATCGCGCCGCAACGGCAGGGGGGCTTGATCCGCCGACACGATAGGTCCATTCTGTGTCGATGCGCGGCCTCCCCATCGTCCCCCTCGTCCTTCTCTACGGCTGTGCGGGTGGCGACAAGCCCGTCGACTCGGCTGCCACGACCACCTCCTGGTACGCCGATGTGAAGCCCATCGTCGACGGGCGCTGCGCCGGCTGCCATGTGGCCGGCGGCATCGCCCCATTCCCGCTGGACAGCTACGCGGCTGCCAGCGCCATGTCCACGGCCATGGCCAGCGCCGTGTCCGGCGGCCGCATGCCTCCCTGGCCGCCCGACGCGGAGTGCAACGACTACTCTCGGACCGTTCGCTGTCGGCCGAACAGATCGCCACGATCGTGCTTTGGGCGGACGAGGGGGCCCCCGAAGGGGAGGCGGCCGACGAGGGAGCGGCGCTCACGCCCATCGAGGGGATGTCGCGCGTGGACCTCACGCTCACCATGAGCGAACCCTACACCCCGCTGCTCGAGCCCGACGATTACCGGTGTTTTCTCCTGGAATGGACGGGTGGCGACGCCGTCGTGACCGGGTTCTCCGCCACGCCGGGGAACCGCTCGATCGTCCACCACGTGATTGCCTACCGCGTGCCGGCGGATGAGGTCGCCGGGTACGAGGCCATGGACGCCGCGGAGGACGGGGCGGGGTACACCTGCTTCGGCGGGCCCGGGGGCAGCGAGGGTGGCGGCGCGGCGTGGTTGGGCGGCTGGGTGCCCGGATCGACCGGGGCCGACTTCCCCGCGGGCACCGGCATCGCGATGGAGGAAGGCGCGCTCATCGCGATGCAGATCCACTACAACACCGGCACTGTCGGGCCTCAGGCGGACCAGACCGCCATCCAGATGAAGCTGGATGACAACGTGGACAAGCAGGCGGCCATCGTCAAGGTGTTCGACCCACGGTGGCTGGTGCCGGGCGGGATGACCATTGCCGCCGGAGACGCCGACGCCAGCCACGCCTTCACCTACACCAACAGCTCGGCCCAAACGTTTTCGCTCTGGTCGTCCGGGCTGCACATGCACCAGCTCGGGTCGAGCGCGTCGCTGACACTGGACCAGGCGGCGGGCCAGGACGACTGCCTGGTGGAGATCTCCAACTGGCGCTTCGGTTGGCAGGGCACCTATTTCTTCCAAGAGCCGGTCGAGTTTGCCCCGGGCGACTCGGCCACGCTCACCTGCAATTGGGACAACTCGGGCGCCGGCGCGGTGGACACCGAGTGGGGCGAGGGCAGCACCGACGAGATGTGCCTGGCGATGGTGTACACAACGATGGCGGACTGACGCCTACTGCTGATACGGGACCACGATCTCCGCGGACGGTCCTGCTCCGCCCCCCGTGACGAGCACCGCACCATCCGGGAGCACCGCCACGTCGCACCCTGAGCGGGAGTCCACCAGCTCGATGCGCCCGCCGACGCTGCCGGTCTCGACGTTGAACACCTCGACGGACGAGACACCCTGCTCCCGGGCGAGATCGCGCCAACCGCAGCCCCAGACGACGGTGCCCTTGTCGTCAATCGGGCGCAGCACACCCCAGCTTCGAGAGTCCGGTTGGGCATCCGCAGGGTCGAAGCGCATCGTCGCGGCCCGGAATTCTCGGGCGGTGGCGGCGGCCTGTCCGGTGCGCGGGTCGATGCCGCCGCCCACCCACGCGTCACCATCCGCGAGCGCCACCATCGACGGTCCAACGACGAAAGCCGCCCCGCTCCCCGGGTCTTCGGCGGGCGTCGGCAGAAACGCCGCCGACGGGTCGAGGATCCCCGCCGATGCCGCGGTAAACGCCCAGATTCCAGTGGATGTGACGACGCTCCCTTGAACGAACGTGCGCCCATCGGCAAGCGGAATACAGCCCGAAACCTTGCGATCGTCGAAGTCCGACAGCTCCAGCGTCGACAGGTTCCAGGCATCGTCCACCGCGTCGTAGCGCAAAAACTCGCCCTTGGAGCTGTCCGTCTGGTGTCCGCCAAAGGCGATGATCTGGGCATCGCCGAAGGCCGAGACGCAGTGTTCCCGACGAGCGGCGCCCAAGGGCTCGATCGACTCGATGGTCCCCAGCTCCTCGACAAACTCAATCAGGGCAGTCGAGGCGACCTCCACACCATCGGCGAGCGAGCCGACCCCCCCCAAGAGGAAACGTTCGCCGGTGCCCGGCACCTCGGCGACACGGGTATCCGCCACAGCTGCCGGCAAGACGAACTCAGCCAGAGTGAAACTACCGTCCTTCGGATCGTAGTACTCCACGGCGTCGATCGGCTCCCCCGACCGGGCCATGCCCCCGAAGAGCATGGTGCGCCCATCGCGCTGGGCGATGGACCCGTGACGCCGGCGGCCTGCGGCGAGGGGCAGGGTCAGCGGTAACGCCCGATTGATCGGTAAGAAAGTCACTGGCAAGTCCAACGCGAGCCCCGGACCGATCACCAGCTCGGGCGTCTGCCCGAAGCTGACCACCGCGCCCGCCGTCAGCCCACGCAGTTGCACCTGGACCACACCGAAGCCATCCAACGCCGGCAGCGTCAGCGACTCCGATGGCCACGAAAACGTCGCCGCATCCACCACCACCCCCTCGACCACCACGTCGATTCGGAGATCCTCGACGCCCTCGAAGGGATCGCAACTGCCGCACGACGTCGGGTTGAAAAGCGTGAGGGTGACCGACCCGTCCTCGGTGGTGATCACGTCGGTGATGGGCTCCTTGCACGCGAGAAGGAGGAAGAGGGGCATCGCGCGGGCAGTGTATCCGACATGATACCCCGCAGGGGTGCCCGGCAGCGCCCTCCCCTCGATCGTCTCCACCGTGCCGGGTCCACAGAGCCACGCCTGGGTCGACCGCCTCGCCCAGCACGAATGCCCGGCGATCACGGCGCGGCGGGCACGGCGGGCGCTGCAGATCGGCGCCGCGGACACGGATCCGATCGTTTGGGCCGAGGCCGTTGGCCAGAACGTCACCGATGTTGATGGCAACGTCTTCGTCGACCTCACCGCGGGGTTCGGGGTAGCGGCGGTGGGTCACCGGAATCCGGCGGTGATCGCGGCGGTCAAGGCGCAGTGTGACGTGCTGGTGCACGCGATGGGGGATGCGTTCCCCGACCCGCGGCGCATCGAACTCATGGACACGCTGGCCACTCGCACGGCAATGGACCGGGTGATCCTTGGCACCTCGGGCAGCGATGCCGTCGATGCCGCCGTAAAAACGGCCGTCGTCGCCACCGGTCGTCACCGCATCCTCGCCTTTGATGGTGCCTACCACGGCCTTGCCTTCGGTCCGCTCGCGAGCCTCGGCTACCTCCGCCACACCATGCGGCAGCCCTTCGAGCGCCTCCTGGGGACCCACGTCACCTGGGCGGCCTTCGGCGGCGCTCTTCCCGATGCCACTGCGCTCTCAGAATTTGCCGCGGTGCTTGTTGAACCGATCCAGGGCCGGGGCGGGATGCGCGAGCCGCCGGCGGGGTGGCTCGCCGGGCTGCACGAAGCGGCGCGGGCCGCGGGCGCACTGGTCATTCACGACGAAATCTACAGCGGTTGTGGGCGCACCGGGAAATTTCTGGCCAGCGAACTCCGTCCCGATCTGCTCTGCCTCGGCAAGGCCTTGGGCGGCGGCTTTCCGATCTCCGCATGTCTCGGGACCGCAGGGGCCATGGACGCCTGGGGAGCCAGCACCGGCGCCGCGATCCACACCCAGACCTTCCTTGGGCACCCCATCGGCTGTGCGGCCGCGCTCGCGACGCTCGACGAGCTCGACCGGCTCACGCCGATCGCAGCAATCACGGGCGCCTCCCTGGCCGCGGCGCTGCGCGAGGTTCCAGGGGTGTCGCAGGTGACCGGGCGCGGCCTCATGCTCGGCGTTCACGTGCACAACGCGCTGCAGGTCACCCACGATCTGCTCGATCGCGGCTACATCGTCCTGCCTTGTGGCGAGCGCGCTGAGGCACTCGGCCTGACGCCGCCCTATGGCCTCACTGGGGCGCAGGCCCAAGGCTTCGTTGCCGCGCTCACGGACGTGCTTCAGTGGCAGCGCTGACCCTCCACGAGCGCATCGCAACGTTCATCGAGCGGGGCGAGGGGGACGTCGAGCTCCTTGCGCTGGAGGCCTACGCCGCCCAGTGCGCGGCCAGTCCCTTGCTGGCGGCCCTATGCGCACCGACACATCCGAACTATATCGACGAGATCCCCGCCCTTCCCGTGGCGCTCTTCAAGGAACTGGATCTAGGGCCAGCGCCGGCGCTCCCCGGCGACGTCGTCTTTCGCACCAGCGGCACCACCGGGCAGACACGCGGGGTGCGTCGCTGCCGCAACACCAGGCTCTACGACCTCGGCGCCGTGCGACACATTGACCGATGTATCAGTCATCGCCCGACGCAGATTCTCAGTCTCTGTCCAACCGATCTCGACAGTTCCCTCGCCCACATGCTCCGCGCCTTCGGGTCGGTGGTGCCCGCATTCACGGCCGCGGGCGTCGACGCGGGAGCATGGAAGCTCCTTGCTGGCCTGGCCGCGACCGGCCCCGTTTTCGTGGCAGCGACAGCGTTCGCGCTTGACGGCATGCTGTCGATGCCGGGCACGATCTCGCTCACCGACGACAGCCTGATCATGGTGACGGGCGGCTTCAAGGGCCGCGACACACGCCTTGACGCACCAGAAATGTATCGTATTCTTGGCGGCCGCTTCGGGGCGCCGCGGGTGGTCGGCCAGTACGGGATGACGGAGTTGTCCTCCCAGCTCTGGACCAGCCCGGTCTCGGCCGGTCAGCTCCCGGGTGCCTTCGTTGCGCCGCCCTGGCTGAAGGTGCGGGCGGCCGACCCGCACAGCGGCCGCCCGGTGGACGGTCCCGGTGTTCTTCGTTTTGTGGACCTCGCCAACCTGGGCGGGGTCGTCGCCATCGAGACCCAGGACCTCGGGGTCGTCGAGTCGCGCGCCGAGGGCGACCACGTGACCCTCCTGGGCCGCCTGGCTGGCGCTGAGCTTCGGGGCTGCTCGTTGCGCGCCGAAGCGGCCCGAGCGCGGCTCCAGTGACGCCGACGCCGTCCGCGGAGGCGCTGGCCGTGCACAACGCCGCGCTCATCATCGACCTGCACTGCGATCTGCTGCTCACCCGCTACTTTCTTGGCTGGAACTGGCAGAAGCGCCACCGTCCGAATCCCCTCCCCGGCGCGGCGCTCTTCGGGCACTGCGATGTGCCACGGCTGGTGGAGGGCAACGTCGGGGCGATCGCCTTTGGCGTCGTGACCAGCCCCTTTCGATGGACCGGAGGGCCCGCCGCCATCACGCGCGACCTGGATGCGCTTCACACCGAGGTGACGCGCAGTCCTGGTACATTGGCGATCTGCGGGTCAGCGGCTGAGATTCGAGCCGCGCATCAGGGGCGGCGTATCGCCTGTTTCGCGGGGCTGGAGGGCGCCCACGGGCTGCACGGGCGCTTGGACGAGTTGCCGCTTTTTCGCGAGCGCGGGCTCCGCTACGTCGGTATCGTCCACTTCACCGCCAACGAGGCGGCACGCCCCATGGTCGGCTGGGGCGGCAGCAACACCGCCGGGCTCACCCCCTTCGGACACGATCTCGTCGACGAGCTCTGGCGCCTCGGCATCCTCGTCGACTGCGCCCACCTGGGGAAGGCCGCGGTGCTGGAGGTGTGCCGGCGCGCCCGAAAGCCGGTGCTCGTCTCGCACACCGCATGTACGGCGATTCACGGCTCGCCGCGGGGGGTGGACGACGACGTCCTTCGGGCGGTGGCCGACACCGACGGCGTGGTCGGGGTGATCTTCGTCACACCGTTCATCGGGCGAGGCGGCGCGGCCACCGCGGCGCGCCATCTCGATCACATTCGCAAGACCGTTGGCATCCGGCACTGCGCCATCGGCACCGACTGGGAGGGTTTCGCCCTTTTCCCCTCCGACCTCGACAGCGCCGAAAAGCTGCCCAACCTGACCCAAGCGCTTCTCGAAGCTGGCTGGAGCGCGGAGGACGTTCACGCCGCGTACGGAGCCAATGTGCTCCGGGTGATCGAAGCCGGCTGCGGCGGTTAAGCAACCCGCGATGGACGATCGGACCGCCGTCCTTGCCGCCAACTCGCGCTTCTACCGCGCGTTCGAGCGCAGGGACCAGACCGCGATGGCTGCCTGCTGGTCCGGCACCCCCGGCGACGCATGCATCCACCCGGGCTGGGAGCCGGTGTATGGCAGCGAGGCGGTGATGGAGTCGTGGGCGAACATCTTCGCCACCGGACTGCCGATGCGTTTTTTGGTGGCTGACGTCGTGGTTCAGCTACTGGGCGACGTCGCCCGAGTCCACAACGTGGAGCACATCAGCATCGCCGGCGACGGCGAAACGTTGGGTCGGGTGGCAGTGACCCACCTGTTCATCCGCCGCCCCGAAGGCTGGCGGCTGGTGCTGCACCACGGCTCGCCCATCGCGTCAGAGGCGGAAAGCGCGGAGCCAGCGACAGAGCCGGAGTTTCACTAGCAGCGCCAGACGGTAGAGATTGGCGTTAGCGGCGGCGAAGGCGACCCATCGGCCCGCGACAACCTCCACGGGGACTCTGCCGCCGGGCGCGCCTCGAGCCGCCTACGCCTCCCCCGGCTCCGGCAGCGGCATGCCGCGCAGGTCGCGGATGCCCGACTGGTCGCGCAGGCGGATGAGGGCCTCGCGTTCGATCTGCCGAACGCGCTCACGCGAGAGGCCCATCTCCTTGCCGACTTCGGAGAGCGTGCGGAACTCGCCGTCTTCCAGGCCGTAGCGACGGGTGAGCACGAAGCGCTGGCGTTCGCTGAGCACGTTGTTGAACGCCTTGCCCATGCGAGAGAGCTCCTGTGTCTGGATGCTCTCCTCGTCCGGTGCGACCGCTTCTTCGTCTGACAAGAAGCGCTCCAACGGGCGGGGGCGCGGGCCGTCGTCAACCGGCTGCTCCAGCGAGATGGTGTTGCCCTGAGACAGGAGCAGCTCGGCGCGCTCCTTGTCGATGCCCACCTCTTCGGCCAGGTCGCCCACGTTGTACTCGATGCCGGCGGCCTCGAAGCGCTTCATGGCCTTGCGCAGGTTGCGGGTCTGCTCGACCGCGCAGCCGGGGAGCCGCACCGGGCGACCGGTGTGGTCGATGGCCCGCGTCATCTGCGCACGCACCCACCAGCGGGCGTACGTGGAAAAACGGATGCCGCGGTCCGGGTCGAAGCGCTTGGCGGCGCGCAACAGTCCGATGTAGCCCTCCTGGACCAGATCTTCCTCGTCCATGAACGGACCCGCGAGCTTGCGCGCTTCGCCGTGGGCGATGCGCCGGCCGCTCATCGCGAGGCGCCAACGCAGCTCTTCAGCCTGCTGCCATGCGCCCTGCGCCTTGCGCGCGTAGGTCTTCAGGTCGTCTTCTTTGCGCGCGGCCTTGGCCACGGCGCGCACCGCCTCTTCCAGGCGATCAACCGCCCCGGCCCGCGTGCGCTCGGCGCGATCGGGGCGACGGCGAAGGATGTTCTCCGCGGCATCGATACCCGCGACGCACTCACGCGCGACCTGCTCCGCCT
>CANLGL010000064.1 GCA_947490345.1 Deltaproteobacteria bacterium
CGGCGCTGCCGGTATCTGCCGAGGTGGCGGCTCACCTCGTGAGTTGCCGGCAGCCGGGAGCGCCGCGGCGGCGCCGCCATCGTCGCTGTGAGCGCGGCGCTGCCGGTATCTGCCGAGGTGGCGGCTCACCTCGTGAGTTGCCGGCAGCCGGGGGCGCCGCGGCGGCGGCGCCATCGTCGCTGTGAGCGCGGCGCTGCCGGTATCTGCCGAGGTGGCGGCTCACCTCGTGTGTTGCCGGCAGCCGGGAGCGCCGCGGCGGCGGCTGTGAGCGCGGCGCTGCCGGTATCTGCCGAGGTGGCGGCTCACCTCGTGAGTTGCCGGCAGCCGGGAGCGTGGCCAGGCGCTCCCGAGCCCCGACCCCCTACTCGACCACGATCCCGAACACCCCCAGACACATCTCGTCCAGCGTCGTCTCCCCCAGGTACACGTCGGTCGGCTCCGTGAGCCCGGCGTCCCCCAGGGCGAGAGCGACACCCGGGTTGGCGAGCGTGTTGTCGTAGGTGCAGCGCATGCGGATGGTGTCGCCGCCGCGGACCTGCGGGACCGTGGCCAGGTCGGTGTCGTAGGCGTAGCCGCGCTGCCAGTCGAAGTCCCACTGCGGGGTCTGCACCAGGCACTCGGTCGCCGGCTCGTCCCCCTCGGGGCTCTTGTGGTCCACCCAGATCGCCATGTCGGTGCCGACGTAGTGCATGTGGGTGCCGGCCATGTACACCTGGTACCGGGCCCGCCGCTCCTCGATCGTGAACTCCATGGTCTCGGTGTGGCCCGTCGCGCCCGCCGGGATGCGGAATTCGACGCCGTCGTCGTCGTTGGGCCCCGGAAGCAGGCCGTCGCCAGCGCCGGAGGCATTGCCGACCAGGGCAAGGACGGCCACATGCTCGGGCTCGGAGTCCGTCCAGCGGATGTCCAGCGCTGTGACATCGATGTCCGCTGCCTCTCCGAGCGGGTGATAGTGAATCTGCATCACGATACCCGAACCGGCGGCCACCGCGATGCCCGCCCCCGGCGGCGTCTCGTTCGGCACCGCGCCCGGCGCCCACGCCCCGAGGAGGTCACCGGTCAGGCCCTGGTTCGCGGGGCAGTCGTAATAGCCGTCGGCGTTCGCCAGCGCGGCGGCCTGCCCCTCGGGGTCGCTAAAGATCAACGCGTGATGGACGACCGCCGCGTTCCCCGCCGCGACCTGCACGCCGGTGAGCCACCGCGCTGCGGTCAGCTCGGGGTCCATCACAAAGCAGGTGAACTCATCCCGGTTGCCGCTGGCGACGAAGCCGACCCGCGGCTCCAGATGCATGTTGGCCCCGACGAGCTCCAAGGACACGGTGGGCGGGACGTCTGCCGCGGTCGCAGTGTCGCCCTCCGGCGCGCCCGCATCGGCCCATGCGCGCAACAGCGCGGTCTCCTCGGCGGAAAAGCTCAGGTCGTTCTGCCAGCCGTAGCGGGGGGTGCACTCGTCGGTGGACCTGGCGCCCCACGGGGGCATCGAGCCCGACTCCACCGCGGCGGCCATCGCCGCAGCCATCGGCGCGGCAGAGGCGTGGTCGGTCAAACCGAAAGGGCCGATCTCCCCGGCAGCGTGGCAGCCGGCGCAGCGCTCCTGGACCAGCGGCGCGATGTCCTGGCTCCAGGTGGGGGTGCCGCCGGCGACGGGGTCGGTCGAGGTCTCGGTGGTACAGGCGAACGCCAGGAGCAGGAACATCGTCGGTCTCGGGGCGGGGCAATGTAGATTCTCAGTGGGCGATGCGCCAGCTCGCCGCACTTCGCGGGCCTGACGTCTCGTCAGAACGCCTCGCGATGCGCATCGCGCCGGCGGCGGCGCACGAACCGCGTCGGCGGTCGGCGCCGTTTGTCATGAAATGTCACGAACGCAAGCGCAGCCACTTAATTGTCGCGACCAGGCGTAGGCTCGAAGAGCCAGACTGAGGAAGGCCAAGGACGCCAGGATGGCGGCAATAAACGCAAAAGCTCGAGGTTTATCATGCGCTTTTCACCACCCCCCCCCCTCCGCAATTTCTCTTGACCTTGGCGGCGTCGGCATCCTGGTCCGCACGGCACTGATGTTCGCTGCCGCGGCTGCCGTCTCAGTGCCAGCGTGGGCGACCTGCCCTTCCCCTTACGACGCCGGCAGCTGCACCCCCAACGGCGGCCTGATCTGCAGCGCGAGCGGTGCGCAGGTCACCTGCCAGCTCGACGCGGGCACGGCAACGCCGACCTCGGGCGCGAGCGTGGAGGCCTACAGCTACACCAGCGGCGGCAATCCGTGGTTCCGGCTCATGGGGACCGACGACGCCAGCGGCACCATCTGCTGCGAGATCGACATGACCCAGATGTCGGCCGTCCTGATCGTGGGCACCGACGACGACGACACGATCTCGCTGTACTACGGCGCTACCAACCTTGAGAACGTCACGTGCACCGTCGAGGCGAACTCTGGCAACGACGACGTCAACGGCTCGTCCGACACGACGTCCTACAGCGAGACGCTGCGCGGTGAGAGCGGAAGCGACACCATCGACGGGCGGCTGGGCGACGACGTGCTGGAGGGCGGCGACCACGTGGACACCATCACCGGGGGCGACGGCAACGACACCATCTTCGGCGGCTACGGCATGGACACCCTGTCCGGCGACGAGGGGAACGACACCATCTACGGCGACTTCGCCAGTGATCCCTCCTCCGGCGACGCCGACGACATCTACGGCGGCGGCGGCAACGACACCTGCGAAGGCGGCGGCGGCGACGACTGGATGGGCGGCGGCGACGGGGTCGATGTCCTCAGTGGGGGCGACGGCGACGACGGCATCAAAGGCGGCGCCGGCAACGACACCCTGAACGGGGGCGAGGGTGACGACAGCGTATGCGGGCAAGCGGGGATGGACGACGTGAACGGTGATAACGGCGACTACGATCAGGTGTACCAGTACCCCTCCTCGGGGATGGGGTCGGACACGGCGGACGGTGGTGTCGGCACCAATGATCGCTGCGGCGCGCCGGGGAGCAACTGTGAGGGCGCAACGCTCTCCGCGTGCCCCATCTAAGGCCATCATGCCGCTCCTCCTTCTCCTCTCCTGCAGTGACTTCAACCTCTTCGGAGAGGAGGGGGAGCCCGGCTCGGCGGGACCGGCGCTTGATCCCGTCGACACCCCACCCGTGTGCGCGGTCGAGGGCGCCAGTGGCGGTGAGCTCGATCGCCTGGCGACCTGCACCGCGGTCGACGTCGAGTGGGGCGCCGGGCTCCGGCTGTTTGGGTCCGTCGAGGTGCCGCTGTATGCGATGGGCATTCTCCCGCCGAGTGAGGCCAACCGCCTGGTCTTCCTCGACAACGATCGCGGCGACTCCTTCGAGGAGTGGACCACCCTCGTCGACGGGGATGTGGAACAACTGGCGACGGGCCAGTTCCCCGGCGGGCATTCTGGCCTCGCCACCGTCCAGATCAACGGGCGAAACGCAATCGTGTCGGCGGTCGAGTCGGAGGAAGGCGTGGCAATCGAGCTGACCTGGGCCGACGACTGGACGTCGGCCCTGCTCGCCGAGCATCGGCCCGGCACGCACCTCACCGTCTCGGTGGCCGACATCCGTGCTGACGGTACCCCAGAGGCGATTCTCGATGTCGTCGCCGCAGGACTCGACGCGGCGTACACGCGCGCGCTGCCGGAGTTGGGCGACCGCGCGCGCTTCGGGAGCAGGTCCGGCACTGCGCCCGGTTTCGCCGACCTGGACGGGGACGGCGGCCTCGAGCTGATGCTTCCGACAGGCATCTACGACTGGGCGGCTGAAACCGCGGCTGGGTGGGGCGCGACCGAGTCGGTCGGCGGCGCCAATTACGCGGTTCTGGGCGACGCGGACGCGCAGCCGGTCATCGCCGTGCGCACAAATGACCTCCACCTCGCGGGCCCTGACGGCGCGTACCGCTGGAAGTACGAGATCGTGGCGCCGCAGGTGTCCAAGAGTCTCGCCGCCGGCGACATCGACGGCGATGGCCTCCCCGAGATCTGCGTCCAAGGCAAGGACCGCCTCCACGTCATCGATCTGGACGGAAACCTGCGGTGGGAAGTCGCCGTTGAGGGCGCTGACGGCTACGGCGGCGTCTGTTCGATGGCCGACCTCGACGGGGACGGCCGCTACGAGCTTGTCGTCTGGGGGCCCGATGGTCTGCTGGTCTACGACGGCGACGGCAAGGAACTGGCCCGCGCCACTGACGGAATCGCGTTCGGCGATCTCACCGAGCTCGGCCCCATCATCCTCGACCTCGACGGCGACGGTAGCGCGGAGATCGTCGTCGTCGGCGCGCCGCACGGTACCGGGCCCCCCGGATTCCTGTACATCTACACCGCCGCCGAAGGCAGCTTCGCGCGCACCCGCCCCGTATGGCATCAACGCAGCTACGACGTCACCTCGGTGGCCGACGACGGCACCATCGTGCGCGACCCCATCCCCAACTGGCAGAGCTACAACTCGTTCCGTGCGCAGCCGGCTCACGATGGGGAACGCCCGGACCTGGTGCCGGTGTTCGTCGACGCGTGCGCCTCCGGCTGTGACGGCGAGGGGATCGTCCTGGTCAGCGTGCAGGTCGAGAACCAGGGTTCGGCACCCGCGGTCGACGGCACCGTGGTCGCGCTGTACACCGACCACGGCGGTGCGATGAGCCGCGTCGGCTCCACCACGCTGTCCGCCGCGCTGCCGGCGCTCACGCGCTCTGACAGCGTCACCATCGAGGTCCCCGCGGCGCTGCTCGGGTCGCGGCAGCTCCTCCAGGTGGACAACGTTCAGCCCGGCGTCGAGTGCATCCACACCAACGACCGCGTGTACGTGGAGCTGGGCGTGTGCGCGGAGTGATCAGCCCGCCAACATGTCCCTCAGCGACGCCAGCACCCCGTCGACCCCCTCCAACATCGGAGTGATCGGGTCCAGGCCGGCCATGACGAGCGCCAGGTAGAAGAGCACCGGGAAGATCGTCCCCATCGACTCCACGCGCTCCCAGGGTCCTCGGAGGTCGCGCGGCAAGAAGTGATTCACGATGCGACTGCCGTCGAGAGGGGGGATCGGCAACAGGTTGAAGACGGCCAACGCCACGTTGAACTGCACCCCCAACAGCGCCAGGTCGGCGAAGCGACCGTTGCCGGCCTCTGGCCCGACCGTGACCAGCCCCAACCACAGAATGGAGGCTCCGACCGCCAACACCACGTTGGAAGCCGGGCCCGCCGCCGCAGTCAGGAGCATGCCCAGGCTCATCGGGATGCGCCGAGAGAAGCCCGCGGGGTTGACCGGCACGGGCTTTGCCCAGCCCATCGGGACGCCGAGCAGCGGGAGCAGAAAAGTGCCGATCGGATCGAGGTGGGCGAAGGGATCGAGGGTCATCCGGCCGAGGCCGAGCGCCGTCCCGTCGCCCAGCGCGAACGCCACCCGCGCGTGCGCCCACTCGTGCACGGAGAGCGAGAGCCACAGGACCACCACGAAGGGCACCCGTGAGAGCAACAGGTCGATCACGACGGCGTCAGCCCCGCTGGCGCGATGGCGACGAGCTCGCGGACCTCGCGCCGGTTCAAGAGGCGAGCGCCGCCTTCGAGCGGCTGGAGCTTCAACAGCTCGGCGTTGGCCCACAGGAGCCGCCCTTCCAGCGGCTCGCCGCTGGCGAGTCGGACGCGCACATGGCACGCGGTGACGGGCTCGGCGAGCTGCGACGCCGACTCGACCAGGAGCTGGTCGAGCACCGTGAAGACCGACTCGACGGACTGCGCGCGGTCCAGCGCGTCCTCGAGGTCGGCACGGCTGATCTGCGCGCTGCCGCCGGTGCGGGCGCGACGCATGGCCGCCATCGCGCTGTCGTTGAGGAGCGACTCCAGGACCGCCCCGGTGGCACCGTCCAGCGCCATGGCGATCGCGGCAAGGTCCACGCCAGCGGCCAACTCGCGGCCCCGGGCGTGAACCGCCAGCACCTCGGCGCGCTCGGTCGCGCTCAGGTCACCCACCCGGAGGCGGATGTCGAAGCGGCCCGGGCGCAACAGCGCGGAGTCCAACACGTCGGCGCGGTTGCTCGCCGCCATCACCACAACCCGCCGCTGCCTCTCAAACCCGTCCATCTGGATGAGCAGCTCATTGAGCGCCTGCTCGCGCTCTTCGTTGGTGTGGCCCACGCCGGAGCCGCGCCGACGGCCGATCGCGTCCAGCTCGTCGATGAAGATGACGCAGGGCGCTTCCTTGCCGGCGGCTTCGAACAGATCGCGCACCCGCGCCGGGCCCACGCCGACGAACATCTCGACGAACTCGGTGGCGTTCGCCACGAAGAACTTCACCCCTGCCTCCCCCGCCACCGCGCGCGCCAGGAGCGTCTTGCCCGTGCCAGGGGGTCCCTCCAGCAGCACGCCGCGCGGCGGCCGCACATGGGCCTTTTCCCAGCGCTCCGGATGTTGTAGCCAGTCCACCACGTCCCCCAGCGACGCCTTGGCGGCGGCCAGACCGCCGACGTCGGTGAAGCGCGTCGTCTCGGCGCCGGGTTGAAGGAGCCGCGCCTTGTGGCTGCGGAGCGCCTGGATGCCGCCGAGGGCGTTGTTCTGCGCACGCTTACCGTACCAGACCAGCCCCAGGACCGCGGCCAGCGCGACGACGAAGATGAGCACCAGCGGCTGGTGCTCGGAGAACACGCCCCCCTGCTCGCCCAGGATCGCCACGCAGGCCAAGAGTGACAGTCCCCCCCAGATGGCGAAGGTCCGCAACTTCGGCGTCATCGCACCGGCCCGACCACGAAAACCAGGTGCTTCAGGTACTCCGTCTCCGGGACGTGCGGCAGGATCGGATGATCCGGCGCCTGGCCGCCCCGACGGACCAGCTGTAGCCGGCGCCCGGCCGAGCGCGCGGCGTGAACCACGGTCTCCATGAAGCGCTCGGGCTGCACGTGGTGGGAGCACGACGAGGTGAAGAGCAGGCCGCCAGGCTTCACCAGGCGGATCGCTGCCTGATTCACGCGCTTGTAGGCGCCCAAGGCGACGCCCGCCGACTTCCGGTTCTTCGCGAACGGCGGTGGGTCGATGCACACCACGTCCAGACTCGCGGCGGGCAACTTCGCCATCTCGGCCTCGGCGTCGCCCTGGATGACGTCGAGCTCCACCTCGTTGAGCGCCGCATTCGCGCGGATCAGGGTGTTGGCCGCCGCGCTCGACTCGATGGTCGCCGCGTGCGCCGCGCCATGACGCATCGCCACCAGCGCCCATCCGCCCAAGTGGGCGTACACGTCGAGCACGCGGGCACCGACGGCGCGTGTCGCCAGGAACGCACGGTTCTCGGCCTGATCGAAGAAGAAGCCAGTCTTCTGACCATCGACGAGGTCGGCTTCGTAGCGGACGCCGTTCTCCTCGAAGCCGACGCGCGCGGGAACCTCGCCCCACCAGATTCCCTTTTCCAGGGGGAGCCCCTCCATCTCGCGCACCGGCACGTCACCGCGAAAGACCACGCCGGTTGGGGCCAGGACCGCCTCAAGCGCCGCGCGAATCATGTCGCGACGTTTCTCCATGCCAGCGGTGGTGATCTGCACGCTGAGGACGTCCTCATAACGATCGATGATCAAACCGGGGAGCCCGTCCGCCTCGCCCGCGCACAGCCGATAGCTGCGCCGACCGGGAGCGACGCGCGCCCGCAACGCCACCGCCTCCTGCAAGCGTCGGACGTAGAGACCGGGGTCATCGGGCGAGTCGGCGGGGCCGCAGAACAGGCGGACGGCGATGAGCGAATGGGGATTGGCGTAGCCCCGACCAAGCACGCGTCCGGAGGGATCGACCACCTCGACCGCCCCGCCGACCGGGAGCTGGATCACCGGCGGCGACACGACCTCGTTGGAGAAGATCCACGGGTGGCCGGGGCGCGGCCGGGCGGTCACACGCAGCATGCTACCCGCGCTGCGTGGAAGGCTGAGCCGGCAGCTCTCGTTTGCCGGCGAGGAAACGCCAGGCGGCGGACTGGCCAGGACCATCGTCCTCGGCGGAAAAGCGGGTGCGCGCCACCTCGACAAGCTCCAGGTGGGGCTCGATGTCCGTGGCGATGTCGCGGAGGCTGCGCCGGGGGGGACCGGTCTCGCGGGCGGGACCCTCGGTGCTGCCCGACACCGAGAGCCAACGCCCGGCGGCGGCGAGCTGTCGCGACACCCGAGCGGCGTACCGTTCGCGGTCGGCGGCAGCGTCGAAGACGTGCCAGACGCCCCGATCGAAGATGAGCGCGAACGGCCCGCCCGGGGCGTCCTGGCTGAGGTAGTCCACCACCGCGAGCTCGATCACCACGCCCGCTTCGGCCGCGCGCTGGCGCGCCCGCTCGACCGCACGCGGCGAAACATCGGTCGCGACGACGTCCACGCCCAACGACGCCAGGTAGACCGCGTTGGTGCCGGTGCCACAGCCGATCTCCAGCACGCGCCCGGCGGGCACGCCCGCCCTCTCGACGTAGCCGCGCAGGTGCATGCACACCTCGCCGGTGTCCCACGGCAAGGGACCCGCCGCGTATCGATCATCCCACTGGTTCATGGCGCCGGGGCTAACGCTGCAACGTCAAGCTCGCCCCAGCGCGAGGGCTCCTTGCACGCCCCGGGCTCGCCGTCGCCGTCGACGACGAAGCGCAGGCGGGTGCCGTCGGCCCAGATGCCCTCGGTCGAAGGGGGGAGGACCTCCGGCAGCAACATCGGCGCCGCACCGAGCGCCGGCAAGAACCACAAGGAGTGCGACACGTCCTGGTCGGAAGTCGGCCCGCCCACGATGAGCACGCCTCCCTTCCACGGGGCCAACGCGCGGACGCCAGCGCCCGCCAGGTCGATGTCGGTGGTGCTCAGAATCATCCCCGCCTGCGCGCCGCCGGCCACCGCCATCAAACGCGCCTTCCCGGCAAAGAGCGGAGCCCGCAGGCCCACGGTCAAACTGCCGTTCCAGAAGGCGGCGCCCTCGATGTTCGCGGCGTCGACACCCGCAAACTGTAGCGCGATGGCGGGAGCTCCCAGCCCAAGGATGCGATGGCGGTCGGGGCGCGGCTTTCCCTTCTTGCTGAGGCTGTGGCTCCCCACCACGATGAGCTCGTTCCCCGCCAGCGCTAGGCCCTCGATGTCCTCGATCGGTGCGGCAATAGGCTCTTCGCGGAGCAATTGCATCGACTCGTCGTAGACGAAGACGCGGTCCTCGGACTCGTTGTCGCCGACGATCCACTCGCTGCCCCGGTGCACCAGGGCCGACGCCTCGCACGAGACCGCGAGGCTCGGCAACGGCAACGGCTCGCCCGCAACGCCGGCACCCCCGGCCACCCCGTGTGAGCACGCCAGCCCTAGAAGGAGCCCGACCACCCGAGGAGTCCCCCACCCGGAACGGGCAAGATCATCGGCGCGCCACCCTCGTCGACGAGGAACAACACCACCCCGGTCGCGATGAGCACCCCGCCGCCCGCGAACAGGCCGGTCGACAGGTTGCCGAGCGGTGCGAACTCCTCGGTGTAGTAGTCGTCCGCCGCGAACTGCAGCCGCCGTTGGTCCGTTTCACTTTTGGCATCGGCCGCGGCCGCATTCATCTGCGACCACGTCCCGTAGGCCTCGTTCGCCAGCGTCCAAGCATAGATGCCGCCGCCACCCGCCACGGCGGCGCCGACCCCCACGAGCACGCCCCCGGCGGCGCGAACGCCTGCCTTGGGGTTCTTCGGCCCTTCGGGCTCGTCCAGATCCACTTCCTTCTTTCGTTTGTCGGCGGGCTCGGCGTCGGCGCCGTGCCGCTCGGACCAACTTTTCACCGGGGCAAGGTCGCCGTCGGGCTCCTCGGGTTCTTCCTCCGGGGCGTCGGGATCCTCAGGTTCCTCCTCGGGCTCGGCCTCTGGTTCTTCCTCGCGGGCGTCCGGCTTGTCCTTGAGCGCCGCGTCTTCCTCATCTTCCTCGTCCTCGGCGTCCCCGCCGTCTTCCGCCTTGGCCCCACGCGCCAACGCCGTCTTTCCCGCCGAGCCCACCGCAACGATGTTCCCCGCGTCGTCCCCGCGGCCAAGCTCGATTCGGAAGACCAGCCCGTCGCCGCCGCCAACGTCGACGGTTGCCTCCACATCGTTGTAGCCCTTGGCCCGCGCGCCGATGGTGTGACGCCCCTCATAGACGCTCGGCAGCGAAGCGGCTTCCTGGCCAACCTCGCGGTCATCGAAGTACAAGGTGCCCGACCGTGGCGTCACCGAGAACTCCACGGTGCTGATGCCCAACTTCTCCAGCTCGATCGGCAGTTCCAGCTCCTGGCCGCCGATGAGCTCCAAGGCGTACGACGCGGTGGAATACCCCTTGAGCTTGGCGCTGATCTCGTAGATGCCACACGGCAAGCCGACGGGCACGTTTGGGCTGATGCGCACGTCGCCGTCGTTGACGTCGACCGTCGCTTGCGCGGGCCGCACCGACACCGTCAACATCGCCATCTGTTCCTCGGCGAAGACCTCGACCTCGCTGTCCGCGTCCGCGCGGACCTCCACCATCGCCTCGCCCGACCGGCACAGATCACCCACCTGAACCGTCGCCCGACCCGACTTCACGTTGCGGAGCACCGCAGGCGTCGTCTTGCCGGTGTCTTCGCCGTTGACGACGATGCTGAGGCCGTCGACGTTGGAGGTGACGGTCAGCTCACCCGCAATCGCCGCGGCGAAGATGAAAAGGAAGGGATTCATGGCAGGCGGCCCTTACATCGGCGCGCGCGACGGTGCCACCGGCCGCTCATCGTTTGTGGGCGAAGTCGGTACGGCCGGAAAACGTCGTCTCCGCGGCCGGATCCGCCTCCACGGCCAGGACATCGACCACGATCGCGGTGGCGTCGTCTTGCCCGCCGCGCTGATTGACCTCGGCGATGATCGCGTGGGCGGCGCGCTGAGGAGAGCCGCCGCCGGTCCACCACATGTCGGTGATCTCAGCGGGGGTGATGACCTCCGTCACGCCGTCAGTGACCAGCAGAAAGAGGTCGCCGACAAAAAGCGGCTCCTGCCAGATCTGCATCACGCCCGCGATCTCGGGCCCCATCCCGACGTACGCCCCGAGCGCACGCCCACCTCGATGCTGCTCAGTGAGCCGGACACAGTCCCCGTGACGCACCCGGTACAACTGCGAGTCGCCGACGTGCACGACGTTGGCCATGCCGTAGGCGAGCCACAACATCGAGACGGTGCATGCCGCCTGGCCATGTCCGAGCCCCCGAAGCTCCCAATCGACCTCGTTGACGAGCTGGGTGAGCGACTCCACCCGCGGCGCCTGGAACCGATCGAAGAAGGTGTCGATGCGCGAACACATCAGCTCGGCCGCGTACTTCCCCCGGCGCGACGTGCTGACGCCGTCGGCCACGGCGAAGATGGTGCCCTTCCGAAACGCCGAGACCGCGAGGTGGTTCACGTCGAGAATCCGATATTGATCCTCGTTTTCGGTGTGACGAGGCCCCGTTCGGCTGGCGGCAGCCCCGGCGGCGTAGGGGAGCGTCGGCGTGTGCATCACGCGCGTCGACGCCCCACCAGCACGAGCGCCCCGAGGCCGAGGACGAGCCCCGGCAGGGCCGCGCCATCCGTCGCACATCCACAATTGCTTGTCGCCTCTACGATGTCGTTGCCAACGTCCTTTCCGGCGTCTTCATCGATGCCCGCGCCGGTCAGCGCGACGCGGATGTCGGGGTAGCCGGGGTCGTTGCTGGTCAGGACCAGCTCGGCCCCTGCGGCGCCAAGCAGGCTGGGCGCAAAGGTGACGACCAGCCCGTCGGTGGTACCAGGGCTGGCGTTGAACTGGGTCGGGTACACGGTGAAGGCGCCGTCCCCCTCGATGGTCGCGGTGCCCTCGAGTCCCAGGTTCCCGAGGTTCTCGATGGGAATGTTGACCGTGCGCAACTGGGTGAGCACCACCTCGCCGAAGTCCTCGGCATCCGAGCCGGGCTGTAGAAGCGGCATGGGGAAGGTGTACGACTCCTGGTCAAAGTCACGCTCAAACGCGTCGGTCAAGAGAGAGAGCGGGTATTCGAAGCTGACCAGCGGGATGGTGCCCAGAAAAGGGGCGGTGATCGAGACCTGGGGGTCGAACACCAGCGCAATGTCCCCGTCGTAGGCGCCGCGGAACACCCCATCCACCACAAAGTCGGCGCCCTGGGAGGGCGTAATCGTCACGGCCTGATCCTCAGTGGTGATGAGCCCCTCGTTGACGATCCACTGCACCCCCTCGAACCCCACGGTGATCGTCGGGGTCATGTCGGCGGTGAAGTCGAGGCTGATGCCGCTGAAGATTTCGTAGCTGTAGTTGATGAGCTGGAGGGAGTCGGTCGTGTCGACGATCTCCACGCGGGGCTCCTCGGACCCTTCCAGCACAAAGGGCGTGAAGATCTTCCGGCCATCCATCGTGAGCGAACGGTGGTCGATCTCGAAGCTCCCAGAAGGGCCGCCGTAGGAGCTCAGATCGATGACCACGCTGGTGATCGCATCGATCGACGCGTCCAATTGGAAGAAGCCCTTCTTCTCGCCGCCCAGCGCCGAAAAGGTCACGTCTTCGGGCCAGACCAGCGAGGACTCCCCCTCCATGGTGAGGAAGGTGCCTCCTTTCGAGTCCAGGATGAATTCGACCCCGACCGGGCTTCCGGCGGAGATGATTCCGGTGCTGAAAGCAATGTTGTCGAAGACGGGCGCTTCGTCGGCCAGCAGGACCGGCTGCGGCTCCGAGTCGTAGGCGTGCGCGGGGGAAACCAGGAGGGCGATGAGCATGATGGCGAAGGATACCGGTTGTGGGACTTGCTGGCTACTCCGGAGGCAAGCGCCACACCGCGGCGTGAGCGCCTCGCACGGGCGGCCCGCACATCGCGGTGAGCAGGGCCTCGGCGTTCTGATCGCCGCGCCCTTCCCGATGCGTCAGCATCACCCCGGCAAAACCACGGCTCCGCAGCGCGGAGAGGTCTGCGGAGAGCTCGTCGGGAGTGGGGGCGGTGATCCCCGGGCGGGCGAGGTTGCCGAGCACAGATATCCGTCGCTTACGAAGCCAGGCGTTGCCCTCTGGCGCCCAATCGTCGAGGCGCTCCAACGGCACCGCCTGCGTCGGCAGGCCAGTGGCGAGCTGGGCGGCCACCGCGAGGGTGCGGGTCTCCTCGTTGGACTCCGCCGCCAGCGCGAGGTCGGCGAGCGGGCCGGCGATCCCCGCCGCGGCCAGCGTCTTGGCGTCGAGCCCGCGCATGTCAGGGAGGCTGAGCGTGCGCCGCGGCCACACCGCCAGATCATGGGCGGCGACGTCCCACAGCGCGATGGGAACGAGCCAGTAGAGCCACCGCCACCGCATCCCCAGCGCGCCGAGGACCGCGATGGCCACGCTCGGTACGGCCAGGAAACGTGCCGGGAAATTGATCGGCTCCGCGTGGCGCGCCAACGCGTCGTTGAGCCACGCCAGCGGGAGCTGGAGCGCCGCGCCCCCGACGCGCACCTTGTTTTCTCCCAGCCACAGCACGCTCCCCAGAGCAAACACCACCCCGACGACGCCCAACGTCAGCCACGGCAGCGCCCGGCGGGGCGACGCGACCACCCCCGCCAGCGCCAGCGCCAGCGCCACCACCCCGAGGTAGCGGCCGCCCCCGTAGGCCCGCTCCTGCCGCGCGATCGGCTCCAGCTTCGGCTCCTTGGGGCGCACCAGATCGTCGAGGTGCGCGGCTTCGGCGCGGTAGTCGATCAGCACCTCGCCATGGGCCCCGAACATCTCCTGCGGCCGACCCTTGCCGAAGGTACCCGAGAACGCCGTCACCGTCGGCAGCACCAGGGCCAGCGACAGCCCGGCCGCCAGCGCGTACCCCACCCACAGCCGCATCGAGAAGCGGAGCGTACACAGCGCCCACACCGACACCGCCGCGGCCAGGAAAAGGCCGTGGTAGAAACAACTCAACGCGCAACCGGCCAGCGCCGCCGCCAAGGCCAGGAACCATCCCCACGCCCGGGTATGATGGGCCTGGAAGAGGCACCCCAGGCCTAACGGGAGCCACCACACCTGCCGCAGCTCGCCGACCCCGACGTGTAGGGTGAACGCCACGAACGCGCTGCCTTGCAACAGCGCACCCGCCGCGTAGGCCCCGCGATCGTTGCCGCTGACGAGACGACCCAACCATCCCGCAGCAAGGCCAGTGAGCGTCAGATGGAAGAGGGCGAGTACATTTGCGTTGACGACGGTGCTGAACGGGAGCGCCAAACTCAGGAGCCCGTTGAGCGGCTCGATCGGAAAGAGCGTGAGCCCTTCGGGGAAGTTCACCAGCGTGGTGTGCAGCCCACCTCCGCTCGACAACTGCGCCTTCATCCACCACAAGGTCCACAGGTGCTTGATCGTGTCCGACTCCGGAGAGCCGAGCGCGGCCGTCCCGAGGTGGGTGACGGCGGGCCACGAGAGCGCGACCGCGAGCACGACGGATTGGAGCAGGAGGCGGAGGGGCAAGGTGGGCTGGGGCTAACCTCCCAGCCGCCCCTTCCTCACGTTACCGCAGCCACGCGATGAGCTGGTTCGGCCGCCATGCTGGAGACAACCCCGAGCTGCTCTACGAGCGGCTTCGCGACGCCGTCGCCGCATCGGGGCTCGAGGATGCGCTCACGGCCGCCTCGGGGCTGACCGGCCATCGCCGCTACGTGTTGCGCGCCGAGGTCCGCGAGGGACGGATGCGCGTGGTCAACGTGGAGGGGCCGCCGCTTCTCCGGGGCGGCGGACCCCCCTCGGCCACCGCCTGGGCGGCGAACAGCAGCGTGGTCGACGCGGCGCTCAATCGGCTGCGCCGCCTGCTGCCCCGCGGCGTCGACGTCGCCGCCGTCGCGATCGGCGTCGTCCGCCACGGCGAAGGCCCCGTGGAGCTCAGCCTCCGCTTCGACGAGGACGCCGCGGGCCTCTCTGTCGGGCAGCTCCCGACGCCCACGGGCGACCCGAGCCCGACCGAGGACCCGGCCTGGCTCCGCGTGCTCGCGGCCTGGTCCACCCGGATCGACGAGATGCGCTCCCGCTTTGTGGTCGCCAAGGGCGATTGGACCCTCAACGCAGGGCGCCTGGACGACGGGGAACGCCGCTTGACCGCCACCGCGCTAGGAAGCTGGCACGCGGGGCAACGTCGCTTCGAATGGCTCGTCACCTCACCGGTAGGCGACGAGGCCCCGCTGGTAGAGCCCGAGCTGACCGTCGATTTAGCAGGCGCCATCGAGCTGGTGTGCTTCGCGGCAGCGAAGCTGGGCGCGACTGGCGTTTTCCAGGGCACGCTGCCGACGGGGGAGATCGCGTTTTTGGCGGTGCGGGGGTGAGGCAACAGCGAGCTGTCCGCCGCGGCAGGGGCTGAGCAGAGGGCCGTCCCCGGCCCGTCGCGATGACCCGGCGACCGGGCCCGGCCCGGGCGGCCGCCTCGCACACCGCCACACAAGGCCCCCCGAGACCGGACGGCCACCTTCGGGTCGCGCCTCCGCCTGTGGTACCGTCCGGCCCCACGAGCGAGTCCCCATGTTCCGCCCTACCCGTTCGCTCCTGCTCATCGCGCTCTGGGGCGCGGCGCTGTCGGGCTGTGCAAAATCCACGGTCGTCCACTTGCAAACCGTTGATGCCCGCGCGTGGGGGGTGGACACCGCCTGGCGCACCACCAAGTTGACCGCCAACGATCCACAGTTCGCCGGCTTGGGCGGAACCCGCCTCGACGGCACCCTGTGGGAATGTCCGCCCGGCTTCACCGCCACCGACATCACCGTTTGTGTCGGCGACAGTCTCTGGTGCGCCAAGCAGGTCAAGACCCCGCCGACCGAAGGAATCACCGTCTTCTACCACTGCGCGGTGCCCAACCCCGCCGTGGGTGGCGGCCTCGGCGCTGTCCCCGTGGACAACTGACATGCTGCCTTCCCCGTTGTCCAAGCAGGCGTGGATCAACAAACATGGCACCGTCCAGCAGACGGTGGCCCGGGTGTACGCGCCGAACAACCTCGACGCCAACGGGCTCAGCTCGTGGCAGAACGGGCGGGCTGCGTGCCGGGAGCTGGTGAAGAAGGCGGAGGCCGCCGGAGTGAGTCTCGCACCGGTCGGCAGCGCCTGGTCGCTCTCCGAGGCCGTCCGCGTGGCGCCGAAGGGTTGGTTGGTCGAGACCAGCTTCCTGACGGAGGTGCCGGTGGTCGGGATGGAGGCGGCACACGTCGTCTCCGGGGGGCCGGACCGGGCGCACCTGGTTTTCGCGCAGTCGGGAAATCTCGTCCAACGGATGCACATCGCGCTGGCCGCCAGGGGCCTGGCGCTGGCGACCTCCGGGGCCAGTTGCGGCCAGACGCTCGCGGGCTGCATCTCCACCGGCACCCACGGCGCCGCGCTGGGCTTCGGCGCCATGCAGGAGATGGTCCGCGGCGTGAACCTGATCATCACCGGCGGCGAGTCGGTGTGGGTCGAGCCAGCGAGTCACCCCGTGGTCACCGCCGCGTGGTGCACCGCCATCGGCGCGCGCCTCATCCGCGACAACGACATCTTCGCCTCGGCCATCGTGTCGTTCGGCACGATGGGTCTGGTACACGCCTACTTGCTGGAGGTGCGGCCGATGTACCTCCTGAGCAGCCACGTACGAGCGGCGACGCTCGGCCAGCTGTACGCCGGCATATCCCGCAGCGGCGATACCGCCGTCGTCAACCTGCCCAGCACGATCGCACCCAACGGAAACGCCAACATCGTGCATCTCAGCGTCTCGATCGACGTGAACCCCGCCGGCGACAACTGTCGCGTCGAGGTGATCTACGCGGCCGGGGATGCCCCGAACCACCACCCCGTGATCGGACCGGCTGCGCGGCGCCCGCCTCCCATTCGATCGGGGCCGTCACCCTCGACAACCCAGGAAAGCCCGTGGTTCACGTTGGCGGACGCCTCCGTGCCCTTCGACGTCGCGCCGGGCGCGGAGCGTCGGCTCACGATGACCTTCTCGCCGAACCACGAGGGGCCAGCGAAGGCGACGCTCCGGTTGCAGACCTCCGCGGGCGAGCTGACCGTCGCGATCAACGGCGTGTCGGAAACGATCAGAGGCCTGATCGGGGCGACGGGGCCGCACCCGGGCAGCGGCGGGCCGGACCGCGAAGGGACCGTGATCGGCACCCCGCCGGCTCCGACCCGGGGCGCCGGCGGCATCGCCGCTGTCGGCGGCGATGCCATCATCTCCGGCGCTCTCGACAAGTCGCTGATCGACGCCGTCATCAAGCGCAACATGAACCAGATCCGGTACTGCTACCAGCGCGAACTCGCTCGCGACAAGGCGCTGCGGGGCAAGATCACGGTGAAGTTCGTCGTCGCCATGGACGGGACCGTCACTTCGGCCACCACGAAGTCGACCACGATGCACAACGCTGCGGTGGAGAGCTGCATCAACGGGCGGTTCCTGAAGTTCCAGTTCCCGGAGCCGAACGGCGGCGGCATCGTGATCGTGTCGTACCCGTTCATCTTCGGACCCCCGCCCCCTACCCCCCAAACTCCGCCCGCACCCTGAGCAGAGCCCGTGCCACCTCGTCGGGATGGAAGAACGCCGGATACAGCGCCAGCATCACCCACGGAAAGATGCCCAACTGCATCGACGCCGCGATGCCCAGGTGAAGGAACACCCCCAGCGGCAACCACCATCGGGTGACGACGGTGTTTCGGTTGAACTGGGCGCGCAACCAGCCCGCTCGCTGCCGCGTGGCCCGGTACCAGAAGGCCAGCGGCACCAGGCAGGCGAGGAGCTCGAACACCAGGGTGATCGCGGTGAAGATCTGGGTCACGGGGTAGACCTGCCGCAGCCACGAAAACGGGATCCGCGCGATCGCGGTGTCTTGAAGCACCACGTAGAGCGCCGAGAAACCACCCCATGGCCACCACGCCACCGCCGTCTTCTGGATGCCCGCGGTGAAGTAGACGACGACCAACTGCAAGATGATCAACCGCCGCGGCCACGCCGGAATGCGTTGCAGCGGACCGAACAGCCGCGCATCGGCACCCCAGAAGCGACCGGCAGGCACGAAGACATAGATGAACAGCACGTTGCGGAGCAGCATGTCGATGCCACGATCGGCGTCGGGAAGCACCCGCGCCAACTGCGCGTAGATCAGCACGGCCAAGAGCGCCATCGGGCGGGTGAACAGCCCCAGGGTAAAGCACACCACGGCGCCAACGAGTACGCGAAACGCCCAGCGCGCCACGTGTACGCTCTCGCCGAACCAGCGGTAGAGCTCCACCACCCGGGCGCGATTGGTCGGGTCCCCGATGCCACCGGCGTCCCCGGGCCCCCACAACGGCGTGATCAAGTGGTAGTGCCAGACCAGCGCGAGGTCGTACAGAAAAACCAAACCGACCAGGATGCGAATGATGGCCATCACCCTGGGGTGTTCGTCACCCGCCCACAGGGCACGCCACCACGCCCACGCGCGTGTCATGGGCGCCGCCGCACACGCATCGCGCGCTCGCCCGATTCGACGAGCGTTTCGGCCGCTTCTCCAGGTTCGTAGGTGTGGATGCCGCGGAACTTGACGCGCACCTCGTCGACGTCCGGGTAGGCGGCGAAGACTTCCATCGCGACCCAGGAGACGAACGGGTTCCAGGCGCGCCCGGCCTTGTCGCTGTTGCCGTCGTACACGCCGCGAATGCGTCGATAGACGAACTTGTCTCGATTGAACGTCGCGTTCGGATCGAGCGACGCGTACAGCCGGCGCCACTCACCCTCCGCCGGCCGCCCCTCCACGACCAGCCTCGCGGGGAACCGATCCGGGTACGTGAAAAGCCCCCAGGCCTGCCCCGTGCCGGTGAGCTCCAAGACGTTTGCGAAGGGCGCCAGCACTGCGTTGCGGAGGCCCGACTGCGCTTTGACCACCTTGTAGGCGGCGTCCGCAAGTTGGTCGGCGCTGCTGTCGATGCCGAAGCGGCCCGCCAGGGTCGCGATACGCCCGAGCTCGTCACGCGCCAGGGGCAGGTCATAGCGCTTTCGGTTGGCAGAGCGGGCCAGGGGCGCGGCGGCGAACCCGTGCACGACCACCACCGCCAACAACAGCGCGGCGCGAACGTCGTCCCAGGCGGGGCGTCGCCAGCGCCGCCGCGTCACCGCGGGAAGCTCACAGCGAGGATCGTCAGCTCACGCTTGCCTCCCGGGGTCTGGAAGCTCACGTCGTCGCCGACGCTGCGGCCGATGAGCGCCTTCCCGATCGGCGACGCGTAGGAGACCACGCGGTTGTCCAGGTCCACCTCGTCCTCCCCGCGAATGGTCCAGGTCTGCGCGTTGCCATCGGGGTCCTCGACCTCGACGCTGGCGCCGAAGAACACGCGCTCGCCGCTGAAGTCGCGAGGGTCCACCACCTGGAGGACCTCGATGCGCCCCTTCAGGAAGCGCAGGCGACGATCGATCTCGCGCAGACGCTGTTTTCCATAGATGTACTCACTGTTTTCGCTACGGTCGCCGTGAGCCGCGGCCCGCCCCACCTCGGCGGTGATGTGCGGCCGCTCCCGAAGGATGAGCCAGTCGTACTCGTCGACAATCTTCCGGTGACCGGCGGGGGTGATGGTGGAGGGCATGTGCGGACGGATTATCCGGCTGGCCATGCTGACCCTGCTCCTTGCGTGCGCCGAGCCCGAACCCGAAGGCCCCTGCCCCGTCTGGGCGGACGAAGTCGTGGCCGACGGCGTGCTCGACAATTCTCACGACTGCGGCACCTGGACCCTCCCGGTAGGCGAACACCTCTACGTGAACGTCTACATCGAGGAGATCGAGGTGCCGTGCAGCGACGTGATCGACGACGGCGTCGACCGGCCGCACGAGCCCGCCTACACCAACATGAGCAACGACGCGCCCAAGTGGACCTACGACTACGTCGGCGGCGCCGCGGTGGACGTCGCTGAAATCACGATCACGTGTGAAGAAGGCACCGAATGGCACGCTCGCGTGCACGTGGTTGCTGCTCAAGAAGCGGGGGCGAGGGCTCGCCGCCCTCTCCCCCTACCGGGCCATTCCCTCCGGCCTCCAAGCTTCGCTTTCCGGCCTCCGGCGCCCGGCGCGTTGCCTAACGCGCCGGGACGTGGCCCTCTCCCCCTCACCGGTGGCTAACCCCGAGGTGCCTGTGACCCTTCGTGCCTGGATTCCCGCGCTCCTGCTCCTTTCGCTGGGTGGCGCATGCGATGGCAGTGAGGACGGCGTTCCGGGAGGGATCGTCGTCGTCAACGGCGACACGTACGAAGCGCGGGCGCTGGCCGCGTGGAAGGAAGCCGGCGATGTCCGGCTCGCGACCCCGCTCACCGTGCAGGGCGTCAAGCTCGACAAGGGGATGGACGGGCTGGTCGCGGCGATGAAGTCCAAGGTGGCGATCGATGTGCCCGAGGCCCTGCGCGGGTTGCCAGCGGGGACGGAGACGGTCGATCTGCGCGATCCCCGCTTCCGGGAGGCGCTCCTGGGCACCGACGAGAACGCGCTTGCCGACGCGCTCCGCGACGCAGGCGCCAAGCTGTTGGTGGTGCACCGGAACATCGCTCCGTCCTTCGACCGCGACCGACACATCCTGTCGCGACTGTACCACCACGGGCACTTGGACCGCTTCCAGCTGCACCGCGTCGAAGATGGTGCGTTTGTGTACCTGGTGCCCGACAAGCCGCTGAAGTTCGAGCCCGCCCTGGCGGACGCCGCGACGCGGTGGTTGCGACGCAAGCTCGCTGGCGAGGTGGGCCTGCCGCCCTTCTTGCCGGTCAAGCCCGACCGCGGGGCCTGGACGCTGGTGACGAGCATCCGCGGCCAGGGCCGAGAGCTGGCCTTCTCCCTGGCCGAGGGCGAGACGCTGGACCTGGCCCTCAACGAGACCGCCGACGACCTCGAGACGCGCCACCGCCGCCACACCGAGCTGCTCGGGTTTCCTCCGCTATCGCTACACATCAAGGACCTGACCATCGAGATTCGCCGGGTCAGCGAGAGGGCCTATGTCGTGCCTCGGTCCGAAGCCGCTCTGGCGAGCTTCTGGGAGATGGGCCTGGACGGGGCCGTCCTCCTGGACAAACTCGGCGACAAGAAGCAGTCGGCGGTCTACCCCGGCGCCGTCTCGGTCTCGCGCGGGCTGACGACGGCCGAGGAGTTCTTGCGGAACGCGGCCTACGACATGCGCTGGGACAGCTTCAAGCCCTGGCGCGACGAAGAAGAGACCACCCTGGAGCTCATCCGCACCCTCGACTACCGCGAAGTGCCCGACGGCTCGGTCGTGGCGATGTACCGCGGCACCACGCAGATGCCGCTGGACGCCGTCTCGCTCCCCATCGTCAAGTCAGCGATCATCTATGCAGGAGAGTGGTGGCTCGCGAACCTGCAACCCGACGGAACCGTCACCTACAAATACTGGCCGGAGGAGAACCGCTACTCCGACGAATACAACCACGTGCGCCACGAGCTGGCCACGTGGAACTTGTGGCAGGCGTGGACGCTCGATCCGCGTCCCGAATTCATGGAAGGGGCGATTCGCGCCCAGGAATGGACACTTCGTTCGCTGGTGGAGCGCGACGGCACCAACATGGAGCCGTGGGAGAGGGAGCTGGTGGACGCCTCCCCACTCAAGGAAGAAATCTATCGCGACGGCATGGCCTACCTCACCTACGCCGAAAACACCAAGCTCGGCAGCGCCGTGGTCGGCCTTTTCGGCATGGTCGAGGTTGCACGCGCCACGGGTGACCACTCCAACGACGAGCTGATGCGTAAATTGGGCCGCTACGTGATGATGTCACAGCTCCCCGAAGGCAATTTCCGCCCGTACCACGTTCCGCCCGACCACCCCTACCGCCACGAAAAGAACGACATCGTCCCCGGCGAAGCGGCCTTGTCCCTGGTGTACCTCTACGAGTATTTCCAGGACCCGCAGTACCTCAAGCCGCTGGAGAGCTTCTTCGAATACTACAAGCCGTGGTTCAAGGGGCGGGCCGAGAAGAAGAACCTCCGCGCGCCGTGGCCAGTCTACCTCTATGACAACACGACGCGGCTGGACCTGGTGCAGTTCGGTCCGTGGACGGTGATGGCCGCAAACGCCTATACTCGGGCACGTCCCGAGCGCGAGGACGTCGTCGATTTCGGGCTGGAAGTGGCGCGCTGGATGGTGGAGTCCTACGAGTTCACCACCGAGCGCGCCCCCTTCCCCGACTACGTCGGTGGCTACTATAAGTTCGCAGGTGAACTGCCCGCGATGCAAGCCTTCTGCTACGGCGAAGGCACCGCTGCTGCCTACCAGATGGCGCTCCGAAAGCGCCCCGATCAGGCGGCGTGGTTTGAAAAAGCCACACGGGAGACGGTGCGCATCGGCATCCAGATGCAGCACGATCGGTTGGATTCCTTCTATTACCCGCGCCCCGAGCTGGTCGAAGGAGGGGTGCGCTACGCCTTGAACGAGCCGAAGGTGCGTCAGGACTACACCTACCACGCACAATCGACGTTCTACCAGTGGTACATCGCCGCCAAGGACGACCTGACCCTCCCGGAGAGCGTGCACGCCGAGCCCAGCGACGGGCAACGGCGCTTCCTGGAGCTTCTGGACATGCCCGGCTTCCGGGCGCCCGGTGCTCCGTACCGGACGAGCCTCCCCAAGGGCGACGGTGTGGCAGCGGCGGCGCGGGGCGCCGGCGTGAAGACGGCGTTCCGCGAGGTGCCATTGAAGGGCGGCGAGGACGGGGGGGAGTAGGGCCTGGCGCTTTTCGACGAGGTTGTCGACAAGTTGCTGCCGTTGGCACTAGTGGGGAGCAAGACCGCGAGCACGTTCGGCTTGGTGTCGTGGGTGACGGGTCATTCCGGACAGGCGATGCGGATCAACAGCCAAGGCGGGGGCGCGTCGATCAGCGACCTCCTGTCCCAGTTCGGTAACAGGGCCCTCAGCGTGAGTGCCTGGGTCAACTACAGCGGACACTTCATCGGTCACGTGCGCCACGAGCACATCTTCTTCTCCACGAACAACAACACGAGCCGCGACATGGACCTGTTCGCGGAGCGGCCCACGTCGCCGCTCGCACAGACCTTCGCTTGGGCGCAAGGCAACGGCACCCAGTTCGTGACCGGCCGCCGGGCCTCCTGGGTCGCGGCGCCGAACAGCTGGCACCATGTCGTCCTGGGCCGGGACGCCGTGGGTACGCAGTACCTGTGCGAGGACGGCGCCATCACCGGGTCCAACGCCCGCGGCAGCAACTTCGTGCACTCGCCGGCGGCCACATTCTACCTCGGGCGAAACACCTATGACAATGGAGGCCGCAGCTTCCCCGGCGCCATCGACGACGTGAAGGCCTACAGTGGTTGGGTGGGTGCCGCGGGCTGCGCCGCGTTGTACACCGACACCTGCGACGAGTAGTTCGCCACCCCGATAAACGCCCGGAGCATGCTGGCATGCGACGCATTGCCATCCTGTTGGTGCTCGCCCTGGCGCGGCTTGTTTGTTCGATACTCCGGGCGGGTTCGAGGTCGACCCTGCCAGCGATGACACGGTGGCTCCGGGTCCGATCGGGGCGCTTCTCCGGCTATGGGTGACGCGCGGGGTCGGCCCTGAGTGCGACGGAAATACCTGCGGGGCCACAGTTGCGACGACCTGGGTACGATCGCCTTGAGCGTCCCGGCGGCGGTGGACGATCGTTCCCCCGACAGCGACGACTATGTCCAGGACGGCGTGGGGTACGTGCTGCGGGTCGCCGACGGCTCGCTCCCCGAGGGCCTCACCTTGGCATCGACTCCGGCGGCGGCGTTCATCCACGCGGGCGTCGCGGACTTTTTGCTCGTGTGGATCGACGAGGCCACCGACGAGCAGGAGGCCTTCGACTTCACCCTCGGCATCGTGGCCATCGACCTCGCCGGGAACCCCAGCGAGGAGGTGTTCGTCGACATCGCGGACCCCGGTTCTGGGGGGTCGCAGGAGGCCGCGAAAAGCGATGACCCCTTGGGTTGTGCCTCCGCCGCGGCGCCTCCGGTTTGGTGGGGACTCGCTGCGAGCGTCGCGGCGGTGTTTGGGCGGCGGTCGGGACGCTAAGTTGCACCTCGGCGTTCACAGCTCCCGAGCCTCGTGGCCGATCCGCGCCCGCAGACTCGGCGCGGCCGACTCGTAGCGGACGAGATCGACCGGGCCTTCGACGATCGCCTCAACCTCCGCCTGCGCCCGATCGAGCCGGTCGGCGCCGACCCCCTCGACCGCCAAGTCCACGTCGCTTTCCGCGTGCAGACCGCCAGTTGCGTGCGAGCCGAACAGCCACACCCGACGAGCCCCGAAACCCTCCCGGAGCAGCGCGGCGACCATCGTGAGCCGCTGCTGTACGACAGCCGCTCGTGTCCGCACGGCCGCCGCCGCCGCCGCTCGCCGACGGCGCAGATGGCTGGCGGTCTCGGATGCGGTCACGGCCATCGACCGAGTGTAGGCCCGAACCACAGGCCGGGCAACCCGTCGAGCGCCCCACCCCGATAAGCCCCCCCCGTGCAACTCGCGCTCTCCTTCCGCCGTCGCACCGTGCTCGCGGGCGCGGGCGCTCGGGCCACCGAGGACGCGCTGATCGACGCACTCGCGAGGCTACGGGACGAAGCCCGTCGCGACCCACGCATCCTCGCCCGTCCGGTGCGCATCGTCGTCCCGTCGCGCAGCCTGCGCCTGCACCTCGGGGCCACGCTGCCGCGGCGGCTGGGCAGCGCGCTGGTCGGCGTGCGCATCCAGACCCTGCATGGGCTGGCGCTGGAGCTGTTGGAAGCCGAGTTGCCAGGAGCGCGGCAGGGGGGCGCCCTCCAGGACGCATTCGCGCTCCGGCTCGCCCGCCAGACCGATGCGCTACGCCCGCTGGCCGACGGATATGTCGACGGCCACCAAGGCATCGTCGAAGCGGTGCGGCAACTCCTCGACGCCGGGCTGGTGGCCGGGCACGTCGAGATCGCCACCGACTGCCTTGAGGGGGCCGAGCACATCGCCCGCGCCGAGCGCGATCGTGCGATCGCTGCAGTCCACGTTGCCGCCGGAACCGAGCGGCTGCTCGATACGATGGGACTGCTGACGCCCGCGGCGGTGATGCGCCGGGCCGCCGAGCTGCTCGTCAACGCCGGACCCGAGCGCCTTCCCAGCCACACCCTCTTTCTGCACGGGTTCGCCGACGCGACGGGGGTGGCAGCCGACTTGTTGGAGCAGCTGGCCCGCCTGCCCAGCGCCATCGTGACCGTGGACCAGCCCCCCGATCCGGCAACGCCGGTGGTGACTGACGCGGGTGTGCGGCTGAGCGCCCGACTGCGTGAGCGGATGGTCCCGACCAACGCCGAGCACATCGAAGTCCGGGCCGCTCAGGCCCGGATCGAGGTCTTCGCCGCGGAGGGCGATGCCGAGCTGGCGGAGGTGGCCCGTCGCATCGTGAAGCTGCTCGACGAGGGCATTGCCCCCGAGAGCATCGGCGTCGTCGCCCGCGACCTCGATGTCCGCGCCGCCAGCGTCCGGCGCCACTTCGACCGTCACGCCATCCCCTACAGCGGCCTCGACGCCCACGCCCCCGACAGCCCCGAGGCCCGCTGGCGGTTCCTGCCTGACCTGCTCGTCGAGCGGGAGCGCCTCAGCGTGGACCGGTGGCTGGAGCTGCTTGGGGCCGTCGACGGCGAGCCGTTGGATGGCCCTCGTCGGTCGAAGGTGCGCTTGTGCCTCCGGGGAGCGGGTTGCACCCAGGTCGTTCATATCGCGACACTCGATGCGAATCTCCTCCTCGATGGCAAGGGCGCCGTCGTGCTTCCAGGGGCGCTGGGCCTCGCCGAAGGTCGCGCGGTCCGACCGAGCCTGGACGAGCGCTGGCTCCGCGGCGTCATCACCGCGGCGGAGGCGTACGTTGGCTGGTGCGCTGGCCTGCCCGAGAAGGCGGCGCGTAGCGCGTGGGAGGCCCACTTCCTGAGCCTATTGGAGCAGCTCGGCCGACACGAGCGCGCCGGAACCCTCGCTGCTGTGGGCGAGGTCCCCGATCTGGAGCTGTACGCGCCGGAGTTCGCGATCCTGCTCACCGACGCGCTGGACGAGCAGGGTCGGTCGCGCTTGGGCGGCAAGGGTGGTGGCGTGCAGTGTCTGTCGGTGCGGGAGGCACGAGGTCGCACCTTCGCGCACCTGTTCCTGGTCGGACAGAACCGCCGCGGGGGCGGTCGTCGTGACGCGCTACTGTCTGAGGAGGTCCGCAAGGCCCTGCGTGCCGTGCTGCCGGACCTGCCGGTGGCCCGAGATCGTTTCGACGAGGACCGGCTCCACTTCGCCTGGTTGTGCTCCGCAGCGCCGCAGGTGACGCTGTCCTGGCAAACCACCGACGCCCGTGGGAAACTGCAGAGCCTGTCGCCGCTGGTCGAGCGCCTGCGGTGGGCCGGCGTGTGGAGCGCGGCGCAGGTGGCCTCGTCGGCCTGGTCAGCGCCGCTCGGGTCCCGCGCCGCGCCCGCGGACCACGCCATCGTCGCCGGCCTCGCGGGTGGCACCGCCTTCCTGGAGCGCCCGCTGCGGGCCGCGCTGGACGCGGCCGGTGTCCCGGCGGCCGCCGCGGTCGCCAAGGCCCAAGTCGCCTCCCTCGGCGAATTCGACACCCGCGCGATGACCCCCGGCCCCTACCTCGGCGCGGTCGGCGCTCCGGTGGGCGACGACCCTCGCCAGCGCCCGCTCTACGTGTCCTTCGCAGAGCAGTACCTCCGCTGTCCCTGGAAGAGTTTTTTGGAGCGCCACCTGGGCGTCGAGCCCCTCCCCGACCCGCTCGAAGCGGTGCCCCAGGCCGACCAGCGGATCGTCGGAAACCTCGTCCACGCCGTGCTCGAACGCATCGTTCAGCGCAGCGTCCCCTCGGGCTCACGCACCGTGGCCCACGCGCTCACGGCAGCGCCCTCCCTGCTGCCCTGGCCCGAACCGGACGTGCTCACCGCGCTCGTGGCCCACGAGGCCGCGACAATGCTGGCGGACGAGGGCGTACGCATGCCTGGGCTGGCCGAGCTGCTGGCGCGGCGCGTGCGGCCGATGATCGACGAGGCCCAGCACATCGACTGGCGCCAGGGCCCTCCCGCGACCCTGGGCGCAGAGGTCGAGGGGTCGTTCATGATTGACGGCCGTGAGGTTCGATTTCGCGCCGACCGCGCCGACCGTCGAGCGCCCGACCTGGTGCTCACCGATTACAAGACCGGGAGTCCGCTGGCCCACCAGAAGGGCGTCGAAGCGCGGCACACGGCCTACGTCAAGGAGGTCGCCAAGGGCAACTCCCTGCAGGCGGCGGCGTACGCGGCCAGCGCGCCGGGCGCCGTGGGGCGGCTGGTCTACCTGCGGCCGGAGCTGGCCCCGGAGCTCAAGTCGCTGGAGATCTGGGACACCGACCCCGAAGCCCGGGAGGCGCTCGAAGGTGCCTTGCGGGCCGCGCTCGCCGGCGTCGCGGAGGGGGTGTTCTTCCCCCGGTTGAGCGAGCCTGACGACGACAAGGAGCCGCGCACCTGCGGCAGTTGCGAGGTCCGTGAGGCCTGCCTGCACGGCGACTCGACCGCGCGGGGGCGGTTGCGGGCGCGGGCGACGATGCTGCGCACGGCCGAGCAGGCGGGCGCGGCGCTCTCGCCGGCCGATGCCGCGCAGAACGTCGTGTGGTGGCTGCCGGGGGCAAGGTGAGGGGGGCACGTCGTTCAGCCGAGCTGAGAGCGGAGTGCCAGCGCGCCGGCGCGCACCGCTTCGAGCCGCACCGGGTCGAGCTCCGCGCCATACCCGTGGCGGGCTCGCGTGCGGTCACGGTGTGGTCGGCGAGTCGTCGATTTTGCGGGGGATGCCGTCTCGGGCGCGTGCGCGCCCCCGCCCGGCATCACGAACGAGGAGGCGGCCATCTGTCGTGCCGACGTAGACGCGGGAGCCGTCGGCGGAAAAAGCCAATCTACAAACCGGACCGACGACCGCCTCGGTCCAAAACGAATTGTCCTCAAGATCAATCCACACGAGCGCCGAGAGGCCCGAGACGGCGACAACGACGCGGCTCCCCGAACTCGCCGCCGCGGCGACTTGTCCCGGAAGGCAAAGCGGGGGGCCAATCGGCACCGGCAGCCGACCGTCGGAGGTAGTGCCCAACGGATAACAGGCGTACCGTTGTCCCCGGCCCAGCCAGATCGCCCGCCCGTCGGAGGTGAAACACGGAGCGGTTAACCAGGCACGATTTTCACGCCAGTCCAGCTCCACCCTGCCGCGCGGATCTCGCACCTGAACACGGCCCTCGCAGGCAATCACCACCCGATCATCGGCGGAAAATGCGACCACCAGCATCTGCTCGGGCAGGTCCTCGAACAGGAGGACCTGCCCGCCCGGTCGCAGGCGGGCGATTCTCCCCGTCCGGCCGAACCACCACGCAACGACCTCGTTTCCTGCCACGCGCAGTTGGACTCGCTCCCGGCGGGGGTCACCCACGGACCACGAGGTCTGCGTGCCGCCGGACGAGTGGGTCACCATGCCGTCCTGGGATGCGCTCCAAACGCCCTCGTTATCCACGTGTAGTGTTCGGGTGCCCGGTGGGGGTGTCGGGGAGGGCAGCATCGCCCCACGGGTGCTCAGGACAGAGCCGTCCGCCCGCAGCGCAACCGGTCCCGACGACGTGGATCGAATCATGATGACGCGATTCTCCAAGACGCCGAACCGCTCCGCAGGCCAACGAGCGTCCCCCTCAACCAACACGCCGGGAGGGTGAGTGACGCCCGACACCCGAACGCCGCTTGCGAAGCGCTGCGCCTGACTCCCAGAGAACCTGTCACCCGTCACCCCCCAGCGGCCGGTGTGCACGTTGACGCGCCAACCGGTTAGGCAGAGGTGCGGTCCGTCTCGGTAGGCCTCCGAAGGGCCGGCGCACAGCGCGACGCCGGGAGGCGCCGGTAGCCGCGACGCGCACGGCCCTGGAAGCGTCCAACGATAGACGTCCGTCTCCGCGATTGCGTAGAATTCACGTCGCCCCTCGAAGCTCAACCACAAGCAGTCAGACGCCGCGGCGAGCTTGGCCAGCACGGTGAGCCGCCCCCGGCGACGGTTCACAAGTTCGCAAGCGTGCCCGAGGACCCGGACGTACAGAATTTCGTCGCGGGTGACCGCGAGGACCAGCGCCGCCCCCGCGAGGCGCAGCGCTCGGCCGCCACGCCGCCGCCACACCATGGCTTGATTGTCGTCGGTGTAGACTACCAACGCCGCGCCGCTCCCCACGACTGCCACGCGCGTGGCCAAGGGCAGATCCCAAAGCGGCCCGACCCCGTCCGAATCGCGCGCGGTAATCGCGGTCCTGATGATCGGGCGACCGGCAACTTCCGCCATCAACGTCGGCACCGGAGGTCGTCCGGCGCGCCACAAGATCGCGACCCCCTCCTGGTCAAGCGAGGCGACCCAGCGACAGGTGCGACTGATATCGACGTCGAGGAGGGACGAAAAGTGCCTCTTGGGCTCCCTCAATCTTTCAGGTCTTTGCATAGCCAATAGGATTTGTTGTCCTCCTCGTCGCAGCAGGGGCAGCAGCCGAGGGAGGGGGCCACGCCCCGCCCGCTTTCGTGCCAGCCAAGCTCGTACCCCGAACCACGTCGACACGGCCCATCTGTTGGAGTATCTTTGTTTTTAAGATTCGAGTATCCGTACTTCTTGACCATCTTACGCCGGGCTTCAATGTAGTTCAGGCCCCGCGAGTCCCGATCATAATACTCATAGTCAATCAGTTCCTGACACGGATACTGCATCGGCGATGCGGATCGACAATCGTTGGCCGAGCCGACTACTCCTCCTGTTCCCATGACCACGCTGTCGCCCCAGAAGGGCACGCCTGTCAGTTCCTCCCACTCTTCCACCATGTCTCCGGCCCACTCCTTGGCATGCTCGTAGGCTTCGATCGCGTCCTTTAGCCCCTGCTTCACGCCCTCGAAGTCGTCCTGGAGGGCCACGAGCCTCGGCTTTTCACACGCGCCCTTAATAATTGTGTCGTCCCCGGCGGTGTCTGGGCCGGTTGGACAGACTCCTCTTTGGGGCAAAGCTCCCCACTTTCCCGTGGCGTAACTCCGCCCCTGCTCGACGCACCACACCCGGCATTCACACTCGCCGCCAGACGGGAAGCACTCTACGTCGGCGCGACCGCGGTCCTCCTGCCCATCCAAGCCGCAGGCCGTGGTCAGTTCGTCGGCAGTCCAGGGTTCGGCCGAATATCCCGTCTCGTGGCACCGGCAGGGCCAGCTTC
>CANLGL010000065.1 GCA_947490345.1 Deltaproteobacteria bacterium
GATTCGAAAAGTCAGGCGCAAAGTTAGAATACTCTGCGAAACGTTCTCTGAACGCACCAGACCTGCCGTGTGCCGAGGCCTACTCAAGCCGCTCGAACGGGTTCAACCAGGGGAAGGCGCTGGCGAGGGCCGATTTTTCAGCGGCCTGATAGTCCAGGCCGTGGCTGAGCCCTCCGCGATGTATGGCACGCGCTTGTTCGATCGGCCCGAGCACGCGGAGGTGAGGCTTGGGCTCCTGGGGTTCGTCGCCGGGCCCGGCCCGCTCGGGCTGGAAATCGGCTTCGATCATGGCATGTGTGTGCTGGATCGCGCACGTTGCTTCCCGACGATCAGGCAGCTGGGCGTGGAGTTGCGCGAGGCGCGTGTCCAGGCCGCGGCCACCAACGCTCCAGACAACTGCCTTCTCTTGCGCATGGACGGGCGCACCCTGGTGACGGCGCTCCTGCCCGATGCCTCCGTCGACTGGCTCTACATCCTGTTTCCGACCCCGCCGAGCTCCCCGAAGCGCGCACTCCTGACGCCGGCGTTCGCTCGCTCTGTGGAACGTGTCCTACGCCCCGGCGGATCCTTGTGGTTTGCCACGGATCGGCCCGAGCTGGCCGACCTTGTGGACCAGCTTTTTCGGTGGCCTGTCGCAGCCGCGCCACCCCCGCTCGGGAGTCAGCTCTCGCGGCGAGAGCGCGTGTGTCGTCGCGATGAGATTCCGGTGTTTCGACGATGTCTGTCTCGGCCTGCGGCGCTCGTGGGGGCGCGATAGGGCGGCCCATGGACTGGTCGGCGATCACCCGTCGCGTCGTGCTCGCCGCGGCGGCTCCGCACCCCGACGACGTGGTGCTGCTGCTCGGCGACGACTGGGAGGTCGCCACCAACCTCGCCGGGCGGGTCGCGCAGGTGGTCGTACGCTCGACCGTGGTCGGACCGCCGGTGCCCCCCAACGTGGTCGTCCAACTCGGGCTCGACTGGCTGGCCGCCCCCCCCCCGGGCACTTCGGTCGTCGTGATGCACGACAGTCTCAGGACGCTCGGTCCCGACGCTCAACATCGGCTCATCAAAGCGCTCGGCGCGGCGCTGTCACCTCGTGCATTGCTGGTCGTTGGGGACGTGATGTGGTCGATGCCACTCGGCGTCATCGACAGGCCGGAGCAATACGGTGAGGGCATCCAGCACGCGCCAACGGTGGTTGGCTTCGAGCTGCTGATCCGGGAGTCTGGGTTCCTCCCCGATACCCATCGCTTCGGGGTAGGTCGTGCCGTTTGCGTGGCGCTGCGCGGGTAGGCTACCGGCCGCGGTCAACCCCCATCTCCGCGAGCAGGACGGCGGCGTGGTCCACCTGGTCGAGGGACCACAAGAGGTAGCGGATGTCCACGTGGATCGAGCGCGTCAACGCGGGGTCGTACATCCAGTCGGCGGCCACGGCCTCCCAGTTGCGGTCAAAGGTGATGCCGACGAGGGCGCCGTGCGCGTTCATCGCCGGTGAACCCGAGCTGCCACCCGTGTTGTCGAGGGTGGTGAGAAAGTCCACCGGGACGTCCCCGAGGGTCGGGTCGGACCACCGAGACCGCGGCGCGTTGGGGACCTCATCGAGCACCCTCGTGGGCGCGTGGAACGGGGCGCCCCGCACCTTGGCGGCCATGCCTCCGAGCGTGGTCTGCGGCAAGTACACGGCGCCATCTTCCGGCTTGTAGCCCTCGACCTTCCCGAACGAGAGGCGCAGGGTGCCGTTCGCCTCCGGATAGATCGTGCCCGGCCGGAACTGGATGAGCGCGTCCATGTAGATCGGGCGCAGCCGCGCGATGGCGCCGTCCCGCGCACGCTTTTCGCTGCGAACGCTCCGGTGCCAGGTTTCCAGCGCCACGGCGAGTCGAACCCACGGGTCGCCCGAGCGCTCGAAGTCGACCTGGTCGGCGGTGAGCAACCGCTCTCGGCCTTTGAGCTCGACAAGGGCACGCGACGCGTAGATCGCGTCCAGACCAGCATCGATGCCCCCGGACGCGGCGATCCAGGTGTCGATCGGGGGAATCCGTTGATTCTGGGGGAGGGCTTGTGTCGCGACCAGAAGGGTGCGAAAGAGCGCACGGTCGGAGGGCAGGTCGAGCGCCCGCGCCAGCGCCTTGAAGCGGTCACGAATATCGGTGACATCGCGACTTTGGAAGCCCGGATCGCGGTCGACGTCGGGGAACTGCCTCTCGAAAGCGAGGTGATACCCGGTGAGCGCCACCCCAAGGAGCCGCGGCGTGTTCGTCAGGCCGCTCACCAATCGGTCGCGGCGCCAGGTGGCAAGGTCGTCGCTCACCAGACCGCGAAGTTCCGCGATGGCGCCCGCGTAGCCAGCCCGGCGCGAGTCGGCGGCGACCCAAGCGTCCAACCCGGCGTCGAAGGCCTCTTTCCGGCTGGTGATGTGGGACCGGCTGAAGTTGTCGATCATGCCCTCGAAGCTCTTCAGCGTGTTTCGATAGCGAAACTGGGTGGACTCGAGCTTCAGCGCGCTCTCGCGGCTGGCGCGACCGCTCTCGGTAGCGGTCCGGAGCAGGTCTTGCAGCAGGTCGACGCCCGAGGGGTACCGCACCTCCTCGGCGTGCCGGGCCTCGACCGCCGTGCGCCATCGGAAGGTGCTGGCCGGGTAGCCCGCCATCATCACGAACTCGCCGGGCCGGGCGCCCCCCGGTTCAACCCTCAGAAAGTGCTCGGGGGAGTAGGGGATGTTCTCGTCGGAGTAGGGTGCCGAGCTGCCGTCGGGCGCCGCCCACGCGCGAATCAGGGCGAAGTCGCCGCAGTGTCTGGGCCAAGCCCAGTTGTCGTCATCGCCGCCGAACATCGAGACCGATTGGGCGGGGGCGTAGACCACCCGGACGTCATGCAGCTCCTTGCGAACGACGAGGCGCCATTGGCGGCCTTCGTACAGCGGAACGACCGAGCACCGGCGCTCTCCCTTGCGCTCACAGGTCGCGACGATTCCGCTGGCGGTGCGCTCGATCGCGTCGGTGCGGTCTTTGTCGGCGACCTTGGTGCCCAGCTTTGCCTGCATCTCGGCGGTGACGTCATCAATCCGCTCGGTGATCCAAACGTGCGCGGCTGGCCCGGCAGGCAACTCCCGTCGGCGATCGGTCGCCACGTAGCCCTCCAACGTGTAGTCGTGCTGCTCGTCCGAGGCATACTCCAGGTAGTCCGTCACACAATGGGCCGCGGTCACCATCAAGCCGTCCGCCGACAAGAAGCTGGCGGTGCAGTTGCCGAGCGAAACGAGCGAGCCCAACGGTTCCCCCATCGGGTCGGCCAGCTCCCCAGGGTCGACGCCCAGCCCCATGACCCGGAGGCGATCGGCGAGGCCGGGAACCTGCTCCGGAAGCCACATGCCCTCTTCCGCGTGCGCGACGTGCAGGCCCGCAAGGAGTGCGACGATCATCGAGTGCTCCGGTCGGGGTGACGGTACCAGAGTGAGTCCGATTTGAACAGGCGGGGATACACACGCAAATGCGCCTTTTCGTGACGGGGGCCAGCTCATTCGTGGGCGCTCATTTCAGCAGTCTTGCATCCCGACAGGGCTTCGTGGTACACGGGCTGCATCGCCGCACCCCATTGGCGCTTCGCGGCGTGGTTTCGGTCCGAGGCGACGTCGCCGATGCCCGACCTTCTGCCGGGACGGAAGTGGTGGTGCACCTCGCGACCAAGGTCATGGCGGCAGACGCCCGCGAGCAGAACCGCCGCATGTTGGATGGGGTGCTGAGTTGGGGGCTCCCCGTCGTCTATGCTTCCAGTACGGTGGTGCACTGGCAGCGGCAGAACGAGTATTCGGCTTCCCGGATCGAGGATGAGAAGCGCGTCCGCGAGAGTGGGCTTCCGTACCTCATCGTTCGTCCTTGCGCCCCGTACGGACCCCGGCATCCGGAACACCAGCCCGCCCACAAGGAGAGCTTCCACACCCTCGCCAGGATGTGTCGTTCATTGCCGGCGGTGCCCGTGATGGGCGATGGAAACTACCGGCGCCAGCCGGTCCACGTCGACGATTTCAATGGGGCGATTCTGCGGCTCCTCCGCGCGGACATTTGGGGGCGCGAATTCGACGCCGGTGGGCCGGAGGCGATGAGTCTGCGCGCCATCATCGCCGCCCTCGGCGGACGTCGCGTCTTGCCTATTCCACGCCCGATCCTGAGGGTTGCCGGACCGTTCGGCGGCTTGAGTCGTGATGTACTCTCCACCTTCGACACCGACGATGTGGTGGATCCGCGGCCCCTCGCCGTGGCGTCTGGGCTCGATCCGCGCGCCTTTGATCCTGGCGTGCTCGCGAACGTTTAGCTGATACCGGTATCAGCTGCGAAAGAGCTCGCTCACCGCCCGACGGACCACGGTGGGCAGGTCCTGATAGGCACGGGCTCGGTACAGGCGGCCGCGTCCCGCGCGAGCCATCGCAAGGCAGCATCGGGCCCCCTGAGGGTGGTGCTCGCCGACGTGCACCACGTGGAGGCGAGGGTACCGAAACGCCGCCCGCACCGGGTCCCAACCGACGTTCGCTACGCCGTCGGTGAACAAGAGCCCCACCCGCTCGCGTTGCCGGCCCCGCCGAAGCTCGCCATGGCCCGCGAGGAGGCCGCCCTCGATGTTGGTGTACCCCTGTGCCGGCACTTCCAGGACGCGCCGCACGAGCTCGCGCACCGAGGGGGCCTCGCCCGCGCGCACGAGTACGTGAGGCACAGTATCGAACGCGACGACCGCGACTCGCTGCAGCTTGATCCGCAGGATCGCGGTCGCGACGGCCACCAGCGCGATCTTCTCGCCCGTCATCGACAGCGACATGTCCAGAACCGCGACGACATCGGCCTCGCGGGGGACCCGCCGTTGCAGGCGGATATCGTCATGCCCCCACGGGCGCGGGCGCTCGAGGGTGGCCTCCAGGTCGAGGTCTCCCTCGCCTGGCCAGCACGCCGCTTCCGAGCGCATCGGGCGCGACGCGTGGCGGAGCAGCTCGTGCGCTCGGTCGATGACGGCCTGGATCGCGCGCTCGTGAGCTTGCTGCCGAGCCGGTCCGACGGGAAGCTGGGTTTGTAGCCGGCGCCAAGCTGTCGCGGCCTGCCACCCCGACGGTGGGGAGCTCGCAGTGCTTGTCGCCGCGGGGCCGGCGCTGCCCGGAGCGCCGCTGGTCGGCTGATCGGTTTCGGTCGCTGGCCCGGGACGCATCAGCCCCGAGCTGCGACCGGCGCTTTTTTTGCGAGATCGTCCACCAGCCCCGCTAGCGGAGTTGCGCCGGGATCGACGAGCTCGATTCGGGTGGGGAGGGCGATCTGCGCGGCGCGTACGAGGTCGCCCCCGAGCCGCGTCGCGATGTCGGCGATGGCGACCGCCGCCCGGACGGATGCGCCGCGGCGGATGCGCGGGTCGTGCCGGGTCGCGCGGACCAACGCCACCGCCGCCGCCACGAGCTCCGCTGTCGGGGAGCATCGCGCGTCTTGCAGGACGATCACTGCCTCTTCGTCGGCACCCTGGTAGTCCAGCCTGACCAGTTCGAAGCGATCGAGCAGCGCCTCGGAGAGGGCCCCTGTCGCCACGAACTCCGTTGGGTTTTGCGTCGCGACAAGGGTGAATCCTGGCTTTGCCAGGATGACGCCGAGGTGAGGGACGGTCAGCCGACCCTCATCCAGGGTGGGAAGAAGAACATTCTGGACGCCCTCCGGCATCCGGTTGAGCTCGTTGATGAACAGCACGCCCCCCGACTGCATGGCTTCGACCAAGGGGCCGGCGATGAAGTTCTCCGGGCGGTAGCCAACGGCCAGCACGGCCGGAGGGTCGAAGTGTCCGACCAGCTTCGCTTCTGAGTAGCGCCCGTCGCCATCCACGCGGTGAATGGTTCGTCCGAGACCGGCGCACACGGCGCGTGCCAGCGCAGTCTTGCCGACGCCGACGGGGCCCTCAAGAAGCACGTGCCGCCCCGCGGCGATGCAGGCCTCAAGGGCTTCGGTCTCCGCGGCGCGTCCGACGATGGGAGTCATGCCCGCGGCCTATCCGACGCGGCCTGCCACCGCGGTCCCGACGGTCAGGCCCACCGCGTACGTCGTCACCTGCGGGTTGACCCCCAGCGAGGTGGGGAAGACGCTGGTGTCGGCGATGTGGAGGTTGTCCCAGCCCCACACCCGCCCGTCGGCATCGACCACGCTGTCCGCCGGCGAGCGGCCCATCCGGCATGTCCCCATCGGGTGCGCGGCGTAGAGCCCGATCTGCCACGGTGACGTCCCGTCCTTCAACGTCTCGTCGAGGTTGCAAGCAGGGTCGATCGTGCCCGCCCCCTGGACCCCGGTCACCACCGCCGAGGCGCCCGCGGCAAAGTAGATGCGCGCGGCCGTGCGCAGGCCGTCGAAGAGCACGCGCCGGTCGTTGTCTCCGAGCGAATACTCGATGCCGTCCTCGGTGACCTGGCCGGTCGAGTCCTCGTCGTGGACCACCACCCCCGCCATCGCCGAGCGGCGAAGGTTGGCCATCCACTGCACCGCCTCTGCCGGTGGGAGCGCCACCTGCAACCAGGCCTGATCCGGAGGCGCGTTGTAGACCTGGAGAAGGAAGCCGCGCTCCCACTGGTCGACGTAGTACCCCTGCGTGACGCCGGTCCATGGCTTGATATCGTGGTCGAAGCGGGCGATCATGCCGCTGGTCGGGTGGACGCGAAGGTTGTCTCCAGCCGGGGAGCCATACAGTCCGTTGCGGAGGAGGAAGCGTGGGGTGCCGATGGCCCCGCCGGCGAGGATGTAGTGGCGAGCGCTCACGCGGAAGCTGCCCCGCGCCGCTTCGGTGTGCGGGTCGAGGGTGTGGCCGCCGATCGCGATGACCCGGCCCCGCGAGGTCTCCACGCCCAGCACCCGGGCGTTCGCATACACGCCGGCGCCCCCGCTCTCTACCGCCTCTCCCAAAAAGGTCCGGTCCGCCGACCGCTTGGCCCCAATCTCGCAGCCCTGCTGACAGGAGCCGCAGCCTACGCAACCTGGCGCCGCCCTGGCCAGCCAGTCCCCGGGGAGTCCCAGGCGGTCGGCGCCAAGCTTGAAGATGCGGTTGTTGTCCTTCTGCACCTCGGGGGGGTTCACCGTCACGCCGAGTGTTTCCCAGATGCGATCAAAACACTCGTTCATCCAGGCGTCGGTGAAGCGCTCGCAGCCCGACTCGTCCCGCCATCGGGCCAAGACCGACGGCGGGGTACGGAAGCAGATGGCGCTGTTGATCAGCGTGCTACCGCCCACGCCCCGGCCGCCCGGAAGGGCCAGAAGTCCGTTGCCTTGGGCCGTGCGTGTTCCTCGCCCCTGGTACAGATTTCGGAAGGCCCAGATGCTGCTCGGTTGGAACTGGTGCGGCTGCCAATGCGAGCCTTCCTCCAACACGGCCACCCGGAGTCCTCGTTCGGTGAGCGCCGCCGCCGCCGCGCAGCCGCCCGCACCCGCGCCGAGGATGGCGACATCCACGTCGATCTCGACGTGAGAGTCATAGTCCGCGGCGCTGTGGCGCCCGGTCTGGAAGGTGCTGATCATGAAGGATCCGGGCGGTTCCGCGCCGAAGGGACGGCTACGCGGCGCCGACGTGGCAGTCGGACTGCCAGCCGAGTCCAGCGCGAACCGCCGGAGCGTTGAACCAAGCCCAGCCGACGCAGGTCTTCAGGACGTCGTAGGCCAGCCGGCGCGGCACGGAGCCAGGAGCGGACCAGTCGGCCAGGATCTCTTCGCGTACCGGGCGTTCCAGGCGCGAGAATCGCCCGCCGTGGGTCGCGACCGAGCCATACTCGAGCCCGCGGAGAAGGTGGCGGAAGACGGGGGCGACCACGGGGTCGAGGTCTTCGCCCAACATCCTGTCGAGCTCAGCGGCGACGTTGACGGCGCCGCCGGCGACACCAATCGGGTTCCCTGGCGGAAAGAACGCGTCGGCGAGCGCGGCCACCACCTGAGCCTCTTCGTCTGAAAGCACGACACGCCCGGGCGCCGGCGCCGGGAGGTGCGCGAGGACGCCGCCGGTGCCCGCAAGCGCGGTGCAGGCGGCGGTGGCGGCGAGGAGTTGGCGGCGCGTGATGGGCATGGCAGGAAGATACTGACTGGTCGGTAAACCCGCTATGGTCTGGATGCGAAAAGTTTTACGCACCCCGCGAACAATATTGCGCAGCATGGCAATTCTAATGGAATGAGTTGCCAAATAGGCCGCAGCCGGCCATTCCGACGTATCGGTCGAAACTCGGATCGTGTAATTTTCATTACAATTCGTCTCGGCGGCCGGGGAGAGGGATGCGGCGTTGGGCGTGGCACCGCGTGCTGCGGCTCCCAAGGCGATGAAACGCCCAATGGCATTGGGGGGCATTCGGCGGGGGGAGGGGGGAACCGCGAGGCGGTGCCCCCCTTTTCAGGATCGCGTTAGCCCCGCGCCGGGAGTTCCCATGGCTTATGTTCACGGTGGTCGGCTGGTTGCGGAAGCGTTGCACAAAGAAGGTGTCACGCACGTTTTCACCCTGTGCGGCGGCCACATCCAGCACATCTACGACGGATGCCTCGACTTTGGGATCCGCGTGGTGGACTTCCGCCACGAGCAGTCCGCAGGGCACGCCGCCGAGGGGTGGGCGCGCGCGACGGGAAAGCCGGGGGTTGCGTTGGTCACGGCTGGGCCGGGTGTCACCGATGCGGTCACCGCCGCTGCGAACGCGATGCGCGGCGGGGTGCCGATGATCCTCATCGGGGGTCAGGGTCCGCGCTTCTTCAGCGGTATGGGCTCGCTGCAGGAGATGGACCACGTCACGCTGTTGCGTTCGATCACCAAATGGTCGGTGACCGTTCCGGAAACGCGGCGGCTGCCGGACTTCATGGCCATGGCCTTCCGAAAGGCGACGACCGGTGTCCCCGGACCGGTCTTCTTGGAGATGCCGCTGGACATCCTCATGGGCATGGAGGAGGCGGACAACCTGAATTACCCCACGAATTATCGAACCGAGGCGGTGGCGGGCGGCGATCCCGCTGCGGTGCAGATGGCGGCGGACATGCTCTCCCAAGCCGAGCGGCCGGTCGTGTTGGTCGGTACCCAGTGGTGGTGGTCCCCGTACAAAGCTGCAATTCACCAGTTCCTGGCTGGGTACGACGCTCCGGTTTTCCTCAATGGCGGCGCCCGGGGCGCCGTGCGGCCGGACGACCCACGCTTCTTCCGCCTGTGTCGAACCAAGGCCTTGGCGTCGGCAGACGTCATCGTCGTTTTCGGCACGCCGTGGGACTTCCGCCTCAACTACGGCAACGACGTCTCCCCGGGAACGCGGGTCATCCACATTGACCTTGATCCTGACGTGATCGGCCACAATCGCGGGGCGGACGTCGGCATCGTGGGCGACACGGGCCTGGTCATGCGGCAGCTCGCCGAGGCTGGCTCCCGCTCGGGTCCAGGGTGGGTTGCCACGGTGCGGGACATGGAGCGCGCGCGCCTGGACAAGATGCAGGCTGAGCTGCACAGCGACGCCGTTCCGATCAACCCTCTGCGCTTCTCCCTGGAGTTGGCCAAGGCGATGCCCCAAAACGCGTCGGTCGTCTGCGATGGGGGCGATATCGTCGGCACGGCAGCGAAGGTGGTGGACGTCTGGGAGCCCGGCCGCTGGATGGACCCCGGACCCCTCGGCACCCTGGGCGTCGGCCCCTCGTTCGCGATGGCGGCGCGGTTGGCGCGCCCCGCGGATCCGGTTTTCATCATCTACGGGGACGGCAGCTTCGGACTCAACGGCATGGAATACGAAGCGGCGGCGCGCCAGGGGATTCCATTTGTGGGCGTGATGGGAAACGACGGCGCGTGGACCCAGATCCGACGCGGCCAGGCGCAGCTCTTCGGCGCGGAGCGGCTGCCCGCGACGAATCTGGCATTCACTAGGTACGAGCGCATGGTGGAGGCGCTCGGTGGGCACGGGGAATACGTCGAGCGCCCAGAAGAAATCCGACCGGCCATCGATCGCGCGCTGGAAAGCGGCAAGCCGGCGCTCGTCAACGTGAAAATCGGCACCTCCGCGTTCCGCGAAGGCGCGATTTCGGTCTGAACAAGCTCAGTCGGTGATGCGGACCATGGCGCACGCGACGCCGATCGGCTCGCGCTTCCCGTCGCAGGTCTTGTACCGGTCGAAGTACACGACGTGGCGTCCGGGCTCGCTGAGCGCGACGGTAGCGTCCCACCTGGGTCCGAACTTCTTGTCGTCGGTGGTCTGCAACTCGCCCTGAACCTTGACCCAATCCTTGTAGACGTCCGCCGAGTAGGTGCAGCTCGCGGCGCCTTTCTGCGACTTCTGCATCCACGCGGAGAACTTGATCGCGCCCGCCGCTTGCGTCGGCAAGTGCACCCCGTCGGGTCCTGGCGCGCCCGCGGAGTCGACGTCCTTGCAGGGAGACCAGGTGTAGTCGGCATCGGCTTTCACGAACTTTGCCGTGCCGATCTGGTTCTCAAACTCGTTGAGCTTGCCATCGACCATGGTCTGATATTTGTCCTGGACGGTGATGACGCACTTTCCCCGGTCGATGTCGACCAGGAATTTCCCGCGCAGCTTGTTGTTCGGGTTGTTGTCGACCTTGCGCTGCTGCGCAATCTCCGGGCCCTTCAACTTCTTCAGCTCCTTGTTGACCTTCTCGGCCGACGCAGTGGCGACGTCGAGCCCGAGCCCGGTCGCGGCCGCGACTTCAGCGGGATCGCAAACGCCGTCGTGCACCGCGGCCGACGCGTGGCAGAACGCGTCGACGTGCGCGTCGGACTCCAAGCAGGTCAGGATCTTGCCGGTTTCGTTCAGCGTGCACCCGTACGAGAACATGTCGCTGATCGAGCCGGCCGTATAGTTGGCCTTGGTCGTGCCGCCTTCGTCGACGAAGCGCATGCGCGCCGTGGGGTCCGGCACGTTCGGGCCGCTCGGTTGGGGCTTGTCGTAGACCCAGGCCGTCCCGCCGAGCTTGGCCAGGTCCAGCTCGCATGCCGGCTTGGCGGGCTTGGCCGGGGGCTTGGGGGGTGCGGGCATTTCGCAGGCGAGCGCGAGGAAGAGGAAGAAGAACATTTGGACTCCGAGTGCTGAGGGCGCGGGAATACCAGTTTCCGCCCCGACTCGTCAAGAGGCGGTGACGTGGGCACGGTTGACTCTTTTTTTTCGCACCGGTTGTCACACTTCTGGTCATATGGCCCGAGGCCTCCCGCACCGGGGCGCCAAGGAGGCTTGACGGTCTCCTTGCTCGTCGGTGTGGTCAGCCCTGCGCGTACCTGCTACAAGGGTCGGCGCTTCCCAACCCAATTCGGCCAGAGCGGCCGAGGAGTGATTCGATGGCCGACTTTATGCAGTTCTACCGTGAGGGCGGCTGGGGTATGAACCTCATCTCTCTCTGCCTGTTCACCTCGATCGGCATCATCATCGAGCGCATCAAGGTGCTCTGGCTCGACAGCTCCGAGAACAAGCACGCGCTGCTTACCGGCCTCAACCAACACATCATGCGCGGTGATGTCCAGGCGGCAATCCGCTGGCTCTCCAGCCAGAAGCAGGGGCCGATCAGCCGCATCCTTCGCGCGGGCCTCATGAAGGCGCACCGCCCCGACAAAGAAATCCAGGCCGCGCTTGACCAGGCCTCGCTCTCCGAGGTTCCTCGCCTCGAGGCGCGTACCGGCTACCTCGCGGTGCTCTCCAATACGGCGACGCTGTGCGCCCTTATCGGCACCATCTCGGGCCTCATCAAAACCTTCGGTTCGCTCTCGGGCGCCGATCCGGCCAAGAAGTCGGAGCTCCTGTCCGCGGGTATCTCCGAGGCGATGCACTGCACGCTCTACGGGCTCGCCAGCGCGGCCTTCGTCATCGTCATCTACGCGGTGATCCAGGCCAAGACCCAGCACACGCTGGAGGCGATCAACGAGTCCGTGGTTGCCGAGCTCAACTTCGTGCTCTCCAACCGTGCCGCCAAGTCCGAAGGCGCGCAGGCGGTCGGGTAGGTCATGAGCATCAGCGTCGAGGGAGGCAAAGGCCGCGGAAAGGCGATGGGGGTCGATCTCAACCTCGTCCCGTTCATCGACTTCCTGTCGTGTCTCATCGCCTTCTTGATGATGACCGCGGTCATGACTGAAATCCACGCCGTCGACGTGGAGCAGAGCATCTCTCCTCCCGATCCCAACCAGATCCCGCCTGATCCGCCGCCGCCGCCGCCGCTGACCGTGGCTGTCAATATCGACAGCCTGTGGATTGCGCGCAAGGTGGAAGAGGGTCAGAAGATCCCCAAAGTCGGCGAGGAAATGGACTGGGCGAAGTTGGAGGAGATCATGGTCAAGGACCGCGAGACCTTCCCTACTGAAGACATGATCGTCATCAACACCTCGGACGGCGTGCCGTTTGAAAGCATGATGGGGGTCTTGGATATGTCGCGACGCCTCGGCTACGCGAAGACTGCGCTCGCCGGCGGGCCAGCCGCGGCCAGCCCGGCCAACGCACCCATCCCCGTCGCACCCGTGGGTGTCCCATGAGCGTCATGACCCCTGGACGTCGGCCGGCTTTCCCGCCGATCGGTCGGCTCCGTTCAAGTCCGCTGTCAGGCGGGAAGAAGAGCGGCTTCGTGTCGCTCAACCTCACGCCGATGGTCGACATGTTCACCATCCTCGTCGTCTTCCTGATCCAGCTGTTCAAGGCCTCCGGTGAGGTCGAGCTGTCCAGCAAGATCCAGGTGCCGAAGACCCTGTCCAGCGCACCGATGGAAGGCGTGACCGGCACCGTGGTGCAGGTGTCGTCGCCCAAGGAGGATGGGAGCGAAGGCATCCTGCTGCTGGACTCGATTCCGTTCACCACGGAAGAGATGGGTTCGGAGCTTGATATCCCGATTCCTGGCATGGTCGCCCGGCTGGTCAAGACCCGCGAGCAGAACGAAAAGATCTTCGGTCGCGACCCGACCAAGCCCTACGACGGGCTCCTGATCATCCAGGCCGACATCAAGACGGACTTCCGCCTCGTGCGTCGCATCCTGGCTTCGGCCAACGAAGCGGGTTGGGCCAAGTTCAAGTTCGTTTCGCAGCCGGCTGCCTCAGGCAAGGCTGAGGGCGCCGCGGAGTAGCCCACGAGGCTCTTTGCATGGACGGGTCGCCGGAAGGCGGCCCGTTCTGTTTTTTTGCATGGCGACGGACCCACATCTGCTGGCCTTAGGCGGGGCGCTGGAGCGCGAGCGCAGGGCCCTTGTTGTCGAGCACGAGGCCACGCAGGCGCTGCCGCTGTCAACTCGGCGCGCGCTGGGTTTCAGCGTGTACCCGATGGTGGTGGATGCGGTCGAGTTGCGGAGCCGCGGGCGGGTCAATGTGGTCCTCCGGGGCGCGGACGTGGGCGACGCGTTCACGGCGGGGGACCTCGTCACCCTGGCACCGGTGGGGCGCCCCAATGAAGGCGTCGCTGGGCGCGTCGAGGGCGTGGAGGAAAGCACCATCGAGCTTCGCCTGGCCGAGGCGCCGGAGGGGAGCGGTCCGTGGTGTGTGAGTCGGCGACTGGACTTCGCCTGGTTGGACGGCCAGGTTCAGGCCTTGCTGCAAGCTGCCGATCGGCGGTCTCCCCTGACCGACCTGCTATTGGGGTACGAGCGCCCTTACCGCCCCGACCCGCGGGAGCACAACGCCTTCCGGACGCTCGACCCTGCGCAGCGCTCAGCGGCCGAGTTGGCCCTCGGAGCGACGGAGATTGGGCTGGTCCATGGCCCGCCCGGAACCGGGAAGACGCGGACCTTGGTGGCGATCCTCGAGGCGCTCGTGGAGCTGGGGGAGCGGCCGTGGGCACTCGCGGAAAGCAACGCCGCCGTTGACCAGTTGGCGCTGAAGGCGCGTTCAGCAGGGCTGGACGTCGTTCGGCTGGGCGTCAGCGCCCGCATCGGCTCCGACGTTCAGCCGCTGACGCTGGAGTGGCGCATCCTCCACGGCTCGCGGGCCGAGGTCATCCGGTCATTGATGCGGCAGGCCTCCCGCGCCACCGGTCCAGAGGGCATCGAGCTGCGGGACGCCATCCGTTCTGAGTGGGCGGTCGCGAAGCGGGAAGTCCTTGGCGCGGCCGACGTGTTGGCGATGACATTGGGGTCGCTGGCGACGCGCGGACGGGACCTTGCCGCCCCGCGAACGGCGGTGGTGGACGAGGCGTCGCAGATCATGGAGCCAGCTCTGTGGCTCTTGGCGGGCAAGGTCAAGCGCATGATCCTCGCCGGTGACCCGATGCAGCTCGGTCCGGTGGTGAGGTCGCGCGATCCGCTGCTGGAGCGCTCGCTGCTGCGGCGGCTGGTCGAGGGTGGGTTCTGTTTCCCGATGCTGGTTCAGCAGTACCGGTTCAACGACGACCTCCTCGCGCTCTGCGCGCCAACCTACGGCAATCAGCTCATCTCACACCCATCCGTCGCGACCGCGAAGGAGTCGCCTGCGGCCAGGTGGGTCGATACGGCCGGCATGGGCTTTGACGAAGAGCCAGATGCTGCCGAGTCATTTCACAATCCGGGGGAGCTGCAACTACTCCAACGCCTCTACGGAACGCTCGTTGCCGAAGGCGTGTCGCCCGGCGACGTCGGCGTGGTGACGCCCTATCGGGGACAGGTGCTTCGGCTGCGCGCGGCGCTCCCAGGTGTGGAGGTCGGCTCGGTCAATGCGTTCCAGGGGCGCGAGAAACGAATCATCCTCGCCAGCTTCGTGCGCAGCAACCCTGAAATGGCGCTCGGCTTCGTGGCGGACCCTCGTCGGCTCAACGTGACGGTCACCCGCGCGAGGGAGCGCCTGATCCTGGTAGGGGATTCGGCGACCTTGGGCGCCAACCCTCACTACCAGCGCGTCATTGACGCGATCGCAGGGCTGGGGGGCTACCAGACGGGCTGGGAGTTCATCGACTGAGGCGTGCCATGGCGGCCGCGAGCTGCGGATCCTGGGCCGCCCTGACCGCCACAGGCGAACGGACGTCCAGCGGCCCCGCCGGGCGCGCCACGACTTCGTCGGGAACGAGGCCTGCGCCGGGAGCAATCACGTCCCCGTCGGGGAGGACGTAGTGCCCCACGGTGAGCTTGAGCGCCGACCCGTCGTCGTACTGGAACAAGCGCTGCACCGAACCCTTGCCGTAGGTTCGCATGCCGATGAGCGAGGCGCGGTGGAGCTCGCGGAGCGCCCCGGCCGCGATCTCTCCGGCGCTCGCAGTTTCGCCGTCGACCAGAACCACCACCGGGAACGTCCAATCCGATCGTGATTGTGTCGCGACGATGATCTTATCGAAAACGCCGCGCTGTCGCACGGTCACGATGGTCCCCGCGCTCACGAAGCGATCGACCAGGCGGGCGGCCTCGTCGACCTGACCCCCAGGATTGTCACGCAGATCGAGGATCATGCCCCGCGGCGGCGGCCGGGTGGGCACCGCACGAACCAGAGGATCAACGACCGGATCGTGAAAGTGGGCGACCCGAGCGACGACCACGCCGTTGAGGACCGCCGTGGTGACGGCGGGCTCGCGCGCCACGGCCCGGAGGATCGCGAGGTCCCTCGGCTTGCCGTCGCGGACCACGGTGAACTGCACGACCGTGCCCACGACGCCGTCGAACTGGGTTGGCTCCGAGCCGACGATGCAGTCGCCCGAGAGTACCCCGACCTGCTCGGCGGGGCCCCAGGGCTCCAATTCCGACACCCGCAACCCGCAGGGGTCCTTGACCAACGTGGCGCCAATCCCGAGGTTCAGGCCCGCTTCTTGGCGTCGGAGTTTGGTCCAGACCTCGGCTGGAAAGTAGGCGCTGTGCGGGTCGAGTGCGCCGGTGACGCCGAGGAGCGAGGCGGTCACGACGCTGGAGAGGGGAACCTCGGCTGCGGCGTAGCTGTCCACGTCCGAAACAACCTGGGCGTAGTGATCAAGCGCAGCGTACGGGTCGGAAGCGCCGATGAGGAGGGTGGCTCCGGCCCCCGCGGCGAACGCGCCGACATACCCGAGCGACTTCATCGCCCCAACCACTCCGTCGGGTCCTGAGGGGTGCCGTTGTATCGGAGCTCGAAGTGGAGTTGCGGCGTGGTGTCCTCCGCGAGGCCGGTGGTGCCGACGGTTCCGAGGACGTCGCCGGCCTGCACCGGCTGGTCCACAACCACCCGGAGCCCGTTGGCATGGGCGTATAGCGTCGCGTAGCTGCCGTGTTGGACCATCACCATCTGGCCGTAGCCTCGGACGTAGCCGGCCCTGGTGACCACGCCGGACGCAACGGCCCTGAAGCTGCTTCCCGGGTCCGTGGCCCAGTCGATGCCCTGATTGGTGGCACGGGCGCCGGTCGCCGGGTCGGTGTAGCCCCCGAATCCGCGCACCAGTCTGCCGGCCACGGGTTTGGGGAGCTGCCCGCGGAGCGTGCGGAAGTCGGCGTTGGTCGGCGCCGCCGCGCTCTCAGGCATCGAGCCTTCGCGCGCCCGTGCGGAAGTGTCGAAGTCCCGGCGGGCCACTTGGGTTTCGGTCGCGACGCGTGCCGCGAGGACCGGGGTCTGGCGCATTCCACGGAGGTGGGCGGCGCGCCGCCGCCTTTCGGCGTCCAGGCCGTCACGCTGCGCGGAGAGCTGGGTCCTGAGCTGTCGGGTGGCCTCGTTGGCGGTCTCGGCGCTGGCCGCGGCCTTGCGCTTGGTCTCGGCAAGCTCCGCGAATTCGGCCGTTCGGGCTTCATCACTGGCGAGGGCCAGTCGGAGGTACACGGCCCGCCGGCGCAACTCGGTGGGGTCGTCGGCGGCGAAGAGGAGCCGGAGGAGCCCGAATCGGCGAAGCCGGTACAGGCTGCCGATCAGGCTTCGGGCGCCATCCGCGCGCTGGCGCACGCGAGCGGTGGCCGCGGCGGCTTCGGCCACGCGGGAAGCACGGTCCACCTCGGCCGCTGCGAGCGTGGTCTCCAACGTGGCCAGTTGTCCGTCGAGTTGGCCAATCTGGGTGTCGTACGCTTCAATCTCTCCCAAGAGCGTGCGCGCGTCACCCTCTTGGGCCATCGCCACCGCGCAGAGTGCGGCGAGCAGCGCGCCCAGGCTCACGCAAGCCTCGCGAGGAAGCGACGCACGGCAACCCAGCCGGCGAGGATGCCGATGGTGATGCCGGTTGCGACGAGGCCGAACAGGATGCTCGCCGGCAGGAAAGCCAGGTCCTGGCCGCCGAACGCGATCGGTACGGTTTCGTGCAGGCGCAAGACGACGCCGTGGTGAACGAATTGCAGGATGGCCAACGCGAAGGCGCTGGCCACCAGGCCCTCAAGGAAGCCCTCGATCAAGAAGGGAGTCACGATGTAGGACTCGGTCGCGCCGACGAGGCGAAGGATTTCCAGTTCGTCGCGGCGAGCGTACACGACGAGATGGATGGTATTGCCCACCAGGAACAGCGCCGCCACCACCAGAATTATTCCGAGCACGCCTCCCAAAAGGGAGAGGGTGGCCAAGAACGCCGCGGCGCGTTCCACCCATTCTCGGCCGTAGTCGATTTCGGCGAATTGCCCGGTGGCGCTCAGGGATGCAGCGAAGCCATCCATGGCGGCGGGGCTGGTGCTGGCGGGCCGCAGGCTGACCTCCAACGAGGCGGGGAGCGCGCTGTCCCCCAGCTCGACCAGGAGCGGCCCGACCTCGGGTACGCGCTCCTTCATCCAGGCAGCGGCCATCGGGGCGGTGACCAGCTCGACCGAGGCGACCTCGGTCCGCGTCGCGATGGTGGCCTGGGCCGTCAGTTGGTCTGCCGCGCTCACGTCGGCGTTGAAGTAGGCCGAAACGTGAACGTCCTCCTGCCACCCGCTCAGCGCCGCCTGCAGGTTCACCACCACCAAGGCGTACACGCCAAGAAGGACGAGCACGGCGGCGATGACGCCCGTCGCGACCGCCGCGAGGTAGGTATGCTCCTTGAGCCCGCGGAGAGCTCGCTGGAAGGGGGCCGTCATGAGCGGCTGCCCTTCGTCGGCGAGACGACGAGGCGCCCGTCCACGAACCGCAGTTTCCGATAGGGAAAGCGGTCCATCAGCCCGACATCGTGGGTGGCGACCAGAACGGTGGTGCCGCGCAGGTTGATGGCCTGAAGGATCTCCATCACCTCGACCGCCATGGCGCCGTCGAGGTTCCCGGTGGGCTCGTCGGCCAAGAGCATCGCGGGATCGTTGACGATGGCCCGCGCGATGGCGACGCGCTGTTTTTCTCCGCCGCTGAGCACGCCAGCCAGGTCGTCCTCGCGGCCCTTGAGGCCCACGATGTTGAGGACGGCTGGCACTCGCCGCCGGATGGACTCGGCCGACGCACCGATCACCTCCAACGCCATGGCCACGTTCTGGGCCACGCTTCGGCTGGGAAGTAGCTTGAAGTCCTGAAAGACGACGCCCATGTTGCGGCGCAGGGAGGGGAGCTCAGCGTGCTTCATCTTGCTGACGTCGACGCCTCCGATCAGGAGCTTCCCCGATGTTGGATGCTCCGCCCCGTAGACCATCTTGAGCAATGTCGACTTTCCGGCGCCGGAAGGCCCGGTGATGTAGACCATCTCGCCCTTCTGGATGTGAAGCGAAATGTCGCGCAGGGCGTCGCGGTCGCCGTAGCTCTTGACGATGTGGTAGAGCCGAATCACAGGGGCGCTACGTTATCACGGGCGCCCGTTGCTTCTCCGTCCTCGGAGGTGAGTTGCCCACGCCGCACGGCGCGGCTCCCACAGGCACGAACCGCTGGTGGCGTGGGCAACTGCTGAGAGGGGGAGAGCGACACGCACGGCGCGCTATTTCAGCGCGACGGGTGCCGGAGGCCGGAAACCGCAGGTTGGAGGGCGGAGGGGATGGCGCGGTAGGGGGAGAGGGCGCGAGCCCTTTCCCCCCGTTACATGATCGTGTGCAGGTCGCGGTGTTCGGAGGCAGCTTCAACCCCCCCCACGTGGCCCACGCGATGGTCGCTGGTTGGTTGTCCTGGGCCGGTCGGGCCGACGAGGTCTGGTTGGTTCCGACCTTCGCGCACGCCTTCGCCAAGGAGCTCCGCCCCTTCGAACGCCGCGTGGCGGCCTGTGCCGCGCTGGCAGAACTGGTTGGCCCCTGGGTCTCGGTGTGCACGATCGAGGCGGAGTTGCCGACCCCCTCGTTCACCATCGCCACGCTCGATGCGCTCGCGTCCCGATTTCCTGCACATCGCTTTCGATTGGTGGTGGGGGCCGACAACCTCGCGGTGAAGTCTCAGTGGCGCGACTGGGCGCGCATCGAGGCCGAATACAGCCCCATCGTGGTGGGACGGGGCGTCGCGGTGAGCCCGTCGGCGCCTTGCTTTCCGGACATCTCGAGCACCGAGGTCCGGCGTCGACTCGCGGCGGGCGAGTCCGTGGATGATCTGGTTCCGGGGTCGGTCTTGGCGGCGTGGCTCGGGACGTAGAATGAGCCATCAGCCGTTAGCCGTCAGCGATTAGCTGGGTCGGAGGCGGAATGCGAGACTTCAGGGGCCTCGTGGCGTGGCAGAAGAGGCGGCAAGCGTGACTTCGCCCGATTCCTCTCGATCGCAGCTGGTTCTGCGTCCGAAGTGGAGTACCGGCCGCGCTCCATCGGAAGCTGACGGCTGAAGGCTAATTGCTGACGGCTCGCCGCCAAGATCGCCTAAGTGACCGGCATTGGACTTAGGGACTCAGCCCCCGACCGCGACCTCCGTCCATGGGCCGCGAGGATCCGCCCCCATGTTCGCCGCCAGAAAGCTGTTCAGATGGGGTGAGGGGCCGTCCACCAGCCGAATCAGGCAGCGACAGCCGCCACCGGGACGCTCGAGGAACTCGAACCAACGAGCCGCCATGGGCACGCGGCGATCTCCTGGATGTACTTGGCCAAAACGCAGCCGAAGCGCCAGCGCCTCGGCGGCCGAGCGCCGCGCCACGGGCTCCTCAGGGAGGGTCCAGGTGCTGTCGGCCTTGACCATCTCGTGGCCCAGGAGGGTCACCGGTGCACACCCGTCCAGGAAGTCCCGCACCAGCCGGCGCTGGTGGGCGGCGAGCAGGGTCATGTCGACACCCTCTGGGGCCGGAGAGGGCACCAGTCCGTGAAAAAGGTCGAGCAGACGCTCGCTCCAGCTCGGCGGGTAGTCGGGGTGCCAGATGCGCAATCGCGCCATGCCTCCAGCATAGCTGACAATGGGCGGCCCGCGCGGTTCCGGCGAGGTAGCTGGCCGGGATGCTACCGCTGGTGCTCTTCGACATCGATGGAACGCTCCTCCGGACCCGTGGGGCCGGTCGCCAGGCGCTCGACGTGGCCTTTCTGGCGCTGCACGGCTGGGCTGATGCCACCGAGGGGGTCCATGTCGCGGGCTCCACCGACGATGCGATCTGTCGCGACGTGGCAGCGCGGTTCGGGGCGTCGTGGGGCGCTCAGAAGAGCGAGGCTCTGCGTGCCGTGTACTCGACGGAGCTGGTGCGGCTGCTGGCGCCCCCAGAGCGAACCGAGGTGTTGCCGGGCGTGGCCGCGCTCCTGGACGCGCTCAGTGGTCGCGCCCACATCGCGCTGTTGACCGGGAACTGGAGGTCCGGGGCCGAGGCCAAGCTCGGCGCTGCGGGGCTTTGGGAGCGCTTCGAGTGGGGCGTCTATTCGGAGGACGCCTGGGAGCGGGATGGACTGGTGCCTGCGGCTCGGCTTGCGGCGGAGGCCCGGGGGCTCGTGGTGGGCGAGGTGATCGTCATCGGCGATACCGTGGCCGACGTGCGCTGCGCCCGAGCCGGGGCGGCGCGCGTGGTCGCGGTCGAGACGGGCTTCTGCTCGCCGACGGACCTGGCGCTGGCGCGGCCGGACCTTCAGGTCACGACGTTGGCGGATGGGTTGGGGTGGGTCGTGGCGATGGTGGTGGGCGGGTAGCAAGGAGCGCGCCACCCGCTCAATCGTGCGAAACCGCGAAGAACCCCACCTGCGGCACGGCCCCGTTGTCGCCGTCCCTGCCGCCGATCGACAGAACGCCAAGCTCCGGATCGTAGAGGACCAACGGGTCTTGCTGACGTGCGGGGAGCCCGCCAGCGTCGTCGTCCGCCGAACAGCTTCCCACCATGGACGACGAGTCGTTGGCCGCGTCATAGATCTCGACACACGACAGGGCGCTGTTGTCGTACTCGGTCGGCCCCCACTGTTGAGCGCCGCCGAGCACGAGCACATGGGTGTCGTCGAGAAGGACGGCGCGGTGGCCCGCGCGGGCGAGCTTCATCGCGCCCACCTCATCCCACTCCTCGCTGCTGTGGCGGTAGCGCCAGACCGTCTTCACCGCCGGTCCGGTGGCCAGGTAGGTGCGAGTGGTATTGTCCGAGACGCCGCCGAAGCTGAGCACATCGCCGTCGGGGAGCGTCACCATCGCGTGCCCGGCCACCGGGTCCATCCCGGCGATTTCTTCGACCTCGCCGCGCAACGAAACCCGAAGGCTCACGTCGGTCGGGCGCCACTCCGCGTTCCCACCGTTGTCGATGGGCCGGGTGCCCCCGGCCACCAGGATTCCGTCCTCTCCCAAGTCGGCGAGCGCCACGCCCAAGGCCCCAGACGAAGGCTCCCCGCCCTCCTGCAAGCCCACGACTTGGGTGAAGCTGCGCTCGACGGGGTCGTACAACTCGCCGTCCCCAAGCGTCACGAAGTACGAGGAGCTCGCGCCCCCGAAACCTCCCCAAAGCAGGACGCCGCCTTGTTGATTGGCGAGCGCGGCGTGACGCGTCCGCGCGGTGTACAAAGTGTCCCGGTCGGGAAGGCTGTCGTCGAACTCAAGCGTTTCCGGATCGAAGAGGCGTGCGTCCGCTGTCAGCAAGGACGCGTCGGAGTAGCCGTCGGACTCACCACCCCCTGCGATCAGGTACTTCCCGGCATCGCCTGTGGTGAGCCGGGTGACGCTGAAGCCGCGTCGCGCGGTCTCGTCGTCGCCGTTGGTGTCGACGTAGGCCGGCAGGGTGTCAATCTCGGTGAACGCCAGCTCGGCGGTGGGCGCGCCGAGGTCGAGCAGCAGCAGCGTATCGACGCCCCGTGGGTTGTCGGACATCCCGCTGCCGCGATTCTCGGCGCCGCCCATGATGACGAACCGTCCATCTCCCAAGGCGATGCCCCCCCCCTGCGCCACCTCGGCCGGAAGGTTTCCCAACTGGGCGAGGCCGCCCGGACGGCTCACGAAAACCGTGGCGTTGATCTCGCCGTCGACGAGCGTCATCGACCCGGTCTGGCCCCAGGCAACGAGCTCACCCTCGGCGTAGCCTTCGACTCGGATGAGCCCAGACTCGAGGGGCGGAAGCCCCTCGGCGAGGGCGCTGTCCCCGCTGGCAGGGGCGCTCAGCGTCACGCGGACCGGCTCGCCCACGCCCGAGTCGAGCACCAGGTCGATGCGATCGACGCTGTCCAGCGGGTTGTCGTCCAGGGGCACCACGGGCGCGAGGGTGAGGCGGTACGTCGCCAGCGGTGCGTCGCCGGAATCGGTGGCGCCGGTGCAGGCGGCGGCAATCAGGAGCAGGACGGACATCGCTCACAACGTAGCACACCCCGATAAGCCGTCCCGATGCTTCGTTCGGGACTGCTGCACGGGGTCGCTCATGGGTTCACCGGTCGTGCGGAGGGGGACCTGAGGCGGGGGAACGCGGAGGGATTGTCCCGGGTTGGAGCGGCGCTTGGCGCGGTCGGTGGGATACGGACCGTCTCGCAGGTGCACGGGCGCGATGTGTTGGTCGTCGAGGCCGTGGACCCGGACCGCGTGATTGAGGCCGACGCTGTGCTGAGCACCACGGCCGGAGTGGCCGTGGCGGTCAGGGTCGCCGATTGTGTGCCGGTGCTGGTGGCGAGCGCCTCGGGGCGCGGCGTGATCGCCATTCACGCCGGCTGGCGAGGCACGGCGGCGGACATCGTACGGGTAGGGGTTGGCGCCCTGCGCGCTGCTCTCGGCGACCCGGCCGAGCCCCTGGTTGCCGCGATTGGTCCGAGTATCCGATCCTGCTGCTACGAAGTCGGGGACGAGGTCATCGACGGGGTTCGAGCGGTTTCTCCTGGCGATGGTTGGCGGCGTGGCAGGGCGGTCGATCTGGCGGAGGCCAACCGGGCGATCCTGGAGTCGCTGGGCATCCCGGTCGAGATCGTCGGCGGGTGTACCCGGTGCGCCGGCGCGTGGTATTCCCATCGCGGCGGCGACCTCGAGCGCCAGCTCGGGGTGATTCGGGTGGCGTCGTGATCCTGGTTCTCGCCCTGGCATGTCGCGATGCAGAGTTCGCCCCGCTGCGCGGCGCACTCGACGACTATGGCAGGGGACGCGAGGCGTTTGACGAGGGTAATCACCAGGACGCCATCGCTTCGTTCGTGAAGGCCCGCGAGGGTGACCCGACCAGCGCGGTCCTGATGCTGTGGGAGGCCCGAGCTCGCGCGGCCGGAGGCGATCTCGCTGCCGCGGAGGCGCTGGCGACCCAGGTCATCACCGCCCAGCCGGAGGCCGGCCTGGCCTGGTACAACCGCGCGGCGTGGCGCGTCCGTCTCGGGCATGCCGACGCGGCGGCGGCGGACTTGAAGCGGGCGTTGGCCACGCGCATCCGGTCCCCCTATGAAGCTGCGATTGACGCCGACTTTGCCTCGGTTCTCGGTACGCCGGCGTTCGCGGAGCTGCTGCCGCCGAGCCCGGTTGTGGCCTTGGTCGTGCCTCCAGAGGGCTCGGTTTTCGTCGGGAGCGAGGTGCTCGTCCAGGTCCAACTGCTGTCGGCGCCGGCGCTCGTCGCCAGCCTCAGGCGGGCTGGACCTTCGCCGGGCTGTCTGGTCCTCGATCGAGTGGTAGAGGACCAGCACACGGGCGAGGGGGTGCTCGCGCGGAGGGTTGACCTCTATTTTCGGGCGGTCGGCCCCTGTGACGTCGAGCTGAGCCTGCTCGCAGAGGCGCAGGCGCCGGTGGTCGCCAGCGCAGTCCTCCCGCCGGTGCACGTGGTGGTCGAGGCGCCGAGCCACTACGCGCCGCCTCCCCCGCGGGATCTTCCGGTGGATTTTCCACTCCCAGGTACGGTGGCCACAGCCGACGGGTCCTGGGCGGCAGGCCGGGTCGGCAGCACCGTGTGGAGCATCGGCCGCGCCGACCAGGTGCCGACTTTTGGAGGGCGTTCGCCGGAGATCAAGCTCGAACTCCGCGTGGATGGATCGACGCGGGCGGCGGGCGGCGCGTGGCTCGGGGCGGCGGCGGGAGAGCTTCGCGCGGGAGAGTGGACGAGCCTCGTGGGCGCGAGCCTCCCTTAGCTAGCGCCGCTGCTTCTTCCTGGCCTTCTTCGCTTCTTTGGCCTTCTTACGCCGCAGGTCCCGCTCCGCCTCGCTCATCGGTGCGGCCTTGGGCGCGGCGGTCGGCATGCCGGGCAGCGCCATCCCCGACTGTTGAGCGAACTGCGCCATCCGCTGTTGGAGCGCCTTGGGATTGAGTTTTCCCCCGAGCAGGCCGGTCATCGAGCCGACCTCCTTCATCATTTCGCGCGTCATCCGGAAACGGTCGTGGAGCTCCTTGACCTCTTTGAGGGGGCGACCGGAGCCGAGGGCGAGCCGGCGGAAGCGGGAGTCGTCGAGAAGCTCGGGGTTCTTTCGCTCGGAGCGGGTCATCGACTGGATGACGGCCTCCACCTTGACCAGCTCGTTGTCGTCGAGCGCGCCTTCGGGCACCTGCGACATCACCTCGTCCATGAACGGCAACTTGCCCATGACGTCGCGGAGCGAGCCCATGGACTTGATCATCTTGAGCTGGCTCGAAAAGTCGTCGTAGGTGAACTGCCCCCGAAGCATCTTCTGGGCGTCGGCCTCCGCCTTGTCCTTGTCGATGACCTTTTCGAAGTCGGCCATCAGCCCCACCACGTCGCCAAACCCCAGAATCCGGCTGGCGAGCCCCTGAGGTCGGAATTCCTCGAGTTTGTCGAGCCCTTCCCCCATGCCGATGAACTTCACCGGCTTGCCCGTCACCGCCTTGATCGACAGGGCCGCGCCCCCGCGGGCGTCGCCATCGAGCTTGGTGAGCACGAACCCGGTGAACGCGAGGCGCCGGTCGAACTCGGCGGCCGTGCGGACTGCGTCCTGGCCGATCATGGCGTCGCAAACGAAGAGGATGTTCTGCGGCTGGGTCTGCTCGCGGATCTGATCCAGCTCGGCCATCAGGGTTTCATCGATGGCAAGACGGCCGGCGGTGTCGAAGATCACCACGTCGCGCCCAACATTGCGCGCCTGGGTGACCGCGGTCGTGCACAACTCCACGGGGCTCAGGCCCTTGATGGTGAAAACGGGCACGCTGAGCTTGCGACCCAAGGTCACCAACTGATCGATGGCAGCGGGGCGATAGACGTCGGCGGCCACCAACATCGGCTTGCGACCTTGGCCCAGAAGTCGGCGCGCGAGTTTTCCCGCGGTCGTCGTCTTTCCCGACCCCTGCAGGCCCACCATCATGATTAGGGCCGGCTTCCCGTCCAGGTTCAGCGTCGAGTCCACCGGGCCCATCAACGCTTCGAGCTCGTCGTAGCAGGACTTGATGAAGTGATCGGCGGGGGTGACCTGGAACGGCTGGTTCTTCACCTTGAGGGTGACGACTTTGCCGAGCGAGCGCTCCTTCACCTTGGCCAGGAAGTCCTTGGCCACGTCAAGGCTGACGTCGGCCTCCAAAAGCGAGACCTTCACGTCGTGGAGCGCGTCGGCGACGCTCTCCTCGGACAGTTCGGTCTTTCCTTGGAGCTTGAGGCGGGCATTGCGGAAACCGCGAGAGAGCGTTTCGAACATGGGCGCGGCTGCTATCACTTTCATTCCAAGGGGGAAGGGGCCTGCGGCGCCCTTCCCCTACCGCGCCGTTCCCTCCGGCCTTCAACCTTCGGTTTCCGGCCTACGGCGCCGGACATGCTCAATAGCACGCCCGGACGCGGCGCTCTCCCCATCCCGCCCAGCCGCGGAGCGGGTGGCCCGCCCTACGAACAGCGCGGACGGATGTCGGTTACCGGCGTCCCATGATGGACGAAGCAACCTTTCGCCAGGATGTGGCGACGGTGATCCGGGAACTCGGCCGGCAACTCGACGGCGTGGACACCGACGCCATGGACTGGAAGCTCACCGAGGGTGTGCTGACCGTAGAGTTCGAGGGCGGCAGCGTTTTCATCCTCAGTCAGCAGGTGCCGACGCGCGAGCTGTGGTTGTCGGCGTTTTCGCGCGCCTGGCACTTCGATCGTCGCGATGGCGCCTGGTTGGAGCGCGACACGCGCGCTCGCATGGACGCCGTCCTCTCCGAGCTCTTCGTCCGCCGCCTCGGCTTCGCGGTCAGCCTGGGGCTGTAGGTGGGACCCGGCCCCTCGTGGCCTACGCCCGCCAGCGGAAGCTGGTCTCGCCGAGCCGAATGATCTCGCCGCCGTACAACCGCCGCTCCTTCACTCGATCGCCGTTGACAATGCTGCCGTTGAGCGAGCCGAGATCGACTAGATAGACGCCTTCGGTCCGGCGCTCGATCGCGGCGTGGGCACGCGAGAGCTGGCCGTCCCACGCGAGTTGGAGGTCAATCCCGCGGCCGCGGCCGATGACGATGCGCTCCTCGACGACCAGATGGGCGGAGCCGCCGGCGTCTGACCAGGCGAGGCCCGCGGGACCGTCGAGCGGGGGTGCTGGCTCGGCTTTCGGCTTGGCCGGCGCGGGCATCCCGCCGAACGGATTGGTCGCCTCCTCGTCGAACCAGCCCTCCAGCGATCCATGCGACTCGACCACCAGGCGCGCGCGGAGCTTGTCCCAGGCCAGTTGCGGCTCGACCGCGAGGGAGTGGGCCACGGCTTCCATGGCCTCACGCTCGGGCGTGCTGATGCGTCCGAACAACGACCCTCCCGACTGGGCGACCCGGCGGCAGAAGTCAATCACATCGCCGCCGGCGCCGGCGCGCGTACGCATGTCGAGCGCGACGAGGAGGGCCGCGCCGCGCTCCACCCGCGCCCGATCGGGCACGAAGCTGAGCCAGTTCTCCAGCGCCCGCGCTCCCTCGGGACCGAGATTCACGTGTTGCGCTGCCAGTTCGAGGATCAGCGCCCGCTCGCCGGGCTCAACCGTGCCGTCCGACCATGCAACCCACACCACCGGCAAGAAGACCAGCGCCTCTCTGGACTCGGCATCGATGCCGAATTCATGGAGGAAACTTTGGAGTTCGCGGTCGTTCATTGTTTCCCCGTGGAGCCGAATCCGCCCCCTCCGCGTCCCCCGGACGCGGGTGGGAGCCGCGCCACTCGGGCCACTTCCACCCAGGGCAACTGCTGAAAGACGATCTGCGCGATGCGCTCCCCGCGCGTCACGACGAAGGCCTCGTCGCCGTGGTTCACCAGCGGCACCAGGATCTCGCCGCGGTAGTCGCTGTCGATGGTGCCCGGCGAGTTGATGAGCGTGATTCCATGCTTCAGCGCCAGCCCTGACCTCGGACGAACCTGCCCCTCCCACCCGTCCGGAATCGCCATTGCGACCCCGGTGGGAATCAGCGCGCGTTTGCCGGGCGCAAGCGTCACCGGGTCGGTGACCGCCGCGCGGAGATCAAAGCCAGCCGCGCCCGCCGAGGCCCGCGCCGGCAGCGCCAAGCCGTCGCCATGCGGTAGAACGATGAGGGGGATCACTTCCATGGTGGGCCTTGCTTAGCGCGCCGTCGGCCCTAAGGAGTAGGCGGGAGCGCCGTGTTTGCGAGGATCGCTTGCGGCGGCGAATCCGGTCGGAGTTCGGGCGACGACCTGCACCGAGGAGAACGGCCGGTCCACGGTGCGCACGTCGTGACCGAGGGCGACCAGCTCGTCCCGACCGGGCAGCCCGGCCTCGGCCATCACGGCGTCCGGCATCCACTGATGATGCCAGCGCGGCGCTGAAACCGCGTCGGCGACGGGAACTCCGTGCACGAGGACTGCCTTGAGCACCTGCCAGGTCGCGGTCACGATGAACGGTCCGCCGCTCCCGCCGAGGCTCAGCTCTGGGCGTCCGTCGCGACCGAGCACCACCGTGGGGGTCATCGAGGAGAGTGGTCGCTTCCCCGGCTGGACTTCGTTCGACTGACTCTGGACCAGGCCGAAGGAGTTCGGTTGCCCGCGTCGGGTGGCGAAGTCGTCCATCTCATTGTTGAGCACAATGCCCGAGCGGGTCGCGATGAGGTGGCTGCCGAAGCTGGTGTTGACCGTGGTGGTGAGCGCAACGGCCCAACCTTCGGCGTCCATCGCGCTGATGTGAAGGGTGCCGTGGTCGTCGGGCCGCGGGACGGCGGTGCCGTAGTGTTCGGGGGCGAGCGGGTGCCCGCCGCAATCGGCCGCGATCGCGGCGATGCGCTCCGAGGCCAGGAGTTTGTCCACTGGCACCCACGCGAAGTCCGGATCGCCGCCCCACGCGGCGCGGTCGGCCATCGCGTGTTTGGTCGCTTCAATCTCGCAGTGGAGCGTCGTCTGAGCGCTCACCGCGCCCGCGAGCTGCAACAGCGCGATGCCCCCTGATGACGGCGGTGGCATCGTCAAGACCGTGCGGTCGCCAAGCTGGCCGCGCAGCGGATTGCGCGTTTTGACCTGGTACGCAGCCAGGTCGGCCAGCGTCAGCGCCCCATCGTTTCGCGCGACGGCGTCGACGAAGTCCTGAGCGACCCACCCCGAGCGGAAGGCCTCCCCATCGGTTTCCGCCCACGCACGCAGCGCCGCCGCGAGCGCTGGGCGTTGGTTGCCGGCGAGGAAGAGCACCTCCATGTCTGGGGCCGCGGCCAAGGCCGAGGCGAGGTGCGCCCCCCGTTCGAACCCGCCGTCGGCAAGCGACACGGCTGGGGCCACAATCGTCGCGAGGCTCGCGCGTCCGAAGCGTCGATGCAGCTCGGCCAGACCGATGCCCTCAGCGGGCACGGCCACCGCGGAGCCGCTCCGTGTCGACGACGCACCCTCGGCGAAGCGGGTCATCGTGGCGCCCGCGGGGGCCACCTCTCGGAAATCGAGCACCACCGCGCTGCCCTGGGGCGGCACCACCAGGGCAAAGCCTCCGCCCCCGAGGCCGCTGCCGGACGGGTTCACGACCCCGCTGGCAAGGGCGGCGGCGATCGCGGCGTCCACGGCGTTCCCACCGGCACGGAGCACTTGCGCGCCCGCCTCACTTGCGAGGGTGTGGTCGGCGGCCACAGCGCCCGCAACCGGGACGGTGCCATCAAAGCGGACGGGCTGCGGGTCGCGGTCGTCGGGCTTGTGCGCGCACCCGGCCAGAGCGGCGAGCACCAGCACGCCTCGTCGGAAGTCAAACATGGTAGCGAACGGCCAGGTAGCCCACGGCGATGCACACCTGGAGCACCCACAGCGGCAGGCCCACCCGGATTCGCGCTCCGCTCAGCAAGAGCATGGGCAGCCCCGCCCCAACCGAGACGCCGATGCGAAGCGCGTCGACCGCCCAGGGCCCGCGAAGCTGGGTCGCCAAGGACAGCGCGTGCTCCAGAAACAAGGCGGCAGCGGGCTCGTAGACGACCGCGCCCGCGATCGCGGC
>CANLGL010000066.1 GCA_947490345.1 Deltaproteobacteria bacterium
CAAAAAGAGGCGTTAGAACGCCACTTCAACCCTCAGAGGTTGTACATGATGTACTGCAACGTCCGCAGGATGTCCTCATTCCCGTTGCGCACCACCCGGAAGGTGCTGTACGCCACCTTCCCGTCACCGGCGTTGAACGTCACCAGTAGCGGAACACCGGACAAGGTGTAGTCCGAGAGTCCGTCACTGTAGGGCACCGTTCCGGTAAGGTGGATGGACACCGATTTGCTGGTGTTTTCCACCGGGGGCCAGACCGGCAAGTCGTACTCGATCTCGATGTACTGCTTGGCGAGGTACTCGCTCAGCGAGGCATCGGTGACCGCCGCGTCCAGGAGCTCGTAGTCGCCCTTCTGGGCATCGTCCGGCACCTCGTCCGCACCGACGAAGTCGAGCTTGTCGGGCCAGCCGATCTCGACGATGTCGTAGCTCCAGTCCGACGCGTAGATGCTCCCGCCCTCCTCGACGTAGGCGCGAATGTTCGCCATCACGGTGGCGGGAACGGGGTTGGTCGGATCGGCGAGGTCATAGAAAACACCGTCCTCAACCAAGCCGCCGTCGAAGAAGATGAGGTCGTACTTGTCGAGCTCCTCCTTCTTGGAGAGGAAGTCGAGCAGCCCGGTCTCGTCGGTGCCATCGATGGGGTGGTAGTTCACGAAGCCCATGTCCTCGAGCACGCGCCCGAAGTCGTCGTAGTCGCCCGTGACCACCGCGACGTCCAACTCAAGCGGGTCGAAGCACGACGGCTCGCCAAGGGTGACGTCCTCACCGTTGCCGATCTCGACCTTTTCGGCCATCAGCTCGCTGGGGCCGTAGGTGACGTAGACGGTGTACTCCTTCTGACCCGGGAGATCGTCGATCCGAAAGTACCCGTCGAGGTCCGTGAAGGCGCGCTTGGTCTCGTAGATGAATCCGGTGTCGTCGGTCACGTTGACGTAGGCCAGCGCGTCGGCGAGCCAGGTGCGGCCGGAGGGATCACACACCCGACCCGAGATCGACCCGGGTGAGATGACCTCGGTCTTGGGCACGGTGGCGGTGAGGTTGTTTTCGGTCTGGCACGCGGACGCGAGCACGAGGGCAACCAGGACAGGACGCATCGGTGACTCCGGCGGCGCAGTATAGCCGAGGCGGCGCTGGCGCACGAGCCCGAATACGTCGGTGCGACCGCGGCTGTGACGTCAGCGTGGGGCGATCGTGGGGCAGCCCACGCAATCGGCGGGCGCCAGGTAGCCAACTTCGCAAAGGTGGCACCGCTCCGCGCTGTCCGCCTCGCCCGAGCGCCGCCCAACGCCACGCCGCGCCCGATCGTCAACGAGCGACTCCAGCGCCGCCCGCATCGCCGCGCCGTCGCTGGACGCTTGAGGCGCCAGGTTCATCTGCTCGCGCGGGTCGGCGAGCAGGTCATAGAACTGCGGGGCCCGTTGGTTTCGCGCGTCGCCACGGGGGACCCGGCGGGACAGAATCGTCTTGCGCCCCCCCCGGCGCAGCGACGCCAGGTGGTAACCGCCATGGTGCTCCTCGCTGAGCGCGTCGCGACTTGCGGGATGATTTGTCCAATTCGGTGGCGCCCAACCCGGGGGCAGGCCGTCTTCGAGTGAGCCCGGAGGCGGCGCACAGAGCGCCAGGTCCGCGTCGAAGCTGTCGGTGAACAACTCCGCCCCCTGCCACTCCGCGGGCGTGGCGGCCCCGGCGAGATCCAAGAGCGTCGGCGCGAGATCCACGTGCCGTACCTGCCACGGCACTCGAGTGCCAGCACGAGCGCCGTTCGGCAACTTCACCAAAAGCGGCACCAGGAGCTGTTCGTCGTAGAGCGTGTCGCCGTTGCCCCAGCCACCGTGGTCCAGCAGCTCGACTCCGTGGTCGCCGGTCACCACGATCGCGGCGCCGGCGTACCGGCCGAGGCCGTGGAGATCGCGGAAGAAGCCGGCGAGCGCGGCGTCCACAGCCCGCACGCGCTCGCTGTACGCGTCGCGCACGGCCTGGAGCTGCGGGGGCGCGCCGGTGGCCTCCAGCACTTGCCAGGGCTCCAGGGGCTCTGCCAGTTGCACGTACAAGAGCGTCGGCTGGTGAGGCCGCTCCGCCAGGAGCTTCGCGCCCGCGGTGAGCACGACCGCCGCTGGCGCATGACCTCGGGCCGCATCCACATCCCCCGTGACCCGAGCCCGAAGCTCACGAACCAGACGATAGAACGTCAGGACCGACGTGCTTTCGGCGGCGGCCATCGGCAGGCGGGGCTCGTATGCGAAGCTCTCGAAGCCCTGCCCGAACCCCAGGGATCCGGAAATATCGGGGTCGTTTGGGATGCCGACGGTGCCGTAACCACGGGCGGAGAGCACCTCGGCAAGCGTGGTGAGAGCCGGGGAAAGGCGGTCGCGCGGGCCGGCGGCACCGTGGGAAGATGGCGCCATCGACGTGAGCAGCGAGGCCACGGCCGGTCGGGTCCAACTCGCCGAGCTGACGGCTTGATCGAAGACCACGCCCTCGGCCTGGAACGCGTCGAGGGTGGGCGTCAAACCCCGGCCCAAGGCATCCGCGCGCAGCCCCCCGACGACCACAACGATCAGATCCGGTCGGCCCGACAGGTCCACCTGTGGCCTTCCACCCCCCGGAGCAGCGTCAGGCGAAGGTGGCGCTGGCGACAGCGCGAAGATCCACGAGAGCGCAACGCCGCCGCCCCAGGCCGCGACCAGTCCCTTGGGCGTGGTAAGCGCGAACAGGGGCGTCTTCTCAAGCAGATTGCTGCCCATCATCCACGCGATGAGTCCGACCACGACCGAAACCGCCACGACGGTGAGCGCCCCTGAAAGCGGCACCCCATCGCCCTCGTAGAGCCGCACGTCCGCGAGGTGATGACCGAGCACCAGCGCCATCACCCCGAACACCAACACGAACGCCGCGCTGAATGCCGCGCTCGGAGGCAGCCGCCGGGAAAACGGAGCGAGCACCAGACCCACACCGAGCCCCACCAGCCCCCCAAGCAGGCCGTAGAGCAGAAATGCATAGCCGAAGGCCTGATACTCCGCTGGCGAGCGCGTCTGCAAGACGAAGAGAGCCTCGGCGGCGCCCACCAGAGACCCCGCACACATGCCCGCGCCGAGTCCGGTGCCGAGGATCCGCACGGAAAGCGCTTAACGGCAGGCTAGAGTGCACGCATGCTGTGGGCCGCCATCCGCTTCGCCTTCGCAGCCGACGCATCGCACTGCACGACGATCGTGACGTGCCCGGTGGCGGCCGGGCTGCACGAGGTGTGGTGGGACTACGGGCGTCGATACCAAGAGGGCGTGGAGAGGGCGATGGCGGGAAAGCGGGCAAGCCCCGCTTTCTCAAGTGTGCTCAACGAGGCCGAGGCACACTGGCGACTGCTCGCCGGAAGCGGCCGGGGCCTGAGCCTTAGCCCGAAGAAAGCCGCCCTCTGGCAAGAGTACGCGCTGGTCGGCGCCTTCCTGGGAGTCGACCGCGTCGTCACCGAGACGGCCGACCGCTCGGAGGAGTTGGACGCGCTGCACACGGTGGTGGATGCGGTTCTGGACCCGTCGTTCGAGGTCGTGCTGCGCGAACGCGGGCCGCAGATCCGCCACGAGTCGGGCGGGGCCGCCCGGCGCTGGCTGGGAAGGCAGGAGACCGCCGCGAGCCTGGATGCCGCGACGCCAACCCGGCCCCGCTCGCCCCCCGTGGTCATCGGGGTGAGCGCCGGCTGGACCTTGCGCGACCTCGATGCGCCTGAGTCACAACCGCTCCTGAGCTGGACCGTGGAGCTCTCGGTGAAAAACGCGGGGCTCACGCTCTGGCGCGCGGACGTGGACCTGCTGTCGTTGCGATGGGACGTGCTCGCCAGACAACGAGTGGTGGACGGGGTGGCAGCCGGCGTGGCCCTGCACAGCAGCGACCTCGACGCGGACCCCTCAGGGTGGAGCGCGAGCATCTCGTGGACACCTCGCCCCCGCCTCGTCGTCTCCGTCACCCGCTCGGAGGCGCTGGAAGACCCCAGTTGGCGTGCGGAAGTCACCGTGCGCATGGAGCTGGGCACCTTCCTGCCCGGCCGCCTGCACCCCTCGCTGGCGGGGCTTCCCTCCGTGCCGCTGAGCGGGCCGAATCAACTGACGACGTGGAGCCGCTCGCCTACGCCCTGATCGGAAACGGGGGGGCACCGCTTCGCGGTTCCCCCCTACCGGGGCGTTCCCTCCGGCCGCCGGCAAGCCGTCGGCCTTTGGCCCGATTCGCGTAAATAACGCGCCTCGGGCGCCCCTCTCCCCAACGCTACTTCAGCACCCTGAGCGCCGCGGTCGTCTGGTAGCGGACGAAGCGGTCGGTCGTGGTGGCCCGGAGCGCCGCGAGCGCGTCGAGCACGGCCTGCCGGGGCTCTGGATCGAGGCCCTCCGCGGCAATGTTGCCGAGCGCCCAGACGCCCGCGAGCTGTTGGCGGTCCTCGGGGCCAAAACCCTGGACGTAGGCGATGAGCGCGGGGGCAGCACCCTTTTCCTTGAGGCGACCCAGCGCGTCGGCCGCGGCGCGACGAACGCCCGGGTCGTCGTCGTTGGCCAGCCGATCGATGAGCGGGGCGCCGGCGGTCGTCGCCTCAATCTCGGCCAGGGACTCGATTGCGTTGAGCCGAATCGTGCGCGACGGCTCGCCAAGCACGGAGATGAGCGCTTTCTCAACCGCTTCATCGGGGTAGTTCTGCGCGATCTTGGCGCCGTCTTCCCGGGCGACCGGATTGGACGACACGATGGTCTTGGCGATGTCTTCCGGCGATGGGGAGCACGCCAGGCTCAACAGGATGGCGATCATGCCACACGCCCCTTCTTCGGGTCCTTGCCGTCCGCCTTGACCGGGCGAGCGTAGTACCCGTAGTAGGCCTGCTGGCCGCGCACATCCACCTTGTTGAGCACCGCACCCGTGGGCTCGATGCCAGCCGCTTCCAAGCGCATCCGCAAGTCGCGCAGCATGCGTCGCGACGTTTTCTGCGCCTCGACCACCACGATGAGTCCCTTCGCCGAACGAGCCAACGCCGCCGCATCGCCCACGACCAGGAGCGGCGGCGCGTCAACCAGCACGAGGTCGAAGCGACCGGCAAGCTGCTGCAGCAACTGCCGCAGCCGCAGACTTTCGACCAGCCTACCCGGATTGGCCGGGACCGGGCCCGAGGTCATCATCCACAGGTTTTCTACCGGCGTCGTTTGGATCGCCTCATCCGCCGTGCAGGTGCCCGCCAGGACGGTGGAGATGCCGCGCTCATTGGCGAGCGTCGGGAACGCACGATGTTGGGTAGGCCGCCGCAGATCCCCATCGACCACCAGCACCCGCTGGCCGTCTTGGGCCATGCAGATCGCGAGGTTGGTGATGAGCGTGCTCTTTCCTTCGCCGGGAACACACGACGTCACCGTCAGGATGTTGATCGCCTGATCCACCCCGGCAAACGCGATGCTGTTGCGGATGGCCCGGTAGGCCTCGAAGAGGGGATCGGTCGCCGGCAGCCCGTCGATGAGCTCCTTGCGATCTTTGAGCCGGTACTTCGGGACGATACCGATGAGCGGGATCGGCAACACCTCGGCCAGCTCGCTTGCGTCTTTGACCGAGTCGTCCACGTACTCGGCCAAGAAGACCAGGCCAAGGCCGACCGCGTTGCCGATGAAGAACCCGAGGATCACCCACACGAGCAGCTTCGGCGACGCGGCGCGGTCCGGCAAACGCGAGCCTTCAACCATGCGCATGTCGGACACCGTCATGGCCTCAGCGACGGCGATCTCGTACTGCGTCTCCAAAAGCGACTTGTAGATCGCTTCGGTGGCATCGGCGGCGAGTTGAAAGCCTGCGATCTCCCGCATTTTATCAGGATATAACGCAAACTCTTGGATGATCGTCGCCGCGGCGGAATCGATCTGCTCGCGACGTTGGATGAGCCCAGCGAGCTGCACCCGCAGGGCGGTGACCTCGGGATCGAGATCGTGCTGCTCACGCAGGGCCATGGCGAGTTGCCCTTCGACGGACCGCACCTGGGTGTCCAACAGCACGATGTCCGGATGCTTTGGCGTCTTGTCCAGGAGCTCCTTGGCGCGCGCCTGTTGAAGCTCTGCCAGCGCCTTCTTGAGGTCGCGAATGAGCGGATTCGACGCTTGCGACGAGGGCGCGATCAGATCGACGGTCTCGGCCTCGTTGAACACTCCGTGTTGGCGGATCTGGGCGCGCACGTCCGCCATCTGGGCATCGGCCTCCTCACGGGCGGCGTACAGGTCACTGACCCGCGCGACCGCGGACTTCACCTCGGATTCGACGTCGATCACCTGCTGGCGGGCCTTGGCGTCAGCGACCGTCTTGAGCGCGCTGTCGAACTGGGTGCGAAGCCGTTCGAGCTCGGCCGTCACGAACTTCAGGGCATCCCGCGTTTCCTGCTTGGCCACATCCTGCGACTGCGCCAGGTACACCTCGACCATCGTCTCCGCGAGCAGCGCGCTGAGCTCAGGCTGGTTGGTCGTGGCCAGCACGATGAGGATGTCGGTTCCCTGTTGGGGCTCGATGCTGACGGTGGGGTACGCCAGAAGCGTGCCGTCGATGCCCGGAACCAGAAGCTTATCGAAAGGAAGCAGCTCCCCATCGATGTCGCGGAGCTGCAGCCGCCAAATCACCTCGTCCAAAACCGGCCGCATCTCGGCCAGCGCGATCATCGTTTCGAGGTCGTCGCTGGCCCCAGTCAGCGACTGTGCCATCTCCGTCAGGTCCATGTCGGCGAGGATCGACATCGACGCATCGGAGCTTTCGACGCTGATCTTGGAGGTCGCTTCGTAGCTCTTCGGCAGCACGAGCGCCAAAACCGCCGCGCCTACCGTAAAAAACACCACTCCCTGCAGGAACAACCACTTTCGGCGGAGCAGAGCGGCCCAGACCTTGAGGAGTTCCATTGTGTCGGCGACGGCGTATAGCCGCAGGCCGTTCGAGAGGCTACCCAGGCCCCCCGATGCTGAGTCTGCTGTTCACCCTCGCCTGCGTCCCGCCGCAGGGCCCCATCAACGTCGCGGACGCCGGTGTGGAGCTCCGGCTGCCGCCCGCCCAGGCGTTCACCTTCGGTGCTGGCGACTCGATGCGCATCTGGGTGTGGCGCCACGAAGACCTCACTGTCGACGTGACGATTGCCCCCGACGGCGCCATCGCCTACCCGCTGGTGGGTCGCCTGGTCGTGGCCGGCCTCACCTACGCACAGCTCATGGAGAAGCTGCAGTCCGCAGTGGCCGAGTACTACGTGGATGCCAAGGTCCAGGTCAACATCCTGACGGTCACCAACCAAAAGGTCCTGGTGCTCGGCGAGGTCTCAAACCCGCAGGTCATGCAGATCAAGAACGAACTCAGCATTCTGGAGGCGCTGGTCACCGCGGGCGGCATCAACCCCGACGCGCGCACCTCCAACGTGCTCCTGATTCGCGGCGGTCTTGAAAAACCGATGTTGTACGCTGTCAATGTAGATGCGATCTACGGCAAGGGCGACATGACCCAGCTCGTGTACCTCCAGCGCGGCGACATCGTCGTGGTTCCGACCAAGACCATCACCAACGTCGATCGGTTCTTCCGCCATGTGCAGGCAATCTTGTCGCCTGCGGTCGGCGCGTCGGCGGTGTACCGGAACTTTTTGGGAGGCGGCGCGCAGGGCACCTCGTCGTCACTCGCCGACTGAAGCGCCGTGCATCGCCTGGTCGGACCGGTCCTGGCCCTCGTGGACGCCTTCTGCGTGTCGGCGGCGCTGTACCTCGCCTGGGCGTTTTGGGCGTGGCGGGCGCCCAATCTAGGGGTGCTCGTTCAGATCACCTACGCCGATCTCTGGTTGCCCAATCGTTTCATCACCGCTGGCGTGGCCCTGGTGGTGGTCTGGCTCGTTGCGCTGCGGAACGCCGGCCTGCACGACCCCGGCCGGATGGAGAACAGCGCCGCCATCGCCAGCGCCATCACCCGTAGCGCCGGGTGGGTCGTCGCCGTCGTGCTCGCGGAGAATTTCCTTCTGGGCGAGCGGGTCTACCCCAAAGCGCTCGTCGTGCCGTTCTTTGCCCTTTCATGGGCGGCGCTCCTCGCGGCGCGACTGGCCATCTTTCGCCTCATCCTGCGCCTCGATCGGCCTCCCACCGCCCTCAACGCCGTGATCATCGGCGTCGAGGCGGATGGGGTGGCGATGGCGGAGCGGCTCTTGCGTGATGCGCGCCACGTGGCCCGGTTGGCCGGACACCTCTCCACCGAGCTCGAAACGCAGCCGCTCGTGCCCGCTGACCGCATCCTGGGCACCGTCGCGGAGTTCGCCGAGCTCGTCAATCGCCATCGAATCGGGCTGGTCATCGTCGCGGCCCGAAGCCTGCCGCGGCAAGAAGCGATGCGGATGGCGGTCCTGGCCGATCGCATGGGGCTTCGCGTGCTGCAGGCGCCGTATTCGTGGGGGGTGGTCTCCCCGCGGCTGGGTTTCGCACGCATCGGCGGCCTCGATCTCATCGACCTCGTCGGCATCCGGTACTCGACCGTCGCCGAGCGGGTCAAGCGGAGCTTCGACCTGGTGGCCGTCGTGATCGGCGGGATATTGGCAACCCCCTTTCTACTCGTGGTGGCCTTGGCCATCAAGCTCCAAGATGGGGGGCCGGTACTCTATGTGAGCCGACGGACCGGGCGCGGGGGGCGCATCTTCGGGTTCTACAAGTTCCGCTCCATGGTGGTCGGCGCCGAAGAAAAACGGGGGGCGCTCGCCGCACAGAACGAAGCCGACGGCCGGCTCTTCAAGATGCGGGACGACCCCCGCGTGACCCGCCTGGGCCGGTTCTTGCGCACCTACAGCATCGACGAGCTGCCCCAGTTGCTCAACGTCTTGCGCGGCGACATGAACCTCGTGGGCCCGCGTCCCCTGCCCGCGGGCGACCTCGACGGAATCGCCGCCGACTCCGAGATGGCCTACTGGTTTGACCAGCGCGGCAAGGTCAACCCCGGGATCACCGGGTTGTGGCAAGTCTCCGGGCGTAGCGAAGTCGGCTTTCCGGAGATGGTCCGCCACGACATCTACTACATCCAGAACTGGACCTTTTGGTTGGACCTGCAGATCCTCGCCAAGACGGTGCCGGCCGTGCTTCGCGGCCGCGGCGCGATGTAAGTGCACGCCGACACGCTGATCGACGATCGCTGGGCGCTCCTGGAGCAGATCGGCACCGGCGGTTCAGGGCGCGTCTTCCGCGTGCGCGACCAAACCAACGGCAGCTTCGCCGCTCTAAAAGTAATCCGCATGACGTCGTCGATGCACCGAGTGCGCGTCCGGCGCGAGATCCAAGCCATGCGCGTCGTGGCCGCGCCGGGCGTCGTTCGGTTGCTCGACGTCGGCGAGTACCTCGACGAGCCCTACATCGTGATGGAGCTCATCGACGGCATTCCCTTTCCCGGACCGCTGGACCGCGGGGACTGGCGCACCCTCTGTGAGCTGGCCGAGCGCCTCTGCGAGGTGCTCGTCAACATCCACAGCGCCGCGATCGTACACCGCGACCTCAAGCCGGAAAACGTGCTCGTCGGTCACGACGGCAGCCTAACGGTGCTCGATTTCGGGCTCGCCCGTGGCGGCGATCTCGAAGCGACGATGACCGCCGACGGGCTGGTGGGCACCCCACGGTTCCTCGCTCCGGAGCAGCTCCTGGGGCAGCGGGTGGACGGCCGCGCCGACTTGTACACGTTGGGCGTCATGATGTGGGAGGTCCTCGCCGGGCGGCTTATTTTCGACAACAAGATCGCCTGGGGCCCGCTCATCAACCGCCACGGACCGGCACCCCAGCGCCTCGACACCTTCGCGCCCGAGACCCCGCCCGCCCTGGTCGAGCTCATCCATCGGCTGCTCGCCACGGCCCCTCACGAACGGCCGAGCAGCGCCGTCGAGGTGCTGCGCGCATTGGCCGGCATCCTCAGCGGGAAAGGGCCAGCCGCCCCGCTGCCCCTGCCGCTGATTGGTCGCGACATGGTGCGTGACCAACTCATCGATTTCGCCGTCGCGCGGCGCTCCACCGACCTCTGGCGGCGGCACCGTGAACAACGTCAAGATGGACTACGCCATGACCAACACCACCGCCGCGTCGCCTCTCGACGGCAGCGGAAACGTTCGCCCCCCCGCGGACGACTGCAACTGGCTCGACGGCGACAGCGACGTGAACTGGACCCACGCCGTTCGGTACACGGTGGTCAAGCAGTAGGTTGGTTCCCCATGCCACCCGCCGGTCGGCGCCAAGAGCCATGAACGCCCCGCGGCATGGGGGACAAAGAGGGGGAGAGGGGCCCGCGAGGCGCGTTATTTGCGCGCCTCGCGCCGTAGGCCGGAAACCGTAGGTTGGAGGCCGGAGGGGACGCCCCGGTAGGGGGAGAGGGCCGCTCCGGCCTCTCCCCCTTTTCATGTTAGGTGCCGCGCCCGATGCCACCCGCCATCGCCGCCACCGAGGTCGGACGTCGATTCGCCGGCCGGTGGGCGCTCAGGGGCGCCAGCTTCGAGGTGGGCGAGGGCCACACGGTCCTCGTGTACGGCCCCAACGGCGCCGGCAAGACGACGCTCTTGCGGGTGCTTGCATCCGCGCTCGAGCCGACCTCCGGCAGCGTGAGCCTGTACGGCCAGCCGGCGATCAGCCAGCGGGCGCGGATCGGGCTCTTGTCGCACGCGGACGGCCACTACGACGACCTGTCGGGCGCCGACAACCTGCGGGTGGCGTCGCGCTTGGGGCGGCTGGCCGGCGATGTCGAGGCCGCGCTCGAGCGCGTCGGCCTCGCCCAGCGTGCCCAGGACCTCGTCCGCACCTACTCCGCGGGGATGCGCAAGCGCCTCGCGTTCGCGCGGCTGCTGCTCAAGGCTCCGGACCTCGTCTTGTTGGACGAACCCTACGCCGCCCTGGACACCGAAGGTCAGGGCCTCGTCGACGAGCTGCTCGCCGAGCTGCGCGCACGCGGCGCCACGGTGATGGTGTCGACCCACCAGGTCGCCAGGGTGGCGCCTCGCTGCGACGGGGCCCTCGTTGTCGAAAACGGCCGTGTTAGCCGCTCCACGGTGCCGGGCGACGGCCCATGAAGGAGGCGCTCCAACAATGTGCGGCGATGATCGGGAAGGAGCTGTCTCATTTGTGGCGGGCGCGCGCGCGCGTCGCCGGGACCGCCGCGTTTGCCCTGGCCACGCTTCTGCTCTTCTCGTTCGCCGGCGGCATGAACGCCGACCTGCTCCGTCACAACGCCGCCGGCTACCTGTGGATCGGCCTGCTCCTCGCCAGCACGCTGTCCCTGGGCGAGAGCTTCCGCGTCGAGACCGAGCACAACGCACTGGAGATGCTGCTGCTGCTTCCGGTGCGCCCCGCCGCGATCTTCGTCGGCAAGGCGGTGGGCAACCTCGTGGTGCTCCTGCTGGTCGGCTTGCTGATGATCCCGCTCTGCGTGGTGCTCTTCGACGCCGCGCCGCGGGAGGGCGTGGGCAAGCTCGCGCTGACCGTGCTCTTGGGGACCGCCTCGATCAGCGCACCGGGAACGATGCACGCCGCGCTTGCCTCGCGCGCGCGCGGTCGCGACCTGCTTTTGCCGCTCTTGCTCTTCCCGCTCGTTGTCCCCTGCGTGATCGCGGCGGTTCAGGCCAGCCGGGCCTGCTTCACTGGGGACGCGATGGGCGAGCTCAGCTCCTGGCTGGCGGTGCTCGTCGGCTTCTGCGTGGTGCACTGGTCGCTCGGGGCGCTGCTCTTCGAGCGCGTCGTGGAGGATTGAGCTGATGCGGCGCTGGGAAATCTGGGTGGGCCTACTGGGGCTCGGGATGCTCGTTTTCGGGTCGTATTACGGGTTGATGGTCGCGCCGCGCGAGGTCTACATGGGCGACGTCCAGCGCATCATGTACGTGCATGTCCCGACGGCGTGGAACACACTATTGTGCTTCACCGCGAGCTTTGTGGGCGCGGTGGGGTGGTTGCTGACGCGGTCGTGGAAGTGGGACTATCTGATCGAATCGACCATCATCACCGGGCTCGTCACCGGATCGCTCCTCGCCGTACAAGGCGCCATCTGGGCCAAGCCCACCTGGGGCGTGTGGTGGACCTGGGACCCGCGTCTGACCTCGGTCGCGGTGATGGTGCTGTCGTTTCTGGGCATCCTCGCCCTCCGCAGTTTTGTCGACGATCCGGTCAAGCGCGCCACCTGGAGCGCCACCGCCACGGTTCTGGCCTGGGTGAACATCCCCTTCGTGTACCTGTGTGTGCGCTGGATGGCGTCCTTGCACCAGACGCAGTCGACGCCCAAGACCGTCGACCCGGCGATGGTCTTCCCGCTCCGCCTCAACGCCTTCGCGGTGCTTTTCGTCGTCATCTTCTTCGTCGCCACCGGCTGGCGCATCGCCCGCGAGCAGCGGAAGCGCGAGCTGGCCGAATGAGCGGCGTGATCCAAGGTGGCTGGGAATACGTGGGCGCCGCGTATGGAATCTCGGCCGTGACGTTTCTAGCCTTCGCAGTCTACCTTCTGGTGCGAGCGCGGCAGGAGGGAGTGCGATGAAGTCCAAGCTGCCAGCCATCCTCGTCGGGGGCGCCGTCGTCGGCGTTCTCGGCTTTCTGACCTTCGGGAGCCTCGGGGACAACCTCGTCTACTACTGGACGCCGGCGAAACTTCAGGCGGCGGCGGCCAGCGCGACGGGCGCGACCGTGCGGCTGGGCGGGCTCGTCAAGCCCGGGAGCGTGGTCACCGCCGGCACGGTCACCACCTTCATCGTGACCGACCCCACGGGGGCCGCAGTGCCGGTTCGCACCGAGTCGATCCCGCCGGCGATGTTCCGCGAGGGCATCGGCGTGGTGGTCGAGGGCACGCTCGGGCCCGACGGCACCTTCGTGAGCCAGCGGTTGATGGTCAAACACGACGAAAACTACACGGCGCCAGCCGCGGGGCAGGCTCCGACGGGCAGCTTCGAGCCGGGTCAGGAGTAGCGCGTGCTCGGTCGTATCGGCGAAATCATCACCCTTTTGGGGCTCGCGGTCGCAGTCGCGGGCGGTGTCACCGGCTACGCCGCCGGCCGCACCGGGAGCCACGCGCTGCTCCGGGCCACGCAGCGCCTGTCCACCGCGTTCACCGCCGCGATGCTGGCGATCTTCATCGTGATGGAAGTGGCGCTCATCCGCCACGACTTCAGCGTGTCCTACGTCGCCAAGGTGGGCAGCACCAAGAGCCCGCTCTACGTCACCATCGTGAGCCTGTGGTCGTCACTGGAGGGCTCGATCATCCTCTGGGGCGTCGTGCTCGGCATCTTCGTGGCCGTGTTCACGCATTGGAGTCGCGACCGCCACCCGGAAACGACGCCCTGGGCCCTGGGCACGATGTTGTGGATCTGCGCGTTCTTCGCGTTCCTCATCGCGGGGCCGGCGAACCCCTTCTCGCCAACGGAGGGGGTCATCCCCACTGAGGGGCCGGGCCCCAACCCGCTGCTGCAGAACCACGTCCTGATGATCATCCACCCGCCCATGCTCTACCTGGGCTACGTCGGGATGACGGTTCCGTTCGGAATGGCGATCGGCGCGCTGATGGCGGGCCAGTTGGGGCCCGCGTGGACGCAAGCGCTGCGAAAGGCGCTGTTGATTCCGTGGGGCTTTCTGACCGTCGGCATCATCCTCGGCGGGTGGTGGGCCTACGCCGTGCTCGGCTGGGGCGGCTACTGGGCGTGGGACCCGGTCGAGAACGCCTCGTTCTTGCCCTGGCTGACCGCGACCGCAGCCCTGCACGCCGCGATGCTGCCGAGTCGTCGCGACACGATGAAGGGCTGGACGGTGGTTTTGGTGCTCATCACCTTCCTGCTGACCCTGCTCGGCACGTTCATGACGCGCTCGGGCGTGTTCAACAGCGTGCACAGCTTCACCCAATCTGAGATCGGTCCGATCTTCCTTATCTTCCTGGCATTTTGCCTGGTCGGATGTGTGTTGTTGCTCGCCGCGCGCATCGACCGGTTGGCTGGCGAGGGGGACGCACCGCACCCAATCTCGCGCGAGGCGGGCTTCCTCCTCAACAACCTCCTGCTGGTGGCGCTCACGTTCACCGTGCTCGTCGGGACGACCTACCCGCTGATCATCGAGGCGGTCAACGACACGCGGCTGAGCGTGGGCGAGCCCTACTTCAACCGCGTCGCGATGCCCATCGGGATCGCGCTGTTGTTCCTGATGGGCGTGGGCCCGGCGCTCCCGTGGGGAGAGGCGAGCGATCGGAAGGTCATGCAGGCGCTCGGCCCGCCGGGCGGCGCGGCCATCGCCGCCGCGGGGATCGCCTGGGGCGCCGGGATCCGCACCCCATGGCCGCTGGTGCTCGTCGCCACCGCGGCGTTCGCAACCTACGTCACCGTGCGTGAAATGCTCACGCCGGTCCTCGTGCGCATGCGCGAGAACGGGGAGAGCCCGCTCGTCGCGCTGTCACGGGCCTTCGAACGCGGCCGCCGTCGGTACGGTGGCTACGTGGTCCACCTCGGCATCATCCTCCTCATCGTCGCGATCGGGATTTCACACGCCTACCGCCGCGACCAGGAGTTCTCCCTCGCGACCGGCGAGTCCGCCACCTTCGGCGAGTACACCTTTCGCCTGGTCGGCGTCGAGAGCCTGAACGAAGCGCACCGCCAGCGCGAGGTCGTCACCGTCGACGTCACCGGGCCGGGCGAGCCCTTCACCCTGAAGCCGGCGCTCAACAACTACTCGGGCGCGATGAACGCGATCGGCTCGCCCGACGTGCGGTCCTTGCCCACCCTCGATGTGTACGTCTCGGTGCTCAGCATCGGCACCGATCGGGTCGGGCTCCACGTGTATCTGAACCCCGCGGTCGGGTGGTTGTGGATCGGCATGGGCATCGTCGTCATCGGTACGGTGCTCGCCGCGTGGCCCGCACGTCGCTCCGGGGCCGCTCCGGTGCCGATCGCGGAGGCGGCGTCGTGAATTGGAAGGTGCTCGCCGTCGGCCTGTTGCTGGTCGTGCCGCTGGTGTGGGTGCTCGGCTCGGGTTTTGGCAACGACCCCTCGTACATCCCCACCCCGCTCATCGGAAAGGCGGCGCCCGAGTTCGAGCTGCCGGTGCTCGACGGCGAAGGCCGCACCGTCCGCCTCTCCGAGCTTCGCGGCAAGCCGGTGCTGGTGAACTTCTGGGCCACGTGGTGCGCCACCTGCGAAACCGAGCATCCGATCCTCCTGAGCCTCGCCCGCAGCTACGAAGGCCGCGTGCAGTTCCTGGGCATCGCGTATCTGGACACCGAGCCCAAGTTGCGAGCCTGGCTCCTGCGTAATGGCGGCTCCACCTTCCCCGCGCTCATCGACGTCGGCAGCGCCGCCGCCGTCGCGTACGGAGTCGGTCGCCTGCCGGAGAGCTACCTCGTCGATGGCGCCGGCATCATCCGTCAGAAGTACTTCGGCGCCGTCAACGCGGGGCAGGTCATCGACGACCTGGAGGCGCTGCTGTGAGCGCCCTGCTGCTCTTCGCCCTCGCCGCCGCCGAGGTTCCCGTCGCCCCGGAACCTGCCGCGTCGGCGGACGCCATCGGGCTCGATCCCACCCCGATCATCGGCGAGCCGATCGATGCGGCCCTCAGTGGCGAAGCGCTCGAAGTCGCGACACGGGAGACGGCGCAGAAGCTGCGCTGCCCGACGTGCCAAGGCAGCAGCGTCGCCGAGAGCCCCGCCGAGGGCGCCCGCGCCATGAAGGCCGAGGTGCGCAAGATGCGCGCCCGCGGCTACTCCGACCGGCAGGTGCTCGACTTCTTCGAGGCGGCCTACGGGGAGTTCATCCTGTTGGAGCCTCGCAACGAGGGCGCCAATCGCGCCTTGTGGTACGCCCCGGCGGCGATCGTCGGCGTGGGCTTGCTTGCCGCCGCGGCGACGGTGCTCGGCAGGCGGAAGCCGGCGGCGGCGGCGCCTTCCCCGGCAGCACACGACCCCTACTTGGACCGCGTCGATCGGGAGTTGGACGGATGAGCCTCATTTGGCCCTATGCGCTGGGCGCCATCGGCGTCGGCGTCCTCGGCGGCGCCGGTCTTGCCATCGGCTTCGGCCGCAGCGGGCCCACGCGCCTCCAAGACACCGCCCGCGCCGACCTGCAAGCGCGCCGCGACTCCCTCTTCGTGCAGCTGCGCGAGCTGGACGACACCCGCGACAAGATCGACGCCCCGCTCTACGACAGCGAACGGGCCCGCCTCCGTCGCAGCGCGGCCGAGGTGCTCCGCGCGCTCGACGAGGCCGGTGTCGCAGGCGCCGCCGAGACCAAGCCCAGGAGCGCGCCGTCATGGGGCGAGCGGAACCCCCGCTTGGCGTCCATCGCGTGGGGCGTGGGCGCCGCTGTGCTGGTCCTGGCGCTCTACCAGGGCCTCCGCGACGACACCCGCGCCCGCGGGGCCAACGACGGCCTCACCGGCGGCAAGACGCCGACTGAGGGGCAGGTGCCTGACGCCCTTGCCGCGGAGCTGGCCAGGCTGGAGGCGGCCGTCGCCGCCAACCCCGCCGACATCAAGGCCAACAACGACCTCGGCCACCTCTACATCGGCCTCGGCCGGGTGATGGACGCGTGGAAGCTGGCGGAGGAAGTCGTCAAGACCGAGCCCGACAACGCCGAGGCGCGGGTGCACCAGGCGGTGACGCTCGAGACCATCGGCGACCGCGAGATGGCGAAGAAGCTCCTCGATCGCGTCCTGGTGGCGAGCCCCGACTTCGCCGAAGCGCTGGGCTACCGTGGCGTCCACCACGCTCGCGACGGCGAACGCGACAAGGCCATCGAGCTCTTCATGCGGGGTCGCGCCGCCGAACCCGCCCAGGCCGAAGTCTTCAATCAGCTCATCGGGCAGGTCGATCGGATGGCGCGGGGATCGACGGATGCGCCTGGTGCGACGCCGGGGGGCGCGTCGTCGGCCGCGCCCGCGGCGGGTGCCAACGCTCCCGCAACGGCGGCGGTCGAGTTTGCCGGCGAGGTGCAGCTCCCGGCGGGTGTTGCCCCTGTCGGAACGGTTTTCGTCTACGTGCGCGCCGAGGGCGTGATGGCGGGGCCCCCGCTGCGGGTGAAGAAGCTGCCTGCGACCGGTCCCCTCACCTTCAGCATCACCGCGGCCGACTCCCCGATGGGCGGAACCCTCCCCGCCGGCAAGGTGCAGGTCAGCGCCCGCCTCGACGCCGACGGCAACGCCATGACCAAGGACCCCGCCGATCCCGCCGCGATCAGCGCGCCGGTGGACGTGGGCGTGAGCGGGCTGGTGCTGGTGCTCAAGGGGCTTTGAGGGGGCCCGAGCGGGGGGCGATGCCGGCGTTGTTCCCCCTCTCGGTGGCTGGGGAGCGTCGCGAGCCAGGGCCGGCGCCCGAGGCGCGGCGGTTCGCGCCCTCGACGAGTAGGGTCGCCGGCAAACCGAGCTCGACCTACAGGCGGCTGTAGCCTCACCTCGGTTGCGCCGGCAAACCGAGCTCGACCTACAGGCGGCTGTAGCCTCACCTCGGTTGCGCCCGCGATGCATATCGCTGGGTCCGCGGCGCCGGACCGCACCGGGAGTGGCCCCGCCGGTCACGGCTCCACCCGCTCCCCCCGACACGCCCGCTCCACCATGTCCAGCCGGTCCTGCCCCCAGATCACCTCGCCGCCATCGACACGGAAGCTGGGCACACCGAACACGCCCGCGGCCTCGGCAAACGCGGTCGCCTCGATGAGCGGCGCCCGCTGCTGGTCCGCCGCGGCCAGCTCCTCCGCCGCCACACCCAGACCCGCGAGCACCCCGGCCTGGCCGATATCCTCACCCTCCGCCCACGCCGCGCGGAAAAGCGTCAGCATCCGCTCGGGCGTCGGCTGCCCAAGGAAAACCCGCAGGGGGAGCACGGTGCGCAGCGGAAAAGCGACCGGCCACACCAGCGGCACCCCCCACCACCGCGACCACCGCCCCAGGTCCCGCAACGTGTACTGCCGTTTTACCTCCGACATCGCCGCAATCGGCACGTCGACCTGGCCGACGGCGCGAAACAGCGCCCCCAGCAGCAGCGGTCGCAACACAAGCTGCACGCCCGTCCGCCGCGACAGCGGTACCACCTGCGTCGCAGCGAGGTAGGCGAAGGGACTGGAGAAGTCGAAGAAGAACTCGAGCTGGCGCACGCGCGGACCTCCGAAGCCGGTGTCGTAGCCGATGGGATACAAACCTGCGATGAACGTCCGCATCCTGGTCGCGCTGCAACGCTCGACGTGCCGCCTCGCCCTCGCAGCGGGTCCGCGCCGGGCTACCCTCTCCCGGTGCGCCCGCCCCCATCGCCCCTTCTCGCATCGACCCTGGTTCCCCTAGTGCTCGCCGCGCTGGGCTGCGAGCCGGTCGACGCCGCCGTCGTTCCGGACCCCATGCCCGACCCAGGCGAGTGGGCGCTCTCGGGCCCCGGCGGCCCGCAGGTGAGCTTTGCCGCCGATGCGCTCGACCTGCCGTGTGCCGCGCTGACGGGCGGGCCCGAGGACGTGGAGCACCACAACCTTGTCGGCCTGTTCGACGGGTGGCTGGTGCTCCCGTGGGCGCCGGAGTCGGGTGGCGGCGGCGTGAGCCTCTACGAGTTCGATGATCCCTGCGCGCCGGTGAAGATCGGCGAGGCCTACAGCGCCATCATGCGCGAGAGTCACACCCTCGCGATCGCCGAGGTCGGCGGGCGCACGCTCTTGGCGGTGGACATGCACATCGACGAGAAGCACGGCGGCATCGGCTTCTGGGACCTCACCGACCCCACCGCGCCAACGTGGCTGAGCCAGCTGGAGCTTCCTGGGTACGACTACCCGGACGCCTACTTCCGCGTGGCGCTGTCCACGTTCTGGCAGGGGGACCGGCTGTATGTGTCGGCGGGGTTCCTCGGGGTGTTCGTCGTGGATGTGTCCGACCCCGAAGCGCCAGTGATCCTGGATAATTTCACCGAGGTGGCGTTCTTGGCCGGGAGCTTCCACGTGATCGGCAACCTGGCGCTGGCAAGTTCGGCGGGCTTGCTCAAGACGATGACCATCGACATCGGCGATCCGGACGACTGGCAGCGGCTCGCGACCTGGGAAACCGCCGACGCGACCGGGAAGTTGCATCCCTACTACTTTGCCACGGTCGGCGGCCGATATGCGCTGTTCGCGCGCAAGGACACCGGCGGCGGTCCGATGGTCTACGACCTGAGCGATCCGAGCCTGCCGACCCTCGTCGGCGGCGCCGAAAATCCCGATGCCGACGGCGGCTACGTCTATCGCCACCACGATCTGCTCTTCCAAGGAGAAAGCAACTTCGGGTCGCGATATGACTTCAGCGACCCAGCGGCCCCGGTCGAGGTGGCGCGAATCGACATCGCCGGGGACTTCGACACGCTCACGCCGATCGGCAACGTGGCGGTGGCCAGCGTGGACGAAGGGGCCGATCCCGGCTTGGCCACCGTCGTGTTTCCGTGGGACGCGGAGCCCGACAGCCGCGGCCCAACGGCGGAGTTGACCAACCCCGCCGACGGCGCGGTGTGGATCCCGGTCACCGGGCGGGTGGGTCTGAGCTTCGACGAGCTGGTGGAGGCCCAGAGCGTGCACGCCGGCTCCTTCCGCGTGTGGGACCAGCGGGGCCATGCGATTCCCGGGCGATTCTACGCCCAAGAGCACATCGTGAACTTCGTCCCCGACGGCTTGGAACCCGACACCACCTACTTCGTAGAGGTGCCCGCCGGCGGGATCGCCGACGTCAGCGGCAACCCGACAACCGCGGCGCTGCGCTTCTCGTTCGCCACCGGGTCGACAGTGGCGGCGCGGCCGTGGTGAGCGCGTTCGCGCTGATCTGGGCCCTTGCCTGCGTCGAGGCCGACCTCGCGGACCCGCCCCCGGACGGGCCCGAGGCCGTCCTCAACCCCGGCGCGGTCGCCTTCGTGGGCGAGCCGGTCGCGCTCGACGGCTCTGGCGGGCTTGGCGACCAGCTCACCTGGGACTTCGGCGACGGCGGCACCGGGGCGGGCCTCCACCCGGATCACGCCTGGAACGAGCCCGGCCGCTACTCCATACGGCTCACCGCCACCTCCACCGACGGTCGCACCGACGTCGCGACCCAAACCCAGGTGGTGGTTCACCGGCCGCTGAGCGAGGCCCCCACCCAGAGCGGTCGGCTGGTTCGATCGGGCATGCGCCTGTACGCGGTGCTCACCGACGAGGACCTGATCGTGGTCGTCGAGGGCGAGGCGGTGGTGGAACGGTGGGCTACCTGTGGGCAGCCCACCTCGCTCGCCATTGCCGGAGAGCGCCTCCTCGTCGCCTGCCGCCTGGACGCGGTGCAGGAGTGGAACCTCGCCACCGCCACGCTGGTCGACGAGGTCGCCACCGGGTGGGGCTCGCGGCCGGAGTCGGTGGTCTTCGACGGCGGCGTCGGCTGGGTCGGCCTCGCCGGTGATCGCAGCCTCGTGGCACTCGGAGAGGCCGGCGCCGGGCGCATCGTAGAGGTGGACGACCCCCGGGCCATCGCCGTCGCCGAGGGCGTGCTCTGGGCGCCTCGCTTCCGGTCGGAGGTCAGCGCGGGCAGCCTGCTGCGCGTGAGCGACGACGGGGTTCTGACCGTGACGCTGCTGCCCGATCTCGGCCCCGACTCCGACACCGACGCCCGCGGCGTTCCCACCCTCCTTGGCGCGGTGGCCGTTCGTCCCGATGGCCTCGCCGTCGTGGTCGGCGGCAGCAAAGCCAACCTCGCGCGCGGGCTCCGGCGCGACGGCCTCGCGCTCACCGCGGAGACCGCCACACGCGCCGCGCTCCGCTCCGTCGACACCGCGTCGGGCACACCTCTGGCCCGCGCCATGTTCGACAACCGCGACGTCGTGGGCGCCCTGGCGTTCACCCCGCTCGGCGACAGCCTGCTCGTGGCGCATCTGGGCGCCGGCATCGTCGATGTGCTGGACCCCCTGACGTTGACGCGCATCGGCGGCTTCCAGCACGTCGGCGTCGGGCTCGACGGGCTGGCCACCGATGGCGACACCGCCTGGGTCCTGGCCTCGGTAGACCAGGAGCTGGTGGTCTTCGACCTGGCGTCGGGGAATCCGAACCCCGTGGCCCGGGTGGCACTGTCGGCGTCCCCGGCCGACCTTGGCGCCCAGGTGTTCTTCGGGGCCGGCGACCGGCGCATGAGCCAGGATGGCTACGTCTCGTGCGCCAGTTGCCACCCGGACGGCGGCCACGATGGCCAGACCTGGGACTTCAGCGACCGCGGCGAAGGCTTCCGCGACACCCAGGCGCTCTTCGCGATGCCCGACGCCGGGCCCTACCACTGGAGCGCCAACTTCGACGAGCTCCAGGACTTCGAAAACGCGATCCGCGCCCATCAGGGCGGCATCGGTTTTTTGGACGACGCCGCGCTGACGGAGCCGCTCGGCGCGCCCAAAGGGGGCCTCTCCCCCGAGCTCGACGCGCTCAGCGCCTATGTGCGGGGATTTTCGCCTCCGCGCTCCCCGTGGCGCGAGGCGGACGGCAGCAGCTCGGAGCTTGGCGCGAGCGGCCGGGCCGTATTCGTGGCCGAGGGTTGCGGCGGCTGTCACGCGGGCCCGGAGCTGACCGACGCCGGCTGGAACGCCGACAGCACCCCCCTTCTACACGACGTTGGCACGCTCGTAGAGCACAGCGGCGACCGTGCGGGCGAGCCCTTGACCGGCCTGCGCACGCCGACTCTTCTGGGCCTGCACGCGACCGCGCCCTACTTGCACGACGGACGCGCGCCGACCTTGGAGGAGGCCCTGGCGGCGCACGGCGTTTCTACGGATCCGGCGCTGGTCCGGTACTTGATGGAGATCGAGGACGGCCCCTGAGAACGCATCGCGGCCTGCTTCACTCCTCCGCCTCTACCGGCGCATACCCCCCCGGAAGCCCGAGCGCGGCCGCCCGCATGTCCAGCGCCCGCAACAGCCGACCCACGATGGTGCGGAGGCTGGGGTGGGCGAGCACGTCGAGGGCCTCGTCGAGGTGGAACCACCGCGCTTCCTCGATGCCCTCGTCATGGAGCGGCTGGAACGCGTCGAAAGGTTCGGCAAGTTCGATGAGGAAAAGGTAGATGGTCTTCAGCCGCGGCGTGCCCTCGCGGGTGTAGAATCCGTAGCGGACCGACCCCAACGACATCGTCTCCCGCACCGGGACGTCCACGCCCATCTCCTCGCGCATCTCGCGCACGGCAGCCACTACCGGCGGCTCGCCATACTCCAGCTTTCCCTTGGCTACCTCCCACGTGAGGCCGTGCCGCCGGGCGACCCGGATGAGGCCGATCCGCGGCGCGCCCGTGGACCAGTCGATGACAAAGCCGCCGGCGCTCGCCTGCTCGGTGTACCCGGGCCGCAGGTTGAGCACATGACGGAGCGGCACTTCCGCCGCAAGGAACAAGCCGCCCCGGGTGCGGAGGAACTCCACCCCGTCGCGCCGCGCCCGCGCCGCATCGACGATCAGCACGACGGGATCGATGTAGGTGCGGTGAGCGACACGCCATGCCAACGATTCATGTCGCGACAAATGAACGCCGCCGTCGTTGGGTCCCCACATCCGTCCTTCGCGCTCATACATCGGTAGCCGCCCCCGTGGCGCGGCGTGAAAGAGCAGATCCGGGCCGCCATAACGCTCAGGTGCCGCACAGATTTGGATGCGGACGCGGCCCTCGACGACCTCCAGGCGCGCCCCGGCGAAGGAGCGCGTGGCGTCGTCCACGTCGTCGGTCGCGACCGGTCTTCGGATGGTGCGGCTGACGACGCGGGCCACATCCTCCACACAGAACCAGCCGTCCCCGTCGGCGACCAGACCGGTGGGGTCCGGGTGTCGCAACAGGTAGTGAATCGTCTTGCCAAGTCGTATGAGATCGAGGCCCGCCAATGGGGGCTCCTTGCGCCAATGTCTCGATCGTGCCCGTCGGGCGGGTGCGTGTCAAGCGCGGACGCCGGCCGACGAGGACACGAGGCGGCCAACACCGTGGCCGCTGACGCCGGGGCACCATAGATCCAGAGCTCCCCCCCGAGGCCCCATGAATCTCACCGATCTCGTTCAACTCCGCGGCTTTGGCGACATCATCGGCTGGTTCATCCGGGTCATCATCTACGACATCATCGTGACGTCGATCCAGGACATCTTGGGCGTGTCGCGTATGGTGGCGCTGTTCATCTTCCTGGGTGGCCTCCTCGCAGTCTCCGCGGTGGGGTACATCTTGAAGCAGCGGGCTGGCGCCAACGCCGACGACGACTGATGCGCCACACGGTCGCCAATGCGCCCGCCTTCAGCACGCTCGACCTCGAGTTGGCCGCTGACGAGGAGATTGTCGTGCAGCCCGGCGCCATGGTGGCGATGGACACCGGCTTCGATCTCGCCGCCGGCTTCGGCGGCGCGCTGACACGCCGCGGGGGCTCGTCGACCATCCGCAACCTCCTGGTGGGCGAGAGTCTGATCCGGGTCTGCTACAAAGCACGTCGCGACGACCAGCGGATATCGCTCGCGCCCTCGCACCCCGGTGACATCGTCGCCATCGAGCTTACCGACGCTCCGTTCTTCATCGCGCGTGGCGCGTGGTTGGCCAGCGAACCGAGGGTTGACCTGTCGGTGCAGTACGCCGGCGTCAAGGGCTGGATGACCAGCACTGGACTGTTCCTGATGCGGGCAAAAGGCCCAGGTCTCGTGTTCTGCACCACCCATGGGGGCGCGGTGCGGCGCGACCTCGCCGCCGGCGAGCGATTCCTGGTCGACAACCGGTACATCGTCGCGTTCACCGCGGACATGACCTTCGAGCTGGTGACCGTGACCAAGGAGCTGGGCGCCACCGCGCTGTCGGGCGAGGGCCTCGTCAATCGATACACCGGACCGGGAACGGTGATCTACCAGACACGGCCGCTGCAGCGGGGCGGCGGCTGGCTCTCGATCCTGGCGCAGTCGATCTTCTGATGGACATCCGCGCCACCCCTGAGCGTGCCAACATTCGCGGCGCGCTATCCGCAAAAAATAAGCTTCTGCAGCCACTTTTTGTGGTGTGGCCCCTGCTCACCGTCGTGGCGGTGACGGCGACGAACTGGGCCGCGCTGGCATCCCTACTTCCCTTCGCCGCGATCGCGGTCCTGATTTCGGGATGGCCGCTGTACGTCGCCGCGTTCCAAGCCTCGTTCCGCAAGGTTCGTTGGCTCGACGAGCTCTCACCCGACCGGCGCATCGGCGACTACAGCCGTACGGATCTGCTTACGCTGGTCCAGGGCGTCCACCAGCGGCTCGGCGTCGCGACCGAGACGCCCACTGCCATCACCCCCGACAAAGACCTCAACGCCAGCGCGATGATCCTAGGCCTGGCCGGCTTTTTTCCGAAGCTCAACGCCATCTACGTCCATCGCCCCATGCTCCATGTACTCGCCCCCGGCGAACTCGCCTCCGTGGTCGGGCACGAGCTCGGCCACTACCACCGCTACAAGGTGGATTTCTGCCGCGCGACCCCGCTGCACCTCATGCTGCTCGGGGTGGTCGCGGTCCTCGCGGTCAGCCACCTGGGCCCCTCGGTTTTCGGCTTCGGGGCCGCCGCGGGCTTCGCGTGGATTCACAACGCCTTCCTCGGCGCCATGGCCGCACCCCACCACCGCCCCATCGAATACCTCTGTGATGAAGCCGGCGCCGAGGCGGCGGGCGTGGTCCCCGCCATCAACTGTGAACTGAAGATGGGCCTGCAGGCCGAGGCTGAGCTGCAACTTCAACACGACCTGCTCAAGGCGGGGAAGGACATCCCGGTCGCGCGGCTCCTGGCGTTGTACCAAGAAGCAATCCCGTTCGCCCGGGTAGACGCCGACGAGATGAAACGGCGCGTCGACGCCGCGCTCAAGCAGGAGAAGGCCGCGCGCCGCGGACTCTCTCTCCGTGGTTTCTTCGACCACCTCCGGGAGGGCGAGGGGGACGGCGAAGTGCGCGAGCAACTGGGGGACCTGCTCCCAAAAGGAGCGCTTTTGGAGTGGGATCGTGAGGCCCTCAAGCGCAATGGGCACCTCGACGCAGACCAGATCAGCGCGTTGGTGAGTGCCATGGAGCGAGACCCGAACGGGCTGTTGTTCCGACTGCCCACCGAGGTCCTGGACCCTCGGTACTTCACCCACCCACCGCACAGTCGCCGGGTGTTGTACTTGTGGCGAAATCGGGCTGCCATCGCCGCTACATCGGCGGATCGACCAGATCTCGCCAGATTCGGTCCACCCGCGCCGCAGCCTCGCTGACCTGGGTGCAGAACCAGCGCCACCGCGCGAGGCGCTCGGTAGGGGGTGCATCGGCAGGCAAGTCCACGACCCACTCGGCCTTGGCGACAAAGCCGCCGCCCAAAAACCGGTAGGTCTCCATCAGCGGAACCTGCGCCTGACCCTCGCCGGCGCTCGCCGCGAGCGCGCGCCCAAGGCCCACCGCGACCGCGTCAGTGGCCGGATCCAGCGGCGGCAGGATTCCGCCGAGCGGCAAGAGGCCGAAGTGCGCCAGAAGCTCGTCCGTGGCGATGAGAAGCGCGGGTGAACCCCGCGATGCAAGCATTTCCGCATACCGACGAATGCCCACCATCGGCTCGTGGACCAGCGGGTGGAGTCGGGCGAGCGTCGCGGCCGCGCTGGTCGCCTCGTCCTCATCCAGCGGACCGACGAGCGCCGCCGTCATCGGCGCGCCACGTTCGCCGGTGAGGGTACGCCCGGCACGCAAGGTCACGGCGAGCCGTACGAGCGGGGCCGCCGGAGCACCGAAGAGCACGTCGAGCACCGACGGTTCAAGCGCCACGCCGAGCGCGGAGAAGCCGCTGCGCACGGCACGGGCAAGCGGAACAGCCGCCGGATCCGGATCGTTCAGAAGCGCCATGAGCGCGCGGCTGGCTGGATGCTCCCCATCCCCCTCGCGCGCCACCTCGAACCACCCTCCTCGCCCGTCCGGGCTGAAGCTCACCGCCAACGGCGCCGTGGTCGGACCCGGAACCACCACCAGGGCTCCGCTCCCGAAGTCGCGACCGACCCCGCACGAGGCCAAGGGCGCGGAATACAGCACGGCGGGCCCGGTGACCGCGCCCACGTCGGTGGGGTCCCCGAGGATGTCGACCCGGATGCGCTGCCCGAAGGTACGTGCGCGGCTCAAGAGCAAGATGCCCGCCACCATCGTGGCCGGGCTCGATCCTCTCAGACAGACGTTCACCCTTCCTCCTTCTCCACGCGCGCCTTGGACCGTCGACGGACGGCCATGATCAAGATGAGCACCGGCGCACCGCTGAGCAAGGATACCAGAGAGGCGACGTACGGGCCGCCCAACAGCACCAGGAGCACCCACGCGGCCGCCGCGACCGCCGCGAGTTTGATGCCGCCCCGGCGGTACTCCGCCGGCGAGACCCACGCGCGCGCCAGCTCGCCCAACGACGCGTCGGCCTCGCGCCCATCACGCCACCGCTCCAAATCCAGCGGCGCCAGGACCAGCCGCCCGGCGACGATCGGCAGAAACGCGGCCGTCAGGGCCACGACCAGGACCAGGGGGGTCCCGGCGTCGTCCGCGTTTGCATAGAGGATCCCGATCGCGATCATCATCCCCGAACCGAAAAACCACCACTGGAAGGGCTCGATCGCGAGCTCGTTGACCAAGCGCGGCCACGAGCGGGGAAGAGCGCCGGGCAGCGGGCCAGTGGCCCGACGGCGTCCGTGAGGCATCTCGACCTGATAGTCCAGGTGCTCAGCGAAGAAGTGACCGGCGGTCCACCGGGCCGCCTCGCCCCCGGGCACCCAGTGCGCCAGCTCGCTGCGCCGGGAGTCCGCCTGGGCGTTGCGCCCGTGAAGGAGCCGCCCGCGCGCCGAAATGCTCCAGGACCCGTCCGGGGCTTCGGCTTGCACGGTCGCGACCACCGTCTGTTCCATCTGGGCGCGCGCCGCCGCCGTTGGCACGAACAGGATGTAGAGCACCCCCCCAAGAGGCACGGCGATCGCCGGGATCAGCGCGTTGGTGCCCAGCAGTCCGACCTGAAGCTGCACCCGTTCGCACCGAGCCAGGCGATCGAGGACCTCCGGCGGCAGCTCGGGCTCGGGCTTCGGCGGCATGGCGGTTCGAGGTATCACGGGCGCTCCGGCGTCGAATAGGTGTCGATAGGAGCGCGTTCCCATGTTGATGCTGCTCATCGCAACCGCCGCTGCCATGCCGATCGTCCCCGACGCCCGCTTCGCGCTGGCGCTCTACTGCAACCCACGCTGCGATGCCGCCACCGTCGACGCCCTGGACGGCGCGCTCGCCTCGATCGCCGCCACCGACGAGTTCTCCGCCCACGTCGCCTCCCCCCAGCGGATCATGGGCATGGCGGGTGCCGAGTTCGACATCCTCGCCCAGTCCGAACAGGTGCTGCTGGCGTGGTTCGCCAGCCCTCGCGAGGCGGCGCTGGACACCCTCTCGACGGCGCACGCCGCCTTCGCCACCGCGGCACTCGCCAACGGCGGGTGGGTGGAGGACCTCGACACCCAGGTGGTCTACGACGCCGCTCAGTGGGCGGCGATGGTCCCGCGGGGCGAGCTGTCCACGTGGTACGTGATCGATGAGACCGAGCTGACGGAGGGCTCCGAACGCCTGCGCCTGGTGACGCGCGGGCTGCGGCGCTTCGGGGATTTCGAGCTCATCGCCGACGACGTCGCGCGCAGCAAGGCCGACGACGTGGCGTGGGCGCTCGCGGCAGTCGCAGAGACCGTCCACCCCCTCGGCGAGGTGCCAGAGGAGCTGACCATCACCACGCCGAGCGCACGCGGCACCGCCCGTTTCGCGGTGGTGACCCAGCCGCGTCCCGACGAGCCCGACGGTCCGCTCCTGCGGGTGATGTTCGCGGGGGAGCTTACGGGCGCGGTCGCGACGGCGGCCGTGCCTGCTGCTCCCGTATGGGCCGGGCCTGAGCACACCGAAGGCGAGGGACCCGCGCTCGCGATTCCGGCCTCGGAGGCGTCGGACCCGTCGAGGGCCAGGGCAGCGCCCGCGACCTTGGCGGAGGCCCGCGACGCGGTTCGGCTCGCGCTGGTCAGCCTGGAATCGGCCTGGCGGGCGGGCCTACCCCCCGGCGACATCCTTGCCGTCTCGGCCCCCTTCGCGGCCCGCGGCGGCAAGAAGGAGTACCTCTGGATCGAGATCAGCCGGTGGCAAGAGGGCAGCATCTCCGGCCGTCTGGCGACCGAGCCCTACGATGTGCCGGGGCTCCACAAGGGCGACGCTGTCAATGTCGCAGCGGCCCAGGTGTACGATTATGTGCACCGGCGTGGCGACGGGACGAAGGTAGGGAACTTGACGCGGGCGTTTCGGTAGGCGGGGCCGGGGGGGCGGGCGGCGCCGGTGGCCAACGCGCTGTCGCATCCGGCGGCGAGACGTCACCCGCCGCACCCCTACCCGCGAAGGTGCTCGCGCAGCGCCCGAAGCGCGTCCCGCTGGCGCAATCGCGCCAAGCTCGCCAGGAGCACAAGGTCCATCTGCGGCAGGAGTTCGCTGCCGGCACTCACGACGTAGGCCTCGCCGCGCAGCACGAACACGTCGATGCGGTCGTCCTCCCACATCCAGACTTCGGACACGCGCAGGCCGCGCCACACCTCGAGCTTGTCGAGCCCGCCCCGCGTCCAGTTCACCTCGATTGCGAGGTCCGGGCGCTCCGGCTGGTCGGGCCCGCCAAGCGAGTAGCACTCGTCGGCTTCGGCGCCACGACCCTCTCGTTCTGCTTTGACGGTCCAAGAGCCGAAACCCTGCAGGTCGAGATCCAGGAGATCCGCCCACGCTTCAATCAGCCTAGCGAGCGTCTTTTTTACCTGTTCGTGGTTGATCGATGGGCTCATGAACTCAAGCGCTCCATCCAAGTAGGTCATGCGTGGCACCGCGCTTTCGCCACGGGTGAGCAACAGCGCCTCGTACTGGGACCACGGCACCCCGTACAGGACCACCCGTTGGTCGAAGGAAGCGCGGCCGGGGCTGGCAGACATTCCCCATGGTAGCTGGAATTGACCTCGGCGGCTACTTCGCCCGCTCGCTCCGTGTACCGACGCGGCGACGGTCGCGACTGACTCTCGACGAGCGCGGGGGACTTCCTGACCGCCCGGCTGCTCGTCGCGCGCCCCGCGCATTGTCAAATAAACGTCAACTCAAACCCCGAAATACGCAAAAAAAAAAAAATACTCCAAATACCGTCATGGTCGCGATAACAAAATCGCGGAATCCTACGTGTGCCCGGCGCTCCTGCCGGCTCACCCAACGGAGTTTCCACCATGGCTTGCACGCCCCCTCTCCGCACCGTCAGAAGCCCCACCCTTGTCATGTTCTCCACTGGCGACGCCTCGCCGGGCGAGAGTCTGCCCTACGTCGTCACCCCCGACGGCATGATCCAGGTCGCGCCCAGCCTCCTCGCGCTCCGCGCCACCATCATCGTCGAGAACGCCTCGCTCAAG
>CANLGL010000067.1 GCA_947490345.1 Deltaproteobacteria bacterium
CCTGGTGCTGAGAGCACCGTCCCCCAACCGGACCACCATCGTGATAGCGGATTGAACGAACCAACCATCAACAACTGTCCACGAGATCGGATCAGCTTCAAAGAGCTGCCTCAACCGCGTAGATGAGCCGCAGGTTGCCATGAGCGCTCAGCGGGAACTCTGTCCCGGCCCCCGGCCGCCCCCCCCCGTTGCGCCGTGGACGATGACCACGGACATGTACCCGGCGCCGCCGAGCACGAACAAGTGCGCGGTGAAAGGCCCCTGGCACGATGGCGTGGAGCCCGTCAACTCGTCCTGGTCCAGTTGTGTGGACAACACGATGGGGCCCACCGAGGTCCTGATCTGGTGCTGCAACAAGCAGGGGACCTATACGCTGGCGAGGGGCCAATCCACGTGCGGGCGCTCGGAAGATGCTCGCACGGATATCGACAATGTCAGGGATGTTTCGGGACAGTGGTGGAAGTTCGGGAACGGCGTGCGCGCCAACGTGCAGCCCGATGGCACGGTGGAGTTTTACGGAATTCAGAGCTTGGATTTGTTACCGGTGTTTCGGGACAATTTCGTCGAGAATTTTGAGCCTCGTTACTGGGGTAGGATCGACAATTGCGGCGAGGACTACAACAACAGATGAGAGCGCGCTGGTTCGTCGGTGTCCTCACCGTGGGCCTCACGGCCTGTTGGCTGCTCGCGCTGGGGCTCGCCGGCTTCTCCCTCGTGGTTCAGGGCGGCTACGGGTGTCGGCACGAAACGCCCGATCAGTGGACGGATTGGATTTGGAGGGCCTATTTTACCCTGTGGATGCTGCTCTGGTCAGGGACCGCATTTCTTGCGCTGGGCTGCTGGCGGCAGGCCCTGGGTACTGCCCGCTCCAGGTTAGTCATCGCGCTGGCCCTGCTCCATGCACTTGTTGGCAGCCCGGTTGGGCTGATGCTTCCGCCATGCTCGTGACCGGACCCGCCTCGCGGCGAGTGGCCTGGGGGCTTGTCGCCTGCCAGTGGTCGACAAGCCTCTTCTGGCTCAGTCCACCCTGGACGGCGCAGATTCAGAGCATGGCGACGGAATATTACCCGCCGGGTCTTTTTTTCTGTGCAGTGGCCGGACCGCTCTTGACGGTGTGTTTCGCCCACTCGCGCCTGGTCCAGCACCGCCGCGCGTTGGCGTTCTCCGTGCTCAGCCTGTTGTTTTCTCGGATGTCGGCCCTCCCGATCCTGGACCAGGAGCCGCAGGCGCCTTTCGCGACCTTCAGGACGGCCCGCGCCTGCATGGCGCACTGGTACCATAAGGGCGGGAACTACAGCGACTGTTGTGCACGCATCGCCAATATAAAAAAGGCCGACGCTGTCGCACGATGACCGGCCTGAGTATCGCGGCATCAGCGACACGCCCGGCATCGCCGCCCTCGCCGTGGATAAGCCCCACCCCGTGCCCCCGCCGCAGCTTGAAGAAGCCATCCTCGCCTGGTCGACGCCGCGCGCGCCGAGCGCGGACCTGGTCGCGGTCGCGCGCGACACGCTGCGCGCGTGGGAGGCGATGGCCGGCACGACCGCGCCCGGCCTCCCCGCCGACATCGTTGGGTCGGTGGATGCCACCTTGCGTTGGGTTGTTGACATCGGCGAGGCCGACGCTCGGTCAGGCGCCGACCGGCTCGCCGACCCGCGCTACCTGTCCCGCTGCCTGAGTAGTTGGCAGTGGATTCCCGATGTCCCTCGACCAAAAAACCACATTCGGTTGACGCGATACCTGGTCTATTCTGTGCTGGGCCGCGCCGCGCCCGAGGGCCTCTTCCAGTTTCCGCTCTGGGCGCTGCCCAAGGACGAGGCGGGCATCGACGCGGCGGCGGCGGAGGGCAATCGCGCCCTGACGCGGTTTCGCTACACTCGTCAGGATGTGGTCGCTGGCGTGTTCCGAGAGGGTGGCGCCGCGGCGGGGCAGGCTGAGCCGTTGGTCTGGCTGGATCGCGAGGCGCACGAGCAGGCGCTGCTCCAGGGAACCGTCGCGGTGGGCCTCGCGGCGGGCACCCAACTCTACAATGTGCATCGCAACAACGGCATCGCGTATGACAAGTCCGAGCGCGACACCCGGAAGCAGCGCGCCTACTGGTACTTTCGGACCATGGACGCCGTGCGCGGCTGGGCCCAGGAGCCCGTGGCGGGGCCGGCGCTCCGGCCGTACGTGGCGGTTGCGGGCGACTTGCAGAACGTCGGCTTCGGTCGCCTGTTGGCGCTGCAGTCGGGGGATGGTGTGCGCCTGGTCGTCGTCGCGGACACCGGCGGGGCCTTCGTCGACAATCGACATCAGTTGGACCTGTACACCGGGGTTCACTCCTCCGCGGCCACGTTCCAGGCGGCCACATCCGCCATCGGCGACACCGCCGCCGCCTGGGCGCTCAAGCCACGCTTGGACGTCGAAGGGTGTCGGTAATGGCGATGGTGCCGCCGCTCCGGATGGGACCCGCGCTCGCGCTTGCAGCGATGTCCGCTGTCCTGGCCCAGGCGGGATTTCCACCCTTCAACCTGTGGGGGGTGTCCCTCGTCTGCCTCACCCCGCTGGTGATCGCCCTGCATGGGCAATCGCCGCGGCGGGCTTTCTTCTTGGCCTGGGCAAGCGGCCTGGTGCGCAGCCTGTTGGGCTTCAGTTGGTTGACCGGCACCATCGAACGCTTCGGGGACCTCGGCCCGGCGCCGGCGTTCGGCCTGCTGTTCGTGCTGAGCGCCTACCATGGCTGCCGCGTCGGCGTCGCTGGCTGGCTCGCCGCGAGGGCGCAGGCGCGGGGCTGGCCGCTCTCGGTGAGCTTCGCCGCCGCATACGTCGCGACCGAAGAACTGTTTCCCCTGCTGTTCCCCTGGTACCTCGCCACCTCGGTACACAGCGCCGCACCGGAGCTCTTGCAGGTGGCCGAGCTGGGCGGCCCGATCGCCGTGGGGCTGTTGATTCTGGCCCCGAGCCTGGGGGTGGCCGAGGCCGTCACGGCGCGTTTGCAACGCCGCGCAATCCCGTGGCTACCCGTCGCGACCGGGCTCCTAGTGCCGCTCTTGGCCGCTGTTTACGGACACGTCCGGATGGGACAGGTCGAGGTGGACATCCAGGCGGCGCCGACCGTCCGCCTCGGTCTCGTGCAGGCCAACCGGCCGATGAAAGACCCCACCGGCTACCTCGACGTGCTGCTCGCTTTGACCGAAGAGGCGCGGAAGGCGGGCGCAGAGTTGGTCGTCTGGAGCGAATCCGCCGTCCAGAACGCGTACCCCCACCTCACGTACACCACCGCGCTCCCGCGCGACATCACCGGAACGCTCGGCGTCCCCACGATCTTCGGGGTGCGCATGGTGCGGCAGCCGGTGCCCCCCGAGACCGCGAAGGAGCGCTGGAACTCGGTCGTGATCGCCGACGCGACCGGGACAGTGCTCGGGCGTTACGACAAACACGTTCTACTTCCGTTTGGCGAGTACACGCCCCTCGGCGACCACCTCCCGGCGATGAAAAAGCTCCTCTCCCACACCGGCAGCCTGACCGCCGGGACCACGGCCGAGGCCTTGCCCTTCGGCGATCACCGGCTGCTTGCCTTGATCTGCTACGAAGACATCCTGCCTGCCTATGTCAATCGGGCCGTCGTCGCGGGGAACCCGGACCTGCTGGTAAACGTCACCAACGACAGTTGGTTTGGCGACAGTGCGGAGCCCTGGATTCACCTTGGCGAGGCCCGCCTGCGCGCGATCGAGCACCGGCGTTACCTGGTCCGTGCCACGAACTCCGGACCGTCTGGCGTCATCGATGCCAATGGCAGGGACGTGGTCCAAAGCGCGGTGTGGACGCGCGAGGTGGTGATGACGGAAGCCAGGTTCATGCGCGCGGTCACCCCGTACGAGCGCTGGGGAGAGGCGCCGTGGTGGGTCGTGAGCGCGCTCGCGGTTGCGATGGCGCTGCTGAAACGGCGGTGAGGCCTACTTCATCGGGCTGGCGCGGCCGATCACGAAGTCGTACAGCCAATTTGGCAGCATGCGGGCCAGCCCCAACAACAGCTTCATCTGAAGGGGGAAGGTCAGCTCCCCCGGGCGGCGCTGCAGCCCGTCAGCGATGATGCGCGCGGCGCGGTCGGCCTTCATCAAGAACGGCATCCGGAACTTGTTCGTGCTGGTGAGCGGCGTTTCGATGAAGCCCGGGTTGATGCTGGTCACTGCGATGCCCTTCCGGCGAAGGTCGATCCGGAAGCTCTCCAGGAGCGTCGTGACGTAGGCCTTGCTGGCGCTGTACCCGCCGCTCCCGGGCAGGCCGCGGAATCCCGCCACTGAGCTGACCGCGGAGATGTGTCCCGACCCGCGGGCGAGCATCCCCGGCAACACCGCGCCGATGCTGTACAGGACCCCGCGCACGTTGAGGTCGAGCATGCGTTCGATCGCGTCGACGGGGACCTTGGTTGCGGCGCTCGGCTCCCCGGCGCCGGCGTTGGCCACGAGTAGATCACAGGGCCCCAACTTCTCTTCGATCAGCGCGATGGCGCCAACCACAGCGACGCGGTCGGTGACGTCACACGCCGCCCAAGCCGGCGTGCCACCGACGGCGGAAACCTGCGCGCCGACCTCGGCCAACAGGGCCTCCCGCCGGGCGACGAGCCCCACCTTGTGGCCGCGGCGGCCGTACTCCACGGCGAGCGCGGCGCCGATGCCGGTGCTGGCGCCGGTGATGATGACGACCATCAGGCCTCCGGGAAGGTCAGCGCAAGGACCTCGTCCACATTGTCGACGAAGTGGTAGGTCAGCTCGTCGCGCAGGACCTCCGGAACGTCGTGCAGATCACGTTCGCAGAGGCGTGGCATCACGACGTGGGTGATGCCGGCGCGACGGGCCGCGAGCACCTTTTCCTTGATTCCGCCGACCGGGAGCACCTTGCCGCGCAACGAGATCTCGCCGGTCATCGCCAGGTTCGGCCGAACCGGCCGCGCGGTGAGAAGCGAGATGAGCGCTGTGACCATCGTGACACCTGCTGAAGGCCCGTCCTTGGAGATGCCGCCGGCCGGCATGTGGAGGTGAAACTCGTTGTCGGCGAAGACCTGGGTGTCGATGCCGTAGCGCGGGGCGTGCTCGCGCACCCACGACATCGCCGCCTCACAGCTCTCTTTCATGACGGTGCCGAGGTTGCCCGTCAGCTTCAATCCACGAGGTCCAGCCATGCGGCTGGCCTCGATGAACAGGATCTCGCCGCCCGACGCCGTCCACGCCAGGCCGATGGCGATGCCGGGCCGGTCGGTACGCTCCGCCAGCTCGGCGTGATGTTTTGGCGGCCCCAGCCAGCGGTTGACCAGCTCGGTGTCCAGTACGAAAGGCGCCGAGTCTCCCTCCACGATGCGACGCGCCGTCTTTCGATAGATCGCGGCCAGCTCCCGCTCCAGCGAACGGACACCGGCCTCGCGGGTGTAGCTGCGGATGATGTGTTGGAGCATGTCCGTGGGGAAGACGACGTTGTCAGCGGTGATGCCGTGACTGTCGCGGAGGCGGCTGTGCAGATGCCGTTCCCCGATCGCGACCTTTTCTTCCTCGATGTACCCGTGGATCTCGATGATTTCCAGGCGGTCGTGAAGCGCTGCCGGAATCGGAGCCTCCGAGTTCGCGGTGCCGATGAACAGCACGTTGGACAGGTCGTAGGGCGCGTCGAGGTAGTGGTCGCGGAAGTTGCCGTTCTGTTCGGGGTCCAACACTTCGAGCAAGGCGCTGGCCGGGTCGCCGCGGAAGTCGTTGCCGATCTTGTCGAGCTCGTCGAGGATGATGACGGGGTTGCGCGTGCCGGCGCGGCGCAGCGCCTGGATCACGCGCCCGGGCATGGCCCCGACGTAGGTGCGCCGATGGCCGCGGATTTCCGCCTCGTCTTTCATGCCGCCGAGGGCGATGCGCTCCACCTTGCGGCCGAGCGCCTTGGCCACGGAGCGACCGAGTGACGTCTTTCCGACGCCGGGCGGGCCGATGAAACAGATGATGGGTGATTTCGCGTCCTTCTTGAGTTGGCGGACGGCGAGGAACTCGAGGAGCCGTTCTTTTGGCTTGTCGAGGCCGTAGTGTTCGCTGTCCAGCACGGTCTTGGCGTCGGCCAGCGAGGTGTTGTCGTCCGTCTGGGTGACCCACGGAACGGCCACGATCCAGTCCAGCCAGGTGCGGGCGACCATGTACTCCGATGCGTCGACGTGGATCTTCTTGAGCCGGTCGAGCTCGCGACGCGCGTCCTTGGCCACCTCCTCCGGCATCCCGCTTTCAGCGATCTTCTTTTCGTACTCGGCCACCTCGTCGTTGACGGTCTCGCCCAGCTCTTTCTGGATGGCCTTGAGTTGTTCGCGCAGATGGTATTCGCGCTGGTTCTCGTCCATGGCACGCTGGACTTCGGCGCCGATGCGATGTTTGAGGAGGCCGAACTCCCGGGCACGCTCCAAGAACCAGACCAGGCGTTCCAAACGAATGGGGAGCTTGGGCTCGGCGAGCAGCTCTTGCGCTTCGGTCGGGGCCAGGCCGATCTGCGCGGCGAGGTGATCGCAGAGCCTCTCGGCGCCTTCGATGAGGTCGAGCGCGCGGGTGAGGGGTTCTGGCGGTTTCTCGGGCCCGAGGAGCGCGAGCACTTCGCCAGCGAGCTCCCGGACGCGCTTTTCGGCGGCCTGAACGTGCTTGGGGTCGCCGGGCTGGGTCTGGAAGCGACCCGGGGAGCAGCAGAGCCCAAGGTCCGGGGATTCCTGGAAGTTGGTGATCGTGCACCGGTCGAGCACCTCGACCAGCACCCTCACCGACCCGTCGGCGAGGTTCAGCGAGCGCAGCACCCGCGTGGTCACGCCCACTTGGGCGACGTCGTTGGGACCGGGGTTCTCCAAGCCCGCGTCGGGCTGCAGGACACACACCAGGTCGAGTTTCTTGTCGAGGTGCGCGTCGAGCGCGGCGACGCTGGGGCCCCGACCGAACGTCACGTTGGTGAGCATTCCGGGGAAGAGCACGACGTTGCGGAGGGGGACAGCGGGGAAATAGCGGGGCATGACTGGGGGCGGCCGCTAACCGATCGGGCGCGCGGCCGGGGAGCGAATACACTCCGCGCGCGTGGAACCTTCGCTTCCGATTCCCTTCGGCGACTACCAGTTGCTCGAACGCATCGCCGTCGGCGGCATGGCCGAGGTCTACCTGGCGCGCAAGCTCGGGGTCGAGGGTTTCGAGAAGCGGCTCGTCATCAAGAAGATCACGCCGGGACTGGCGAAGAACCCCCGCTTCGTCCAGATGTTCGTGCACGAGGCCAAGCTCAGCGTCGCGCTCAACCACACCAACATCGTCCAGGTCTTCGATCTCGGCAAGGTCGGCAACGACCCGTACATGGCCATGGAGTACATCCACGGTCGCGACCTGACGCAGACCCTTCGGGTGTTGCGCCGGGGCGGCGGCCGGATCGATGTGGGGTTGGCCGTCTACATCGCCGGCAAGACCCTGCGCGGGTTGGGGTACGCCCACTCCCGCACCGCTGCCGACGGGCGGCCGCTCCAGATCGTCCATCGGGACGTCAGCCCCCACAACATTGTCATCAGCTTTGAAGGAGCGATCAAGCTGGTTGATTTTGGGATTGCCCGGCTGGTGGGGGAAAGCCTGGGCGAGACGGATCCGGAGCAGGCGGGCCGTCCCGGCGGTGGCAAGTTCGCCTACATGTCCCCCGAGCAGGCGCGGGGGCAGCCCGTCGATGGCCGGAGCGACCTGTTCTCGTTGGGCGTGGTTCTCTACGAGATGCTCGCCGGAAAGCGCCTTTTCTCCAACGATGATCCGGACGAAAAGCTCCGACAGGTCATCGACTGTGTGATTCCGGACCTGCGGCCGCTGCATCCGGACGTTCCCGACGAGCTCTGGGTGCTCTTGCAGAAGGCGCTCTCCAAGGATCCCGCCGATCGCTACCAGGATGCCGCGACCTTCGAAGAGGATCTCAGGGCGCTCTCGTTCGCTCGGCGCTGGCGTGCGGACGCACGGATGCTCGGCGAGCTGATGCGCGAGCTGTGGGCCCCGGAGCTGGCGGGCGGAAAAGGCGTCAACGACCTGGAGCTGTTGGCTGAAGACCTCAACGCGCTGCACACCGGGGTCGATCCGGAGCCCGACTCGAGTCACTCCACCAACGAGTCCGCATCGAGCTCGGAGGAGCGCGGGCCGCGGCATCTGCTGGCGCTGCAGGGGGAGCGCAAGAACGTCACGGTCATGGTGGTCGAGGTCAACGGCCTGACCGAGTTCTCGGCGCGGGCCGAGACGGAGGAGGTTGGGCGGGTCCACTTCAAGATGTTGAGGATGATCCGGAAGCTCGTCGACCACATGGGCGGGGTGGCCGAGCGCTTCGACGACGACACCCTCTTCGTGTTCTTCGGTCTGCCCCGCGCCCTCGGCGAGGACCTGGACCGCGCGCTGGCCTGCGCCCGAGAGTTCCATCGCTTGGGCGCCCGCTTGCGCCGTCGCGGGCTGCCGACCGAGTTCAGCATCGGCATCCACGTGGGCGAGCTCAACGTCGGCCGCCGTCACGGGCGCCATTACCGCTACACCGCCCGCGGCGACACGCTGAAGACGTGCGTGCGGCTGGCCTACGCCGCCGATCCTGGCACCACGCTGGTTTCGGACCGGGTCGCGGCCCTCGCCGGTGACCGCTTCCCCTTCGAGCGTGGCCCCGAACTTCGTCGTAAGGGCACGCGCGCCACCCGGGCCAGCTTCCTGCTGGGAGCAGGGCGCCGTCGGGGTGGTCGGGGGGTGCTGGGGCGCTGGCTGCGTCGCGGGAACGAACTGGAAGTCGTTCGCGATGCGCTCGCGCAGCTCAGGGACGGCCGCGGGGCGCGCATCGGGGTGGTTGGCGATGCGGGGTCCGGGAAGACGAGGTTCTTCCGGGAGCTCCGCGACCTCGCCTCGCGCAGGAAGATCCCCGTCTTTCACGGCCGGGCGATGCCCTTCGGCGCCGACCGTCCGCTGGCGCCGTTCCGCGACCTCGTCAGCGACATTCTCGGCATCGAAGCCGACACCGGCGCGGCCGAGGTGCGTGAGCGCCTGCAGCGGCTCACCGAGCTGCGCCTCGAAGACAACGACGTCGCGGTGATTGCCACGCTGTACGCGGTGGACATGGGCGACGGCGTTTTTCCGGCGCGCGACGCCGTAGATACCGTGATGGTGAAGCTGGTCCGCGGGCTCGCCCACGACCGGCCGACCATCGTCATGCTGGAGGACATCCAGTACCTCGACCCCTTCGAAACGCAGCTGCTCTCTCAACTACTCGACGCGACCGAAGGGGAGCCGGTGCTCCTGCTCTGCAGTTGGCGCGGCGACGGCGATCCCAAACTGACGGCCCATATGCAGCAGGTCGTTCTGGGCCCGCTGGAGCACGCGCAGATCGAGACCATGGCCGCCGATGTACTCGGCGCCGAGTCCATCGGGCCGGACCTGTCGCGACTGGTCCGCCGCAGCACGGAGGGGAACCCGCTGTACCTCGAAGAGGTGCTCAAGGCGCTTCGCCAGGCTGGACGCATCTGGTGGGAGGGCCGGCGCGCCCGGCTCAAGGACCCGCACCTCGACGCGAACCTGCCCGACACCCTCGCCGGTCTGCTCGCCGCGCGGGTGGACGCGCTCGATCCCTTGGCCAAGGGCGCGCTGCAGGTCGCCGCGGTCATCGGCTTGGGCTTCTCGCCCGTGCTCCTGGGCGAGGCCGTGGGCGCCGACGAGCCGATGGGGCTGGTGGGCGAGCTGGTGCGCGCGGGGCTGGTGAGTCCGGACGGACGCTCACCCGACACCGCCTACAGTTTCTCGTCCGTGCTCGTCTGGGACTGTGTCAACCGCGGCATCCTTGGGGTGCAGCGCCGCGAGTACCATCGCATGGTCGCCGCGGCGATGGAGCGGGTGTACGGCGACCGGCTTGACACGGTGGTGGAGTCGTTCGCGCAGCACTGCCACGCCGGCGGGCGGGCGCGCGACGCCATCACCAGCATCTACCGCGCGGGCGAGGACCACCGGACCGCGCAGTTCTTCGAGCGCGCCCTCGACTGCTTCCTCAAGGGCATGGGGTGGCACGACGCCGCGCCGCGCGCCGAGCGGGACCCCCAGATGGAAGCCCGCCTCCACGTCGCCGCGGGGGAGGTGGCGCGGCTCATGGGGCTGGCGTCGGCGGAGCGCATGCTCAGCGTCGCGCTCGACGTCGCTGCCGAGGCCGGGCCCCGCCTCGCCGAAGCGCGGGCGCTGCTCGGTCTGGGTCAGATCTTCGCAGCACAGGGCAAACACATGCTGGCGCGGGCCCACGTGGAGGACGCCGAGGGCATCGCGCGGCGCGCGGGTGACCTGTCGTTGCATGTGCAGTGCCTCGAGGTGCTCGGCGCGTTGGAGCTTGACGTCGGTCAGGTCGAAGAAGCCCAGAAGGTCTACGAAAAGGGGTTGGCGGCGGCGGGTGATCGGGGCGATCTCGCCGCCCGGATGCTCCTGGGCCTGGCCAACCACGCCGCGCGCCTCGGGGACAATGACGCGGCGCTGGACATCCTCCAGAAAGCGCTTCCCCATGCCGAGCGCGCCAGCGATCGGGTTCTACTCGGTCGCGTCATCAACAACATCGGCATCGCCTTTTTGGATGCGGAGCGCCCGGCCGAAGCCCTCGTCGAGTTCCGCCGCGCCCTCGAGGTGCGCCGCGGGCTCGGCTACCGCCCGGGCGAGGTGATCAACCTCCACAACATCGGCGACGCCCTGTTGCGCCTCGGGGACCACGGTCGAGCCTGGGCGGCGTTCGAGCAGTCTCGGGACCTGAGCCGCGAGTGCGCCTGGGACCGCGGCGTGGTCATGAATGAGGTCTTTCTGCACTATCTGCGAGGCGTGCGCGGGGAAGAGGTCACGGCCGACCTCACGGCGGCGGCCGCCACCGCCGATCGGCTGGGTGAGCCTGAGTCGGCCTTCATCGCGCGGTGGTCCATTCTGCGCCTCGCGGGTGACGATTCGGCTGCGGTCAAGCTCGCGGACGCCTGTGCCGACGCTGGCTTCCCGAACCTCGCCATGCACATCCGCAGGACGACGGAAACGCCGTGAGTGCCTCGGCGCCCCAGGTCTTCGCTGACAAGGCTCGGCAGCTGGTTGAGGCCGATGCGCGCCGATTTGAGCGGATCGCGGCGATCCTGCGCCTTGTCTTTGGTGGGCTCGGTGGCGTGGCGCTGGTGGGCAACTGGGAAAGCAACAGCCTCGCGGCGATGCTGTTTTCGACCGTGGTCTTCGCGGTGGAGCTCGGCTGGGCGGTCGTGGTGTATGCCATGGTGCACGCCCAGCGGGCGCCGCCCTGGTCCAAATGGGCCAGCGCCGTGGCCGACGTGACCTTCGTGACCGCCTTTTCCGCGAGTGGTCTGCTCAACTACAGCGGCGCCTACGAGACCTTGCTCGCCCCGCTCGTGTTGGGCCTGTACCCGCTCTTCCTCCTGCTCACCGCGCTCTCCGGGAGCGTCCGGCTCACCGTGTTTGCCGGCGCGCTCGCCGCGGTGGAGCGGCTCGGGCTGCTCTTGCACATCGTCGACCGGGGGCTCGTCCGCACCACCGACATCGCGTCCTATGGGACCGACGCCGTCGGCATGCCCGACCAATATACAATCGTCGTCTTTCTTCTGGTGTTGGGTGGCCTCTTTGGTGCGCTGTCGTGGCTGTTGCGGAGTGAGTGGCAACGCTCCGCCGAGGAGACCTTGCACAAGCTGGAGGCGGAGCGTCAGCAGGCCCACTTTCGGAAGTACCTGTCCTCGGCCGTGGCGGACTTCGTCGTGGCCAACCCCGAGGCGATGACCCTCGGCGGTGCGCGTCGCGTCGCGTCGGTGGTCTTTGTCGACATCCGCGACTTCACGCCGTTCGCCGAGGCGCAACGACCGGAGCGCGTGGTCGAGTTCCTCAATCAGGTGTTCTCCGAGCTCGTGGCCATCGTGTTCAAGCACGGCGGGACACTCGACAAATTCCTCGGCGACGGGTTGATGGCGGTCTTCGGCGTGCCGCAGGACCTACCGGATGCGGCCGCCCGCGCCGTCCGGGCCGCGATCGAGATGCAGGCCTGCATCCATCGGATGGACGCCAGCCACGCCGCCGGTGACCACCCCCTCAAGATCGGCGTGGGCATCGCGCACGGTGACGTCGTCGCCGGCAACGTCGGCTCGCCGGACCGCATGGAGTACACCGTGATCGGCGACACCGTGAACTACGCGGCGCGCCTCCAGGGCTTGTGCAAGGACCTCGATCAGGGCATCGTCGTGAGCGATGCCGTACATGAGGGCGCACCGGGGTTCCGCTATGTGCAGATGCCTCCGGTGCGCATCAAGGGGAAGACGGGCACCCCAGTGATCTGGGCGGTTCTGGACCGGTGACGCCCAGGAGGGGGAGAGTCGCCCGGCGGGCGGGTTATCCAACCCGACCGCCGCCGCAGGCCGGAAAGCGTAGCTTGGAGGCCGGAGGGTAGGCGACGGTAGGGGGAGGACGCGTGCAGCGTCTTCCCCCCTTGACGGCTACTTGTTCGCCTTCTTCAGGAACATCACCATCCGGTCGCCAATCTGCTCGGCGCAGCTGCGCATTCGCTGGCCGGAGGAGGCGAAGATGATGTCGGCGTCGCGCGACGTGGTGACCTCGATGACGTCGAGCACCTGGCCTCCCTTCTCGAAGGTGACCGCCACCTATTCACTCGCGACCGCTCAAGCTCGACCGGCCCGGGCCGAAATGGGATGCGGAGGCTCCTGGTGCGGGTCTATGAGGACAATGCCCCGGTCATCGAGCGCCTGCGGGCCCGGTTGGCGCGTCGTGTGGCCGCGTACCCGCCGTCGTTGAGGGGGCTGGCGGCCGGCTTTTTGGAGCGCGCTGGAGCGGGCTACTTCTCGCTTCCGGACGCGGCGCCGCTGTTGCATTTGCCGATCTGGATGGGCCGAAGCCTTGCGCCCGACACCCTCGACGACATCCTCGAAGCCACCGCGTTGGCGTACGCCTATGTCCGCATCCAGGACAACGTCCTCGACGAGCCGGAGTCCCGCGGTCATCCGCCGCTGTTGTTGGCGGCCAACGCGTTTTTGTGGGACGCGCTGGACCTGTACCGTGCTCACGGTGACGCCAGGTTCTGGGCGCTGTCCCGGTTAGCCTGGCTGACCTTCTCGGAAGAGACCGAGAACGAGAGGCGACAGTTGGCGTCTGATGCCGAGTACGCGCACGCGGCCTTCGTCGCCCATGCGCGGAAGTGTGCGCTGGCAGAGGTGCCACTCTACGCGGTGATGTCCGCGAGTGGCGACTGGCGTGGGGCGCCGCACGTCGGGACGTTGGTTCATGCCTTGTCAAGGTCCTACGGCTGTTTCAACGATGTGATGGGCTTCGAGCGCGATCTGGCCGCGGGCGGACGCACCTGGCTCTTGTCGCAGGCCCGCTCGCTTGCCTGCGCTCGCACCGGCGTCAGCGCTCCCGACGTTGGGACGATCCGCACCACGCTCGTCGCCAGCGAGCTCATGGAAGCACTCGTGCAGGAGGCGATCGCGACGATGGACGCGGCACGTCCCGCGGCACTTGCGCTCGGGATGCTTCCCTTCGAGGACTTCGCGACCGCCCGTACCGCCCGACTCGCCGAGGTGGCAGCGAAGGTGACCGTCATGCGACTGATGAGCGCTCTCGCGGACGGAGGCCTCATCCCCAAGCAGGTCGGTGCCGATCCCCCTGGGTGAACCCGGAGCCTCCATGTCCGCCCCCCCCTCGACTCTTCAGCTCATCGTCGGTCGGTCGCTTATCGACGCCGAATTCCGGAAGTCCCTGGTGAAGGACGTGCGCGCCACCCTGGCCAACGAGGGCTACGCCCTGGACGACGCGACCATCGTCGCCATCGAAGCGGCGACCAAGGACACCCAGCGGGTCCGCTCGTTCTCGGACGCTTTCTCCGCGGAGTTCCTCTCCCGCGGCGACTATCTGGCCTAGCGTGGAGGCCCGGCCTCTGGAGGTCGTGGTCCGTCGCGACGGAGCTGGCTTCGTCGTGCATCGGCTCGATCCTGGCGCCGCGCTCTTGCAGATGCGCCCGTGTCCGCTGCCCGCCATCCTCAGCGACGTCGAGGGTGGCTGGGTGCTGATGACGCCAGACCGTTCGGTCTACCTACGCCTCGGTAACGAAGAGCGGCATCTGTGGGGCCTCATCGACGGCGAGGTCACGGTCGCGGAGATGGCGACCGCGTACTTCGTCCGCTTCGGCGCGCTTCCCGTCGGCCGGGTGGTCCGCTTCGTGCAGGTCCTCCGTCGCGCCGGACTGGTTCGAGTGGAGCCCGCGGGCTTCTTGCGACGTCGGTTTGCCCACGTTTCCTGGCTGCGTCGCGAGTGGGTGTGGGATGGGATGCATGACGTCGCGACGAGGCTCTGGCGAGCAATCGCTCCGGTTGTGACGCCGTGGAACGCCCCCATCGCATTGGCGATTCTGGGCTTGGGCGCGACGGCCCTCGTGATCGACACCCGCGCCAATCCTGCCAGTCCAGGCCTCGCCGCCGGACTCTTCGTATGGGCCTTCGTGATTCACGCCATCGTCCACGAGCTCGCCCACGCGGTGACCGTGGTCGCCTTCGGCCGGCACGTTCGCGGCGCGGCAATCGGGCTCCTCGGCGTTCACGTCGACACCACCGACATGTATCTTGGCTCACGACGCGATCATGCCGTGGTGGCGATGGCCGGTCCGGCCAGCAATCTCGTGCTGGTCGCGCTCGTCGCGACGATCGGGTGTGCCCTGCCGGTGGAGGCGCTCCCTCCGTTTCGGGCGCTCATCGCCGCGGGGTTGACGGCCACGATCATCAGCGGTTGGCCCTTCCTGCTGGACAACGACGGCGCACACGCGCTGTCGGACCTGGTGAGGATTCCCAACCTGCGTCGTGCGAGCTGGGAGGCGCTGCGGCATGCCCGTCTCGGCCGCGTCCACGTCGCGTACATCGCGGGTTGCATGGCCACCGTGCTGGCGCCGCCCCTGGGTTTGCTCCTGACGAGTTGAACGACGATAGGCCTTGCGCCCGATGTCGCTCACCCCTCGCGTCTGTGTGTGGCTGCTCGTGGGACTCGGGGTGGTGCTGCCGCGAGGTGGGCTCACCGGGCATCCCGACGTCGACGTGTGGAATCACGCGTGGGGCCTGTGGTGGGCGGCCGAGAGCCTGCGCGCCGGGGAGCTGCCCTGGTTCACCCAACTAGCCGGCGCTCCTGACGGCGGGGTGCTCTACTACATCGATCCCCTTGCGGCGATCGTGTCGCTGCCGGTCACGCTGCTCGCTGGGCCGCACGTCGCCTATGAGACGGTGCTTGTCGTCCGAATCGCGCTGGCTGGGCTCGCCGCCCAGGCGTTCTGTGAGGAACTCTTCGGCGAGGGACCGCATGGCTGGCTCGCGGGAGTCGCGTTCGCGACCACGCCGATGCTCTTGTGCGAGCTCCACAACGGCATCACCGAGACCTTGTCGGTGTGGTGGACACCGGCCTGCCTGCTCGCCGCGGTCCGCGCGTCCCGGCGGCAGGATCGACGGGACTGGATCCTGCTTGGCCTGGCGGTCGGCGGGTCGGTCCTGGCTAACTTCTACTATGGGCTGGTCAACGCGCTGGCCGTGGCAGCGTTCTTGCTTGTGGTTTCCCGGAACGTGCGTGGCGCCTTGCTCGCGGGGGCGGTGGGCGGGTTGGTGGCGGCTCCGGGCGCGCTGGCGCTGCGGGCGTCGTTGGCCCATCCACACGCGCTGGTGGCCCGTGCGCCGGGTCTGAACCGCGAGCTGGCCGAACACAACGCCGTCGATCCGCGCACCTACGTGGCGTTGGGTGCGTTCTCCAGTGTCGACCTGGAGAAGCGATATGGGGAGGCCTTCCTCCACACCGGGCAGCTCCGCTGGACGGTGATCCTGCTGGCGCTCGGCGCGGTGGCGATGGCGCCGCGTCGTCGGGGTGGCTGGCTCCTCCTGCTCCTGGCCTCCCTCATCCTGGGATTGGGGCCGCAGTTGTGGTTCGACGGGCGCTTCGTGGTCTGGGGCCGACAGCCCATGGCGCTGCCGTTTGCATGGTTGCAGAGGCTGATCCCCGAGTTGGCCATCACGCATCCGTTGCGGCTCTCGGTGGTGGGCCAGGCGATGGCGTGTGTCCTGGCCGGCGGCGCGCTGGTCGGGCGCCCGCGGCTTCTGGTGGCGGTGATGGGCGCAGCGGCGGCGGCGGAGGCCGGGTTTTTCACCTTGGCGCGATGGCCCCTGGTTGAGGCGCCCGCCGACATTCCCGCGCTCTACGCCGAAATTGCCGCGTCTTCGGATGAACGAGGGGTTCTGGAGTTGCCGGGCGACATCGGCACGTCCATGGCGACGAGCCGCTACTTCTGGTACCAGACGACCCACGGCCATCCGCTGCCCTACAAGCCGGACGCGCGCGCCTCCGACAATGGCGATCCGACGACCTTCGCGCATTTCCCATCGCGGTTCAACCGTACGCCACGACCTCTCGATGACGCAGGCGTCGCCCACCTGGAAGCGACCTACGGCTGGGTGATCGTGCACCCCGATCTCGAACGCCGAGCCGGGGCCGTCGGGGCCTTTCGAGCGGTGCTCGAGCCCGCGTTCGGGGCGCCCGTCGAGCGGGAGGGCATGCTCGTGTGGAGTCTCCGTCAGGCCCGTTGACAGCGAGTCCGGGTGCGGTACCGGGGCGCATCCGAGTGTGCCCGATGTTTCGTGTCCTCCTCCCTCTGGTCGTCCTCGTTGTTTCGGGTTGCCCGACCACTGACATGCCGTCGGGAGCGGCTGGCGCCGCGGGGGGCCAACCGCCGCCGACTTCGCCAGGCGAGCCGGGCGGCCAGCCGGGTGGTGCTCCGGTCGCCCCTGGTGTCCCCGCCGCCCCGGCCGCGATCGAGCCCGGCGACCCTGCGGCGTCCCCGCTCGCCGCGAAGCCCGCTCCCGGGTTTGCGTCGCTCATCCAGGGCGGTCCGACCGTGACGATCTCCGGGACGCTGGTCGGCGCCAAGGACGCCCAGGTTGACTTCACCCGGGTCAAGGAGACGGACGGCCGGAAGGTCCCCGAACCCCTCGAAATCCTCAAGGTGACCGGCGGGAAGTTCACGGTCGAGGCGCCCGCGACCCTGTACGGCGAGATCTGGGTGACCGCGATGACGACGGGCCCCGATGGCGCTCCGGGTACGAAAGCCGGCGTCGCCGCGGCGCCGATCCGTCTGGAGGGCAAAGACGTGTCGGTCTCTATCCAGCTCGGGGACAGCGCGGATTGGATGGAGGTGTTGCCGTGGCACGACCCCACCATGCCGCCACCCGGTGCGGCGCTTGACCCTGCGGCCGGCGCGATGCCCACGCCGCCGGCGGCGCCCCCGCTGTCCCCGTAGCGCTCAGGGAAACAGCGCCGTCCCGCCCACGACGCCGCCATAACCATACAGACTGATGAAGAGGGGCTCGTCGATGCCATCCCCGTCGAAGTCCATGTGGTCGAAACTGCTGGCCCGCCAGCCGATGCGGCGGTCGTAGTCGCTGACGGCCAGGGTGCCCGAGAGGCGGGCGCCACGGAAGAGGTGGGTGTCGCCCTCCCAGTCCCAATCCACGACCGCTCCGACGCCCAGTCCGACGTCGGCGTGACCGTCTTCGTCGGCGTCGCCGAGCCCGCCCGCGGCGGCGGGCAGGAAGGTTTCGGCGTCGCCCACGATCGTCGCGAAGGGGGTGAGCGCCGCCCCTTCGACCAGCGGCGCGCTCACCAGATGCACCGTACCGTCCGCCGTGGCCTCGTACACCCACGCATCCTCGAGGCCGTCCCCTGATACGTCGCCCAGAAAACCACCCAGACCGGGGATGTGCTCGCCGGTCGCGATGGGGAAGCTGCCGACGGCCGACAACAGCGCGCCAGGGAACAACACATCGGGCGCGAGCAGCTCCGCGAGGCCGTCACCATCGAGGTCGCCCGATTGCATGATCGGCCCGAAGCTCATCCCGGTGTGCGAGTCCCAGGTGACCGGGATGTCAGGGAAGTGCCACGGCGCCTGTCCGACGGCGAAGCCTGGCTCTACAAGCCGCTCTCGGGGCATGACGTACTCACCGACCTGGATGAGGACGCCCCGGTCGCCATCGATGTCGCCGACCAGGCCGAAGGTGTGGTTCACCATTTCCGGTACGGGCACCTCAACGCGCGGGCCGGGATACGAGTGGCTGGGGACGGGGACAATACCGTAGAGTCCAGCACCGTTCTTGACATCATTTCGCTGTCGCGTCGGTCGCGATTCGGTGGCGCTTGACGGCCGGCTGGGCGCTGGCTACGGTGAGGGAGTCTGCACCAGACAACCAACCCCAATGTCTCGCCTTCGAGTTCCGGAGCTAGTCGCCATGGCACGCTCGTTCGTCGATTGGTCCCATGCCTCGTTGAGCGGGTGTGTGGCCTGCGCAACGGCTCGGGCCCCCCGCTTGGTGAGCGAGAGGCCAGGCATCCTGCACGAGCGCATCCGGATGGTCGCGGTCGCGCAGTCGAACAGAAACGGTACACAGGAGCCGTGGTTCAATTCTCCCGCGGGCGTCGGCGCGCCGGTGGGCGAGGCGGCGCCCCCACCACACTGGGGGGACTTGGACCACGAGTGCCCGGTCACCGAGGGGCTCACCACACATCCCAGCCGCACCGCGGGCGCCGAATCGATTGGTGTTTCGGAGATGAACCCCGCCCGCAGTTGGGATGCCGCCCGCAGTTGGGATGCTTGGTTCGACCGGGGCTGGGTGATCGATTACACGACCGGCGGCGTCACGGGAACCTATACGTCGTCGACGTTTTTTGCGACCTTCCACGACCTCGTTCCCGACGCAGATACGAAGGTGCCGGCCACCCTCGCAAACGACTGGTATGAGTTCGCTGGCGGCGACGGGACAGTTGAGTTCGATGTCAAACTACGCCGGTACGCAGATGTCCACTGGCTGTACTGTGAGTTGGGCGATCCCGCCGAGAGCGGCTGCGCCCCACGATTGGACCCGCTGGCGGTCAATCCTGACCACCCGGCGTACGCGGTGTCCGGGCTGACGCCGTACGCGGTGTACGCGGTTGGCGAGGTGCGCGGTGTACGCGGTTGGCGAGGTGCGATATCACGCGCACGAAGATTACACGTCGTATCACATCCGATTCTACGTGGGCAGCATCAATCACTGCTCGTACTTCTGGGCGCTCGGGGAACCCGATTTCCTCATGTCGACGGATTTGAACTACAACGGCGAGTGGAACATCCCCAGTGGCGAAGCCAACAAAGGGGCCCTCGCGGAGACCTGGCTGTCGTTGTTCCACATCGTCACCGCGACAACCGCGGTCTGGCCCGAGGGGGACCTCAGACCGACGGTCACCACGCAACGCTATCCGTGCAACGCCAGCGACCTTTCGAGCCGATGGGGTGGCACCTACGAGAACCTCAACGATACGCCGACACCCCTCGCGTTTTCCCACCGCGACATCGTGAACACCGAGATGAACTCGTATATTGGCAGCCACCTCTACGCGGATGGGTGCATCTGTGTGAAGGGCGATCAACCGTTCTTGTCCGACGAAACCCTCGCCTACGCGTGGAACAAATTCATCGGCAAAGCACGCGTCACCCAGAAGCTCGTCTGGCACGGACCGTCTGGTCGCAACGAGGTGGAACGCGAGTACCCGGTGACTCTGGGGATGCTGATCTCGGCGGACGAACTGATGACTGCGCATGAGTCTGTTCGCGCGCGTGCCGAGGGTCGCTGGCTGCTGCGCAACCACGATTACAACCGTCTCGTAGACGCGGTTTTCGTGTACTGTTTCGGCGACGCGAGTGCCCATTGCAAGAGGTTCGACGAGTGAATGTCCGTGCCTGAGGCCCACCTCTGGCCCTTGCTCATCGCCCTCGCGGGCTGCACGGGCGCCAGCTCGCCGTGCGACCGCCTCGCCGCCGGACCGACGGTACGCGCCGTCGAGTCCACGGTCTGCGTGGGCCCGCCGGCCCGCGTCGAGGTCTCGCAGTGGGAAGAATCTATAGATGGCAACATGAATACCGACCAGTCGCACTGGCCTAGGTGCGGCCAAGTGCTCATCGGACGGCTGATCGACACCGATGGCGACGGGGTCCTGAATTCGGCCGACCAGCCGACAGTGATTTTCGGATCTGGAACCGAGACGGTGGCGCAGCACCCTTTCGCGCGTGAGCCTTTGTGGCGGGGGTACGGGGGCTCCGACTGCGCCGGCCTTGCCCTCGCGGACCTCGACGGTGACGGCTGGCCCGAGGTGGTGGTATCCACCGCGTCCGAGGTCGCCGCGTTGTCGGGCCAGACGGGTGCGCTCCGCTGGCTCACCGCCATTGAGCACCAGGAGCCCCGACCAGCCTTCGGTTCATTCCCGGCGGTTGCGGATCTCGACGGCGACGGCCTGCCGGAGATCGCCGTGGGTCGTCACATCCTCGCTCACGATGGCCTGATTCTCGCCGTGGGCACCGAAGGGCGAGGTGAGCCCCGGATCGGCGCGTCCGAGTCGGGTGCCGGGGTCCTGCTTCCCCTGATCGCGGACGTCAACGGGGACGGGATGCCGGAGCTGCTGGCCGGCAACGCGGCCTACGACGTGGATGGTCGCACGGTGTGGCGAAGCGGGTGGCAGGACAGCGCGAACGCGGTCGCGGACTTCGACGGGGACGGCCTGCCCGAGGTCGTGGCGGCCTCCGGGGCGTACCTCTCGGGATTTTCCCACCTTGGCGAGCGTGTCTGGGGACCCATCACGCTCCGCGACCCGCGCGGGGACGCCGACATCCGGGCCTCGGCGCCCGCGGTGGGCGACCTCGACGGCAGTGGTGGGCCTGAGATCGTGGTCGCGGCCGACGGAAACATCTGGGCCTTCGCGTGGCCGGGAGAGTTTCTGTGGCGCGTGCGGGTGGCGGAGAACGATAGTCTGGACATGTCCGGCCCATCATTGGTCGACCTCAACGGGGATTTCGCCGCAGAAGTGGTGCACGGTGGATGGTACCTTGTCATCATGGATGGAAAGAGCGGAAGGAGGATGCAGAGGCACCTGCCTTGGCCCGATGCCGACAATAGCGTGCGTCCGGTCAGCGTGGCGGACCTCGACGGCGCGCTGGGAGTGAGCCTGGTCGGAATGTTCGACGGTGGGCTGACGAGGGTGACCGTGGACGCCTCCCGAGAGCACGACTGGGCCCCTGGCCTCGGGACCTGGAGCGCACACGCATTCACCGGCAACAACGTGGACGTGGCGGGGCGGGTGCCGTCGCGACCGATTCCACACTACCTCCTGGGCAACACCATGCGGGCCGCGCCCGTGTTCCCGTCCGCCCGGTGCTTTGACGTTGCCGTCGAGGTGTGGACCGCTTGCTGGGAGTCCTGCAAGACTGGACGCCTGCAGGTGGGCGTGGTCCTGGTCAACAACGGCGACATGGACCTGCCCGCCGGCGTGGCCGTCTCGCTCGTAGCTGGGGAGTCGGTGCTCGTGACGGCGTACTCCGTCGAGGCCGTCCCTGCAGGCTGGACCGGCGCCCCGGTGAGCTTCGATGTCCCGAGCACGGGGCTCGTGGATCCCGTGATACGAGTGGACTACGATGATCACGGCGCAGGCGCGATCGTGGAGGCCGACGAGGAAAATAACGTCGCGACCGTGGAGGCCGATCGTTGCGAATAGAACGGGGCCGCCGGCGGGCGGGCGGCAGGCACCACCTGCGCACCTCCCAGTTCGCCGTGGACAATTGTAGGAGCGCCCCGTTCGCGCCGAACACCGTGAGCACCTCGCCGTGCACCTCGGAGCGTACGCCTGCGAGCGGCAGCGGGGTGCGAAGCGTGACCGCCGTGCCCACCAAGACCGTCGCGGTATCGACGACACGAACGAACAGGTGCTCCAGCGCGCCGTTCACGAGGTAAAGCGAGTTTCCATCTTCGGAGAGGCGCACCACGGGTGTGAGTTCTTCATCGGGCAGCCTGACATCGTGGAGCGGCACGCCGGTGCCGTCCAAGACCTCGATCTGCCACTGGGCGCGCACGGCATGAAAAAAGCGGGCATTGTTAGCCCGCCTCATCCGTGTGAGTTGACATCCACCGTCGTTCCGTCCCCGGCGAACATCTCGGGCTCGTCGCTCTCCTGATACCAGAGCACAAAACGGCAATTCGCCGTCATGTTGAGGACCTCCAACGGGCCGTGCACGAACTTGATGTCGGCCGTAGCCCTCGCCGTCGTCAGCGGGAAGAACCGCCAGCCGGTCGTGTTGTCGGTACTGCCGCGGGTGAACACACATGCAAACGGACTGAAGCCTCGACGGACCATGCTACGACGACGACGACTTCGGCGCCAGTCGCTGCGCACCGGCGACCGCCAAAACGACGAAGGCGAACAGGACGTGGTGCACACCATGGAGCCGGTTCGGGCTAAGCTCCGGCGCCATCCCGGAGCCTTCGTGTCCATCCTGATCAAGAACGGTCGTATCGTCACTGCGGTCGATGACTACGTCGCCGACATCTACGTCGACGGCGAGTCCGTCACCCACATCGGACGTGACCTGAAGCTGCACGCCGACCGGGTCTTCGACGCCAGCGGCAAGCTCGTCATCCCCGGCGGCATCGATCCGCACACCCATATGGACATGCCCTTCGGCGGCACGACCAGCGCCGACGACTTCGATACGGGCACGGTTGCGGCCGCGCACGGCGGCACGACGACGATCATCGATTTCGCGATCCAGGCCAAGGGCCAGAGCACGCTGGACGGCCTCGAGGTCTGGCACGGCAAGGCCGAGGGAAAGACCACGATCGACTATGGCTTCCATATGATCGTCACCGATATGGCGGTCGACCGCCTTGGCGAGATGGAGAAGCTCGCTGAGGCCGGGGTCACCTCCTACAAGCTGTTCATGGCCTACCCGGGCGTGCTGTACGTGGACGACGGCACCCTGTACCGGACGTTCCGGCGCGCCGGTGAGAACCGCACCCGGATCTGCATGCACGCCGAAAACGGCATCGTCATTGACGAGATCGTCCGCGAGGCGGTCGAGGCGGGCCACAAGGACCCCATCTGGCACGCGCGGACGCGGCCGACCCGGATGGAGGCGGAGGGTGTCCACCGCGCCATCGCCATCGCGGAGGTGGCCAACGTCCCGCTCTACATCGTGCATCTTTCAAGTCACGACGCACTGGAGCAGGTACGCCTCGGGCGCGCCCGCGGGGTGGACGTACAGGCCGAAACCTGCCCACAGTACCTGACCCTCGACGAGAGCTGGTACGAAAAGCCAAACTTCGAAGGGGCGAAGTGGGTCATGACCCCGGCCCTGCGTGAGAAGTGGAACCAGAACTCGCTCTGGCAGGGCCTGAAGTTCGGCGACCTGAGCGCGGTCGCGACCGATCACTGTCCTTTCTGCTTCAACGGGCAGAAGGAGCTGGGGCGTGACTCGTTCACCAAGATTCCCAACGGGGCCCCGGGGGTCGAGAACCGCGTCTCGGTGCTGTACGACGCTGGCGTGCGCACGGGGCGCATCTCCATCAACCGGTGGGTCGAGCTGACGAGCACGTCGGCAGCAAAAACGTTCGGCCTGTTCCCGAAGAAGGGTACCATCGCGGTTGGAAGCGATGCCGACCTGGTGATCTTCGACCCCAACGAAACCCGCGTGGTGTCGGTGAATGATCCCCGCACGCACCACATGCGCGTGGACTACTCGGCGTACGAGGGGCACACGGTGACGGGTTGGACCGAGACCGTGATCAGCCGCGGCCGCGTGATCGTGCACAAGAGCCAGTTGGAGACGCGCGGCGGCGGGCGCTTCGTGAAACGTGCGCGGGTGGGCGAGCTTTTGCGCTGACGGTCGGTGGCGGACGTTGCTCGTTCTCGTCGTCGACCATTCTCGGCGCTCGCGGGGGGTTCGTCGCGGGAGGGTGCACCCCCCCGGAGCAACCTCGCCGTTTTGGTGTATCGTTAGCCGGAATTCCCCCCCCCCGGAGCCCCCGATGTCGATCCCGCTGCTCGCCGCCCGCGCCGCGCTTGCCTCGATTCTCGTGTTGCTGGTCGCCGCGCCCGCCTTCGCCGGCTTGCTCACGCCGAACAGCACCGCTGACTCGGTCACCTGGGATCAGATGCGGATGATCTTGTCAACGGCCGATCCCAAGTGCAATTTCAAGGACACCTCCAGCCTCGGCACGAACGGCTGCTTCGACGTAGACAAGCAGGTGCGCGCGCTCGCAACCCGCGAGGGGGCGGCATTGCCGTATACCGGGCGGCTGTGTGTCTCGGTGTTCCTCAAGTGGGCCGACTCCTTCGAGCAGAAATGGGATGAGTCCCGGCAGGTGTTTACCAAGGAGCGGAGCAAGGTGGTCATGGAGTACATGGCACAGGATTGTGTCACGTACACCGCGCAGTAGCCCGGGTCGGTTCTGACGCCACCCAGTTCGCCGGGCTACAGCGGGCAGGCGACGCCGGTGCCGCCGAGTCCGCAGTAGCCGTCGGGGTTCTTCGCGAGGTATTGCTGATGCTCGGCCTCCGCAGCCCAGAACGGGCCGGCGTCCACGATTTCCGTGGTGATCGCGGTGAAGCCACGGGCGGCGATGCGCGCGGCGTACAGGTCGCGACTGCGCTCGGCCTGGGCGCGCTGACCGGCATCGAAGATGTAGATGCCCGAGCGGTACTGGGTGCCGCGATCGTTCCCTTGCTGCATGCCCTGGGTGGGGTCGTGATTCTCCCAAAAGGTGCTCAGGAGCGTGTCGTAGCTGCACGCCGCCGGGTCGAAGGCCACCTGAACGACCTCGTTGTGCCCGGTCATGCCGCTGCACACCTCTCGATAGGTAGGATTGGGTGTACTTCCCGCGGAGTAGCCGACCGACGTGCTGTACACGCCGGGGAGTTTCCAGAACTTGCGCTCGGCGCCCCAAAAGCACCCCATCCCGAAACGGGCGAGCAGGATGCCCTCCGGGAAGGGGGCACAGAGGCGGTTGCCGGTGACAAAGTGGCGCTCCGGAATCGTGTAGGCCGGTCGCGGCCGCCCAGGCAGCGCCTCGCTCGCACTCGGGACGCGCAGCTTTCGCGGATCGGAGAAGAACATCCGCTGAGGCTAAGCGCTGGAGCGCGGCAGGGACAGAGCAGAGGGGCGCCCCGCCCCGTCGCGATGGCCCGGCGCCCGGGCCCGGCCCGGGCGGCCGCCCTTGCCTGCCGGCGCGCGCACACTCCCTTGACATTCGCGCCCGGGGCTGTAGAAGCGGGCCTCCCCCCGGTCCGCCATGCGTCTGTTCGCCCTCGTGTTTCTCTGCGCCTGCAACGCGGGCTTCGGCAGCGCCGGGAAAGACCCGGTCATCGCGGACTCCGGCGAAGGGTCCGATGACACGGGCGACACGGACACCGACGTGCTCCCGGTCGACGCCGACGGGGACGGACACGCCAGCATCGAGACGGGCGGCGACGACTGCGATGACACCGACGCAAGCGTGTACCCGGGCGCGCCCGAGCTGTGCGACGGCAAGGACAACGACTGCTCCGGCGGCGCCGATGGCGAAGGCGACACCGATGGCGACGCGCTCCTCGACTGCGAGGACTACTGTCCGATCTACGCCCTGGTGGGCGCCGTGGGCGACGGGCGCGTCTCCGACCCTGTCGGCAGCATCCAGGACGCCGTGGACGAAGCGGGCGCGACCGGGTGCAATGAAGCGCGCGCCTTCTACGGCACCTACGAAGAGAATGTCGACTTTCACGGCTACGGGGTGAACCTGGAGTCGGTGTCTGGCGCGGAGACGACCATCGTCGATGGGGGCAGCACCGACAGCGTCTTCGCCATCGAAGAAGACGGCGATGGGGACCTGGACGAGGATGGCGCCCGCATCGCCGGGTTCACCATCCAGAATGGTGGGGGTGGCGTGGGTGCGGGCATCCGGATCATGGCGTGTTCGCCGACGATCGAGGACAACCTCATCACCGACAACCACATCACTACCGACATCTCGGGCGCCCCCATCGGCGAGGCCGGCGGCGTGGGCGGCGGCATCCGCAGCTACAACGGCTCGCCCTCGATCCTCGGCAACGACATCATCGGCAACGACGCCTGCATGGACGGCCCGGAGTCCGGCTGCGACGGCGGTGCCATCGACATCCGAGGCGGTGCGCCGACGGTTGTCGGCAACTACATGGCGCTGAACACCGCCGGGGACGGTGGCGCCATCTGGGTAGCGTACAGCGACGCCTGGATCGCCAACAATTGGATCCTGGGCAACGAAGCCGACGACAGCGCGGAAGCCGATGGTGATGGGCTGGAACGCGACGGCCAGGGTGGCGGCATCGACGTGCAGATCGGCGGCGCCGTTGGGACCGTCATCACCAACAACATCATCGCCGACAATCGGGCCAGCGCCCTCGGCGGCGGCATCGTGGTTTACGAGCCCAACACCACCTACGGCAAGGTGACGGTGACCAACAACGTCATCGCCTTCAACAACGTCATCGAAACCGATTGGGGCGCCGGCTTCACCCAATGGAACGGCACCTCCCCGATTGTGTACAACAACATCATCTACGGAAACCTCGGTGTGGGCGCGTTCGCAGACGACTCCGCGTCCACGTTCACCTTCGAAACCAACGACGTGTTTGGCAACTTCCCAGACTACGAGGATTCGGATGGGGGGGCGGATCTCTGGTCCGGAAAGGGGAGCGGGAATCTCTCGGTGGATCCCAGCTTCACCGGGGTCAGCAGCGATCTGGACTTCACCAACGACGACTTCACGCTCAAGGCAGGGAGTGCGTGCATCGACGCTGGGAAGGCGGATGTGTTGGATGTGGATGGGACGGTGAGTGATTTGGGGGCGTTTGGCGGGCCGTCGGGTGCTTGGTGACGAAACGGGGGCTCGTCTTTCAGCGCGTACTGGACGTGGACCCCGCCCTCATCGAGCGTGATGCGTTCGAGCAGCCGGTCGAGCGCTTCACGGCGTAGATCGAGGGGCTTGTCGGTCCAGGCTTGGAGGACGCTGTCGCGAAACTTCTCGGGGTCGATCTTCTCGACGCCCGGCAGCTCGCGGCGTTGTGGCATCGACGCCAGCTTGAGTTGGGCGGTTTCGCGCTGGGCGATCAGCGGAGCGTTCAGGGCCTTCGCATCGGCCGGGGCGATGATGCCGTCGATCACGGACTGCCCGACCACGCGGATCTTGCGGTCCAGCTCGGCGATGATGGCCTCCAGCGCGGCGCGGTCCTGCGCGATGGAGTCGGGCGCGTCGGCGAGGTCGATGACCGAGCGGTCGATCAGGCCCAGCACGTTCTCCTTCGTGAGCACCTCGCTGGCGATGTACTCCAGCAGGCCGGGGTCCATGACGTCCACGCGGACGGTCAGCCCGAGGCAGTTCTCCTTGTTCTCCTGCCGCGTCGCGCAGACGTAGTAGTAATAGTCGGCCTTCCCCGAGCGTCCACCGACGGTCACGCAAATCCGGCCGCCGCAGGTTCCGCACCGGAGCCACGGCGTGAACAGGCCGTGCTCACCGAGGCGGATCGGGTGGTGGCCGTTGCTGCCCTCGGTCTTGGCGCGCTCCCGGAGCTTGCGGATGGCGGCGACACGGGCGAAGTCGTCGTCGGTCACGGCCGCGGGATGGGCGTCCCTCGCCACGATCTCGCCGTCGTACACGACGTGGCCGGCGTACACGGGGCTGGTGAGCACCTGTTGGATGTGCTTCCGCCGCCACGTTCCGCCGTGGCGCTCGCGGGGGAGGTCGGCGCGCCCCGGCGGATTGACCCCTTCGCGCGTCAGCTTCTCCGCGAGGCGCTTTCCGCCGTCGCGGCCATCAAGGTATTCGGCGAACAGGCGCTTCACCGTCTCGAAGTCGGCGCGGGTGTCGTCGGTGACGACGAGGCGACCGCCCTGCATCGCGTAGCCGAAGGGCGCATGTCCGTACTGCCACTGGCCCTTTTCGGCTTGGCTGCGCATCCCGCGCTGGACGTTGCGCGACAGCTCCTCGGAGTACCGCTCGGCCAGCCACGCGAGGATCGGCCGGATCAACTTGCGGAACGACTTGTCGCCAGCGTCGGGCTCGGTGAGGGAGATCACGTCGACATCCGCCTCGTCGAGGGTCGCGAGCGCGCGCAGGCAGTCCATCATGTTCCGGGCCACGCGGGAGAACGCCCACACATAGAGTCGGTCGATCCTTTGCAACGGGACGGTGCGCTTCGCCTTCGCGTCGCGCTGGGCCTCCGCCCGGCGCAACAACGACTGGTACGCGGCCCGCTTCTTCGCGGAGCGCCCGCTGATCCCCTCATCGATGAACCACAGGTCGTCGGGAATGGTCACGCCGTCCGCGGCGGCGCGACGCGAGATTTCCTCGCGCTGCTGCTCGATGCTCTTGTCCTGGCGAGGGTCCGAGCAGCGAAGGTAGGCGGCGCCGATGATGGGCATGGAGGACTCCGAAGGGGCTGGATCAAGTTACCATAATGACGAGGCTATGCCGCTGCTCGGAGGATGGATTCCTCAAGGTCGCCCAAACCGAGGCACGACACGAACGCCGACATCGACGGCGTGCCCGACGAGGTGAACGCCGGGCCGACGACGGGCACCCTCGGGCGGAGCCGCGGCGCGTGTTCCCGAACGGTGGCGAGCAGCGCCAGCAGCACGTTGTACTCGTTCCCCACGAGCGGGCGCGCTCGCTCGGCGACGGCGTCGAGCGCGGCCGGGAAGTTCCGATTGGCGGCGGCGACAGCGAGCGGACGGGACAGCGATCCCGGCGACCAGAGCCGGACGGTAGCGACCGGCGCAGCCAGAAAGCCGTCGTCGTCACCTGACATCCCGCGCGGTCCCATCACGTCGAGCCGAGTGCTCGTGCCGTCGTCCTGATCGAAAGCGTAGAACAGCGAGCGCCCCTCGGCGAGCGAGCCGCGAAGGAACGCGACGTGACGGGCGATGTACCGGTCCTCACGGGCGGCGATGGCAGAAGCCAGCCTCATTGCCGTGCCTTCCGCGGGGAGAAGATCGCCGCGATGGTGGGGCCGTCGGCGCGGGCGTTCTTGTCCACCTTCTTCGCGAAGTCCACGACGGCGGCCCAGACCGCGGGCGGGAACTTCGCGATGTCGTCCTCGGTGAAGCCGTCCGGGCGGAAAAGCTCGTTGAGCATCAGCCGGTTGAACCGCCGCTCGTTCAGGTTGGACAGCTCCTCGGCCACTTCCTCGGGCAGCTCGTACCGGATGCCGACCTCGTGGAGCATCTGGCGCTCGTCCACGCCGTAGAGGCGAGCGAGCTTGCG
>CANLGL010000068.1 GCA_947490345.1 Deltaproteobacteria bacterium
CCCGGCCCCTGCGCCCAAGCCCGCCCCGGCGCCCGCGCCCGCCCCCGCGCCAAAGGCGACGCCCCTCGTCGCCGCTGCTGCGCCGCTTGCGGCGGACCTGTCCGCGCCCATGCCCAAGGCGATTGCGCCGGCGGCCGCCCCTCCCGCGAAGCCCCCCAAGGCCACCCCCGTCGCGCCGCCGGCGGGCGCGTTGTCGGCGCCGATGCCGCGGGGGATCGGCGCTGGTCCGCAGGGCGTCCCGCTCGTCGTGCCCCCGCCCGCGCCCATCCCCTTCCTGCCCGAGATCATGCCCGGGGACCTGGACCCGCCCTCGGCCGAGGCGCTCAAGCCGATCCTCGCCGCCGCGCACACCATGGTGCCCGCTGCCGACGAGGCGCCGCCGGCCGACGACGCGGTGGTGGCGGGACTGGAGCGCCTGCGCGCCAACATGACGATGGTGCCGCCGGACGACCTCGACGAGGCGCCGACCACCGCAACGCCGCCTCGCCCTTCCCCCCGCCGTTCCAGCAACACCTTCCCGATCATGACTGGGCCGCGCCCCATGGTGGCGGGGCCCGTCCCGGTGAAACTCTCGGGGTCGGCGCCGGCTCCCGTACCCGCGGCCAAGGTCGCGCCCGCACCGCCTCGGAGCACTCCGCCCCCCAAGTCCATCCCGCCCCGCAAGTCCGCGCCACCGGCCCGTCCCGCGCCCGATCCCTTCGAGGACCCGCCCCCCTCCGGTAGGGGCCCGATGGTCCTGGTCGCCGCGGTGGTGGGAATGGGTGTGCTGCTTGGGCTGGTGCTCGGCGGCGGCTACGTGGGTTGGCTCTACTACCAGAGCACCTTGGCGGCGCCCGTCACCGCGGTCGCCACCACGCCGGCGGCGACGGCAGCGCCTGCCCCGATTGTATCGACCGCGCCGGCCCCGGCAGCGGTGGCCGGTCCCAACGACGTCGTGTTCGTCTCCGCCGCGATCGACACCCGTTCGGTGAGCGTGGAATGCGGGGGTGTCTCCGCGACCGGCGTCCTGGAAACGGTCGTGGTCGGTCCGGTGACCGGGCCCTGTCTGGTGAGCCTCGTCAAGAAGGATCGTAGCCGACTCCGGGCTGACGTTTCGGCCCCGACGGCCGGCCGGTGGACCTGCTTTACCGGCGACGCCAAGTCCTGCACGAAGTGATACCGCCCCGCGCCTGCGTCGTCGTTACCGGCGTCGCAGTTCGGACGGCCGGCCCTCCCGACGTACGGACCGCCGAACCGGACCCCGACGCCGAGGTGCTCGGCATCCCGCTAGTGGCGCGTGTGGCGGGCGTCCCCGACGATCCGGAGTTTCCGGACGACCGCAAGGGCTCGCTTGCCAGCGCGGTCTTTGCGGAGCTGGGACCAGCGCCGGTCGGCGCGCGGATGGGGGTGTTCTTGGGCACGGGACTGTCGTCCTTGACGCCGCACGAGGTGGAGGTGGACCTGTACCCCTGGCTGCGGCACGGCCGCTTCGATCGGGACGCGATCCTTCGTGACCTCGACCCGACGCGGCCGGCGCCTCGCCGCCATGTGCCGGAGCGGGTGACCCAGGTCCTCGGCGCCAGGATTGGTGCAGTCGCGCTGGAGACCAGCTTCTCCGCATGTGCGGCCGCCGCACAGTCGATCGCCTCGGCCGCGCGCGCCGTGGGGCGGGGGGACATCGACGTGGCCTACGCTGGCGGGCACGACTCGATGTTGCACCCGCTGGGCTACCTCAGCTTCGTCGTGCTCGGCGCGCTTTCGCCAACCCGGGCGCGGCCCTTCGATCGCGGTCGCGACGGATTCATGATCGGAGAGGGGGCGGCAATCCTCCGCTTGGAGCGCGAGGCCGACGCCCGGGCGCGGGGTGCGCCGATCCTCGCCAGGTTCCTTGGGGCCGGCAGCTCCGTGGACGCCCACAACGTCACCGCGCCCCATCCCGAGGGTCGCGGGGCCGCGCTCGCAATGCGTCGGGCGCTTCGAGACGCGGGCCTGACCGCGGCGGACGTCGACTACTGCAACGCCCACGGGACCGGCACCCCGGTCGGTGACATTGCCGAGTCCCTGGCCATTTCCGCGGTGCTCGGCGAGGTCTCCACCGGCTCGTTCAAGGGAGCCTTCGGGCACTGCATTGCGGCCGCGGGCGCCGTTGAGTTGGCGTGGTGTATCCGGGGGATGGGCGAAGGGGTCACCTATGGAACGGTGGGGTGTGAAGAACTCGACCCGGCGATTCGCTGCAATGTGTTGGTAGGGCCACTCAGGCGGGCGCCACGTGTGGTGTTGTCCAACAGTTTTGGCTTCGGAGGGCAGAACTGCGCGATCATCGTGGGCCGCGCGTAGGCTCCGCTCCCCGACAACGGCTTGGCGCAAGCCCCCCCACGTTCAACCCTCGACGAGCACCGTGAACGCCAAAACGATGGCCTGTTCCGGCTGCGCGTCGCGGGTGAATTGGACCCACATCCGGTAAAACCCAGCGGTCGGCAGCACGTAGTGAAACGGCAGATCCGGCCCGACGTACACCGTCGGCATGGGGTGCCCGGGGGCGACGTTCTCCATGCCCGGAAACCAGGCGTGGGAGTGGGCGGAAAAATCCAGCGTGGTGGTCGCGATGAAGACGTGCGCGTCGGCACCAAGGTACTGCACGAGGTCGGTGATGTCGGCGCCGGAGGCGTCGGTCAGGTGGATGTTCCACGAGGCTTCGAAGCCGGGGACGGCGGGGGCGTCCCAGGTCAAGGTGCCCGTCACGCCGAGGTCGGTGGCCACGTCGTTGACGGTGAGATCGGGGCCGTCGGCCTGGGGTGGGCCGCCGCCCGCAACGAGCGCACTCGTGGTCGCGAGGTACTGGTTGCGATGGGCGTAGTCGAAGGCAACGAGGTATTCGCCCGCCAGCGGCACGGTGAGGGGGAATTCGAAGGATGCGTCACGGAGATTGTCGGCGGTCAGCGCCTGGTAGTCTTCATGGTGAAGGTGCTGGAAGCTGGTCAGATCCCGGCTGACGAATTGCACATGGGACATGCGCTCGTGGGTGGTCTGTAGGTCTTCGATGGCCCGTCCGAGTTGATCGACGATCTGGTAGGCGAAGGTCGCCGCCTCTCCCGCCACGATCGGGTCGGGATCGGTCGAAAAGGGCACCGCGTAGTCCGTGACCGCGACCTCGCCGCTGTCGTCGGTGTCGTCGCTGTCTGGCGTGTCGGCGGCGTCGCAGGCGATGAGCATCACAAGGAACATGCGGATTCCTCAGCCTTGATGTAGATGAAGTCCCCGGCGTAGGGTTCGATGGGTGTGTGGTCCGCGTTGGAAAGCTCGGCCTTGAGTTGGTATTCAAAGCCCGACTGTGCGGCGGCGATGTCGAGTTCTTCGCCCTGGATCATGTCGACGTCGAGTCCGTTGAGGGTGACGTCGACGTGGCCGGAGTTCGGTGGGAGCGGGTCGGGGGGAGTGTAAGGGTCCACTAACGTGAGATGGTCGATCTGCAGCCGCACGTGGAAGCTCGTGCTGCACACGGTGGCGTCGGGCGCCGGCTCCAGGATCACGATGGTGGGCGGGCCGGAGGGCTCCGCGGTGTCGGCGCTGTCCGTCGGGGTGGAGCATCCCCAGACGGCGAGGACGAGCAGGCTGGTGCGCATGATTCCCGTGATACCTCGGATCCGTCGCTCCCCGCCATGTCGAGTCCAACCATCCTCTTCGCGTTCGCTTTGTTGGCGAAACCCGCCGCGGCCCACTCGCCCAGCTTCGGCATGGCGGCGATGTCGGCGCGGGCTGAAGCACCCGCGGAGGTGTGGGGGATGACCGACGGCTGGGGGCTGGCGCACTCGGTCGACGGCGGCGCCTCCTGGGCCTGGCTCTGCGAGGAATCCGTCGGTACCGATACAGTGTACGATGTGCTCGCCTATGCCGATGGCGTCGCCCTTGCAGCGACGGCGCACGGTCTGGTCCGGGTCGACGATACCTGCACGGGGAGCGCGCTGGCCGGCGTGCCGGCGGGCTTCGCATTTCGGGTGGCGGCCTATGGCGTTGGGGCCGCGGCGGCGGTCATCGGTCCGGAGGAGGGCGGCGTCGTCTTCTGTGATGACCTGACCTGCACGCCGAGCGCACTCTGGGGCGCGAAGTTGTACCCCAAGGCGCTCGTGGTGGACGGCTCGACCCTTTGGGTGAGCGTGGTGTGGACCGACACCCTGGCGTCGGCCCTGTTTCGGAGCACGGACGGCGTGGCCTTCGAAGAGGTCTTCCGCTGGCCCGAAGGGGAGGCGGATCCGCGGGTGATGCACGCCTCGGGCGAGAACGTCCTGGTGTGGACGCGGCCGCGAAGCGACGCCGCGCTTCCCGCGCTCGAGAAGAGCGTGGATGGTGGTCGGACCTTCGTGCGCAGCTTCGAGCAGGGGTACTACACCGACGCGACGCCCGGCGTCGTCGCCGACGGTGAGGTGGTGCTGGTCGGGAGCTGGTTCGGGGCGCGCACGTGGCGCAGCGAGGACCTGGGCGCCTCGTTCATCGAGGTCAGCGCCGACGCCCCCGCGGTCAGATGCGGCGTGCGCGTGGGCAACGCCGTGCTCACCTGCGCCGATCACCTCGCCGACGGGTTCAGCGTCGCCACCACCGACGATCTCGTGCACTTCGCGCCCTTGGCCTGCTTGGAGGAGACCCTTCCCCCCGCCTGCGCCGAGGCCGCCTGCGAGCCCTACCTCGATGCGTGGGTCAGCGCCGGCGCCTACGGAGGAGGGCGCTGTGATGTCCATACTGGCGACACCGCGGAGCCAACGCCGGCTCCGGAGTGTGGGTGTTCGGGGGCGTGGGCGCCGGGGTGGGCGCTGGCTTTAGTGGGGGCGGGGCTCGTGCGCGTCCGGGCTCAGCGCCGCGAACACGGCTGAATCGGTGGTACCCTCGGGCATGAGCGCAAGCGGGTCACCGGCCGGATCGTACCAGCTCGAACTGCTCCAGGGTGACGTTGTTGCCTCGCGCCATCCGCTCTCCTTGCGTCCGCTCCGCCTGGGTCGAGGGGCGAACAACGACATCATCCTCGTGGACGACGCGGCCTCCACCAACCACGCGCGGGTATGGGTCGAGGTGGATGGCCCGCGGGTCGAGGACCTCGGCAGTCGAAACGGCACCTGGGTCAACGGGGGACGGCTGGCTGGTATTGCACGCCTGGGTCCCGAGGACGAGGTGCGGGTGGGCGGGGGCGTCGGCCTTCGGGTGCGGGCCTTGGATGCGGGGGCCGGCGCCGTGCCTCACCTGGAGGATCTCGTCACTGGAAACCGCTACGCCTTCCAGTGCGATCGACTCTCCCTCGGTGACGGCCCGGATGCTGACATCCAGGTTCCGGGCGCGAAGGTGGGCTGCGCGATCCTCGTCGAGCCCGACGGCTCGGTCTGGCTGGGCGGCTCCGACTCGCTCGTCGCCATCACCGTCGGGCAGACGTTCGAGGTTGGTGGGCGCCCGTTCAGGCTCGCGCACTCGTCGCCCCACGATGGGGTGACGCGGGAGCTGCTCCTCCCCCATGAGCTCGCCGCCGCACGCTACCCCTACACGCTGCAGGTGCGGCTGGCGGGGCCCACCGGACCCCAGGCGACATTCGGGTCCCCGAGGACTGGAGCGGCTCATACGATTCTGGCTGAGAATCCTGCCTTGCTCGCGTACGTGCTGGGGCGTCAGCACCTCACCGACCGCGCGGCGGGGGCGTCCCCGAGCGAGCGCGGTTGGGTGACGGACTACGACCTCGCGGTCGGGATCTGGGGGCGCGCAGAGGGGTCGCGACAGGCGAGCAACCTCAACGTGCTGATTTGGCGTGTTCGTCGTGAGCTGCTGACGGCGGGCTTCGATCCGTGGTGCCTCGAGAAGCGGAGAAAGCACACTCGGCTCCGCCTCGACACCGTCGACCTCCTCTAATGTAATGAAGCAATTAGTGTAGCGGACGCGGCGTTCGTTAACGGCTCGGATGCAGCCGGCCGCCGGTCGAACTCCCTCCTCCCCGCTGCGCCCCCGGCGTGAGCGCCCGCCCGCCCGCCTGGTAGCCGTGCGTCGTGCGAGACGGTGTATGATCCCGGAGATGAGTTCGGTCGAGTCCATGCGTGCGGGCCTTGTCCTCCTTGACCGGTACGAGCTCGTGAGCCTCCTGAGCTTCATCGAAGCCATGGAGGTCTCGGTCGCCTCCACCGGACTCCCGAGCCTCCAGATCGCCTCCGCATCGAGTTTTCCGGAGGGTGACGCCGCGGTAGTGTTTGAGATCACCGGGGCCGACATCGCCGAATACGTCGTGAGCCAGTCGATGACGATCACCACCGACGTGACCGCCCACCGCCCGGAGTCCGACACCGTGGTCCGCGCCTCCTGGACGGTGGTCGTGGGCGTGACCACCCAGGGCGCAGTGTCCAACCTCGATCGGTAGCGGGGGCGTCGCCTCCCGCCCTCAAAACGGGGCGAAAAGGTACACCGCCCCCGCGAACGCGCCGCCCTGGTCGGAGTAGGGCGCCCCGACGAGCACGTCGGCGAGGCCGTCGCCGTCGTAGTCCCCGCCGCCGGACACCACCCGCCCGCCGTAGTCGCCTTCCGCCTCGCCGCGCCAGCGGCCGTCGCTCTCACTGAGGGAGTGCGAGCCGGGCGCGAAGGGTGCGAGCAGCAGGTAGGCCGCGCCGGCGTCGGTCCCGGCGCCATCGTGACCGTAGGCGCCCACGATCAGATCGGCGAGCCCGTCTCCATCGGTGTCGCCGGCCGCCGCGACATGGGCGCCGGCCTGATCGAGCTCGACCTCGCCCACGAAGTTCACCGCCGCATCGGCGACCGTGCCGCTTTGTACCGGCGAGGACATCACCCAGGTGCGGCCCTCCTTGTCGAGCGTCTCGCCGCTCAGCGCGAGGTCGGACAGGCCGTCCCCGCTCGCGTCCCCGATGCCCACCGCGAAGTCGCCCACGTACTGGTCGGCCTCCACGCCGGTGATGAGCACGTCCCCATCGCGCAACGCCAGGACCCCCTCGGGCAGTGGGCTCAAAAACACGGCCACCAGCCCGGAATTGGACCCGGCGTCGTCGGCGCCAATGCAGCCGATGACCAGGTCGTCGCTGCCATCCCCGTCGAGGTCGCCGCCGTTACCCATGACCTGACCGACGCCGTCGCCTGCCTCGGGGTCCCCGTGGCGGACCTCCGCGGTCGGGCTCGTGCCCTGAATGATGGTCGACGCCGCGCCGGCCTGGACCTCGCCCAAGAGCTCGCTGGCACCGAACGCGTAGAGGCGGCCCGAGCCCGCCCCATTGGCATCGCTCCCGGGAGCGCCGATCAGCAGCACATCGCCCCCGAGGGTTCCGAGCCAGTCAACCGTCGTGCCGGCGTAGTCGTTGGTCAGCTCACCCAGGACCCGTGCGGGAGCGTCCGCGGCGTCGACTGCCCCGTCGGGGAGCAGCGCGTCGAAGAGGTACACCGTCCCCGAGTACGCGCCATTTCCGGCGCCGCCGATCGCGCCCGCGGCCACGAGGTCACGGCCGGCCGCCAAGGAAAATCCCAACGAGTCGCGACTGGTCGACGTGATGCACAGCGGCCCGTCGGGAAGCGAGACCTGGCCAGTTTCACCCGAGAAGCGGCACACCCGGTTGACGAAATAGCCGGAAACCCAGACGCTGGCCCGCGCGCCGCCATCGAAGGCGGGGCCGAAGTCGGTGGCACGCCCGGCCGAGGCCGAGCTGTCCCCGTACACCGTGAGCAGGGGCTCCAGGGTCGTGCCGCCGGCGGTGTCTTCGCCACCCCCGGAGTCGGAGTCTGCGGTGTCAGCGCTGTCGTCGTCGGCGGTGAGGCAGGCGCCGGCGAGGAGGAGGGCGAGCATGGCGTGAGCGTAGCCGGTTAGGTCCCCATGCCGCCCTGCAGCGGGCCCCAAGAGCCATGAAAGGCCTCGCGGCATGGGGCACGGTGAGGGGGAGAGCGCCAGCCACGGCGCGTTAGCAACGCGACGGGGGCCGAAGGCCGGAAACCGGAGGTTGGAGGCCGGAGGGAATGGCGCGGTAGGGGGAGAGGTCGCGGCGGCCTCTCCCCCCGTTGCATGATACCCCGCAGGGGTGCGCTCCGTTGTGCTCGTCGCCCACTCGCTCCTGGTCTCCGAGGTGCTCGGTGGCGAAGTCCCCCGCTTCGATCCGGTGGCCGCCGGTATTCCGCGAAAATCGCTCAAGACGATGACCCGCGCCGTGCAATTGGGCGTTGCGGCAGTGCTTGCGGCAGCGGCCCGCGTTCCCGAGCTCGCCAAGGTTCCGCCCGAGCGGCGCGGTCTGTACGTCGGCGCCTCTCCTCAGCAAGGTGACGCTGCGGACCTGCTTCCGGCGATGCAGGCCGCGGGGTCTGCCATCGACCTCGCCGCCTTCGCCGAGCGTGGCATCCCCCTGGTTCCGCCTCTGTGGCTCGTCAAAGGCTTGTCGAACAACGTCCTCGGCTACGCCAGCGCGATGCTGGACTTCCGCGGCGACAACGGGAACTGGTGCGACGGTCGCCTCGGCGGATCCGTGGCGTTGACCCATGCCGTGCACGCCATCGCGGAGGGTCGCGTCGACCTTGCCATTGCCGGGGGCGCCGACGCGCTCCGCGGTGCGGAGGCGATTGTTGGCCGCCCGTGCGCAGAAGGCGCCGCGTTCATCGTCCTCTGTGCGGAAGGTCTGGTGGGGCCATCGGGGCGGCGCGTGCAAGCAGGCCTACCGACGAACCCCGCGCAAGTCGACGAGGTGGGCGAGCTGGGGGCGGCCGCCGTTCCGGTGGCGGTTGCTCGTCGGCTCGCGGGGCGCGCGCCCTTCAGTTGGGGCGGGATCGAGGTCGCGGCGGGCTGATGCCCGGGTGGCCGGCCGGCCGGAGTCACGCTAGTAGCGCGGCCGCGAGGTCATGATGTTTGAGCCGGTTGGGAGCGCGGAGGCCTGCGATGCCGTTGTCCTCCAGAAGGTGTGCCAGGCCTTCGCCGATGCCCTGGGCATGGGCGTGGACGACGTGCACTTCGGCTCCAGCGTCATGGCGGAGCTCGGGGCCGAGAGCCTCGACCTGCTCGACATCGCGTTCCGGCTGGAGCGGGCCTTCGACGTGCGCATCCCCCGCGGTGGCATCGAGCAGACCGGGCGCCAGGGGCTGGGCGCGACCGAGGCCTACGAGGTGGGCGGGGTGCTGACGCTCGCGGCGCTGGGTCGGCTCGCCGATGCGATGCCCGAAGTGCCGCGGGCGGAGTTCCGGGATGGCTTGAAGGTCTCCGAGGTCGCGACGCTCCTGCGGGTCGGGACCTTCTACAACATCGTCCAGGGGCTCCTCGCGCAGAAAGCGGCGGGGTAGCCCCATGCCGCGTTCCGCGACGCCCTGGGCGATGAATCGCTTGCGCGGAGAGGGGGAGAGCGCCTCGCGCGAAGCGGGCGCGTTACCAACGCGACGCGCGCCGGAGGCCGGAACCGGAAAGCCCGGGCCCCGCAGGTTGGAGGCCGAAGGGAATGGCGCGGTAGGGGGAGAGGGCGCCGAGCCCGCTCCCCCCATCCCATGGTAGTGCCCGTCCGCCGCTTCGCCTTCCTCGTGCATCCGCTGGTTCCGGTGGCGCGGCGCCTCCAGGGGTTGAGGTGTGGCAGCGCGCCGATCGCGCTGGGTCTGCGCGCCGGGACCGAGCCCGACGACTGTGGGGTGCTGGCGCGTTTGTCCTACCGGGGTGTCGAGGGCGTCATCGTCGGGGTGCCGATGTTGCCCGAGGAGCTGCTTGCCGACCAGGAGCGGGCCCTCCGCTGCATGCTCCGCGCCGTGCAGATCGCGGGTCCAGTCGCCCACGTGGGGCTTGGCAGCGTGCTGTCGGTGGTGGCCGGTCGTGGGGCAGCGCTGCAGGCAGCGTGCGGGATTCCGGTCACGACGGGAAACGCGGCGACGGCGTGGGCCGCGTGGCGGATCGCGGCGCGGGTGGCCGCCGGGCGGCGCGTTGGGGTCATCGGCGCCAAGGGCACCGTGGGTCGTGCGTTGGTGGAGCTGCTCGGCGGCGTCGCTGACCCCCAGGACCTCGGCGCCTTCGAGGTCCTCGTCGGCGCCCACACCACCGGCGGAACGGTCGAGCCTGGACGCCTTCGGCCGGGGACGCACCTCGTGGATGTGGCCCTGCCGCCGACGCTGTCCGGACCTCCCCCGAGGGGGGTCTCCGTCCTTCCCGGTGAGCGGCTGGCGCTGCCCGCCGGCTGGAGCAGGGACGTGTGGGGCTGGCTCTTCCACGTGGTTGCGGGCTACGGGCCGCGGCACGTCTACGCCTGCCTCCTTGAGCCCCTGCTTGCAGTCCTGGAGGCACGCACTGAGCCCTGGCAGCACGGGCGTGCCCTGTCAGCGGCGACGGTCAGGGCGTTCGGCGAGGCCGCGGCGAGGCACGGGTTCGCGGTGGACTGACGCACGGGCTCAAGGCGAGCGCCTGCGTTTCCGATTGGATGGGGATGAGCGAGGCGGACGAGTTCCTGGCCCTACCTCTGGCGGTCGGCCACAAGGGGCGGCTGTGGCTGGCGGCGGAGCTGGCTGCGGGCCTGGCCGAGCGCATCGGCCTCCGCCCGCGGGGCGACCACGCTTCCATGCTTCGCGACCTGCTGTTGCGGGCCTGGGCCGACGGTCGATCGCCGACCCTCCACGGGTTGCTGGGCGAGGGGATGGCTTACGACGGCGCCGACGAGTGGGCCTTGCCGATGCACGCAAGACTGGAGTTGGCACTGCACTTCGTCACCGCAGCCCCCGAGTTCGCCGGCGGCCTGCCGCACCCCGTGTTTGCGAAGCGGGCGGTGACGGCGAGGGAGGCCATCACCCCCCGATGAGGACGCCGTCAACGCTGACGGGCACAACTGCGAGTCCCAGCTTCTCGAGCTCCGGGCGCACCACCGCAGCGTCACCGACGATCACGAAAAGCAGGCGATCCGGATCGACGCGGTCGGCGAAGGCCCTCTGGGCCGCGGCGGTGGTGGTGGCGCCAACCCGCGCCGGGTAGCCGCTGACCCAGTCGTCCGGCAGGCTGTAGGTGCGCATGACGTCGATCTGGCCGAGTGAGTAGTCAGGGCTCTCAAAACGCAGGGGCCAGCCACCGAGCAGCGCGCCGCGGGCTTCGCCGACCTCCTTGTCGTCGAGCGGACGGCCCGCCTCGACCTCCCGCAGCTCCTTGAACAGCTCCACCAGCGCCAACGCGGTTTTTTCGGTGTGGATGCCCGAGGAGAAGCTGAACGAGCTGCCGGAGAGGTCGTAGCCCACCGAGGTTCGCGCCCCGTAGGTGTAGCCCTTGGATTCGCGTAGGTTCAGGTTGATGCGTGAGGCGAACTGCCCGCCCACGGCCATGTTCCCGATGGTGAACGCGGCGTAGTCGGCATCGGTCGGCTTGCCGGCGTAGCTGACCGCGCGCACGACCGACTGTGCCGAACCCGGCTTGTCCACCAGGTAGATCGTGGTCTTATCCGGCGGTTTCGGCGGGGTGGGCAGAGCCTCCGCCTTTGTCGCTTTTCCCTTCCATTGGCCGAGGCGGGCCTCCAACATGGGCAGCACTTCGGCGACGGTGATGTCGCCGCCGACCAGCACTACCGCGCCGTGCAGGGACAGGTTGGCTTTGTGCCAGGCCTTCATGTCCTTGACGCTGATTCGTGCCAAGGTGGCTTCGGTGGCCTCGATGCCGCGGTAACTCTTGCCCCAGAGGAGTTGGTTGACGACATGGTCGGCGATGCGGTTGGGCGTGTTGCGTGCGTCCTTGAGGTCATCGAGCCACAACGTGCGACGAAGGTCCCACTCTTCTGGGGGGAAGGTGGGCCGCAACAACACATCGGCCAACAGATCGAGCGTGGGTTCGAGGGTGTCACGAAGGCAACTGATCGAAACCGAGCTGCCATCGTAGCCCGAGCCGGTGCTGAGCCCGGCGCCCAGACGGCTCAGCTCGGCGCTGATGGCGGCGGCGTCGCGGGTGCCCGCGCCTTCGTTGAGCATGTCCATCGTGGCTTCGGCGAGGCCCGCTTTGTCGAGCGGGCCGGCGGTGGCGCGCACGGGGAACTCGATGCGCAGGTTGACCAGCGGGACCTCGTGGTTTTCCACGACGGCGACCTCGGTACCGGCGCCAAACTGTCCCCAGCTCACGACGGGAGGCACGAAGCTGCGCGGGGCCAGGGGGACCGGCTCGACGGGGACGTACTCTGGCGGCGGCGGCGGCACGGTCGCGACGGGAACGGGCTTGGGACCACAGGCAGCGAGGAGGAGAAACAGGGTGGAACGGTTCACTTGACCTCCGGCACGAAGGTGAGGACCAGGCGTTTATCGGGCGGTAACCACGTCCGTAGCGCGGCGGCGACCGTTTCGGTGGTCGCAACCTTGTATCGGGCCAGGTCCTTGCCCAGGTACCCCGGGTCCCCGGTGCGAACGTTGTAGCCGTTGAGCAGGTCGGCCTTCCCCTGGATGGTCGCGAGGTTGTTGAAGAAGCCCACCTCGAACGCGGTGCGGCCGACCTCGACCTCACGCTGGGTGATGCCGCTCTTCACCGTTTCTCCGAGCACCTTGTCGATGGCGGCGACCAGCTCCGCGCCGGTGTGACCCTCCGAAGCGGTGGCGCTGATGACGAACAGACTCTGCCAGGCCTGTGAGCCCTGGTAGGCGCTGACCTCCTGCGCCAGCTGGAGATCGTGGACGAGCGCCGCGTACAGCCGGCTCTCCTTTCCGGCGGCCAGCGCGCTGGCCAACAGATCGAGGTCGGCGTCCCCCCGCTCCAGAACCGCAGGCGTCGGCCACACCACCCACACCTTCTCGAAGGGGACCTTGTCGGTGACGACGACCCGCTTTTCTTCCGTCATGACCAGGGGAGCTGGGCGGAGATGTTCGGGCTGTGGGCCACGCGCAACCGGGCCAAAGTAGAGATCGACCAGCGCTCTTGCGACGCCGTCGTCGAAGTCGCCGGTCAGCACCAACGAGGCGTTGTTGGGCAGGTACCACTTGCGGAAGAAGGCCTTGACGTCATCAAGCTCCGCCGCGTCGATCTCCTCGTGTTTGCCGATGGTGGCGATGTGGTAGGGATGGCCCGCGGGGTAGGCATTTTTGAGCAGCTCGAGCCACGCGTGTCCGTAGGGCGGGTTGTCGTAGTTCTGGCGCCGCTCGTTGCGCACCACGTCCTTCTGGTTGACGAGCTTGTCCAGGGTCAGCGCCTCGAGCAGCCAGCCCATCCGGTCGGCCTCGAGGAAGATGGCGCGCGGGAGCTGCTCGCTGGGCAGGCACTCGTAGTAGTTGGTGCGGTCGAGGTTGGTCGAGCCGTTGAGTCGGGCGCCGAGCTTCTGCAGCGGCTTGAAGAAGTCCTCGTCGGCGTGTTTGCTGCCGTTGAACATCAGGTGCTCGAAGAGGTGAGCAAAACCTGACCGGCCGGCGACCTCGTCTTTGCTGCCCACGTCGTACCACACGTTGACGCACACGAAGGGCACGCTGTGGTCGGGGGACAGGGTGACGTCGAGCCCGTTGGCAAGCTCGTATTTGGTGAACGGGACCGAGGGTTCGGCCGATAGTCCGGTGGCGACGAGGAGGGGGAGGAGCATGGCCTGCCACATAGCACCGCGCCTGTGGGTTTGACCGGGCGCCGTCGTCCGTGGTATCGGCGTCTGTGCTCTGGCCTCTGCTTTTTTGCGCCGTTGCTGCGGCCGCGGACGCGCTCCCCGTCCTGTTGGAGAACGCGCGGCGCGCGCTCGTTCAGCGCGACGACGCCTCCGCCGGGGGGGCGCTGCGGAACGCGGACGTCGCTGCGGGGGCGTCCAGCATGCTCGTCCCACCCAGCGAACTGGCCCGGATGTACTACTACGGCGGCGTACTGGCGTGGTCCGGCGGCTTGCAGTCTCAGGCGATGGTGTCCTGGCGGCGGCTGTGGCGCGTGAGCGGGTGGGAGCCCCCGGACGACGGGCTCTTGGACGACGAAGGCATGTCCGTCCTGCGGGCCCTCCGCAACGAAGGGGGCGGAGAAACCGCGCGGGTGGACCTCTCGGGCGAGCTGCGCGGTGCGGTCGTGCTCATCGACGGCGCCCGCGTCGACGAGGGTGCCACGTTTGTGCCCGGCGCCCACCTCGCCCAGGTGCGCTGCCCGGACGGCGCGGTGACCTCGAATTGGCTGGCCCTGGAGGGTCGCAGCGAGGTGCCTGTGGCCTGCTCGCGCCATCAGGTCAAGAACGGCGCAAACGGCGCCAACGACGCGGTGCTCGCCGAAGAGGCCGACGAGGATCTCGTCCGCGCCTCGCTCTTCGGGGCCTACCTCACCGACGCGGCGATGCGCCTGTCGCAGCTTCCCCCCGAGGCGCCGGCGCCGCGGAAAGAGGTCGCTCCGCCCCCCCCGCCGCCCGAGGAGGTCGCTCCGCCACCACCAGCAGAGGCGGAGCCGGAAGCCGCGCCGGTCGCCGACGAGCTGCCCGAGGCTTTGGTATGCACCGAGGCGCCGGGCTGGGTGGGCGCGCCGGGTGGCAAGGACTGGAAGGGAGAGCTCAGCGGGCGCAACGAGCGCGGCGGCGTCGTGGTTTCAACGGCGAGCGTCACGTGGCGGGAGGAGGTGCCGCTGGGCGACCTCAGCGTGCGCGTCGAAGGCAGCGGCGACTTCGGCTTGCGCGTGCGCAGCCGAGCCGGGGCCGAGGAGGGCGTTGCGGTGCGGCTGCGCCCCGGTGTCATCGAGTTGGTGCTCTTACCGGACACCGTGATCGGCTCTCGGAGCCTCGCCACCTCGGGTTCCCACATCGTGCGCGTGGACGTCCGCGAGCGCCGCGTGCAGGTGCGACTGGACGGCATACTCGTCCTCGGCGGAAACGCTTCGGGACGGGCGGTGGGCGGCGTCGCGGTGGAGGGTGAGCCCGGCGCGTGGATTGGGCGGATGGCGGTGTGCCCGGGCTGAGGGCGCCTCAGCGGACAGCATTCGTCCTTGGCGCCGCCGCTGCCGCTGCGCGACAAGCGTCGCAACCGCGGACATAACTCGATGCCTGACGCCTCACCCTCCGCGTTGTGTCCGCGCCGTCGGCGCCGCGGGGGGGGGCGCGGGCCGCGCCGCCGCTGCCAACGAAAAAGCAGCCTTCTCCCGTGGCGCTGCTGCCACCCCGCCACCCCCTACCCGCTCTTCCCCGGGTACTCGCCTGCTGGGAGCGCATGCATCTCCAACCCCAACAACTCAGCATACACCCGACCGGCGACGTCCACGAGGGACACATTGCTCACGGTGCGCTTTCCTTCGCTGCGTTGCCCGCGGAGAACAGCGCGAACGGGGCCGGAAACCGGGCAGCCGTAGGGCACCATCGCGCCGATGCCTGTCGGCAACGACGCCCCACCGAATCGGAGACGTGACCACAACACCGCAAGCTGGACGGCGCCGTCGCACGAGGCGACATCGGTGAGCCAGCCTTCGGTGGCCCAACTGTAGGGCGCGGCCCCGCTCAGGTCGGCCTCGGCGCCGTCGTGCTCAAGGCTGACGATGTCGCGAATGACCTGGAACTCGGGACCGTGGAACATCAGCCGGGCGTAGATCGCGGCGGCGTCGTGGGGGTACCCGCCTTGGCTTCCCGCCCCCGGAGCCGTCGGAGCGCGCGGCGGGGCGTCGCCCATGCGGACGTCGGCTCGGTAGTGGACTGGTCCGCCTGGGGAGCGCAACTCCAGGCTGTAGCCGTCGGCACGCGTAGCCGCGGTATGCAGCTCGATGACGTCGCCCGCTCCCTCGAACTCGCGCAGGGTGATGCCCTTGAGGACCGCCACCTTCTCGACCGCTTGGACGTAGGCGGTGGGGCGCAGCTCGCGCGCGCGCTGGGCGAACCATTCGAGCGCCAGGACCATCGGCACCACGGGCGAGCCGGCGACGCTGTGGTCGCGGAGGAAGCCATAGTCCCGCGCATTGACGCGTCGGAGGCTGGGCCCGGCGCCATCGCCCGCGAGCAAGCCGCCGATGACGACCTCGGTCGGGCCGGTGCCTCCGAGCTCATCCACGAACGCGCGGGCGCCCGCCAAAAGCGGAATCAGCGCGATTCCGCGCGCGTGGAAGGCCCGCGCCAGACCTGGCGTCACCATCCCTCCGTCCCACGGTCCCCACCCGATCGACCGCACCACGCAGCCCGGTCGACGGCGGCTTTCGCTCGCGGCGAGTCGGTTGAGCAGCTCGTTGGCCGCGGCATAGTCGGCCTGACCGACGTTTCCGGTGCGCGCCGCAACGCTGGAGAAGAAACAGAGCACGCGCAGCGGGTCGGCGGCGGTGGCGGCGAGCAGCGCGCGAGCTCCGCCGATTTTGGTGGTCCAGACCGCGTCCCATTGCGCGTCGGTCTTTTCCTTCACGCGACGATCGTGGATGACCCCGGCGCCGTGCACCAGGCCCGTGATCGGGCCCCACTGAGCACGAATCGGCGCGAGAGCGGCGGCGACGGCGGCCACGTCGGTCACATCGACGGGAACGTAGACCGCGTGCCCCCCGGAGGCTTCGACCGCAGCGAGCGTGGCTCGTGCTTCTCGCGCCGCCAGGATGGCCGCCACGTCCTTGCGGAGTGCGGCCGGCGAGGCGGCCGACCTGGCCAACGCCCGCATCAGCTCTGGCTCGGTGGCGGCCTGCATTGCCTCGGGCGGCTCGGATGTATCAATCCGGGAGCGCCCCAGGAGCACGAAGCGCGCCTGGGTGCGTACCGCCAGCTCGATGACACATGCGGCCGTCACTCCGCGCGCGCCACCTGAGACCACGATCAGATCATTAGCATCGAGCTTTAATACCGCGGTGGGGGAGGGGAGCATCACCCCCGCAGTGGTGCTTCGATTTGTATCACGGAGGCCGATTTCGGTGGGTGCCGCGCGCCCCAGCTCGGCCAGTACCTGCTCGACAGATGTATCAGATGATGTATCAATTGCGCGGACCAACGCCTCGGGATGCTCAAGCGCGACGGTCTTGGTGAGGCCGTACAGCGCCGTGAGAGTCGGGTCCTCGACGCCCTTGAGCGCGAAGTCTCCGCCCATCCGGGTGATGACGACGAAGGCGCCCTGCGCGTCCAATCGGGCGGTGCGCGCGGCTTGAAAGGCGCCGCGAACCGTGGCGTCGTCCCCCGTCAGCAGCACCAGAACCGCGCCCCGCTCGGCGACGGCCGCATCGCCCACGACGGCATCGATTCCAGCCGCAACCAACCCCGCTGCAAGCTCGCTGCGGACAGGCTCATCGCCAAGGACCACCACCGGCGGCAGGCGACGCACGCCCAGCTCCGGCGCCGGCACCAGCGCCACATCCATCCGGGCCAGCGCAGGGCCCAAGGCGGGCTCCAGCGGCGGCGATGGTTCGCCCCCCCTCGTCGAGGGGGCGACTAGGGGTGGAGGACCTCCACGATCTGCCCGAGCGTATGCAGGCGGCCGAGGGTTTCTGCGTCGGGCTCTGGCAGCTCCGGCGCCTGTTCGCGCAGCGCCGACAGGATCTCCACCCGCTTGATGGAGTCGATCCCCAGATCGGCTTCAAGGTTCATGTCCAGGCGCAACATCTCCACCGGGTAGCCGGTCTTTTCGCCGACGACGGCGAGGAGCAGCGCCGAGATGTCGCGGCCGTTTCCGTTGGCTGCACCCTTGGTCTTCGCGTGCCCGTTTCCGTTGGGAGCGGCAGGCGGTGCCATTGCGGTAGTGCCACCGAGAACCTCAACGATCTGCCCGAGGGTGTGCAAACGGCCGAGCGTCTCCGCGTCCGGCTCGGGCAGCTCCGGCGCCTGTTCGCGCAGCGCCGAAAGGATCTCGACCCGCTTGATGGAGTCGATGCCCAGGTCGGCCTCGAGGTTCATGTCGAGACGCAACATCTCGATGGGGTAGCCGGTCTTTTCACCGACGACCGCAAGGAGCATGGCGGGCAGATCGCGAGGGGCGCCAGACGAGGTCGGTGTCGCGCGATCAGCGGGCGCCGCAGGCGCAAAGATCGCCGGTGCCACGGCCGCCGCGGCGCTGCCGCCGAGAAGCTCCACGATCTGGCCGAGCGTGTGCAGCCGGCCGAGCGATTCGGCGTCGGGCTCGGGCAGCTCGGGCGCCTTTTCGCGCAGCGCCGAGAGGATTTCGACGCGCTTGATCGAGTCGATCCCGAGGTCGGCTTCGAGGTTCATGTCGAGGCGCAACATCTCGATCGGGTAGCCGGGCTTGTCGCCGACCACCGCGAGGAGCATCGTGGGCAGGTCGCGCGCTGGCGCCGCGGCGGCGGGCGGCGCAGCGCGGGGTGCCGGGGCAGGCGCCGCGACGGGCGGAGCGTAGACCGCGGCGGCCCGCGGCGGCGGTGCCGGCGCGAAGGCCATGGGGGCCGGCGCGGCGACCGGGGGTGGAGCCGGCGCGTAGACCGGCGCGTAGGCCGGCGCGGCCGACTGGGGCTGGGGTGCCGGCCACGCTGCGGGAGCGGGCATCGCGGCGGGCTGGCCCGTCACCATCGAAACCAGCGCGTGGGTCGCAACCTCTTGCGCGCGGAGGAACGCGAGGTGGCTGTCCGACATGCTGCGTCCGAAGCGCTCGTGCACTTCGGCGAGCTGCCGCTGGTTTTCCTGGAATGCGTGAATCCACCCTTGGGCGGCGGGCGTGTGGCTCAAAGGGGACTCCGGACGTGCAGGGGCGACAGCGGCTGGGACAATGGGAGGAGGCGCGGCTACCACGCTCGCGGCAACGGGGCTTGGCGGCGGCGCGCTTGGAGCGACGGCGATTGTTGCGCCTGGGACGGGTGGCAGCGGCACGGCGCTGACTGGCGCCCTGGTCTTGCCGACCGGATTGGGCCCGAGCGCCGGACGATCCGGATGGGGGTAGGGCTTGCCGTAATTGGACCCGTTGATCGGAATCGCGCCCGGCTTGCCGACGAAACGGAGCGGACCCGGGGTGCGATCGGCGCTCAGGGGAGCGAGGTCCATCGCAACACCGGCGCTCCATAGGCGGCCGAGCGCCCCGAAGAGCGCATCGAGACTCTCTTTCCCCTTGGACTCCATCGCGACGGCCACATGGGGTCGGTCCTTCAGGATCCGCGAGACCAGACCTGAGAGCACGCTGCCGGGGCCGACCTCGATGAAGACGCGGGCGCCGGCGTCGTACATCGCCGTGATCTCTTCCACCCAGCGAACCGGCGAGCGCAGATGGGCGCCCAGGGTCTCTGGCAGCTTGCCGTCATGGGGGGCGGCGGTGGTGTTGCTGTAGACGGGGATGGTCGGCGTCCCGAGCGTCTCCTTCTTCAGGAATGTGGTCAGTTCGGCGCCAGCGCTGGCCACCACATGGGAGTGAAATGCCGTCGCGACGGGAAGCACCGTGCAGCGCATGCCCGCCGCTTCGAGTTTGGCGATGCTGTGCTCGACCGCGGCGGACTCACCGGCGATGACCGTCTGCTCGGGCGCGTTGAGGTTGGCGAGCACCGCGCCCTTGACGAGGTGGGCGGCGACGGCCTCGGCGGGGCCCATGACCGCGGCCATGGAGCCGGGCGTTTTGGCGGCGGCGACCATGAGCTCACCCCGCTTCTGGGCCGAGCGCAACAGCGTCGGGAAGTCCATCGCCCCGGCGATGTGGAGCGCGACGAACTCGCCGAAGCTGTGCCCTGCGGTCAGATCGGGGCGGAGTCCCAGCTGCCCGAGCAGACGCGCCATCGCGACGTCAATCGCCCCAAGGGCAGGCTGCGCGCAGTCGGTGCGGGTGAGGGTCGTCTCCTGCGCCTTCCGGTCGACGGCGTTGAACGTCGGGATCGGGAAGACGATGCGGGCGAGGCCGGGAACGATACGCTCTGCCTCGTCCATGGTGTCCGCGACCGCGGCGAAGCGGTGCAGGCCGGCGCCCATGTTGAGGCTCTGGCTGCCCTGACCGGGGAACAGGAAGGCCACCGGGCCGACCGCGGCCTCTGGGCTGAAGAATATATCGCCGCGGATGTGTTCTTTCCCGGCGCGCACCACGTCGGCCGCGCGCGAAAGTTTGGCTTCCAGATCGTCCCGAACCACCAGGGCAACCCGTACGCGCCCGGCCGGGGCCGTGTGTTGCGAAGAGATCGCCAGTGACGCCGCAGTCTTACCGCTGGCCGCCTTGAGTGATGCAAGCAATGTATCCGGGGTGTCGCCGGCGAAGACCAGCAGCTCGGCCGGCCAGGGGTCCATGCGGGCGGGGCGACGGGCGGGGCCCTCGTACTCCTCCAGCGCCACGTGGAAATTGCTGCCGCCAAAGCCGAACGATGACACACCAGCGCGACGCGGGTGATTCGGGTGACGCACCCAGGGGCGGGACTCGGTGTTGATGTAGAAGGCGCTGTGGGCCCAATCCACCGTGGGCGTGGGCCGGGTGACCTTGATCGTCGGCGGGTACGTCTTGTGTTGGAGCGCGCCGATCACCTTGAGGAGGCCCGCGATGCCGGCCGCCGCCTTGGCGTGGCCAATCTGCGACTTGACCGAGCCGAGCGCACAGTATTGCTGCTCGTTGTCAGCGGGGAATACCAGTTGGAGGCCCTTGAGTTCGGCGGCGTCGCCGGCCTTGGTGGCGGTGCCATGGGCTTCCATGAGCTGGACGGTCTCGGGCCCGTAGCCCGCCTGCGTATAGGCTTGCTTGACCGCGCGGGCCTGACCCTCGGGAACCGGCGCGTACACGGACTTGGCGCGCCCATCCGAGCTGGAGCCGAGGCCGCGAATCAGCGCGTAGATCTTGTCCCCATCGCGCTCGGCGTCGGCCAGGCGCTTGAGCGCCACCATGCCGATGCCCTCGCCCAGCAGTGTCCCGTCGCCTGAGGCGTCGAAGGGCCGGCAGTCTCCGGTCGGCGACAACGCCGGCGTCTTGCTGAAACACATGTACATGAAGATGTCATTCATGGTGTCCACGCCGCCGGTGATCACCATGTCACTATGGCCGGCTTGAAGCTCCAAGACAGCCATGTGCATCGCGGTCAGCGCGCTGGCGCAGGCCGCGTCCGTGACGCAGTTGGTCATCCCGACATCGAGGCGGTTGGCAATGCGACCGGCGACGACGTTGCCGAGCAAGCCGGGGAAGCTGGATTCCTGCCAGCCAACGTAGTGTTCCGAGATCTTCTTGCAGGCGGTCTGCACCTCGTCCTCGGCCCACCCGAGCTCACGCAGGCTACGCTCCCATATCGGGCGTTGCAAGCGGCTTACGAGGCTACCCAGCAGCTCTTGGGCCCCGGTGACACCCAGGATGACACTGGTGCGCGAAAGGTCTTCGCCACTTTTGCCGATGTCATCGAGGACCATCCGGGCCACGATGAGCGCCAGCAGCTGCGAGGTATCCGTGGCGCTGAGAATGCTGGGCGGAACGCCGAAGCCCATCGAATCGAACGGGACATCGGGCAAGAAGGCGCCACGCTTGGCGTAGGTCTTGTCCGGTGCTTTGGGATCGGGGTCGTAGTAGTCGTCGATACGCCAGTGTCCAGGCGGGGTATCGGTGATGCAGTCCTTGCGGGCGAGGACATTGTGCCAGAAGCCGGGGAGGTCCACCGCGGCCGGCATGATGGCGCCGGCTCCGACGATGGCGATGGGGGCAAAGGACATCGGTAAACACCTGCTCACAGAGGGGCACAGGTGTACCTCAGAGCGCTGGGAACGGTGTCACGGAGGGGTCACAGGGGGGTGTTTTTGTGGTGGTGGGGCGCCTTGACAACGCCCGCGGCGCGAGGCACCTTGCCCTGGGCGGGCGTTCTCCCTCCGCCGATCGATGGTCTTGTTTCGCTCGCGCTGGTTGATGTTCCCGGTCGGTCCGGCGAGCACCTGCAGCGGGCTTTTCCCCCTCCGTCCCGGCATGGCCACCCGCGAACGGCTCAACCCCCCTGGCCTTTTCATGTTCCGATGTGATCTGTGTGAGCGTGTCTTTGGGCCCGGTGTGCCCTCCTTGAAAGTGGTGAACGAGCGTCGTGAGCGCGAGTACCCGAGGCGCGTCGGGGTCCACCTTATCCCGACCAGCAAACGTCGACCTGGCGAGGGCAAGACCAGGGATGACCCCGGCGGGCACGGATGGGAGGCTGTTCGCGAGCTGAGGGTGTGTTCCGCCTGCGCGGAGCCTAGTGCCGTCTTGCGGGCGGAGGCGGTCGTGTAGGAGTGGCGGCGGGGAGCGCCGGCAACGAGGTGGCTCCCTGTTGCAGGGGGAACCCACCTCGAGTACGACATCCCGATGCACCCCAACTTCGCCCAGCGCCGGGCAGGTCCAGCAGACCGAGCCGTCAGGTTCGCCCGAGCCCGAGGCGCAAGCACGACGTTTCGGTCCGGGAGCACGCCTCAGCCCTCGCGAGCGGCGCCGTGGTCACGCTCGGTGGCGCAAGCGTTGGTGACGTCGCCAGCGGGTTGAGGCTCGTTGCGCTGGACGAGCGCGGACCCGGAAGCCGCATCTTCGCCTTGCTTCGGCCTGCAGCGGAGCGAGCCCCTCACCGCACCCCAAACATCCTCGCCCCCTCCACATCGGCCACCGCCGCCCCAAAACGTGCCTCCACCGCGGCGGCACACCCGTCAGGCGCCAGCTGCGCGTGCACCACGACCGCGGTGAACCCCAACTCCTTTAGGCCGACATCCTCGCTGCCCTGGAGAATCTCCCCCGCGGCGGCGGCGCCGGGCCTGGCGCGGGGGAGGCCGCCGCACGCGGTCTGCAAGGCGCGGGCTTCCCCGGAGGCAGCCAGGACGGTGTCGGCGGATTCGTAGTTTTCGGCGACCGGCTGCCGATGGGTGAGCTGCCACATCCAGTAGGGGCGGCGGGTGCCGAAGGCCTCGGGGCGGGTGCGGTTGTCGTCGATCGGGAGGTCGAGGACCGGCCCCAAGAGCGGCAGCTCCGGCGGGGTCGGGAGCGGTGCGGCCACACGCGGCCAGCGTGTGGAGGACAACGCGAGGCTGTCGACGAGGACGAGCCCCACAAGTACGGGACCCAGCGCGACCAGGAGGCCACGCCCCAGCCGCGAAAGCCCGGACGACGCCGCCCCCTCGCCAACTGAAGCCGCCGCGCCGGTCGGCCCAAAAAACCACACGGAGAGCTGACGCTCCACCGCCACCGCCCCCCACGCCGCCGCGGCGCCCACCAGCACGGTGGCAGGCCCACTGGCGCGGTACCAGTGGGTGACGAACCGGGCGCTGTCGAGGGCCTGTACCAGCCAGCCGGCGGGAAGTGGAACCTCCACCACCACGTTGCCGCCGATTCGCAGCCAGTGACCCAATGCAAGAATCCAGAGCGGCGTCGCCATCGCCAGCCACGCCCACGCCCGACGGCCGCCCAGCGCCCCCAGAAGCACGGCGATGGAGCCAAGATACACGCTGTACGAGGGCGTGAACCGGGTCGTGGAGGGAAAGAAGCGGAGGAGGTCGATTCCGTACCGCTCCTGTTTCTGCCATTGGCGAATATCGGTGGGGTCGGAGAGGCCGGCGGCGCGGTCGGCCCACACGCCGACGTGGGGGAGCAGCTCCAGGAAGCGGGGGAGCACGATGATGAGCGCGATGGCGCCTGCCCAGAAGACGGTGCGGCGACGGATACGCAAGGCGATGATCGGGGCCACTACCAGGGCAAAGGCGGCGTGGTACCAGCCGGTCAGGGCGAAGACGCCGAGCGTGAGCCCCGCTGTCACCCATACCCGAGGGCGGGAGTCTGTTTTGAGCCGCTCCATCGCCGCGAGATGCAGCGCGTACCAGCCGAGCGGCCACGCTTCGCTGACGCCGAACTCGATGGCGCCGCCGAGGAAGGGCGACCACCCTACCGTGGCCATGCCGACCAACGCGCCGATGGAGCGCCCGGTCAACTCGCGACCGAGAATCCAGCCCCCAAAACAAGCGAGCAGCACGTTGGCCACGGCCACGAGGTTCCAGGCGATCGTGGGCGAGGCCAACCAACCCAGGGCGAACCAGGGGAGATTGGGTGGGTCCATCAGCGGGACGTCCCAACCGGCGGGAACGTTGGCCTGGAGTCCAACCAGGGTGTGGGCGAAGAACCAGAGGTGGTTGTGGACTTCGCCGTTGGGGTCGCCGAAGAGGCCGTCGCGCGCGGGCCAGAGGAAGACGATCGTGCCCAGGATCGCGACGAGACCGGCGAGTCGGGGGTTCACCAGCCGCAGGACCGGAGCGCCGCGTGCACCCGGTCGGCCACCGCGTCGGCGCGGACACGGGTGTCGATCAGGTCCTGTCGAAGCTCGATCTCGAAGTAGGGCATGTTGCCAGCCTCCCCATGGCGGGCGGCGCTGTAGATGAGGCCGGCCTTGCCGGAGTAGGGTTCGTTGGCCTCAGTGCGGAGCCCCTCGTTTCGGAGCGCCAGGACCAGCGCTTCGGCGTGGGCGTCGTGCGCATCGTAGAGCACCCCGGCCTCAACGGTGCGGGGCACGCCCTGCCAGACCGAGGTGAAGCTGTGGACCGAAACCAACAGACGCGGGCGGGCGATGCTGACCACTGCGGCGACCGTGTCGTGGAAGGGCCGGTGGAAGCGTGCGAGGCGGGTGCGGCGCTCGGCGGGGCGCATGCCCAGATTGAACGAGACGGGACCGTCGTCCGTCTGGGCGAGGCAGAGGGTGGGGTCGTCCGGGGCGCGGTTGACGTCGGTGACGAGCCGGCTGACCCGCGACAGGACCGCCATGTCGGGACCCCGGTGCGTGGCGCCGAGGTGGGTCAGACGCCGGGTGACCCAGGCAGCGCCGATGTCGTAGCCCCAGTGCATGCGCAGGAGCGTCCGGTCGGCGGGGTGGGGCGCGAAGACACGGGGCACCCGATTTGACGCATGCTCGCAGGTGTACACGATGCAACCGCGGGTGGGACGGCCGATGGTCTCGACGGCATCGTTGCGCACGCGGGGGGCTAACCAGAACGGGGGGAAAGGGCTCGCGCCCTCTCCCCCTACCGCGCCATTCCCTCCGGCCTCCAAGCTTCGCTTTCCGGCCTGCGGCGCCCGGCGCGTTGATAACGCGCCGGGACGTGCCGCTCTCCCCCTCTCCGCAGTCCCCCACGCCGCCTGAGCGGCATGGGGCCTATCCCACCCGATTCCGGCCGGCGTCCTTGGCCTTGTACAACGCCGCGTCGGCCCGCCCGATGGTGCCTTCGACGTGCTCGCCGTCCACCAGCTCGGCCGCGCCGATCGAGACCGTCACCCGCAGGCCCGCCACGCATTCGCTGGCCTCGACCGCCGCCCGCACCCGCTCGGCAATGGCGCGCGCGCTTCGGAGGTCGGTGTCGGGGAGGACCGCCAAGAACTCTTCGCCGCCCCAGCGGGCCGCGACGTCGCTCTCTCGGAGCGTGCTGTGAAGCGCCTTCGCGACACCCACGATCACCTCGTCCCCGACGGCATGTCCACGTGTGTCATTTACTCGCTTGAAGTGGTCGATGTCGACCAGCAGGAACGACAGGGGACCGCGGTGTCGAAGCGCTCGCGCAAGCTCCCGCCGGGTGGCGAGCTGGGCACCGCGACGATTGGCGAGACCGGTGAGGCTGTCGGTCAGGGCGGCCCGCGCCAGCTCGCGCTCGGCGGTGATGTCCAACCAGACGTCGAGCTGGCCGGTGCCGTCGGGGAGCGCCAAGGGCTTGGTGCTCCAACGGAAGGTGCGCGGGGCGTTGCCGGCGAGCAGCACTTCCTCGTGCGCGACCACCGCCTTGGTGGGCTGGGAGCGGAACGCGTCGACGAACTCCTGATCGTCGGTGCGCTGGCCGAGCAGGTCGGCGAAGCCTTCGCGATCGAGTCGCACCAGCGCCTGTGCGTCCACGCCGAAAAGCCGCGCCAGACTGGGATTCGCCAGCATGAGGCGGCCGGCCGGTCCCCACAGGCAGACTGGCTGATCGAGGTGCTCCAGGACGGCGGTGAAGTGGGCGATGGCGAAGCGCGCCTGGCTGACACCATCGCGCGCGTGGGGGCTGCGCATCAGCTCCAGCTCGCCCGAAACCCGGCGGGCGAGACCGTGGAGCGCGAAGACCTGGCCCTGATCGAGCTCCAGCGGCTGGCCGTGCAACAGACACAGCGCGCCGAGCACGGTCCCGTCCCCCGCAGCGAGCGGCACCCCGGCGAACCCCCGAACGACGCCCTCGCGGACGAGCGCCGTCTCGGCGAAGGTCGGGTGGCTGTGCGCATCGCGAACGACGAGGGCTTCCCCGCCCAGGGCGTCGACAACGTGGCGAGCGATGCCCGCCTCGCGCGCCGTGCCACGCTCCACGACCGTCCGGCCCTGCAGACCGTGGTGAGCCACGAGGAGCTCCCGTTCTTCGCCGAGCACCGTGCACATCGCCGCGTCCACCCCGAAGGCGGCGGCAATCTCGGCCACCAGGGCGTCGAGCGCCGCGGAGCGATCGGGCGCAGTCGCGAGGCCGCTGGCGTGCAGTCTGGCGAGGCGGAGCTGCTCGTCTTTCGGGTCTCGGTTGGGCGCAGGAGGCCGGGGCGCAACCTCGCTGCGGCCAAGCGCGGCGCGGATGGCGTGCCGCACCGGCGCAAGGTCGAGATCGGTGTTGAGCACCAGCGCGATCGACAAGGCGGCGCGCTGCTTCCAGGCCGATTCACGCAGCTCCGCGAAGGCGCTGACCACGATGGCGGGCACCCGCGGGCGCAGGTCGCGCATCTCGGCCAACAGGCGGAACCCATCGACGTTGGCCATCGTCAGCTCGACGATGCACAACGCCGGCGGGCCGCGGGTCTGGAGGATGGCGCGCGCGTCGTCGTCGCTCCTGGCCAACGCCGGGTCCAACCCCTCCGCCTCGACCGCGGCCACAAACAACGCGGCGCGGCGGGGCTGAGGCTCGACGACTAGCGTGTACACCGGCCGGGGCCTATCCGCCGAACGACACCAGCGTCAGCCCCAGGGGCGCGGGTACTGGGCAGCTGCTGCACATCAGCGCCACCAGCCAAAGGCCGGTGTCGTCGAAGCCGGGGAAGGGGGTCTGGTCGTCGTCGGCCACGAGCGCCGCGAGGTCGGCCTGGACGCCGGAGAGGTGAGGCGCCGACCACGTGCGGGTGGCGAGGGTCTCGAGGTCGAGGAACTGCGCTTCGAGCGCGGCGAGGTCGGTGTCCTCGAAGTGGGCGACCATCACCCTGCTGACCTTGGTGGTGTCCAGAGGTGAGCCCTGGCCGGTCACCGTGAGGTGGCTCCACTCCAGGGTCAGCGGGGTGTCGGTAGAGACCGAAAGCGGGGTCAGCGTCGTGAGCGAGACGCTGTAGTCCAACAGCGCGCAGCCGTCGTCGACCGACACGGCGTGGTTGGTCTCGGCGTCCCGGGGCTCGACGAAGGCCAGCATCCGGCTGCCCAGCGCCACCCCCGTACCCGTGGTCAACACCACCAGCCAACTGCCACTGTCCTCGGCAAAGAGTGGTTCGATGTTGGGATCCGTGCCACCGAAGCTCACCTGCGAGAGCAAGAACTCCGTCGTGTCCCCCGGCTCGTAGGAAAGGTAGACACCCATGTCCACCTGCCGCAGGGAGTCACGGGCGAGGCCATCCTCGACCTCCGCTTCCGAAAGGTAGGGAAAGGGCATCAGCCCCACGTTGTCGATGTCGGCCACCGGATCGAGGTCGTGACACTGAAGGTCCTTGTCGAGCTCAGCCCAACTCATGGAGAAGTCCGCTTTCGCCCCGACCGGAAAGCTGGGGATGTTGAGGAGCCCCTCGAAGGTGAAGTTGTTCTCGTTGACGAACGAGAGTCCTGCGGGCTCGGCGGGCTCGGCCGTGTCGGTGGGGCCGCCGCCGGCGCAGGCAGCGAGAACGCTAAGGAACATCGTAGAAGCTATCGACCGGATGCACGAAGGTGAAGCCCTGGCCGAGCTCGGCGTTGAGTTGCCAGGTGGGCAGCCCGTCGGGAGTGACCAGCTGAATCTCCCCGTTGGGTGACCAGGTGACGAGCGTGTTTCCGTTGTCGAAGCGCTGCACGTCGCCCTTGGCGAAAACCACCAGCGGCGGCGTGCGGATGTACTCCCACACCTGGGTGGCCGTCCGGGCGTCGATGTCGAGATCCAACTCTACGGCGCGAGAATAACCACGCTCGGGCGTTCCGTTGTCGAATAACAGCAGATTGCCGTTGGGCATCATCTCGAACTGGTGCTGCAACTGCACGATCTCGTCGTCGCCGAAGTCGAACTCGTTGAGTTGCCCATCGACCATCCACTCGATTTCCCCCGTGGAGCGATTGACCTTGCAAAGGGTGCCGATCGTCTTGAGCGAGATGAGGTAGGCGTCCTCTTCGGCCCAGTAGTCCAGCCCGTTGGCATGCGTCCAGTTCGGCGCCATCTCGTTTTCGTAGGGGGTGGAATCCAAGGATTCCCACGCGTTCCAGATCACGGTCTCGGTGCCGTCGAGGGCGAGCTCTACGATGCGATCGGCCTCCCAGGGCGTTCCATTGGGACGGGTGCGCCGTTCGACCGAGATCATCGCCACCGTCCCGTCGGGGAGCTCGTCCAGATCGTGATCAAAGTAGGGCGTGGGGATGTCGCGGACCGTGCCGCCATCGATGGAGATGTATTGGAGCTGGCTGTCTTCGAGTTTGCCCTGGGTGCCGGCGTGGCCGAGCAGCACTGCCTTCCGATCTGCCGTCAACAGCGCTCGCATCAGGTTGCCGCCCTCGACCATCGGCCGGTAGTACCACACGACCTCACCCAACTGATTGACGATGGTCACCGCCGGCACCGCGCCTTGGGTCGGCAGCACCATGAACTGCCATTCGTCGGACATCGACCCCGACACGACCGGGTGCGGCGTGCCGGTGGGAAGGGGCCCGGTGGTGATGGAGTAGTCCGAGGTCGGCTTGGGCCCGCTCCCAGTGTCGACGACCACGCGGAAATGAACGAGCGTGTCCGCCGCGGTGCCGACGAGGAAGACTTCGTGGGCGGTACCCGATGCGGTGGTATTCGTGGCCGTCCCGTACGTTTCGTCTGGGCCGAACTCCACATAGCCGGTGGCCGCCACGTCGGTGTTCCACCGGACGATGACCACGGTCACGATGGTGGCCAGCTCGTACGTGACGTCGGAGACCGCCGCGTCACCCACGGTGGGCTCATCACCCGAGTCGGACCCGACCTTGTCGGTGTCAGAGGGATCGCAGGCAGCGAGGAGCAGCAGGACGGCGAGAGCGGGGCGCATGGGAAGCTCGGGGGTGGCGCAGGTTACGCGCGGGCGCGCCAATCGGCTCGGGTTTGCGGGGAGATTGCGGTGTGTTCCCCC
>CANLGL010000069.1 GCA_947490345.1 Deltaproteobacteria bacterium
CGACACCCCACGGGGCCATGCCACCCGATTTGCGACATGCTTGCGATCCGCGGCGTCTCAGCCGCCTCGCCACGCGAAACTATCGGCGTTGGCTCGTGACGGCTTCCGCCGAGGGGGCGACTCCTAGGCGGTAGTGTCGCAAATCACCCCCCATGGCTCGCCTGCTGTCGCAAATTCGGGGGCATGGCTGCGACACGCTGCTCCCCGCCGCCCCCCTGGGCTCATGGTGCTCGCGCGGGGCCTCGCGCGCGTCCTCCTCGTCGTCTCCTCCAGGGAACCCCCCAAGAAAGATCGGCGAAGTTCCATGATCGCGAGAAGGGGCCAAGCATGAGGCGGCGAGCCTTCTCCCCCCACTTTTCATGTTAGCTGCCGGAGGTTCCTGAGAGCGTGCATGCGGTGGCTCCTCTTTTTTGCGGTGTTCGTCTCGGCCTGCTCCTGGCAGTCCCGTGTCAAGTTCCTCAGCGATGAGGAGTTCAAGGCGTACTATGCCCTGAAACCGTTCATGGACGAAGACACCCAGAAGGCCTACCTCAAGACCAAGACCGAGGAGGAGCGCAACGCCTACCTCAAGTCCATCAAGATCGAACGGGTCCCGCCCACCACCCTCTACGACATGTTCTACAGCTACCCCGAGCACATTCGCCAGGCGATCGTCGATGGCGCCGTGCAGACCGGCTGGAACAAAGAGATGGTGTTGATGGCGTGGGGTCCCCCCTTCGACAAGAAGAAGGTCGTCGGCCGCCCCGCCCCCCGCTCCGAAATGCTCATCTACAAGTTCGAAAAGCACGACGACGGGTCGGTGCTGGTTTTCGTCCCGGGTAGCACCACCGAGTACAAGGCCTCCGAGCGCTTCCGCCGCGAGGTGATCCTGGATTCTGACGTGGTCGCTGACATCATCGAGAAGCCGGGCTGGGCTGATTGAGCTGAGTCAGGGCGTGGCTTGCGCCACCGGCTTGCCGATGGACGCGAGCACCCGGTAGACGCGCCCTCGTCACCCGTCTATAGGGGATGAGCGTAGGTGTGCCCGTGAAGGTCTCGCTCATCAGCCCGTACCCCGACATCACCAACTACGGGCTGCGCAGCATCAGCGCCCACCTGCGGGCCAGTGGCCATCAAACCCAGGTCATCTGCATGCCCGACTTCGCCGGTGACGGCGAAAGCCTGCACGTGCGAATGAGCGAGGACCGATATTCCCAGCAGGTGATCGATCAGATGGTCGCCCTCTGCGGGGACAGCGACATGGTCGGGGTCACGCTGATGACCCACTACTTCGACTCGGCGAAGCAGATCACCAGCGCCATCAAGGCGCGGCTGGGTATTCCGGTGATCTGGGGCGGGTTTCACCCGTCGGTCCGCCCGGACGAGTGTGCAAAGTGGGCGGACTACGTGGCGATCGGCGATGCCGAGGACCTCATGCTGGAGCTCTGCAATCGTCTGGATGCGGGCGAACGCACTCGGCTGCACGACATCAAGTCCTTGGTCTGGCGCAATGGGACGGACGTCATTCGCAACCAGCCCGGTAGCCTCGAGCAGGAGTTGGACCGGTACCCGGCACCCGACTTCTCGCGGGAGGATCATCACATCTTGTTCGAGGGGCAGCTCGCGCCCGTGACCAAGGATCTTCTGCGCCGGTACATGCACAACGGCACGGTCAGCCGGATGTTCGGTCGCACGGGCTACCAGACGATGACCGGGCGCGGTTGTCCGCACGCGTGCACCTACTGCGGCAACAGTTTCTACCGCGATCTCTACAAGCGTCAGCGCTACGTGCGCTATCGCAGCACGCCCCACGTCATCGGCGAGCTGGAGACCATCAAGCGCGAGTACCCCTTCATCAACTTCGTCTGGTTCTCCGACGACAGCTTCTTCGGGCGTCCGTTGCCGGACCTCCTCGATTTCGCCGCGCAGTACAAGGCGAAAATAGGGGACCCCTTCTATCTGCTCGGCAGTCCGGGCACGATCACTGACGAGAAGTACAGCGCGCTGGTGGACGCTGGGCTCCATTGCATCCAGATGGGCGTCGAGCACGGCAGCAAGCGCATCCAGAAGATGTTCAAGCGCTCGACGATGGGCAACGACAAGGTGCTCAAGAGCGCAGAGATCATCACGAAGTACACCGATCGGACAGCGCCGCCTCAGTACGATCTCATCTACGATCTCGCCTACGAGACGATGGAGGACAAGCTCGACACCCTCCGACTCGTCAGCGAGCTACCGAAGCCTTACCGCTTGCAGGTTTTCTCGGTGATCTACTACCCGGGTACATCGCTGCACACACTTGCTAGTCGCGATGGTCTGGTGAACGACGAAAAGGCTGAAATCTACGATCGGATGTTCTTCGAGCGTCACGACAGCTACACCAACACCCTCCTTTTCCTGGCGCGAAGCGGCAAGTTCCCCCACGGTCTGCTCAAGATTCTGATTGACCGGCGCGTCGTTGATGTCATGACCAGCGACTACCTGGCGCCCGCGGGCACAGCGGCGAAGTCGGCGATTCATTCGTTGCGACAGGCGCTTCGGTCGCCGGTGGTCGCCCGCGCCAAGGCGCTCGGCACCTACCGCGCACGAATCATTGGCATGACCGGGGCCGACGCTGGTGCCGCGGCCCCAAGCGGGTCCGACAGCTTTTAATCGTGCCCCGGGCGCTCAAGTAATTTCGGGACTGACCGACCCCCGGCTGTGGACAGCCTTTCCGCCCTCGCGCCGACGCTCCCCTCCGGTCCGGACATGGTCCCGACCGGAAAGGACGAAAAAGCCGCGCAAGAGTTCGAGTCTTGGATGGTGTCGTTCATGGCGAAGCAGATGCGGGAGTCCGTCAAGGGCGGTCCCTGGTCGCAGGGTGCCATGGCGACGTTCGCGGATCTCTTCGACCAGGAGATCGGGAAACGGGTTTCCGAGGGCGGAGGTTTCGGCCTGAAAGAGAGCGTGCTGGAGTCGTGGCGCGGGCCGGAGGCGCCCGCCCACGAGTCTGGGGACCACGACGATCACCGCACGCCGGCGGCAACGGAGTCCCTCCGGGTCACCAGCGCGTTCGGCGCCCGTCTCGACCCCTTTTCCGGGCGCGAGCGCATGCACCACGGCCTTGATCTGGCGGCGGCGGAAGGCACGCCGGTGCTGGCCGCTGCGGGCGGGACCGTTCGCTACTCGGGGCGGCGCGGTGGCTACGGCAATGTGGTCATCGTCGCGCACGACGACGGCACCGAGAGCCGGTACGCCCACTGCCGCGACCTTTCGGTGAAGGCTGGAGAGCGGGTCGGGTCTGGTCAAGCGATTGCGACGGTTGGGAGTACAGGCCGGAGCACCGGCGCTCACCTGCACTTCGAGGTTCGGCGCGACGGTCAGGCCATCGACCCTGCCCTTTGGGATGGTGCCTCCCCTCTTGCAGAAGAAAAACGCTGACCGGGCTCAAGTTCTGGCGACGGTGTCCGAATCGAGCCCAGGAGTCCAACCGTGAAGATCTCCGCTCCCTCTCTCGCACCGACCGAAAACCTTACCTACGGGAGGGTGAATCGCGGTGGTGCCCCCAGCGGCCAGGCCATCGGCCACGCCAACGGCCCCGCGTCGCTCGACCGTGCGGCCTCGGTGCACACCAGCGATTTTCTTTCGGAGCTCCACGCCGCGGCGCGCACCAACCCTTGGGGTGAGGTGCGATCCGAGAAGGTCGCGGAGGCCAAGGCGGACATCGCCGCCGGACGGTTGGGCAACGAAGACGACTTCGCGGCAACCGTTGACGCCTTGCTGCGCGGATTCTGAACGTGACCGACACCGTCGCATCCGCTGACGAGACCCTGCGGCTCTTGCTGCAAGCGGTCGAGGCTCAGCTCGCGGCGGCGCGGACCGCGAACGCTGGCGCTTTGGTTGCCAGCACCGAGGAGCGGCGCTGCCTCCAGGATGCGCTCGATGTCGAAGCCATCCGCCGCGGCAGCGCCACGACGCGGGCCGAAGCGGCCCGCGTTGCCTTGCGGATTCGGTCGCTGGACTCGCGCATTCGCACCTGCGGAGAGATCATCACCGGCGCTATCGCGGCGCTCTCGCCCGACCGGGCCCCGGCGACCTACACCCGCTACGGGCTGGTCCGGGGGATGCGATGAGCCTGCTCGGCGCCATCCAGACGGGCGCCCGCGGGTTGTCCGTCGCGTCTGCCGGCATCGACGTCACCACCCAGAACGTCACCGGGGCCAGCACACCCGGCTACACGCGCCGTACCCTGCGCACGGAGCAGCTGTCGCCGGTGGAGCAGCGCGGGCTTTTCGTCGGCCAGGGCGCCAACCCCTCCGCCGTGGCGCGCTCTGCCGATCGACTCCTCGGCGTCCGGCTCATCGACGCCACCGGAGCGCAGTCGTCGTCCACGACCCTCGCGGAGAACCTGCGGGTCGCGGAGAGTTACCTCAACAGCAGCAACTCGACGGGCATCGCCGAGGCGCTCGACCAGATCTTCGACGCGCTGGGGACCGCAACGACCGATCCCTCGGATGCCTCCCTGCGTCGCGGAGTGGTCCACGCCGCCGAGATCTTTGCGGCGACCACCTCTCGCATCGCCACTGGCTTCGCCGAGACGATCGATGCGATCGACGAGCAGATCGGCTCGAGCCTGGAAGAGGTCAACGCGACGCTCGCCGAGGTGGCTGCGCTCAATGCTCGGATCGGAAGCCAGGGCGCAACCCTGGGCCCGGCGGATCTGTTGGATCGCCGCGACCAGCTCATTCTGGACCTCGCAGGCGCAGTCGGAGCTACCGCAGAGCTCAAGGCAGATGGGCAGGCGGTCGTCTACCTTGGTGGGCACGCGATCGTGAGCGCTGGCGACTGGCGAGAGCTCGGGACGGCTGAGGATGCCGACGGAAACGCCACGATTCTGGTCGCGATGGACGACGGCGCCCTGGACGCGACCAACGTGGTCGGTGGTCGGCTCGGCGGCCTGGTCGAGGCGCGCGGCGAGATGGAAGGCTGGATCGAGGACCTCGATGCCTTCGCCTTCGCCATCGCCAATGCGTTCAACGCGCAGCACGCGCTTGGCTTTGACCAAAGCGGGGCTCCCGGAGCGGACGTGTTCGCAACCACGGCAACCGCAAGCGGCGCGGCAGCGGGACTAGCGGTTTCCAGCGCCCTCGCGGACGACCCGTCGCTCCTCGCCTTCGCCGGCGCGTCGACCGCCTACGGAGGCGATGGCGTCAACCTCGACGCGCTCTTGGAGCTCGAGGACGACACCACCATCTTCGCATCCGGAAACGCGCGCTCGGCGCTCAGCGCCATCACCGCCGACGTCGGCGCCACCGTGGCGGCGGCACAAGGCAATGAAGAGGCGCAGGCCGCTCTGGTCGGGGACCTCGAGCAGCTGCGGGAGAGCACCGCCGGTGTCGACACCGACGAAGAGGCGACTCACCTGCTGGAGTTCCAGTCGGCCTACCGCGCCTCGGCCCGCGTGATCAGCGCGGCTGACGAGCTCCTCCGCGCCCTTCTGGCCATCGGAGGTTGATATGCGTGTGACCCACAACGGACTCTGGGCGCTGGTACGCGCGAACCTGCGGGCGACCAACGCGCGCACGCGGGTGATTGAAGAGCAGGCCGTCACCGGCATGGTGTTCAATCGCCCGTCCGACGCACCTCAGCTGGTCGGGCAGGTGGACCGGCTCCAGGCGACCAAACTGGACCAGGGCGTGTTCGAAACCAACTCGTCCCAGGCGCTCGCGCAGCTGGACCAGCTGGACTCGACCCTGGGTCAGATCCACGATGCCCTCACGCGGGCGCGCGAACTGGCCGTGCAGGGCTCCAGCGATCTGAGCAACGCCGAGCAGCGCGGGTACATCAGCCAGGAGGTCGGCTCGCTGCGCGACTCGGTGCTCGATGCGGCCAACGTGGACTTCGCGGGGCGCTACCTCTTCGCGGGGACCAACTGGGACTCGGCCCCGTTCGACTCCGCGGGCGCCTACGTGGGCTCCACCGACGTCCCCTCAGTGCGCGTCGGAGACGACAGCTGGGTGCAGACCGGCCGGGATGGGTCGGCCGTCTTCTCGGGTGCGGTTGATGTGTTCGGGGTGCTCGACGCATTCCAAACCGCGCTCGAGTCCGACGACACCGCCGGCATTCAGGCGGCGCTGGACGATCTCGACGGCGCCCTCGACCAGGTGATGGCCGCTCGCGCAGACGTGGGGAACGACGCGCGCATGGCGGAAGATGCGGGCTCGCTCGCAGACAGCCTCTCCTCGGAGATCGAATCCCGCATGGACTCGCTGCTCAGCGCGGACCCTGCGGAGACCTATACACGGCTCTCGGAGCTCCGGCAGGCCTACGAAACGGCGCTCCAGGTGGCTTCCAGCAGCAAGGGGCAGAACCTGTTCGATTTGATCTGATCTTTTTCAGGTCTATTTTCAGTCTGTTAGAACGCCGATGATTTGGCGGTTGGCTTCGCGGAACACGTTCACCGCGGCGCTTGACCCCTCATGGTCCGAAAGTCTCCCACCGATCGATGTCCCAAGTTCGCAAGCCGCGGACGGACAGGCACCACGGCGACACAATGTCGCCAATCAAAGGGAGATTTCATCATGGCCATCACCGTCAATACCAACACCGCCGCCAACCGCGCAATGACCCAGCTGAACAAGGCGGGCCGCGCGCTCTCCGGCTCCTTCGCCCGGATTTCGAGCGGGTTGCGCATCAGCAAGGCCGCAGACGACGCCGCCGGCCTGGGCGTGGCGGAGAAGCTGAAGGTCGCCGCGAGTTCGTCCAAGGTCGCCAGCCGGAACACCGCCGACGGCATCTCGATGATTGCCGTCGCGGAAGGGGCCTCTTCGGAGGTCGGCAACATCCTCGGCCGCATGCGTGAACTGGCCGTCCAGAGCGCATCGGAGAGCCTCGGCGACGACGAGCGCGCCTACGTCCAGGACGAGTTCGCCGCCCTGTCGGCGGAAGTGGACCGGATCTCGGGCGTGACCGAGTTCAACGGCAAGGCGCTCACCGACGGCAGCACCGCCACCGTCGGCGTCCAGGTGGGCATCAACGCCACCGCCAACGACCAGGTGTCCATCACCCTCGGCGACCTCAGCGCCGCCACCCTCGGCGTCGATACCGGCGCGGTCGACCTCAGCACCTCGACCACCGCGTCGGATGCCCTCGCGGTCATCGACGACGCTATCGACATGGTCAGCGGCTACCGCTCCGACTACGGTGCGGCCGAGAACCGGCTGAACAGCGCGCTGAACAACCTCGAGACCTTTGTGGAGAACACGTCAGCCGCCGAGAGCCAGATCCGTGACGCCGACTTCGGGTACGAAACCGCCGAGATGAGCAAGAACCAGATCATGCAGCAGGCGGGCATCGCCATCCTGGCCCAGGCCAAGGGCATGAACCAGGGCGCCCTCTCGCTCCTCCAGTAAGAACCTCACATCCCAAGCCCAGCGTTCGACACCATCGGACGCTGGGTTTGGCTTTTTTGTGATCTGAAAGCCGGTTTCACTCAAGTCCTCGCCGGCCGTTGCCGACTGGTGTGCATCGGGTCGCCCTTGACTCGAACAACGGCCCCCCGCCGGGGTGGCAAGGAGTGAATGATGGCAATCACGGTCAATACCAACACGGCGGCCAACTCAGCCCTCAACAAGCTGGGTCAAACGGGTCGCATGCTCAACAAGTCTTTCCAGCGTATTTCCTCGGGACTTCGCATCGCGCATGCAGCAGATGATGCGGCCGGCCTGGGTGTCGCCGAGAACCTCAAGGTCGCCTACAACTCGTCGAAGGTTGCTGCTCGCAACATCGGCGACGGCATCTCGATGGTCGCGGTGGCGGAAGGCGCAAGCTCGGAAGTCACCAACATCCTGGGCCGGATCCGCGAGCTCGCGGTGCAGAGCGCCTCGGAGACCCTCAGCGACGACGAGCGGGCGTACATCCAGGACGAGTACACCGCCATCGCCGAAGAAATCGACCGGATCGCCAACGTCACCGAGTTCAACGGCATGCAGCTCACCGACGGGTCGGTGACCTCTATCGGCGTGCAGGTTGGCATCAACAACACCGCGAACGACCAGGTGGACATCACCCTCGGCGATCTTCGGGCGACGACGCTCGGCGTGGACAGCGGGTCCATCGACCTGAGCACGTCCACCGGTGCCAGCGACGCGCTGAGCTTCATCGACCTCGCCATCGAGTCGGTCAGCGCCTACCGGTCCGACCTCGGTGCCGCCGAGAATCGCCTCGGGAGCGCGTTGAACAACCTCGAGGTCTACGCCGAGAATACCAAGGCGGCCGAGAGCCAGATCCGCGATGCCGACTTCGGCGAGGAGACGGCCAACCTGTCCAAGTGGCAGATCATGCAGCAGGCCGGCATCGCCGTCCTCGCCCAGGCCAAGAACATCAACCAGTCAGTCACGCAGCTCCTGCAGGGCTAGGCGCCAAAAGCCAGACGGCCGCGGCGTTCTGCGTCGCGGCCGTCCGGCTTTTTGGCCACGATCTCGGCCTAAAGTGCTTCGGTACTCGGCCGATGAGGGGGAGTATCTCTACTACCGGGAGGGAGTCATGGGCATCAGCGTCGGCGGCATCGTCTCGGGAATCGACACCGACACGATGGTCACCCAGCTCGTGGCGGCCGCTCGGGCGCCCCAGACGGTCATGAAGGCCGACCTGAGCGACCTCGAGGACCTCAAGGATACCTACGAGACCTTGGTCGAGAAGGTCACGGCTCTACAAGATGCCTACGAGGCCATCGACAGCGCCGACGAGCTGCGGGCCACGACGGCAGCCAGCTCGGACGAAGGGGCGGTCACCGTGGAGGCCGATGGCGGCGCGGTCGCGGGGCGCTACAGCATCGAGGTGACCTCGCTGGCGGCCAACGAAACCGAGGTCTCCGACGGGTTCTCGGACAAGGACACCACGGGAACGATCGCGGAAGGGACCCTCTCGGTCACCTACGCCGGCACCACCACCGCCCTGACCGTCGACAGCACCAACTCGTCGTTGGAGGAGCTCGCCGACCTGATCAACGACAACGTCGAAGGCGTCACTGCCTACATCATGGACACCGGCGATGCGACGAGCCCCTACCGGTTGGTGGTGACGGGCAAGGACACCGGTGCCAGCAATACCCTCACCCTCGACACCTCAGGGATGACGGGCACCGGGACGGTGCCGACGTTCACCGAAACGTCTACGGCTGCCGATGCTGCGCTCACGGTCAACGGCATCGCCATCACCAGCGCTGACAACGCGATCGACGACGTCGTGAGCGGGATCACCTTCAACCTCGAGGATGTGACCACTTCGGCGATCACGGTGACGGTGGAAACCGACCTCGACACCACCGTCGAGAACCTCAACACGTTCGTCACGGCCTACAATGAGTTGCGCACCTACATCCGCACGCATCGTGCCTACGACGCCGACAACGACATCAAGGGCGAATTTGTCGGGGAGTCCACTGTGGTTGGGCTGATGCAGTCGCTGCAGAGCGTCGTCGGTGCGGCGTACACGACCGGAGGCGTCTACGAGTCGCTGGGTTCGATCGGTTTCGAGACCCAACAGGATGGGAGCATCGAGATCGATGAGGATGTCCTGAGGGCGGCGCTGGAGGACAGCCCCGAGGACATCGTGGCGCTGTTCGAAGCGGATGCCGGCACCTTCGGGGACGCCCTCGCCGACCTGATCACCAACTACACCGATGAGGACGAGGGCTACCTGACCCTGCGGACCGAGACGATCGACGGTCGCATCACCGACCTCGAGACCGACATCGACGACTTCGACACCCGCATGGACTCTTACGAGGCGCGCCTGCGCAAGCAGTTCACGGCAATGGAATTGGCTCTAGCCAAGCTCAACGACGCCTCCGCTCAGCTCGCGGCGATGTTGGGCGACGGCTCCTCGTCCTCCAGCTCCAGTTCTTCCTCCTGAGGTTGTCAATCATGAACGGTCTCGCCGCATATCGTAACGCACGAGTATTCAACGCCCCCAACGAGCAGGTGGTCATCATGCTCTTCGAGACGGCAATCCACCGCCTCGAGCGCGCCCGTGAGGCCATGGTGTCGGGACATCGGGGCGCTCGGGTCGAGTGGGCGGGTGACCTCGGGCATGTGCGCGCGATCTTCATCGAGCTCACGAATGCGCTGGATGCCGAGGCCGCGCCTGAGCTCGTCCAGAATCTCAGCCTCACGTACATGTGGGTCGTTCGTCGGCTTGGGGAGGTCGGACGGTCCGGTGATCCGAAGGAAGTTGACGGCCTGATTCGCGTGGCCGACACGCTCCTCGGGGCGTTCAGGCACGTGACCCAAGCCAGCGTCGAGGGTGAAGAGCTGGTGGCGGAGGCTGTATGAGCTCCTCGATGGATGAGCTCATGCTCCAACTCGAGACCACCAGCGACGGCTGGGTTCGCGGGCAGCCGGTGCGTCCGGGAGAACTCGGCGTTCATCTTCAGCGTTTGATGGAGATGGCGCGGCGCGATCCAGAGGCCCTTCGGCGGGCGCACGGCCAGCTCGATCGCGTGCTCGATCGGTTGCACGAAGCCAGGGCCGCCGTCGTCAAGGAACAGATCGCGATTCCTGGACGGCGACGCGCGATTCGGGCCCACGCCTGCCTACGCAGCGTCTCCCCTTCCCATCTTCGTGTACGGGTCTGACACACCATGATCCTCTTCCTTGCTTCAGCGTTTGCCGCGACCCCGGCCCCGTCGGGTGTGCGGGAAATCGCGGTGGGTCTGGTGGGCAGCGGCGAGAGTGTGCTTCAAGGCGGGCTTGTCGACGCCTACCCCAAGATCGGCGGCAGCCTTGCCATTGAGGGGTTGGTCAGCTCCCACGTGCACGGACCCCTCGAGATTGGTCTCGAACTTGGGTATCGCCGACTGACGGGGGAACGACAGGATGGGAGTAGCTCTTGGATCTGGTACGCCCCGGTGAGCCTCCTGGCGTCCGGCCGCCTGGACTTGGGCGCGGTATCCGTGCTCGGCGGGCTCGGACCATCGATGGTGATCTGGCAGGAGCAGGGGAGCCCCGAGGCCACCAGCGGCCGTCAGGATTGGGGAGCTCGATTCGGGGTTCTGATGGAGACGTCAGCCCGTTGGCACACGCCGTTCCTTCGCCAGCCGATGTACCTGGAGGGATCGGCCTCGGCGACGGGCCTCGACATCTTCGCTTCGTTCGGCGCGCGCTTCAGCGATGTCGCTGACAGCGCGGGCGGCTCGGGCTGCAGCGAAGAACCGTGTGGTTTCGACTGGTCGGCCCTGCGCATCGGCGCCGGCGTGCTGGTCCGTTTCTGATGCTCTGGCCCCTGACCATCGGGCTGGCGTTCGCGGGCCCCTTGGAGCTTGTGCCCTCGCCCGGTGCGAGCGTGGATGTGCTGCCCGCAGTCGTGGAGGGGCGCACGGACTTGATTCTACACGGCAACACCGTCGATCTGCACGAACAGCTCGGGTGGACCGTGGGTACGGGCATTCACCGAGCCCGGGCGTTCGACCTCGCAGGCGATTGGCTGGTCAGCTTGGAAATGGACGACCCCGCGACCACCGTGCGACTCGAGGAGGCGGCCGCGGGTTGGCTGCTTGTCGTCGTGCCCAGGGACACGCTACAACGACCACTTTTCGGCCCGATCGATCTTGACGGCGCGCTGGCCGGGAAGGTCGATTCGCGCCCGTGTACACCGATGCCGCTCGCCGTTGCACCCCTGCAAGGACGGGATGGCCGCTGGTTCGCCCCGGCGGTGAGTCGCACGCCGCGTATGCCCGTCTGGTCGACCGGGGAACCGTCGGTCGTTGGGTGGGCGGACGTTGACGACACCCGCGAACTCCTGGCCCGTGACGGCGCGGATCGACCGCGGCTGCTTTACCGCCTCGGAGCCCTGGCTCGTGATCTGGGTCATCATCGTGAGGCGGCCTACTACTTCACCCGCGCGGCCCAAGCGGGAGCCCCGTCGCCAGCGCGGTTTCAGGCGGCTCGGTCGCAGCTCGCGGTGCGGAACTGGGCTGCTGCTGAAGCCAGCGCACGCCTGGCTGTTGAGGCCGGCGGAGCGCGTGAGTTGGCGCTGCAGGTCGTCGCGATTGTCGAGTGGGCCACCGGGGGCGCCGACTCGGCTGGCTACGGGCGGGCCCTGGCGTCCGTGGCGGTGGATCCGGAGGCGCAGATCCTCGCCGGTGCACTTCTTGCCGATGGCGGCTGCATCGCGGAGGGGCGCGAGCTCTATGTTCGGGCGGTCGTAGACACCGAGGGGCCGGTTCGCGAGACCGCGCAGATGCTCCTTGCCGAGAGCGCCCTCGCCACCGGCGACCTGTTCGCGGCGTCGCGGTCGTTGACGGCGGTCCAGGGTACCGCTCTGGACCTTGACACCCGGCGCGTTCTCCGTGGCAGAAGCCGTCTTTTGGCGATCCTGGAGGCGCCGCCGTCCACATGGGGGAGCTTCCTGCCAGGTGCCACCGCGGACGCCCAGCTTCCCGGGGAGGCCGGCGCCGAGAGCCTGTACGTCGTCGCGCAGCTTCACAAGCATCTGGGCGATGACCGCGCCGCGGTGGACGCGTTCGCAGAGCTGGTGCGGCGTTACCCGCGCCTGGAGGAAGGTCGGGTGGCGGTGGAGTTCACCGGCGCCTGGAAGGCGCGAGTCGAACGGGCCTTCGCCGAAGATCGACCCATGGACGCGCTCGCACTTCACCGGGCGGCCTGGTCGCCCGCGCTCGCCCGCAACCTGTTCGATCCAGAACCGCTCCGGCGGATCGCCGCAGCCTACGGTGCAGTCGGATTGCGGGAGAGTGCGCTCAAGGTCTGGCGAGACGTGGCCGATCTGGAGCGGGTGCAAGGCATCGACGGTCGGGACAGCGTCCGCCAGCTCGCCTGGCTCTATGTGGCCACCGGTCACGACGAGGACGCGCTCGACTCCGTCGAGTGGTTGCGGCGCCAAGGCGGCGGGCCCGAAGAGAACGCCGAGTACGCCTTGATCGAGGGCGTCGCCGCGCAGCATGCCGGGCGGAGTGTTCAGGCACGCCGGGCCTGGGAGCTCGCCGCCGCGTCACCACGATTCGGCGCCCGCGCGCAAGTGCGTCTTGCGTTGCTCGACGCCTCCGACGGCCGCTGTAGCGAAGCGATCGAACCGCTCGAGCTCGCAGTCCAGCGCGGGCCGGGGGACGATGTCGATGACGGTCTGGTGCGTGAGGCGCTGCTCCGCTGCCTGCTCGCGGTAGGACGGGTACCGGACGCTGCCCAAGAGGCCGTTCGAACCGCCGGGCTCAGCGCCGCCGACGACCAGCGCGGCTGTTCCACCTGGCGGGCCGCCCGACTCGATGGAGTTGCGGGTGCCTCCCCGCGGCCGCTGCTCGCGGACGCCGCCCAGAGCTCGACTGGCCTGTGGGGCGCCCTCGCTCGCGAAGAAGCGTCCCACATTGCCTTTTCAAAACATCCCCGTTCCCCGAGGTCCCCATGAGCGCGCTCGTCCTTCGTCCCGACTTCGGCCGGGGAATCGCATATTGTGACGACGCGGAGCCCGACGCTGGGGACGCGGTGTTGCTCATCGGGCTGGCCAAGAGCGAGGCCATCGAACTCCCGGTGCAGGCCGGCGCCGCCGCCGACGTGATGCGCCTCTGCCAGCTCGCGGCCCTGCCGTACGAGCAGATGGCGCGCACCGTGAGCCAGGAGGCGTCCTTGGCCGCGCGGGTGCTGCAAATGGCCAACACTGCCCACTACGCAAGCACGCGGCCGGTGGCGAACATCTCTCACGCGATCGTGCGCGTGGGAGAGAACGGCCTCCGGTCCGTGCTGCTGAGCGCCGCGTCTGGTCGCGTTTTCCACGTCAGGGGCCAGCCCGAGCTGACCCAACGCCTGCAGGTCCGCGCGGTTGCCGTCGCGGTGGCGGTGGAAAGTGTTCTTCGACGGGTCGGAAACGACCGCGAGGACGCCTTCGCAGCCGGCTTTCTGCACGACATCGGGTGGAGCATCGGGGTGGGGATCGCGGCCCGGTACCGTTCTCAGCTGCCGCCGGTCTGGGCGACGGAGCCGAAGGGGATGCTGGCCGCCGTTGAGCAGGCGCATGCTGAGCTCGGAGAGATCGTCGCGAACCGATGGCGGTTCCCGCCGGCCCTCGGCGCGGCGATTCGTTGGCACCATGATCCTGAATCAGCCACCGTCGGGGCCCCGGTGGCCTACGCCGTCGCCGCTGGAATCGCTCTGGTCGATCAGCTGGGTGTCCATGCGGGGGGCCCGGCGGCGGCGGCGGATCATCCGGTTTTCGTCAGGCTGAGGCTGAATGCCGACCAGCAGGTGGAGGTCCGCCGCGACGTGTGGGTGGAGCTGGAGCGCCTCAGGTTGGTGCAGGATCGGCGGCGGACGGTGCATAATGTCCTACGTGATCGCCGCCGGAAGAAGGCGAACTAGAGCGATCCAAAAAAAACTTGTTCCCGAGGCTCAACCTTTTCGCCCGGTGACCGAAGAGTGATCCAGGAGGCCCACAATGGTTCCTGGAACAGGCATGCGTCTCTTCGACGGGATGTACGAGGGACTCGGAAACGCCATCGAGCTGACCCAGGCTCGGCAGACGTTAACCGCAAGTAATCTCGCGAATGTGAATACCCCTGGGTACCTGTCCAAGGAAATATTCCCCTTCGACACCATGCTCAACGATGTCATGGAGAAGGCAGTCTCCGGCGATGTGTTCGACGTGGGCCAGGCCCTCGAAGAGTCGATCTCCGAGCTCGCCGCGCCCGCCAGTGCCCTGGACGGCAACTCCGTCGACCTGGAACGAGAGGCCGGGCGCCTCGTCGAGGATCAGGTCTACTACCAGGCGCTCGCCGGCGGAGTCAGTCGCCGCCTCGCGATGCTCCGCTTCGCTGCTTCCGACGGGAAGATGTGATGGCTGACTTCTTCGATACCTTCGCGATCGCGTCGAGCGGCCTGAGTGCCGAGCGTACGCGCCTCACGACCATCGCGTCCAACATGGCGAACGCGCGGACGACCCGCACCGCCGAGGGGGGCCCCTACCAGCGGCTGATCCCCAGCTTCGAAGCGGAGTCGCTCGATCCGTTTGGCCACGCGCTGGACGCCGCGAGCTCGCGCGTCAAGGTCGCGGACGTCACTCGCGACACCGCGCCGCCTCGGCGGGTCTATGACCCGAAACACCCGGACGCCGGTCCCGATGGATTTGTCGCATACCCTGACATCAACGTGATGGAGGAGATGGTGGACATGATGACGGCACAGCGGGCCTATGACGCCAACGCCAACGTGATTGAGGCCGCCCGCACCATGGCCATGACGGCCATTGGGATCGGGAAGTAGCCATGATCACCGGCCTTCCGTCAGCCACTGCGGCCATCAGCAGCCTCGAGACGCCGAACACCACTCGCCCGGTGGGCAAAAGCGAATTCGACGGGACGCTCACCAAGGCCATCCAATCCGTCGAAGCCCAGCAGGTCAAAGGTGACAACGCGCTGTACGACGTCGGCACTGGCAAGCACGATTACGCGCAGATGATGCTCTCCTTGGAAGAGGCGAACATCTCCCTGCGGGCCATGGGCAGCGTCCGCGACAAGTTCGTTGAGGCGTATCAGGCAGTGTGGAACATGCCGGTCTAGTGATCGCCCGCGGCGCTACTGGTCCATGCCCTGGAAGACGTTGCCGAGCGAAACGGCGACGCGGCTCGCCAACTCCAGGTCGTCCGAGGTGAACGGACGGGGAGGGTTGATGAGCTCCAGGACTCCGTAGATGCCGCCATCCTCGGCGCGCACCGGCACCGCAAGCAGCTCGCGCGTCGTGTATCCAGTGCTTTTGTCGACGCGGGAGTAGTGGCGATCGTCGCGGTGGGCGTCACCGATCGCGACGCCGACGCCGATCTGGACGACGAACCCGGCGATACCGCGGTCGAGCGGGATCGTGGTGTCGAGCAGGGCCGCAGCGGCCGGACCGAACGCAGCGCGGAAGCGGAGGCCATCGCCGGCGCGGGTGCGAATGAGCAGCGCGCCCGCCTCGGCAGTGACGAGCTCGCCGGCGAGGCGAAGAGCCGAGCTGCATGCCTCCTTCGTGGTCGCAGCCTCGTTGATTTCCCCGAGGCGAAGAAAGAGCTCCTCCATCCGGTCGTCGAACGGCACCGCGGCGGCCGGCGGCGGGACGGCGAGGAACGCGCCCGGGCCTTCGATCTCCACGGTAGGCGCCGAGGTCGGCCGCTTGGAAAGCGTGGGCTCTTCGTCCACGGGCGTCGCTTCGACCGCCGGCGCCGGAATCCGAGCAAAGGGAATGTTGATCGATGCGAAGCTGGACTCGGGCATGGTGAAACTTGGCGGGGCCGCAGCGCCGACCGGGGTCACGCGGATCTCCAATCCAGCGCGGGCGTCACGCGCCGTCGCAGAGCCGTCGGCCTCCGTGGCGCAGACCAGTCGCGCCATCACGCCGAGATCGAGTCCCAGCTCGGGTAACGCCAGCGCCAAGGCTCCCAACCAGTTGTCCGCCCGCACCTCAGCCCGCGTTTCGCCAAAGAGCACCAGCCAGTCTTGGGTCATCGACATCGCTAGCATGTAACCGGATAGGGAGCGGCCATGGCACAGCGGCACGATGCATACGGCGAGGGTTTCGACCGCGCGGTGGCGCTGGCGGTGGCCGACTTCCGCGCGATTCGCCGGAAGGGCAGCGATGTGCCCTATGTGACCCACCTGTTTGCCGTGGCGAGCCTCGTGGGGGAGTACGGCGGGGACGAAGAGCAGATGTCCGCCGCGGTGCTCCACGATTGGCTGGAGGATGTGCCTGGTGCCGAGCGTTCCACGCTCGAAGAACGGTTCGGCGCGAGGGTGGCGGGTCTCGTCGCTGCACTCTCCGATTCGGTCGGTCACCCCAAACCGCCTTGGCGTCAGCGCAAGGAACGATACCTGGCGCACCTGCGCGTCGCTCCCGCGGAGTTGAAGCTCATCTCCGCTGCGGACAAGCTGCACAACTGCCTGTCGATCCGCCGTGATTTCGCCGAAGTGGGGGATTCCCTTTGGGGCCGGTTCACCGGCGGCCGTGATGGGACGCTGTGGTACTACGACGCTGTTGCCATCGCCCTTGCGGACGAGTGGTCGCATCCGCTTTCTATTCGTCTCCGGGTCGAGGTGGACGCGCTTTTGGCGGAGGCCACCTGATGCACGTCGTCGGCTGTGACACGGGCGTGGCGCGGCACGCACCGGACCTGGGTAGTGCCGTGATTTCGGCGGGCGGGACCTTTTCGACCGTCGAGTGCTTCGACAAGTGCGAGGCTTGCGAGAAGGAGCTCCTGGTGCGGATCGAGGGCGCCATGCTCCGATGCTCCGGCGCCGCCGAGGTCGTGGAGGCCCTGCGCATCCTGGGCCAAACGTGAGCGCCCAGGACGATCGTTTCTGGCGTCGAGTTGGGGCAGCACTGGCGGCCACCGCGGTGGGTCTGGGCGCATTTGGCGCTCACGCCCTCGGGGCCCACCCCCGCATCGAGACCTGGCATACGGCATCGCACTACCACTTGCTTCATGCCATCGCCCTGTGCGTTCCCGGGCTTCCCGGATGGCCTCGCCGGCTTCTGCTGGCCGGCACCCTGGTGTTTGCCGGCAGCTTGTACCTGTTGGTGCTGAGCGACCAGCGCTGGCTTGGCGCGATCACGCCGATAGGCGGGGTGGTGCTTATCGTTGGCTGGGTTCTCGCCGCTGCGTCGAAGACCTAGAGCCAAGGCGGAGCGGGCGTGGAAGAACTTTTCGGAAACACAGAGGGGCTCAAGCCCTCCGAAAACAAGGCGCTGCAAGGCCTCTATCACCGACGTGTGCCCGCCGACCGCTGGCTCAGTCCCGAGTTGGCCCGTCGGATGACAGAGCTGTCGCGAGAGATGAATCGGCAGGTCGGCGTGCTTGTCGATCGCGTCGGCGTGGTGGACAAGGTCGTCGTCGGTGATGCCCACCAGCTGTTCATTCCGGAGCTCGGCCGCGAACGGGCGGGCGGCGGCCGCTTCCGCGGGGTTCGCCTGCTGCACACCCATCTCCGCGGCGAGGGGCTCAGCCGGGACGACCTCACCGACCTGGCACTGCTGCGCCTCGACGGCGTAGTGGTGGTGCAGAGCAAGGGCGATGGACTGCCCGGCGCGGCCGAGTATGCGCATCTGTTGCCACCCGGGTCCGGGGACATCTGGCGCGTCGAGCCCGTTGCCGACATCTACGCCTGGTCCGACGACTTCGGCGCGTTCATCAAGGGACTGGAGGCGCAGTTCAAGCTGGCGACCCGTCGGGTGGATGCTCGCGACGCCGCGGTGTGCGTATCCATCACCGTTGGCAACGCGCAGGCCGCTCGCCGTTCGCTCGAGGAGTTGGAGCGCCTCACCGATACCGCGGGTCTGCGGCCGGTTGACCGCGTGCTCCAGGTGCGTCGTGAGCTGGATGGGCGGACGCTGGTCGGCCAGGGCAAGCTCAAGGAGTTGGTGGTCCGCTGCATGCATCTCGGCGCCGAGCACTTGATCTTCGACCAGGAGTTGTCCCCGTCTCAACTGCGGAACATCGCCACCGAGACCGATCTGAAGGTGCTCGACCGCACCCAACTGATCCTGGACATCTTCGCCCAGCGGGCCACAACCAAGGAGGGGAAACTCCAGGTGGAGTTGGCCCAGCTTCGGTATCGGCGCCCGCGCCTCGCGCTGATGCCCACCGCGATGTCGCGACTCACGGGCGGAATCGGCGGCACGGGTCCGGGCGAAACCAAGCTCGAGATCAACCGCCGCCGGGCCGACGAGCGGGAGCATCGCATCGAACGGCAGCTCCGCGAGATCAGCGAGCAGCGGACGATGCGACGGGACCGTCGTAAGCGCGTCGGCCTACCCCTGGTCGCCATCGTCGGGTACACCAACGCCGGCAAGAGCACGCTGCTCAATCGCATGACCAACGCGGCCGTCGACGCCGAAGACAAGCTGTTCGCCACCTTGGACCCCACGAGTCGGCGGTTGAGATTCCCCGAGGAGCGCGAGATCGTCCTGACCGACACCGTGGGCTTCATCCGCAACTTGCCGAAGGACCTTGTCCACGCCTTCCGGAGCACGCTCGACGAGTCCGTGCAGGCCGAGCTCTTGCTCTTGGTGCTCAACGCTGCCGATGACGAGGTCCTCTTCCACAAGGAGACGGTCGAACGCACCCTGGACGAGCTGGGCGCGCGTGATGTACCGAGGATCATCGTGCTGAATCAGGTGGACCGCGCCGACCCGGAGCGCGTCGCCGCGATGGCCCGCGAGTTCGACGCCGAGTGCGTCAGTGCGCTCTCGGGGGCGGGGACCGACGCGTTGTTGGCCCGGATCGAAACCGAAGTGTTTCGATCGAGAGCCGGCGCTGCCCACGCCCGCGCTGAGCTGTTGCGCGAACAACCACACGAGTTATTGACCGACCGTTCTTGACGTGGCCTCTCCTCTTGCGGCTGCGTGATTCCACTGTAATATGCGTGCGCCGCATCTCCGCGGCATGGAGGACACAATGGCTCTCAATACTCTCGGCGCTCTCGCCGCGGCACTCTTCTTGGTTGGCTGCACTTCGGGCGGCGGAAAGGTTTGCGACACCGCCGACAGCGGCGGCTGCGATTCCGGCACGGACACCGGCGACACCGACACCGGCGACACCGACGACACCGAGGATACGGACCTCAGCTTCACCACCACGTGGAGCACCGACGCGGGCGTCGAGTCTGTCGCCCTCAGCATCACCAACGGCAGCGGCACCTACGCCTTCGGCATGGCCGAAGAGTCGGCGGGTGGCTGGCTTGGCGAAACTTGCCTCGGGGAGCCGGCCGGCCCGGGGCGCGGCGGCGACTACGAGATCTGTCACGATGGGGCCTCGTCGACCGGGCTCGTGCTCGACAGTGTCTTCCCCGACCTCGACGCGGTGCTTAAAAACGACACCACCCTCATGACCACCACCATCCACGAGGCCGGCCACCTCGCGTACGCGCTCATCGCCTCCGACGGCGAGTGCTGGGAAGCCAACGACGCCGACGAGAACCTGTACGACTGCCAGTAGGCGGTCTCCGGCGGTGACGGCACGGGCCTCCCCGTGCCGTTTGCCTTTTTCCCCTCCCGCGGCGCGCGCCCACGCTACGCTGCCCCTCTGACCGGAGCCTCCGCATGAGCCCACGCGCTCTCCTCCCCGTTCTCGCGCTGTTGGCCGGCTGCCCCAGCGCCACCGACGACCGTCCCGACATCGACCGCGACGGGGACGGCGTCACCAAGCGCTACGACTGTGACGATCAGGATGCCGACGCGGGCATCGCCCCCGAGGGCGAGGAGTGTCCGGGCGACGAGGGCGACACCGCCTGATGTGGTTGGCGGTCTTGGTGGCCTGTCCGGCGCCGTTGGTCGATACCTCCGCGTCGGACCCGCAGGCGCGCGACGCCTTGTTCACCACGGTCCGGGTCAGTTGCGACGGCGATGCCGGAAAGTGGGCGCTGGACATGAAAGCGGACGGCTGGACCGGGGGGGGGGCGCTCTTTCTCAGCGCGGACGGCGTGTACGTGGAAGAGCACGGCTTCGGCAGCTACGAGGCGGCGGTGGATGGGTCTTCGGACCATCTGAAGCTGAGCCTGGGCGTGGCTGCAGAGTTCCAGGACGTGCACGAGGGGTCGAGCACGTGGTTCAACTGCGGGACGCCGTCGCTTCAGGGGCTGCTGGTGCTCCGAAACCGGGACGCCAGCGCGCTGACCGACTGCCGCGTCTTCGGCGCCGCGCCGCTTTTGTGGTCCGAGTGGGGGATCGGCGACTGCGCCGAGCTGGTCACGGTCGAGCCGTTGCCCTAGGGATCAGCACCCTGGGGGAGAGGCCGCGACAGCTGATCACAGAGGCGCAGGGCGGCTTCCATGCTGTCGCTCCGGGCCCGGCCGGTACCGACGAGGGCGTCCGCCGTCCCGTGATCGACGCTGGTGCGCACAATCGGCAAGCCCATCGTCCAGTTCACCGTGCGGCCGAAGTCCACGCGTTTGAGCGGCGCCAGCCCCTGGTCATGGTACATCGCGAGAATCAGGTCGCAGTCGTCTGGATGCATGAATGCTTCTTCGGCGCTGATCGGTCCTGAAACGTCGATGCCGGCTTGCCTGGCGCGGAGGACGGCCGGGGCGATCTGCTCGATCTCCTCGCGGCCGAGGAGGCCACCCTCGCCAGCGTGAGGGTTCAGGCCGCACACGGCGATGCGGGGCCGCGGGAGGCCAAGCTGGCCGCGTAGTGAGTCGTCGACCGTCTGGAGGGTCCGGTACACGCGCGCTTCGGTGATGAGCGCGGGAACGTCCCGGAGCGGGTGGTGGACCGTCACCAGCGCCACGCGGACAGTGCCGCCGACGAAGGCCATGACTGGCTCGGCAACGCCACACAGCGCTCCGATGAAGTCGGTGTGGCCGTGGTGGCGGAAGCCGCGGGCGGCCAACCTGGCTTTGTGGATCGGTCCCGTGCATAGGCCGCGGGCGCGCCCCTCTTGGCAGGCCTGCACCGCCCACCGCAACGCCGCGACCTCCACCGGTTCCCCGGTGTCCGGCGGCTCGACGAGCCGAACGTTGGCGCCGTCGCGAAGGCCCGCGGCGTGCAGTGCGCCCACGTCTCCGACCACCAGAACGTCGCCAACGTCGACACGCTGGAGCGCCATCGCCGCGACTTCGGGGCCGATGCCGCGCGGGTCCCCGGGGGTGAGGACCAGCGGGGGCAGGCTCACGGGCTTCGCGGTCCGCGCCCTTCGCCACCCGGAAGGAGCACGCGTACCACGGCCGCTCGGCGAGCCTGCTCGTACCAACGGCCCTGCTCGTCCTTCATCCGCTGCTGGAAGATCTGCTCGGTCAGCTTGGCGCGGACGTCCTCCAAGCCGGTGTCCTGGCGCTTTTTGCTGGCGACGTTGAACACGAAGATCGCCGTGGGTAGCTCCACCACGAAGGGCTTGCCCACGTCAGCGGCGAAGACGGGGCCGTCGAGCGCAGGGACCAACTGCCCGCGCTGGAATTCGCCCATCTCGCCGCCTGAGGCTTTGGCGGCCCCTTCGTCAAACGCGGTCGCAACGTCGGCGAACGGGGCGCCCGCGGTGAGCTTTCCCAGGGCCTCCTGCGCGCGGGCCCGCACCGCCGCGAGCGCGGTGGCATCGGCATCGCGGGGGATCCCGATGAACAGTCCCTGAAGTTTTGCGACCTCGCCGCCGAGCGTTCCCCCGGTGCGCAGGTAGGCATCCCGGAGCTCGTCGTCGGTGATCGTGACCCGGGGTTGCAGGACGGAGCGTTGGAACTTCAGTTCGCGCAACTGCTCGCGCTGTTCGGTGCGAAAGGTCTCCCAGTCCATGCCCTGAGCTTCGACCGCTTCCTTGACCTGGTCGCGGTCCATGCCGTTGCGCCGGGCAACGTCGTCGATCGCCTTGTCGAGCTCCTGCTCCGTGACGTCGATGCCGAGCGTCGCGATTTGCTGCTCGACCAGCTTGCGCTCGATCAGTCGCTCCAGCACCGCGTGTTCTGCGGGTGGACGCATGGCTTCGCCGCCGGTCGTGACGGCCGATTCGACGTAGTCGCCGCCAAGGTCGTACACCTCGGAGAGGGTGATGACCTCGTCGTTGACGGCCGCCGCGACGCGGTCCGTGACGCGGCCCAGCTCCGCCGCGTGTGCCGCCCCAGCGACGAAAATCGCCAGCAGAGCGGTGACACGGCGGGTCGCCGACACCGGCTACTCGTGTTCCGGTGCCTTGGCCGCGGGATCGCCGCCTGCACCGGCCGGACCCTCGGGGAGGACAGGCGGCGCCTCGGGAGCTTCCTCGCCGCCCTCTTCGCCCTCGCCGCCGCCGCCGAGCATCGGCATTGCGGGCATGGAGCCAGCGCGGCGCGCGGCCTTGACTTCGATCGCGGCGAGCTTCGCCTCTTCGATGTCGATCTTGGCGCCGCCCTTCACGGTGGCGATGTAGCCGTCGTAGAGCTCCTTCATCTTGTCGTTCTTGACCTTGCGCAGCACCGAGCCCTTCATCTGCTGGAAGGTGCGCTCGACCTGCTCGCGACGGGTCGCCACCTGGACGATGTTGTACCCGTCGCCGGTCTTGAAGACCTCAGAGATCGCCTCGGTCTCCAGGGCGAAGGCGCGCTCGACGATGGCCTGATCCAGGCCCGGCTTGCCCTCTTTGGACACAAAGCCGACGTCGCCGCCGCGGCGCTTGTACATGTCCTCGGAGAACTTGGCGGCCACCTCCTTGAAGCTTTCCGGCTTGGCAGCGACTTCCTTGCGGATGCGCTCGGCTTCGGTCTTGGCGGCGTCGTCGGCGCGAGCCTCGGTCACCTTGATGAGGATGCGGCGGATCTGCACCTTTTCGGGGACGATGAACTCGGCCTTGTGGTCGTCGTAGTACTTCTGGAGCAACTCGTCGGTGAAGTCGCTGTTCTTGACGGTGCTGTAGACCTCTTCGCGAAGGAGGGTGTTGACCATCACCTTCTGGACCTTGGGGTCCTTGTCGAGGCCCTTCTTCAGCGCCTGGGCGTAGAGGAGCTTCTCCTCGACGAGGCCGTCGAGCACTTCACGCTTTTCTTCCGGCGAAAGGGCATCGCCACTGGCGGGCGTCTTGCGCTCGGCGGCGGTGAGGAATTCCTTGCTACCAACGGTGATTCCGTTCACGGAGGCGAGGGTCTCGCCTGCGTCTTCGGCGGCGGCCCCGGCGGTAGCGCCGCCCTCGGTCGCGGTGTCGCAGCCGGCGAGGAGCGCGGTCGTAAGGGTGAGCGAGACGAGAATGGAACGGAACATCGAAGACTCCAGCTATGGGCGGGGCCCCGCTAACCTACGCGCTCGCGGTGGCAACGCCCTTCCGCCGGGGCCGCGACCAGAAGTGACCAAGGACGCCTCGACGGAATAGGGTTTGGCGATGTTGGGTCTCGGCTGGGCGCGGACGCTGCGGGGTCGCGTGCTTGGCGCAGTCGCGGTCGGTGCGCTTTGCCAGCTCGCGGCGTTGGGGTTCGAGGTGGCCTGGTTTCGTCGGATTGGCGATTCGGTCGACACGGTGAACGAGGCCTGGTTGCCCCTGGCGCGGCTTGCCGCCCGCATGGAAGGGCAGCTCGACCGGCCCCGGACGCCGTCCCCGCGCTTGGACGATCTTCTGGACGATGCCCGGGCCGCGGTCGTGCGGGGCCAGCAGTTGGCGCGGGACGATGAGGAAGCGGCGAGCTTGGACGCCGCCGGCGCACAGCTCGATGACGTAGGCGCCGCCGCGCTTGAAGCGGGGGATGATGAGGGCACGCGGCGGGCCCTTCGCGACGAGGTGTTGCAACTCGGAGCGCTCGCCGAGGCGCGCGTGAGTGCGCTGAGCCAGCGGACGGCACGCGCCCAGCGGGAGGCGGTGCAGGTTTCGCTCGTGCTCGCGGGCCTGTCCGTGCCCTTGGGGGCCCTGCTGCTCTGGCTCGCAGGGACGGCACTGCGCCCCGTTCGAGCGTTGACGGGCCAGGTTCGCCGACTGGAGGCCGGAGAGCGACCCGGACCGGTGGATGTCGGCGGCGACGACGAGATTGGTGCCCTTTCCCGCGCGTTCGAGGCGATGGCTCTGGCCGTCGACGAGCGTGATCGGCAGCTCCGCGCCGTGTCCTTGCAGTTACGGCAGGTGTTGGACAGTCTGAACGTGGCGGTGGCGGTGGTGGAGCAGGACGGGGTGCGGGTGGCCAACCCCGCGGCGACGACGCTCTGGGGTCTGGCGGAGGGCAGCGCGCTCCCGCCTGGCCTCCAGGGACTTTCCGAGGGTCGGCAGGAGCGCGCGGCGGCGGGGCGTACCGAGGATGTATTCGTGGCCCCGTTCGGGGAGGGCGGACGGATATTGGTGGGAGAGGACGTGACTGAGCGCCTCGCCGACCGCGATCGGCTCCTTCGCAGCGAGCGGTTGGCCTTGGTCGGTCAACTCCTGGCGCAGGTCACCCACGAGGTCCGCAACCCGCTCAACGCGATGTCGCTGCACGCTGAGCTGCTGGCCGACGAGCTGGCGGGCACCGACCACGCGGCGCTGGTGGGCACCGTGGTGGACGAAGTTCGCCGCCTTGAGGCGGTAACGGAGCGCTACCTGGACCTGGCCCGCCGTCGGGCGCCGGAGCTCGGGCCTGAGGACCCCGTCGCCCTGGTTCGCAGCGTGGTGGCCCTGGAGGACGAGCGACTGCGCCGACTCTCGGTGGTGGTGCACGTCGACGCGGAGCCTTGCGGCACGGTGGAGATGGACGGAAACGTCGTGAGGCGCGCCCTGCTCAACCTGCTCCGAAACGCCGCGGAGGCGGGCGCGAAGACGGTGCGGCTCTCGGTTCGCCGGGGTGCCGGTCAGCTGGTCTTGGTGGTGGCGGACGACGGGCTTGGCCTCGACGAGGTCACCGCGGCCCGGGTTTTCGAGCCGTTCTTCACCACCAAAGCGCGCGGCACCGGACTCGGCCTGGCCGTCACGCGGCAGGACATCGAGGACCTCGGTGGACGGGTGACCGTCGAGACCGCTCCAGGGATTGGGACGACCTTCACCCTGTGGATTCCGATCCCCTGATCTTGCCAACTTGTCACGCGCGTGTCAGTTTGGCAGATGCCTGTCCTCCTGGTCGTCGACGACGAAGAGCCGAACCGACTCGCGCTGGAGAGAATATTCTCGCGTGAAGGCTACGAAGTGCGAACCGCGGCGGACGGCCGGGCGGCCCTGGAACTGTTGCGTGACGGGGCAGTCGGGGTGGTCCTCACCGACTTGAAGATGCCGGGGATGAGCGGGTTGGAGCTACTGCGCGCGTCGCGGCAAGTCGCCCCCGAGACCCAGGTCATCGTCGTGACCGCCTATGGTTCGGTCGAGACCGCCGTCGAGGCCATGAAAGAAGGCGCCTACGACTTTGTCACCAAGCCGCTGAGAAAGGACGCGGTGGTGCACAGCGTTCAGAAGGCCCTGGAAAAGCACGAACTCATTCGTGAAAACGTACGCTTGCGGGCCCAGATCGCGCAGGTCGCCAGGACGGAGGTCATCGGACAGTCAGCGGCGACTCGCGCCCTGCTCGAGGAGGCGGCCCAGGTGGCGCCGTCCATGGCGAGCGTGCTGGTCACCGGCGAGAGTGGTACCGGCAAGGGGCTGCTCGCCCGGTGGATCCATGAGCTGAGCCCACGTCGTGACCGCCGGATGGTCACGGTGAATTGTGGGGCGATTCCCGATGCTTTGTTGGAGAGCGAGCTCTTCGGGTACGAGCCCGGCGCCTTCACGGGGGCCTCGGGTCGGAAGGAGGGCCGGTTCGACCTGGCGGCCGGGGGAACGCTGTTTCTCGACGAGATCACCGAGATGCCGCAGCTCTTGCAGGTGAAGCTGCTGCGGGTGCTGCAGGACGGCGAGTACGAACGACTTGGCGGCACGCGCACGCTTCGAGCCGATGTTCGCATCATTGCGGCCACCAATCGCGACCCCGTACGCGCGGTGGCCGAGGGGCGGCTTCGGGAGGACCTCTACTACCGACTCAACGTCATTCCGCTGGTAGTGCCGCCACTTCGCGACCGCCGCGAGGACATCGCGCTGCTGGCGCGCCACTTTGTCGCCCTCCAGTCCGCTCGGCACGGCCGGGACCTCGTCGGCATCGACGACGACGCCCTGACCGCGATGGAACGCCACGCATGGCCGGGAAACATCCGGGAGCTGGAAAACACTCTCGAGCGCGCCGTCGTGCTCGCCCGGGGCGAGACGGTCACCATCGCCGACCTGCCCGCCGCGCTGCGTGCGGGGGCCGGTACCGCGCCCGAGGCGGGTTGGCTCACGTTCGTCGTGGGAACGCCACTGCCACAGGTAGAACGACGCATGATCGAGGCCACCTTGCGGCACTGCAATGGCGATCGGAACCTGGCCGCGAATCTGTTGGCCATCTCGGCTCGGAGCATCTACCGACGGGAAGCGGAGTGGCGGGACGAGTGACGACGTCGGCTCGCGTCACGCGCTCGGCGGGCGTAGCCAGCGCGCCATCCAAACTTCGTCGGCGTAGGTCCCGTCGGCAAGCCGCTGTTGCCGGACCCTGCGCCCTTCCTGCACGAATCCGAAGCGCTCGTACAACGTCAGCGCGCGGGCGTTGTGGGCGTAGACGGCGAGCTCCACCTTCTCCAGTGCCGGGTGTAGGCGCGCCGAGACCAGGGCCGCCTCGAGCAGCGCCGCGCCTACACCGCGACCTCGCCACGGTCGCGCCACCATGATCTCCAGGCGGCCGACGTGCCGGACCCGGCGCAGACGGCCCCCCTCCACGGCGACCATGCCGACGAGCTCGCCACCGCCGCGGGCCACGAGGTGGACCTGGTTCCCCGACCGCCGGGCCTCTCGCAGCCGCTCTGCGCGCACCCTGACGTCGTCAGCCACCTCGCCCGGTTCGGCGGTGAACCACGCTCCTTCGGAGAGGATGGCACGCCGCAGCTCCACCAGCGCCCGCGCGTCGCTGTCGGCGGCCGCGCCGATGATGACCCCGCCCCCGCTCACCGTGTGGCCGCGTCCGCCACGATGAGGGCCTCCATCACCGAAAAGCCCGAGCCGCCCGTCTCCTCCGTGGCAAAGCCGCCGTCCGAGCCGAGCACCTCCATGTCTGGATTCACCACGATCATAGTGGGGAAACCCATTCCGCCATCGGTGTCTCCCAGGTAGGTGGGAAAGAGGCCGTAGGCGTAGCCCTCGTCCGCCAACACCGGTCCGGTGCTGCCGAAGGTGTCCACCCAGCTCGCGAGAACGTCGGCCTCGGCGGGCTGGTTCACCATCGACAACGAGGCGTTCAAGAGCGTGATCCACTCGACCGTGATTCCCCGCTCGGCCATGGCCTCGACCCATGCTTCTTCATTCTCCGCCAAGGTCCGGCAGGGGCCGCAATCCGGCGATGATGCCTCGACGACGAGGTAGCGCCCCCAACCGTCCCAGAGGTTGTACTCGCCGCCGCAAACATCGGAAAAGCGCTCGTTGGGCAGCACCGACCCGGTAGCGACAGCCTGCGTGGGGGACGGTCCGCCGGGATTGCAATGGGGCCAGCCGCACTCGGAAGCCGCGGCCAGGGGCACGTTGGGATCCTCTACCAGCACGCTCTCATCGACGTCGCGGACGAGAACCAACGTCGCGGTGAGGAGGAATGCACCGCCGTCGGTGAAGCTTCCGTCGTCCTCCCAGTAGGCCACCAGCGGGTCGCCGGCGGTGCCAGCTCCGGGGGCTTCCCCCATGTCGGTGAGCACCAGATTCTCGCCGCCGGTGCGGAAAACATGCGCGGTTCCGTCAACATCTGCGATGCCCAGGTGCTCGACGCGAGTGGCGTCGGCGCTTGAGATGAGCAGGAAACAATCCTCGTAGCCCTCGTCGACGGTGGTCTCGCCCGCGGTCAGGAGCGAACAATCCGGGCACTGCCAGGCGTGGCCGTCCATCTCGACGAGCGCGGGATAGCTTCGGTGGTAGCTGCAATCGACGTAGCCGGCGGCCTCGGCGTCCGCGTCGAAGTCAAGGGTCCACACCCCCTCGCCTGACAGGACCCCGGCCGCGTGAGGCGATTGGGGCTCGTAGCCCGAGGACTCCGGGCACTCGGCGGGGTCGAGGTCGAAGGAACTCTCGCCGGTGTCGCCCGAATCGCCGGAGTCGATGCCCGTTTCGCTGCCAGGTTCCCCGCTATCGACGGCGCCCTGCTCGTCACTCGTGAAGCACGCGATGATCAGCAGGAGCAGTGCCATTGACGCAGTCTACTTGGTGACGCAACAGGGACGCAGCACCGCGAGCGTAGCTGGACCGATTCCAGACACCTCGTCGAGCGCGTCGCAGCTGGCGAAGGGTCCGTGGTCGGCCCGGTACTGAACGATCGCTGTGGCTTTTCCGGGACCGATGCCCGGCAGAGCCTCCAACGCCGGAGCATCGCCGGTGTTGATGTTCACGCTGCACGCGGTGGCCGTTGCCGCGGAGGCAGCAGGCGGCACCGTCGGCGCCAGCGCTGCCTCCGGGTTGCTGACCGTGGATTTCGCGCCGAACGACACCAGGTCCTTCAGGTTCACCAGCGTGCTGGGCCCGATGCCCTCGACGTTGTCGAGGTCGGAAAGCGAAGTGAACGGTCCGTGC
>CANLGL010000070.1 GCA_947490345.1 Deltaproteobacteria bacterium
CGGTCGTGGTGCGGCGCTCGGCAGGTGCGACCGAAGTCGCAGGGTGAGCCACCACCGAGCGACTTCGGTCGCAGTGGCGCCGACTTCGGTCGCGGCGGCGGCGGGTGCGACCGAAGTCGCAGGGGCGGCGACGAAGGAGCGAGACGCGAGGCGCCTCGTGCGGAAGCTCAAAAAGCTCGGCTACGCCGTGGACCTTCCGGCGGCAGCGTAGCGGGTGCCCGAGCACAGGGCCGTGAGTTTCCGGTTAGCTACGCGGCGGTGGTGGTCGGAGTCCGCGCGCCGAAAACCTTGGTGCGGAGCACCCAGACGGCGAGCAGGGTCACGACGATCGAGCCGTACTGGGCGGGGGTGAGGCCCGCGTACCGGGTGTCGGTCGCGCTGGGGCGCCAGAAGTCCGACACGAAGCGGTACGGACCATAGAGCGCCGCGAGCATGCCCACATAGAAGCCGCTCGGGCGAGGTTTGCGGCCGAAGAGCAGGAAGAGGCCGAAGACGCTGATCGACCAGATCGCTTCGTACAAACCCATGTCGTGACAGGCGACGGTGACGTCTTTGCCGGTAGGGGGGCACATGCCGTACACGCCCAGGTAGAAGTCCGTCGGCGTGCCGGCGTGATCATGGGCCGAGAAGCACCCCATCCGGCCGAAGAACCAGCCCAGCGTCAGCCCGAACGCGACGCCGTCGGCGTTCGGCCAGAACGGCAGCCGCTCCTTGCGAAAGAACCAGATCGTGAGCCCCACGCAGACCGCGAAGCCGCCAAAGCTCGACAGGCCGTGCTGGAACTGCAGCAGGACCGGCCACTCGTCGCCGTGCGGCAGTTTTCCGCCCACGAGCATGGCGAACATCGTCGAAAAGCGCTGCCCTTCGCCCGCCAGCTCTTCGGGCTTGTACATCAGCAGGTGGCCCCAGTGTCCACCGAGGAAAACGCCCAGCACCAGCCAACCGATCAGCCGATTCACCGCCTCGCCGCTGCCGCCGAACTGATCGGCGCGCTGTTGCGCGACGCGCCCGCCAAGTATGAACCCGGTCGCGACAAGAATTCCGAAAGCATGGATCTCGAGGCCGACGAACGGAATCGTGAACGACGGGTCCTCGAAGTAGGGAATCAGGGGGGTCATGGCGCGCCGAGTATCATGTGGCGGGGGAGCAGCGCGGGCGGCGGCGGGATACCGCCCACGCCATGGCCGTGATCAACTTTGCTCGTCGGGAGATCGAGGCGAAGGTCGTGTACTACGGCCCTGCGTTCTCCGGTAAGACGACGAACGTCCAGGTGCTCCACCAGCAGGTCCCGGCGGGTCAGCGCGGCGACCTTCACACCATGGCCACCGCCGAGGAGCGCACGCTCTTCTTCGACTTCGTGCCGGTGCAGCTCGGCCAGATCGCCGGCTTCAACGCGAAGTTCAAGCTGTTCACGGTGCCGGGCCAGGTGTTCTACAAAGAGACGCGCAAGGTGCTGCTCCAAGGTGCGGACGCCGTCGTTTTCGTGGCCGACTCTGCCGACGATCGCGGCGATGCCAACGTCGATGCGCTCATCGATCTTGAGGAGAACCTCCGCAGCCACGGGCTCGATCTCGCCAGCATTCCCCTGGTCATCCAGCTCAACAAGCGTGACCTGCCGAATGCCCGTTCGGTGCAGGACATCGCCGCGGACCTCAACCCGTTTGGCGTCCCGATGATTGAGGCCACCGCCTTCGAAGGCAAGGGCGTCATGGAGACCTTGCGCGCCGTCACCGACCTGGCGGCCCAGCGCATCCGGGACAACCTCGCCGGTCGTGAGACGGCCGTCGCGCTCACGGCGGTCGACAACGCCCACGCCGAAAGCGACCAGAAGGTCATCCGCGATCACCTCGAGAAGATCAAGCGCGTGCGCCCCTTCGAGGAGCAACGAGGCCAGAAGCTGAAGTCGGGCGGGCACGTCAAGACGGCCGACGTCGACGCGTTCTTGCTCGCGAATGTCGAACGGGCGGGGGAATACCTCGATGGCACGCGGGACACGGCCACGGTGGCTCCGATGGTCTCGGTCGCCGCAGAGATGATCACGTCCCGACCGGTCAGGCCCTCGAAGGACCCGGCGGCGAATCCCGCGCCGCCCGCTGCGCCCGCCGCCGCCAACAAAACGGTGTCCGGCATCGTCAGCGGCGCGCAGTCGCGGGTGCTGCCCCCGCCGCCCCCGCCGCCGCCGTCCAAGGCGCGTGAGCTCCCGCCGGCCGAGCCCGGCCACCTCATCGAGGCCTCGGTCGACCCGGCCGGATGGGTGGGCGCCCGCGTCGAGCGGGTTGCCGGCGCTCGCTTCGAGGGCGGTGCGGTCTATGTCGATGTGGTCATTGACCGCGGCGGGGAGCGCCGCAGCCACCCCATCAAGCTGGTCGCGCGCGCGGCCCCGGCCGCTCCCAAATCAGCCGGCACCGGCATGCTCGGGCTCCTCGGGGCGGCGGTCGCCGCGGGGGGGCTGGGACTCTTCCTGGGCATCGCGATCGGCTACGCCCTCGCGGCAGGGTAGCCTCTGATGCGCGCGGCGAGTCTGAGCGGGCGCCGCTGGCACAACCGCGAGGCCGATCCCGCCCGCGTTGCCGCGCTCGGCGCCGAGCTTCGTTGCCACCCGGTCGCCGCCACGGTGTTTGCCGCTCGCGAGGTGGACGAGCGCTTCTTCGGCGCTGGCATCGGCGACCTCCTCGACCCATCCAGCCTGCTTGGGCTCGATCTCGCCCTGGAGCGGCTCCGGCGGGCGCGTCGGGATGGCGAGCACGTTCGCCTGGTCACCGACTACGACGTCGACGGCACCACGAGCTGCCTCATCTTGCACGCCGCCCTCGACCGCCTCGGCGGCGTGACCGTCAGCTACCACATTCCCGACCGCTTCAAGGAGGGCTACGGGCTCTCGACGCAGGCGGTAGATCAGGCCATTGCCGACGGCGTGCACCTGCTGGTGACGGCCGACATTGGCGTGCGCGACCATGTCACCGTGCAGCGAGCCCACGACGCTGGCATCGACGTCATCGTGTGTGATCACCACCTGCCCGCCGGGGAGGCCGTCCCCAGCGCCGCCGTGGCGGTCTTGTGTCCGCCTCAGCCGGGGTGTGCCTACCCCAACAAGGCGCTCGCGGCGTGTGGCGTGTCGCTCAAGCTGGCGGGGGCGTTGCTCGCCGACGATCCGCGTCGTGCCGAACTGCTGGACTCGATGCTGAAGCTCGCAGCCATCGGGACGGTCTGCGACGTGGTGGACCTTGCCAACGCCGAAAACCGCGCCATCGTGACCCTCGGGCTGCGCAGCCTCAATCGTGGACCGCATTCGGCCGGTCTGGCGGCGCTCTTGGCGGTCTCCGGGGCCAACGTCGGCGAGATCACTGCGGAGACGTTGGGCTGGCGCATCGGGCCGCGCATCAACGCCGCCGGTCGGCTGGCCGACGCGTCGGCGGTGGTGAAGCTCATCCGCGAGCGTGATCCCGCCAAGGCCCTGGCGCAGGCCAGCCTCCTCGACGAGCTCAACCGCGAGCGGCAGGACATCCAGGAGCGCCTGGTCGAGACCGCGCTGCAGCGCGTTCCGACGCCCCTGCCTGCCTTCGTCCTGGTCGCCGGCCCCGAGGACGAAGGCTTCCATCGCGGCGTCGTGGGAATCGTCGCCGCCAAGGTGCGCGAGCGCGTGAATCGCCCGGTTGCGGTGGTCGCCATTCTTGGTGAGCTCGCGACAGGAAGTGTGCGCAGCGTGCCCGGTGTTCACGCCACCAAGGCGCTGGACTCGGTGGCGCATCTGCTCCATCGGCACGGCGGGCACGCGGCGGCGGCAGGGTTTACCGTGTCGACGGCGCGGCTCGGTGAGCTCGCGGCGGCGCTTGCAGCCTTCGTCGACGCGCACGGCGGGGACGAGGCGCTCGTCGCCGAAGAGTGGATCGACGCGGTGGTCGAGCCCGGGATGGTCGACCTGCGCCTCATCCAGGATCTCGCTCGCCTGGAGCCAACCGGGAAGGGCAACGAGTCCGCGCGGCTGGTTGTCCGGGGTGTGCCGACCGACATCGCCGTGCTCACGGGGCGGCACGTCCGCTTTCGACTCGGCTCGCTGCGCTGCATCTGGTGGGGCGGCGCCGACCGGAAGGATTGGCTCAGCGGCCCCCGCGAGGTGCTGGGTCGGGCGAGCGTCAACACCTACAACGGGCGCTCCGAGGCGCAGTTCGTCGTGGATGATCTTCGCTAGCCGATGGTGCGGGAGGGGGAGAGCGGCGCCTGCGGCGCGTTAGCAACGCGACGCAGGCGGCAGGCCGTACGCCTGCGGACGGCCGAACGGCACGCCGCCGTAGGGGGAGGGGCGAAGCTCTTCCCCCGTCTCAACAATGGTGCGGGAGAGGGGACTTGAACCCCTACGGGAGTTACCCCACTAGGTCCTGAGCCTAGCGCGTCTGCCATTCCGCCACCCCCGCCTGGATGACGGGCCCCGTTTAGTCGCCGGAGGGGGGGGCGTCAAGGCGGTAGACCTCCCAGCGCGCCGAAGCGTGCAGGCGCTCGGCGTCGCGTCGCAGCAGGTAGCGGAGCCGCTCCTGAGGTTCGACGAATTGGCTGCGCCATTCGGGCTCCGGCAGAAACGCGTAGGACTTCCGCAGAAAGTGCAGGTCGCCGACCAGGAGCCAGCGAACGCCGCGTTCGTAGAGGGCGTGCAGCGCACCGTCGCCATGCGACGCCAGCCATTGTCGGGTGGGCGTGTGGTCCTCGACCGAGCCGAGCAGGTAGGGCTGGCGGAGGTAGTACCCCTGCCACGAATACAGGAGCGCGACGGGCTCCCGTGCCGGGACGTGATCGCGCAGGTAGCGAAGCGCGCCCCACGCGGGCAGCTCGCGGTGGAGGAAGGCCTCCTCGTCTTCCGCGCCAAAAACCACCGCCAACCGGTCGCGCGTCTCCTCGGCAAGCGGCGCTGCGTTTCGCGGCAACGAGGCCACCCCCAAGACGAGCGCCAGCACCCGCCAGCTCGACGCTGCCCCCGCGAGGGCCGCGACGCCGGCCAGCGGCAGCAGGTACCGCATCACCTGCGCGGACGCTCCCCAACCCAGAAAGCCGGCCCCGGCGACCGCCAACAGCAATCGGGCGTCGCGGTCCTTTCGGGCTGTCCACAGCGCCCCCACGGCCAGGGCCAGCCACCCCCACGAGAGCTGGCCCAAGAAAGCGAAACTGTCGACTCGCGACCGAAAAAGCACGTCGAGCGGCAGCCGGAGCGCGTCGACCCACGTGTGCCCGATCCCATACTTCTCAGGATAGACAAAAACAAAGCCCTCTACAGCCGGCCACCCCGCGTAGGGGAACAGCGGGTGCAACCCCTCGCTGACGTTGCGGATCCACCACGGAGCCAAGGGCACGACGCCCGCCGCCGCAGCCATGAAAAACGCGTGCGGCCGTCTGGGCGTCCGGACCAGAAGGACCAGTCCCGCGGCCGCCGCCGCCGGCGCCGCCGTGTACTTTGCCGCCAGCGCCAGTCCCAGGAAGAGCCCCGCCGGCGCCGCCAGCCCCGACAGCGCCGCCTCGACCCCGAGCATTAGCCACAGCGCCGCTGGAAGATCGTTGTAGGCGAGGCCCGCTTCATGCGCAAACGAATATGATGTCGCGACAATTACCGCCGGAACCAGGCCCCGCCCGGCTCCGAAGCGGGCGTCTCCCAGCTCGCCGACTCCGAGCAGGAGCGCCAGCACCACGCCGAGATGCCACAGGCGGGCGGCGATCGCTCCGCCCACCGCGTACTGTCCGGCGAAGATTGCATGCACGAGCTGCGGTCGCGACCCATCGGGGCTCTCAAAGCCGCCGATGAGGGCGCCCCCTTCCGCGATGCGTCGGGCGAGCGCGAGGTGCTGGTACAGCTCGTCGGTGTCCGTAGGGGGCGCGAGCGCCGCCACGAGCGCCGGCAGCAACAGCACCGGCAGTACGAGCGCTGCGTACCCACCCGAGGGTCGAGGGACGCGAATCGCCGGACGGAGCGCCCATCCCATCCCCAGCAAGACGAGCGTCGCTGTCGCCGTCATCGGCGACAAGAGTCCTGCCGCCGCCAGTAGAGAGAGCATCAGCGCGTGGGCACCCATCCCAGTGCCCAAGGCCCACAGCCATCCCGCGGGCCGCGCGAGGAGGCCAGGTGCCGCGCGGGCCAGCAGCGCTCCGCCCGCCCCCACCGCGCCGGCCAGCGCCGCTGCCGCGACCAACGCGCCGATCACGGCGAAGGTGCCGTCAGTCGCGCCACGTGCACCTGCTTCCCCTGGTGCCACGCCAACCACCCACCCCCGAGGCTCGGCGACAAGAGGTCGGCGGCGCCGGATGCCACGCGCCCATCGGAGCAGCGGATCTCGATACCCCCCTCGCCACCACGAAGTCTAGATCGGTCCTCCCAACACGCCCGCTCCGCATCGAGGGCAAGCGGGCCCAAGAATCCAGAGTCCGCTGCCCAAGCACGGCGCTCTCCCGACCCCAAATCGGCGACCACCACGGCCGGGCCACCGCCGCGGGCTCCCCGTTCGTCGAACCAGGCGACGCGCGAGCCGTGCGCCACTGGCCGCCGTTGGTTGCCAAGCCCGCCTCCGAGGGCCGCCCGTCCTTCTGGGAGCCCGATGATGACGTCGTCGTCGAGCTTGCGCTCCGTCCAGATGACGGCCCCTGCCGCCCCGACGGGGGCCGCATCGGGCAACGGAAGTGCATGCCACTGGAGCAGCGCGAGCAGCCAACTGCTGGTGTCCGGGCGGACCAGAGCCTGGAGGGTGGTTGGCCACGCCGTCGACACGGAACGTCGGGACCGCGGTGCGTACTCCAGCGGCGCATCGCCCCCCAGCCAGAGCGCGTCGCCGACCGACACCGGACTTCTCGCTGACGCGGGCAGCGCCCACCGCTCCCCTGTTTCGAGGTCGACGGCGCTGTCGACCTTCCCGCCCTTGTCGCAGAAAAGCAGCACACCGTCGACCACCCGGGGCCAGGCGTCATCGAAACATGCGGCCGCGTCGACACCGCGGACGGGTTGCCCGCGCACTGGGGATTCGGTGCACCGCCCGTCGTCCGCCGGCGCGCCGTTGGCACACGCGGGGGCGGCCGCCCCAACCTGGAGCGTCAGGCAGCGATCGGCCACGCACACTTCGGCCGGCCCCGCGGTGGTGGCCTGGAACCAGGCACGGGCGCCCTCCGCCCGGTCCACGCCTCGCCAACGCAGCGTGGCCGAGCCGCTTTCCGACTCGGCCACGATGGCGTCCACCTGTACGACCTCTCCCAAAGCGGGCTGCAGGTCGAGCGCGAAGAGCGCGAGGACCACTACGGGCCGGTATCCTCGACACCACAGCAGCTAAGCGTGAACTTCACGGTGTCGCTGGTCGACTCGCCCGTGCAGTCGGTGACGGTCATCTTGAAGGTGTAGTCCACGTCCTCACAGGCGCCGGGCTCGGTCGGCTCGGCGTCGGTCAGCGTCGCGGTGGTCGAGACCACAGCGTTGTTGCTGATCGTCGCGTCACCCTCCACAACCACCCACTCGATCACGATGGGGTCACCATCGGGGTCGGTGGCGCGGGCATCGCCGCCCAGCGCAACCGTCGTCGAGGCGCACTCGTCGCAGTTGTAGACGTATCCGGACTCCACGCACTCGGCGTTGCCGCCGGAGACGCTGGTGTCCGCGCCCGCGTCCGCGACCGGCTTGCTGTTGGACGAGCGGTCCGTGGCAACGAGGGTCATTTGATCGGCGCTGGACCAGTTCTTCCCGTCGAATACCGCGCAGCTCAGCAGGTAGTTGCCGGCCTGATCCGGCCAGAAGGTCGGGTTGGCCGCGGTGCGATCGGAGAAGGAGGTTTCGTTCTCGGCAGTTGAGGTTCCGGGCTTGTTCTGGATGGACCAGAAGTACCGGAGGGCGTCGCCGTCCGGATCGATGGAGCCGTCACACCGGAGCGACACCGAGGTACAGTCCTCGACCGCCATGTCCTCGCCCGCGTTGGCGATGGGCTCCCCGTCTTCACCCGTCACGGTGATCACGGCGGCGTCCGCCACCGAGTTCGCGAGACCGTTGTTGACCACCAGGTTCACGGTGTAGTTGCCACGGGCGTCGGGCATGAACGAGGGTGCCGAGGAGTCGCCAGCGGTCAGGCCGGCAAGCGTCGAGGACGTCGGCTTGTCGATCAGCGTCCAAGCATAGGTCAGCGTACGGCCCTTCGGGTCGTACGACGCGGTGCCGTCAAGCCCGACGGTTGTTCCCATCGCACCGGTCACGTCCACCCCAGCGTTGGCCACGGGCAGGTTTTCGGGAGCGGTGACGGTGACAATCACGAAGTCGGCCGGGGAGTCGAGCTTCCCGTCGTTGACGACGAGCTTCACGATGAACGTGCCGACACGGTCGGGCTGGAAGCTGGGCTGGACCGCATCCGCGGTCTCGTTCGAGGAGAAGGCCTTCTCCTTGGTCGCGAGCTCAGAGCCGTCCGGCAACCGGTCGAAGGACCAGTGGTACGTGAGCGCGTCCCCATTGGGGTCGCTGCTGGCCCCGCCGTTGAGCTGCACCGTCGTGTCCGCGGCCTGTGTGATGGCGGCGCCGGCCTCGGCGAGCGGCGCGTCGTTGGGATCGACCGCGGGCGCGGTGTCCTCTTTTTCGGTGGTTCCGGTACAGCCCAGCGCCAATACGAGCGCGGTGAAAGAAAGAGTGGTGCGCATCCGGGGCTCCCTAGTAGGTACCAATACAGGTGTACGAAACGATGACCGTGTCGGTGTCGGTCTCGCTGCAGTCGCTGACCGCGAGGGTGATCTCGTAGGTCTTGGTGGTGGCGGTGGCGTAGACCGAGGGGAAGGCCGCGATGGACACCTCCGTCGTGGGGCTCAGCGGCGCGGCGATCACGGGCTCGCCCGTGGGCTCGGTCCAGTAGAAGTCGAGCTCATCGCCGTCGATCTCGTCGATCGAGGCGCTGCCGTCGATGGTGACGCTGTCGGCCGGGCATTCTTCGCAGGTGAAGACGTAGGCGTCGGTCTCGCAGTCGGTCTCCTTGGAGATCGTCTGGTCCGCCCCGGCATTGGCCGTGGGCGGTGCGTTTTCGGTCTCGTCGGCGAAGAGGTAGGTGACGACGTCGGGCGCCGAGCACTGACCATCGTCACACACCTGAAGCTCGAACACGTACTCACCAGGGATGTCCCAGCGGAAGTAGGGGTCGGGCGTCGCAGCGTCGCTGGAGAAGTAGCCGGCCGAGCCGGACGGCGCCGTCAGGAGCGTCCACGCGTAGGTGAGCGCGTCGCCGTCGGGGTCGTAGCTGCCCCAGCCGTCGAGGTGGAAGTCTGGCGGCGTGCAGGGCGAAAGCGCCGAACTGTCCCCGGCGTCGGCGATCGGCGCGGAGTTCTCGGAGGCCACGGTGATCGAGCAGTAGTCGGGCTCGGACCAGTTCTCGCCGTCGCCGACGACCAGGCTGACCACGTAGGTGCCCGCCACGTCTGGGACCACGGTCGCGACGGCCTTGTCGCCGTTGAACACGTCGTCATAGCCGAGGCCCGTGCCGTCCGGACCTGAGGACAGCGACCAGTCGTACACCACAGCCGCGCCCTCGGGGTCGCTGCTGGCCGAACCGTCCAGGTCCACCCGGTCGCCGACAACCGCCGTCTTGTTGGCGCCACAGTCGGCCACCGGCGGCTCGTTGCCCGACACTACGTTGACCACCGCGTACACCAACTGGGAGATCTTGCCGTTCTGGTCCGTCACCACCAGGGTGAGCACGTAGGTGCCGACGACGTCGGGCTTCCACTTCACCTCGGAGGTCTCGTTGTCCTCCAAAATCGACGTGTCCTGGTCGGAGTCCAGCGGGGCGCTGTCCATGATCCACGCGTAGGAGAGCTGGTCCTCGGCGTCGCAGAGCGTGATTTCGGCCTTGACCTTGGCAGCAACGTCATCGAGGATGACGGTCTGTTCCTCGATCGACGCGACCGAAGGACCGGCGCAGACGACGGTGTCACCACTATCGTCGGGCTTTGCGGGCTGGCAGCCTGCGGCGACTAGCAGCAGGGCCGCGGGGAGGAAACGAAAGGTCGATGCAGTCATGCGTTGCACTCCGGACGGCTGGACGCGTCGGGCGAGGCGTGTGAGGCGAGGCGTGACGCAGCGTACGCAATCCGATGGGCCATCGTCAACACCATTCGACACGTGGGCAAGCCAGGGTTGGCCGCCCCCGTAACACAGCGGCGCTGGGGCTGCTGTGCCTGCTCGCCTTTCCCGGAACATCGGCGTCAGCGGCCGATTGGATGCCGGCGGCGAGCGACCTTGTCGGCGTAGTTGCGGACGGCGCCACCGGGAGCGTGCGCGTTGAGGCTGAGCATGCGATCGGCCTCGTTCCACCGTTTCGCAGCGGGTCGCGTGACCGGACCGAGGTGTCGGCCTCCGCCTCGGCGTGGCTGGGCGCGGCCGTCCGCGTCCACCTGGGCTGGGGGTGGCTCGCGGACCAGTCGGCGGTCGACGCGACCACGGGCCCCGGCGACTTCCGACTGGGTACGGGTCTGCGGATATTCCACACCGACGTGGTCTCGATGGGGCTCGGGTGGGGCGCAAAATTGCCGAATGCCACCAATGAAAATGAGCTGGGCACGGATGAAACCGACGTGGACTTCGGCGCGTGGGTGGGACTTCACCGCGGGCCCTGGTCCGGCGTCCTCGGGGTCGGCCTGGCGGTTCTGGGAAATCCGCTCCGGTTCGCCGCCCAGGACGACGTGCCCTTCGCCGAAATCGAGGGGGCGTGGTCCTCCGGGCGATGGGCGGTCATCGGCCGCGCGGACGTGGGGCTGGCTACATCGCGCAACCCCGCCCGTGCGGAGGTTGGCGGCCGGTTGCGGTACGGCGGGCGGTTTTTCGGAGAAGTGGGCGGGGCGGCGGGGCTGACGCCGGCGGCGGCGGACGGACGGGTGTTGATCGCGATCGGCACCAACTGGGCTCTTCCCCGCACGGCCCCAGGTGAATAGCACTGCGCCGTTCGAGTTCCCCATGGCCTGGTACGACTTCTTCACCCCCAGCAGCGTGGCCAAGCATGGCCGGCGCCTGCAGGATCGCGACGCACAACCTGACGATCGTGTGCAGTCGGCGCACTGGCTCGCCGATCAGGCCACGCCCGAGTCGCTCCTCGCGCTGTGCCGTCGCTTCGATCTGCAGTTGGAACACAACATCAAGGACCGCACCGAAAAGGACGCCGTCATCGAGCTGTTGGTTGACAAGGGCCCGTTGGCCATGGAACCGGTGCGGGCGCACGCCCGGGCTTCGCACAACTTCCAGCATTCGCTGCGCGTGATTGAGCGAATCGAGGGGGCTTCGGCGGCCACCCAGCTACTCTTGGAGCTCCTGGCGCAGGAAACCGTCGAAAACGAGTTCCACCCCGAAAAGAAGCGCACGCTCCTGCTCACCCTGGCCGAGCGCAAGGATGCTGGCATTGTCGAGGGCGCGAGCCGCTTCCTCCTGGACTTCGACGAGGGGGTGCGGCATGCCGCGGTCGAGGCGATCGCGGCGCAGGAGGGGGATGCCGGGAGCATGCCGCTCTTGGCCGCGCTGCAACGCCGGACCGAGGAGTCCACCCGCGTGCGGGGGCGGGTGGCTGAGGTCATCGCGGGGCGTGGCTGGCCCGTGGCCGATGACGGGTGGCTTGCGGATCACCTGCCCTCCGGATTCAGCCTCACCAGTGGCGCGCTTCAGCGTCGCTGAACGGACTACGGCGCCAGGCCCAGCGCGCTCAGGGCGGAAACGGCGCTCCTGGCATGGATCCCCCCGGGGTCCGCGGCGAGGTAGGCGCGAAGGTGGAAGCGCGCTCGATCCGACTCGTGGGCGTCGAGATGAAGCATACCGAGGCCATAGTGTGCAATCGGGTCATCAGGGCAGAAACGCAGCGTGCTCAAAAAGCCGCTCGTCGCAGCGCGTTGGTCGCCCTCGGCATGGGCAAGCTCCGCGAGGTTGTTGAGTGCGGGGCAGTGTCCGGGTTCGTCGCGGAGAGCCCTCTCCCATGCTGAACGCGCCCCGGGGGCGTCCCCCTGCTGAACCCGACAGATGCCGATGTCGTCGAGTGCCTCGATGCGACCATCCAACTTGTAGCTGGTCTGAAGCGCAGCCTCGGCCTCACTCCATCGGGACGCAAACTTCAGGGATTGCCCATAGCCGTACCAGGCAGAGGCACTTTCCGGCCAGCGTTCGGTTGCGCTCCCCCAGAGGGTGGGCTCATCGCGCCAGTCCTGGTTGCGGCGCACCGTCAGCCCGGCCAGCAGCAGCGGCACGACGAAAATCGGCCAGCGCTCGGGCACGCGACTGGCAATGAACAGCCAAAGCCCGAAGCCCGAAAGGTAGGCCCGGTGTTCCGGAACGGTCTCACGCAAGACGATCGCGCTCGCCATCGTCAGTGGAAGTGCCCACACCGTCGCTGCGAAGGCGGTGACGCCGCGCTCTCGGATGGCGACCACGGTCAGGATTCCGAAGCCGACCGCCGCGGCCACCCCCCACCCCGAGGCCACGCCAGGCAGCCCGTGGAGGATCGATTGGCCCCACGGGACCAGCCAAAGTTGCAGGTAGAGCGCCCAGGCGGCCGCCTGGCTGACAACGTGGTCGAGCGCCGATCGCGGCACCTCCGGTGCGGGCCAGCCGCTCCGTAGAAGCTGTGCGCCGATCATCATGACCAGGAGCAGGACCAACGGGCGGTAGCGCCGACGCTCGACCAGCGCGAGCCTGCCTCCAGCCACGAGGGTGAGGTCGGCGGCAAACAGTAGAAATGGAAGAATTGCAGCGGTTTCTTTGGTGAAGGCAGCGAGCACCGTCGCGGCGAGCGCACCCGCCCGCGCCCGCGGACTGGGCGTCCGCGAGTCGTCGATCCACAGGCCGAGGGCAAGCAAAATCCAGGTCGCGACGAGCGCATCTGAGCGGCCGGACAGGTAGGTGGCGCCCTCGGTGACCATTGGATGCAGCGACCACGTCAGTGCGGCGAAAAGCGCGCGTCCGGGGGTCAGTATCCGCAGGGCGAGGCGCCAGGCGAGGACCGCGTTCAGCGCATGAATCGCGATGCTGACGAGGTGGTAGCCTCGCGGGTCCAGTCCTCCCACGGCCCAGTTCACGGCGTAGGTGCTCAAGAGCACGGCGCGGCCGGGGTTGTAGAGCACCCAGGCCATTGGCGTGGTGATGTCGCGGATGGCTCGATGGACCACCTCGACCTTGTCGTCGTAGACAAAAGGGGAGTTGACCGAGTTGGCCCATACCACCAGGATCGCGGCGACAATCAGCAGCGGGGCTCGACGAATCATCGGGGAAGGACCTCGCGATAGACGTCGAGGTATTGCGTCGCGACGCGCACCGGGTCCAGATGGGCCTCAACGTAGCGGCGGCCCCGGGCGACCATCTCCCCGGCGCGGGCCCGGTCGCGGAGAAGCACCCGGATGTGGGCGCGGAGCTCGTCCACGTCCCGCGTCTGCGTCAGCAGGCCGGCGCCTGCTTCACCGATCAGCTCGCCGCAGCCGCAGTCACCGCCGACGATGACCGGTGCGCCGCACAACAGGCCCTCCAGAGGAACCAGGCCGAAGATCTCGTCGGTCGAGGGGTACACCAGCACGTCGGCGTCGACAAGCAGCGACAGTCGGTCCGGCCCTTCAAGGGTGCCGGTGTAGCGGACGTGCGGCGCGGTCGGAAGCGCCATGCCGCGCGGCGCGCCCGCGACTACGAGCGTGGCGCCATCGAGGTCCTGGGCGAAGGCCTCAACCAATCGCTCAACCCCCTTTCGCGGCGTGATCTGCCCGAGGTAGGCCACCAACGGACCCGATCCGAGGCCGTGGCGGGCGCGGAAGCTGCCGCGGGCGGGAAGCTGCTCGAACTCTTCAAGGTGCAGCGGATTGGGAATGCGCCGGATGTTGTCCGGCTTGACCCCAAGCGCGAGGAGCTGCCTCACTTCCGCCTTGGAGACAGCCACCGTGCGGTCGGCACCCTTGGGGATGTGGCCGTCGAAACACAGGTCCCACCCCGCCTTGAGGGCCTGCTTCCGCTCCAGGCGTGGCGCGGTGCCGTTGGGCGTCTGCACCACCGGGACCCCCGCGGCGCGGGCGCGCCGGAACGCCCACCAGTTCAAGAGGTGGCGGTGGCTGTGCAGGTGGACGACGTCCACCTCCTTGAGCGGGGGCGCGCTGGTGGGAAGGTACAACTGATGGCGCCACGCCAGCCGATTGCTCCCCAGGCGGGTGACCCGAACGTCGATGCCGTCCTCGATCCGCTCGGCCGGCACCTCTGCCCGCCTCACCGCATCGAAGGCGTCGGTCGTCCACACCCGCACGTCCATGCCCAGGCTGACCTGAGCCCGTGCCAGCGCGTACACAACGCGTGGGATGCCGCCATAGGCCCACGTGGGTGGATAGCAGGGGGTGACGTGAAGGACGCGCATTGACCAGGGCCGCTTGCCCGACTACCCTGGGCGGCCTTCGGAAGCTGCATGCTCGTCCTCGTCCTCGCCATCCTCGGAACCCTCGTCGGGTGTGGTCCCAACTGTCGAAGCTCGTGCGAACGTCTGTACGGCAGCGGGGAAGATGAGTGCAACATCAACGTGCCGGATTTTGAAGGAGAAGAGGGTGCCAACCGCTTGGTGATCGAATGCCAGCAGGTGTGTGACGGCGCGATGACGGAGGCGGGGACCATGGGAAGTTATGATCCCAACAGCAACGCCGACGAAGACGTGAGCATCGCCAACGAAAAACAGGCGGCCTCCTGGATGGATTGCGTGGACGGCACCTCGTGCGACAATCTTGGGAAGGGCTACTGTCAGCCCCACTATTGATCAGAAAAGGGGAAAGGGCTCGCAGCCCCTTCCCCTAACGCGTCATTCCCTTCAGCCTCCAACCTGCGGTTTCCGGCCTGCGGCGCCCAGCGCGTTGCTAACGCGCTGGGACGTGTCGCTCTCCCCATCCCGCCCAGCCGCAGAAGGGACTACCGCGGGCGTTTCAGCAGTTTCACGGCTCGGTGAGTCGCGGCATGCCGCTCAGGCTACTAAGAGGCCCAGCGTGACCGCCCTCCTCATCTTCGTCGCCTCGGCCTGCACCCCCACGTGCGAGGAGGTCTGCGACAAGCTCGTGGCCTGCGAAATGGCCGGCACGGAGCGGATGTCGGCCGCCGAGTGTCAGGAGTCCTGCACCAGCCAGCAGACGCTCTACGACGAGTGGACCGATATCCAGAAGCGCGACGCCTTCGACGCCGAGCTCACCTGCCTCAACAGCTCAGAGTGCGCCGACATCGAAGCCGGCACCTGCTACGACGCCGAGGTCTGGTCGTTTTCGCCTGAAGACGAATAACCTGAAACTCGGGGCGGACGCTCGCCGCGCCCTCCCCCTACCGGGCCATACCCTCCGGCCTCCAAGCTACGCTTTCCGGCCTGCGGCGCGCGGCGCGTAAATAACGCGCCGCGACGTGTCCCTCTCCCCCACCCGGCAGTCACCCATGCCGCTCAGGCGTTTCACGGCCCTGGGCGCCGCAGCACGCAGCACGGGTGACTAGAAGCGCGCCCGCATCATCAGGTTGAAACCCAGCGCGTTGCGAACCGCTTCGGCCTCGGGAACAAAGGCGTTGGTACCGTCGTCATTGGTCTGGAAATCGCTGAGGTTGTTGTCCACGGTGTAGAGGACCTCCCCGACCAGCACCGTCGAGGGTGAGACGTCCCACTGCAGGCCCGCTACGGCCGACAAGATCGCGGTGGGCTCCTGCCCGTCGGGCACGTGCGCCTTGTTGCGCTCGTCGTACTGAACGAAGCTGGAGTCGCCTGTGGTGTAGGTCGCGGGAAGCTCCCAGCCGACGCCGAGGCTCGGGGTGAGGTGAGCCTGCTCAAACCAATGGCCGATCTTGCCGCGCACGTAGAGCTGCGGGGTCGCGTTCAGATCAGGGTCCAGGGCGTAGCCCGACGTGATGCCCGGAATGTTGAAGACGATGTACGGCAGGTCCTTGTAGACGAAGTCGACGTTGATCTCCGTGGTTCCCATGACCGCCAGGGCCTGGACGTCGCCGGCGATGGCGGTCTCTACCGTCGTTGTCTCCGGTGCTTCGGGGTCGATGAGATCGTGGGTGATCACGTTGATCTCGGACTGCACCAAGAGGCCGAAGCCGTCGAGTCGGCGGTGGCTGATGTAGCTGTCGCGCATGAACTCGGGGGCGTTGCGGTAGAGCTTGAGCTCGGACGAGGAGATGTAGTCGAGCGCGGGGTTGGTGCGCACGCTGACCTGCGCCGAGCCGCCGAGCGCGGTGATGGGCGCGTTGTACAGCGGAGACTCCACGTCGCCGACGTTGGTGAGCTGCCCCTGCTGGAAATCGCCGAAGCCCCCTTCGATGCGGAGGTGCTTGCCGACCTCGAGGCCACCTCCGGCCAAGAAGCCCCAATAGGCCTCGTTGTTCTTGTTGCCGTCGGCGTCGGTGTAGTCGCCGACGGCAGTCTTCACCCCGGCGAAGACGTAGTGTGGGCCGGATTGGAACTGCGCCCGCAAGCCGGGAGCGGCGTAGGGGTCAAAGGCATAGATGTCGCGACCACCCCACGTGATGTCGTAGCTGTACCCGAGGCGAAAGCGGTTGGCGTCCACCGCGTAGCCGGTGAACGACAGGTTCTTGGCGTCGTCGAAGTGCTTGATGATGCGCACGTAGCTGCCGTCATCCGCCACGTTGACGCCGGGCTTGCTGCTGGCCACGTCGAGGTAGGGTTGCATCCGGATCACGAACGCCGCTTCGGTCGTGATCCCTTTGATGAAGCCGTCATCTTTCTTGTAGAGGACCAGGTGGGTCTGGCTGATGTCGTCGGTGAACCGCGTCTCGTAGTTCTCGAAGAAGGTCGAGTTGCCGCGTTGGACGAAGTTGGCGGCGGGGGAGTACGCCTCCGGCCCCGCGCGGACGTTGGTGTCCTCGAGCGAGGTGGTCACCCAGGTGTCGACGAAGTCCCCGGCCTGGGCGAGGGAAGAAAGCGCGAAAAACAGCGTCATGGGGAGCCCTTGCGCGAGCGGGTGCCTGCGCCGATGTCGGCCTCGTCAAGGACGATGAAGATCCACTTGCCGTAGACCTCCTTCAGCATCCCTTCGACGTGAGAGAGAGTTTCTCCGGCATGATCCGGAGGGTAGTAGTCGGGAACCGTCGAGGTGGACTCAGCGTAGATCGTGCACGCGCCGACTTCGAGCGGCCATTGCCCGTAGGCGACGTAGTCGGCGAAGGCCGCAGAGTCGGGGGTGAATGTCGAGGGAATCAGAGCGCCCTCGACCCGGACCCGACTGCCTTCGTAGGCTTCCATCGCGTTGTTATCGCAGGCCATGGCCTCGGTGAGGACCGGCGGTGCCGGGGGGCTCAGCGTCTGCCCCTCGACGACGTGGAGCGTAGGAAAGTTCAACTGGGTGGCGGCCAGATATTCGCTGTTCTGCCCGTTGAGCTCGTCGAGTCGCGCGCCGACGACGATTTCGTCCGGGGGCTTCTGGAAGGTGTAGATGTACAAACCCGAGTAGTTGCCGGGCGCCGCTCCCAAGTCGCTCACGTAGAACCCGGCCGGGTCGGTCGCCGACACCACCACCTCTCGGTCGCTGAGGCGCAGCTCGGCGAACTCACCTTCGAGTTGGTTGCTCTCGTGGTTGTCGGTGGTCTGCATCTCCGGGACGGTTGGGCGAGCGAACCAGATCGGACCGCTCACCCCGGCCGACCACGAGGGGGTGCGCCCGTCGGTGACGTCCTCCTCCGTGGCCCAGATCCTCGTCGGGCCGAAACCCGCCTCCACCCCAACCGCGCCCGTCCACGCGCCGTCGACGACGGACACGCGAGCTGGGTCGCTGACCCGTCCTGGCCGCACCGACAGGCTCATCTCGCCGGTGAACGGGTACGCTTCTCCGTTGACGTCCCAGGTGGTGATCGTCGCGTTGAACAAGCTGGCATCGGCCGAGAAGGGGAGGGGAGCCGCTTCCGTTCCCAATGCTACATCGGTCGCGAGATCGACATGCACGAAGCTTGGCTCGACGCGGTTCCGTTCGACCGAGGTGCACGCGAGGAGCAGTCCCAGCATCAGTAGACCGGGAGGATGCGGCCATCCTCCTGCGCGATGCCGGCCTGCGGCAGTGTCCGCGCCGAGCTGATCGCCGACTTCACGATGTCGCGGATCGAGATGGTGGTATCGAGCTGCGTCGTGTTGCGCTCCAGCACCTCGAACCCCGAGCCGCCGTGCGCGATGTAGTTGTTGGTCGCCAATTCGTAGGTGCCGTCGAGATCCAGGGGCACCCCGTTGATCACGATGTCCTCAGCGCGCGCCTCGGCGCAGTTCATCGTGAAGCGGATTCCCGCCACCTGGGCTTGCGATTGGCAGCCCCGGTCGGTGCTCCGCTCGGTGTTGAAGTCGAGGAGCTCCTGCACCTCCCGACCCGACAAGAACATCGTCGTGATCGTGTTGTCGAAGGGCATGGCGTTGTACAGCGTGTCGAGCGTGATGTCGCCTGCCGGGATGTCCGAACGGATGCCGAGGGTATTGGTTAGCGCGATCTCGGTTTCGACGCCGGGGTAGAGGCGCATCGCCTCTGCGGTGAGGTTCCCCAACATCGAGTCGCCGCCGGTGGTGCCGTAGCGTGTGAGCTCGGTTTCGGCGTAGCCGATGACCTGCTCCAAGTTCAGGTCATAGTCGAGTTGCTCGGAGTACTCGGCGAGCAGCTCGGCGACGTCTGGATCCTCCGGCACCGTGTTGTCGACAGGAAACAGCTCGTAGCGGTGAGACAGGACCGCGCCGTCCTGGACCACGACGTCGAGCCGCCCGACGAATTTGGCGAAAGCGCCGCTGTGTACGATCGGGATTCGTTTGCCCGTGGCCTCGTTGGTCACCACGAGCGGCGGGTCGAGCGCGATGTGATTGTGTCCGCCCAAGATGATGTCGATGTCGGCGTAGGTACGGGCGTGCTCGATGTCGTTGTCGAGCCCCATATGCGAGACGATGACGATGATGTCGGCACCTTGGGCGCGGAGCTTGGCCGCCTCGTCGGGGATCGCCTGGCCGGGCTCGATCACCCGGATGCCCATGCTGTTGGACTGATCGTAGATGGAGTTCAGAGAACTGATGTTGGCGAGCCCGATTACCCCGACCCGCACCCCGTCCATCTCATACATCGTGCTGGGAAGAACGAGATCCTCCAGCTCGGTAGCGAAAGGAAGGTCGCTGTCGGCGAAGTCGTAGTTGGCGGCGAGCAAATCGAAGCTGGCCCATGCCGCGCCCTGGGTGGCGAGGTTCGCTGCCCCCTTGTCGAATTCGTGATTGGCGACCACCGCGCCGTCGAGTCCCAGCATGCTCATCCCGCGAAACTCGGCCTCGCCGGAGAACTCGTTGAACACCACGGCGCCCTGAAAACAGTCGCCCGAGTCGAGGTGCAGCACGCGGCCCGCCATTGAGCGCTCACGCTTGATGATCGTCGCCATCTCGGCGAGTCCGCCGTACGGCCCGAGGCCATCTTGGAGACCAAGCTCGTTGTCGGTGAACGACGGGGTGAAGTCGTAGTCGTAGAGGCGACTGTGCACATCGCTCGTATGGATGAACGTCAGGCGCACCGGCTGTCCCGTCACGTCCGCGCCGCCCCCGTCTCGGGCCATGGGCACGCACGCGCCCGACAACAGCAGCAGGACCGCGAGCACGGCGAGAACTCTCCTCGGGGGCGCCGACTACTCCATCCGGTGGAGCGGGGCAACACGGGCGAGGGTCGTCAACGCGCTGAAAAGCGGGTTGACAGCGATGGCCGGCGCGTGTTCTATGACCCCGTTTCCCCGAGGCTACCCCACCATGTGGCTGCTCCCCCTGCTCGCCACTCTCGCCGCAGTCGTGCCTTCCGCCGAAGCCGCAGGCTTTCAGGTCAAGACCATGCGCGCGCCGCTCAGTGCGGTCGAAGTCGAGCGCCCGTTGGTCATCGGGAAGGGCTGGTTCGAGGGCTCGTTCGGCTACGACCACAAGTTTGCCGACGGCGCCTGGACGGCCGAGGGCGAGGCGCTGCAGTGGAGTGGAGCGCAGTGGCTCTACACGACCGAGCGGCTCGGAATTCGCTACGGCATCACCCGCTCCTCTGAGCTCTACTGGGACGTCCCCTTCCACTACGTCCAACTGGTGAATCCTGAGCTGCGCACCGACACCGCCAGCTTCGGAATCGGGGAGCCGAAGTTCGGCTGGAAGCTCGAGCTCTTCAACCGGGCGATCCCCACGACGTCGATCGTGTTGGACGTTCAGTACAAGATGCCGACCGGGCAGGAAACGGCCGGAACCTACGTGGGGGGGCCGAACACGGTGGCCACCTTCCCGATGAGCACCGGGCAGGCTGATCTCGCGGTCTTCGCGCGAGGCAAACAGCAGATGGGCCCAATCGCCATCGAGGCATCCTTGGGCTATATCCACCGTTTTTCTGGCGTCTCCCAATTCGTGGTCGAGGTCGATCAGTACCAGTTCTCGGGGCGGTTCAAGCCCGGGAGCGAATTCCGGGCTGAGCTGGCGCCGATGCTGCAGCTGGGCCCCATCGCGCTTCGCGGCGATGCGGTGTTCCGGCAGTGGTCGGCGGCGTCGGTCGGCACCACCTCGGGCGGCTTCTTCGTGGACGAACAGCTCGATGTCGTCGGCGGTTCGGATGGCTGGTCCTTCGACGCAGGCGGCGGCCTGGTCATCAACGCCTCCCGCGGCGTCGACATTCTCGCCTCGGCCATGGTCCCCATCCGTGGAGAGGACCTGACGTTCTTCCCCCTGGAGAGCATCTCGCCGACCCGCGGGCCAACCCTCAGCACCAGCGTGGAGCTCCGGTACTAATATGTGGCGCTCCCTCCTCCTTGCTGCCGCCCTCCTCGCGCCCGCGCCCGCGCTGGCGAAGAACGTCTTTCAGCACAACCATCCTGATCTGGAATGGCACTCGATCGAGACCGAGCACTTCGTGGTGCACTACCCACAAAGCCGGAAGAAGGAGAACAACGCCCACTACCTGACCGCGAAGTGGACCGCCCAGCGTTCGGCCAAGATCAGCGAGGAGATGTTCCCGCGCATGTGCGCGGAGTTCAACTACTACCTCAAGGAGCGCGTCCACATCGTCATCCTGAACCAGGGTGACGATCTCGAAGGCTTCACGGTGCCCACCTGGGATTGGATCGAGATCAGCGCCAACCCGGGGGCGGATTTCTATCGGATGCGCTCCCGAATGGATTGGCTCCCGGACGTGCTGGTCCATGAGTTCGCCCATGTGGTGTCGCTCAAGGCCAACGGCAACTTTGCCGAGGGTTCCCAGGCAATCAGCATCGGCGCGCTCTACAACGAGGGCGTCGGCAACACGATGAGCGGCGGTGAGATCCTCCTGGGGAACAACGAACCCTGGTACTGGACTGAGGGTGGTGCTGAGTACTGGTCGGATCAAGCCGGGTACAACTGGTGGACGCCAGGCCGCGACCGCACCGTGCGAATGAGCGTGATCGAGGACCGCCTTCTGAGCTGGGACGAGTGGAAAACCGTTCAGCAGAACCACGGGTGGATGGACGGAGAACGTGGGTACCAACAGGGCTACAGCTTCGGGCTCTACCTGCGCGAACGCTTCGGCAGCGAGACCTACAACAAGTTTGCGCTCGAAAACCAGGAAGGTTTTGTCTTCGATTGGAACGACCACCTCGAGACGGTCACCGGCGTCTCTGGACCGCAACTCTATGACGATTGGCGGTCCTGGATCACCGAGACGTACACTGGCCAGTTCGCGGCCCTCAAGAGCGAGGGCGAGACCCCGCATCGCGAAGTGGCGCTTGAAGCCTACGACTGGGAATATACCGATCCCGACGGCCGAGACGCATTCCATGACCCGCGGTGGAAGCGCAAAACCGGAGTGACTGGGGAGCTGTTGGCCCGCCGGGAGCGTGAGCGGGCCAGGGAGCTGACCGGCCGGTACAACATGAGCCCGAAGTTCTCGGCCGATGGCAAGTGGTTCGGCGTCAACAACCTCGCGGTTTTGGAGCTGGCGCCGGTCACCGAGAGCTCGCTGGCCGCGTTCTCCGGGGTGGTCCACTCCGATGCGGGCGTGGCGGCACGTCTCGAGCGACAGTCGCTCGGCGTGAGCTCGCCGGCGCAGTTTGGCCACGACTGGGACTTCGTGCCCGGCAAGGATGCGGTCGTCATCGTCGGTAGTGAGCACCTGCTCGAAGACGCCCGCATGGGCAACCAGCTCTTCCATCTCCGTGGCGAGTCCGACGGGTATGATTGGAAGACCCTTTACTATGTCCCGATCGCTCCGACCGAGCAGAAGGACGGGAATCTTACCTACCTTGGCCACAAGCCGGTCGACGTTCTGGGTCAGGACTACAGCGTCGTCCCGGCGGGCACGTACAAGATTCCGAACACCGAACGCGGTGTTGATCCGAGCGTATCGCCCGACGGCAAGAAGCTCGCGTACTTCGAGTACACCGACGGCACGTTGAACCTCGTCTCGATCAACATCGACGGCTCGGAAAAGAAATATCTCACGACGTACACGGACGGTACGTGGTTGCAGCGCGTGGATTGGTCGCCGGACGGAAAGACGCTGGCGGTGTCGGTGTTCCGGCAGTTCCAGCAGGACATCTACCTGATGGACGCCGATGGCGGGAACGTTCGGGCGCTGATGTTCGACCGGTGGGAAGACGGGGATCCAGTGTGGACCAAGGATGGCGACCTGCTGTTCATCTCCGATCGCTCGGGAATCATGCAGGTGCATCGCTGGGATCACGAAACTGGCCGCATCGACCAGCTCACCAACACTATCGGCGGCGCTGAAACCCCGGCGGAGACGCCGAGCGGCGGGTTGGTCTACCTCGCGTACCACGCCAACGGGTACAAGGTGGAAGGCGCCGCGAAGGCCGACCTGCTCTACAAGGACGTCACCGCCGACTTCGTGACCAACCCGGACGCGACGTCGGTCGCTGCGGCCTGGTCGTTCAAAGAAGATCTGAGCATGTACCAACCGGTGCCGTACAAGACGCCGTTGATGTCGCTCAGCGGGGTCCCCCTGATTCGGATCACCAACGACGCCCGCGACGACCTGGCGCTTCAGGCGGGCGGGGCCGTATTCCTCCAGGACTTCGTCGAGAATCACTTCGTCTACAGCGAAGTCCTGCTGGGCGAGGATTGGTCGGCCCGGCTGCAATATGTCTACAGCGGCTGGTACCCCAACTTCTACGTGGGCCTCATCGGCGGGGAGGCGAAGTTCCCTTACGGGTACTTGCTGGATGACGACAACGACCTGAGCACCACCGAGGATCAAGGGGTGTACCAGGGGAAGCAACAACAGTTCTACACCTATGGTTTTGCGGGCGTCGAGTACCCTTGGAACAGCGTTCACCGCACGACGGCGACCGCTTTCGGTCAGGGGTTCGGCTTCCGTCAGACTGGAGACGCCGACTACGCCCCGTACGCACTGATGGGTGAGGTCAGCCTGAACCACAATATCTCGACGCTGGGCACCTACGCGCCCGGCGCCAACGTGCGGGGCGGCAGGATCATCGACCTGACCTACGCCCACGGCGCGACGGACGTCATCTATGAAGCCTATGGTGGCAAGACCGTGGACGACGGCGAACTACTCGATGCCTACGAGTACAACAAAGGGGAGCTTCGTTGGGTCGAGCAGATCCCGGTGCCGGCCTGGGGTGGCATTCTTACCCAAGCCAACAAGTACCGACACACCATTCAGGTTGACTTCGCCGGCGGCTACGTAGACCGGAACGTCGATCGTAATGATGAGTTCCGTGGTGGCGGTCAGCACCCCTTCTATTGGGGAAGCAGCGCCCTGCGGCCGAACACCCTGTTTGCCGGGTACCCGGCGAACAGCCTGTCTGGTGAGACAATGGCCATGGTCAACCTGGCCTATCGGTTCCCGATCCGCCGCGAGCTCAACGCCAAGCTGGGTCCCTTGTACGTCTACGACATCACGGCGCAGATCATGGGTACGGCGGGCAATCTGTGGTCGTTCACCCCGCCAGAAGATACGAGCCAGTTCTATCGCAACGAGTTCGGTGAACGCGTCGCGCACGATCCTGCGGATATCCGTCGCGAGATTCCCTTCGTCGACACCGCCCACAAGAACGGAAACTACCTGCTGTACGACGCCGGCGCCGAGATACGCGTCACCAGTACGCTACTCGACAGCTTCGGCTGGAACAGCTTTTTCCGTGTTTCATACGGATTCAATCGAATTCACGGCTATGGTGACGTCAACGGAGACGACGTCTCCGACTCGACCGAGAGCGCCGTCGGTGATGAACTCAGCAACGAGGTCGAGGAGCCGGGCTTCCGGTTCTATCTCGGCCTAGGAACGGGGTGGTGATCATGGGCCTCATTCTTGCACTTCTGGCCTGTGCGCCCGACTACGCCGACGTGCCCGTCAAGACCGTTGGCGTGGGGTACGACCCCGAGCAGATCGGTCCGGCGCCGACGCCGTACGGCGGCGTGGTCGAGTACAGCTGGGTGAATTTCAGCGGCGCCGGCCTGTCCTTGGCGCTGATGCAGCTCGGTTCGTTCGCGGAAGTGGGGCCGGGCCTGGCGGGCTGGGCTCCCCCGTACGCGGCGGTCTACGGATTCTCGTACATGTTCACCGAGAAGCTCGCTGCGGCAGACTCGCTGGCCGGCGTGACTTCGGTGCCACCGGAGGCCGAGGAGACCTGCTACACCACCTTCGAAGCCAGCGGACCGATCGGCTCGTTCAAGACCGTCGACGTCGGCGACCACATGGAGCTGGTCACGGCGGATGGGAGCGGAGGGTTGCGCCTCGATCGCTCGCCAGCGCAGTACCCGGCCGACACCCAGGACGCTTTCGCCTATTACAACGCCTTCGATCTCTGGAGCCCCGAGCCGCTCTACGCGTTGGTGCCCAAGGTCGGAAGCACCAGGGTGGGGGAGATGGAACAGGTGGTCGTTCACCGGGCGTCGTTCCCGTCCGGGGAAGAAGTCACTTTCCGGTTCCCCGGAGGCATGGTCCCAGAGCATGCTCCCCTCGGCGCTATTCCGCTCCCTTCGCGGGTGATTCCGGACACCCCGATGCGGATGCCGGAGCTACCCGGTGGGGTACAACTTGAGTGGGAGGGGCCGCAATACGACGGGTATGGCCACATCGCGGCCATCGACGGGGTCCACCGCACCTGCCTCACCTTTGCCGGAGACGCGGTGGTGGAGCCGGAGGGGCCGGCGCCTTGTGCAGACGTGATGTCCGCGTCGGCCGACGTGGGCCAGATGTACACCGGACCCTGGGATACCGAGGACGGTCGGGTGCTTTTCCGCTGGGAGCCCGGCGAAGAAGACGATGAAGACGCCAGCTCGGCAGTACGCTTTGTCAGCTTGGCTGTGCGCTTCTTGGGCCCCGTAGATCGAAGCGATCCGAACTTCCAAGCGGAGACCGTGTCCGAGGTCGCCAGCAAGAAGATCAAGGCCGACTGGAACACGCTCAAGGGCAAAGAAGTACCGGAGATCGACGTGCCGGCCGGGACGCGCGCGCCTACGTCTTGCGAGCAGGAGGGCGCCTACGAGTTCGACCCCGCCTACCTCACCGGGAACGATGAGCTGGTCCCTGCGCTGCGTGGCGACCCATTCCACAACATGTCCGAAGTGACCTGTCGCCTGCGTGACGACGGAGAGTTCGCGCTCACGGAGGAGATGGTGGCGGACGCCCTTGCGTATGCGCGGGCCCACGGTAGCCAGGGCGTCGTGTTCTACTTCGGGCGCTCCACGGTGCTAGAAGTGGAAGTCCCCGACGCGATGGACAACTACGGCAATCGGAAGATCATCAGCCCGATCAAGGTCGCGGCCAAGGCCATCGACATCGGTCGCTTCTGGTTCGAGGAGTAGCCCATGAAAAGCCTCAACCTTTCCCTCCTCCTCCTCTTGGCCGGGTGCGGATATTTTTCGCCTGTCGACTACTACGATGGCCGTTGGGACCCGCCCGAGATCGACTCGGTGAGTGCTGACACGCAGGGTGGCAATGTCAGCGGTCAAACGGTGCTGATCAGCGGCGCGGGCTTCGGGTCCGATCCCGAGGAGCTGATGGTCCAGTTCGGCTCGGCCAATGCGACGATCGTGAGCGCCACGGATGGCGAGATCGTCGTGCTGGCCCCTCCCGGACCGGTGGGCGGCGGCACCGTCTCGGTGCGCGTCGGGACCTACACCGGCTACGATTCCGCCCAGTACACCTACGCCATGGGCGACGAGGTGGTGGCCGGGGTCGGCGACGAGCCCGAGGAGGAGGTGGGGTACGTCCTGGTGAACAACTACTGGGAGAGCTGCTTCGGGGGTCTCACCAACAGGCTCGAAGACGAGTACGGTGTCACCGACTGCCAGAGTTTCGCGTACGTCGGCAAGACCGGCCTGGACGGTGCCGCAGAAGCCCTCGAGTTCGGCACGCGACGGCTTTACGCGGGCTCGCAAGGTTGGTCCGGCGGTAGCGACCTGGCCGACGGTGAGTGGCGGGTGCAGCGCCCCGCCGAGATGCCGTACCTTGGCGGGCTGGCCGACTACCACGTCGATTTGGGCGATGTCAGCATCGTCAACCCGTATTGGTCGGAGAGCGACGGCTACTGTGTTGACCTCTCGGAGACCGCGTCCTACCGCTACGGTGGCGACGACGACCACCCGTCCGCGACCGCCATCAGCGGAACGGGGCTCCCTGTGGTGTCGACTGTATCGGCGCCCTTTGAGTGCGCGGACGACCTCTACTACGCTCCCGACGAGCTGGAGTTCTGCCGCCGCGACACCGCGGAGGGCGTCCCTGACTACGTCTACTCGGCGGACTGGCCGGTCAACCAGAACTTTTTCGAGGGGAACAATCGAAACCTGGTGCCCGTGGACGTGACGCTGAGGCTGCCGTATGTGGGTGTGCCCAGCGTCACGCTCACGGTGCCTGAACCTCTCGTTGTCTACAACACCGAAGGATTTGAGGACATCCTCAACGATGGTAGCACGGGCGCTCAGGGCCTTTGGGGTGCCTTCGGGCAGCTTCAGCACTGCTTCGACGACGACGGCAACGGTGAGCGGTTGGATGATGTGGCGCTCAGCTTCGAGTGGCCGGTGACCGAGGCGGACCTCACCGAGCCTGGTGGTGCCGTGCTCCGAGCTCGGAGCTACGTCCGGATGTCAATCACCCAACTCTCCCTCGGCTGGTTCGGCGGCGTCAACAACCCCGTCCGAGCGACGATCACCGTCCCCGACGACAATGACAGCTACAAGGCCACGGGCTCCGACGGTCGCCGGCAGACACGGGGGCGCTTGTCGGTGCCGGCCAGCGTGATGTACCAGCTCCCATCGATCGCCTTCCCCAGCAGCGGCGGGCTCGGCGGGACGGCGCTTATCGCCCAGACCGGCGCCCACCTCGGGTACATGTTCATCGAGGTGCAGCGAGTCACTGAGTACACCATCCAGACCGACGTTGGTCCGGTCGTGTTCGCGTATGTGACCGGTGACTTTGGCTTCACCCCTTGGACCAATCCCACCGACGACGCTTGCCACGACTGCGACGACAACGACGGGGACGGCTGGTCCGATGATCAGGACCCTGACTGCGAGAATGGCGGCACCGAGGAGCTCGGGGTGGGTGCCACCCAAGGGTGCAATGACGGGCTCGACAACGACCGAGACGGTGACGTCGACGTGGAGGACGAGGACTGCACCGAAGCCGGCGACAACGACGAGTCCAACTGCTCCAACAACACCGACGACGACGGCGACGGATTTGAGGACGAGGAGGACCTGGACTGCGCGCGCGGAGAGAGCGAAGCGACCGCCGACGGGTGTGTGGACGGCCTCGACAACGACGCCGACGGCTGGTCCGACGCTGACGACCCTGATTGCGTCACGGGCGCTGCCGAGACGGGTGTTGGGGCGGAGGGCTGCAACGACGGCCTGGACGGCGATGTGGACGGCTGGGCTGACGCCGCCGACCCGGACTGCGTGGGGGCGTCCTTCGACGAGCTGGGCTTCGGCGCAGCCGTGTGCAACGACGGCCTGGACAACGACGGAGATACCCTGAACGACGCCGCCGACGCGGAGTGTTCTGCCGCCGCCGACGACGACGAGGGCGCTTAAGCGATCGTTGGCAGGGAAATACTTGACGCTCGGGACCCCATCGCATAGAAGCGCGGGGCTCCAAGAAGCACCCCGCGAGAGTGGGTCGGCAGCCTGGACCGGTCTTTGAAAAATTGGTAGCAGCTTAGAAAGTTCAAATAGAGTTTTGTCTGACCTTCGTTTAGCCACGAAGGGCGGACCAGGATCACAAACTGGAGAGTTTGATCCTGGCTCAGAGCGAACGCTAGCGGCGGGCCTAACACATGCAAGTC
>CANLGL010000071.1 GCA_947490345.1 Deltaproteobacteria bacterium
ATCGTGTGGGGCACCCCCGTCGCCTTGGAGGCCGCTCCCGTGCTTGGCAACCGCAAGCTCACCCTCCCGTGGTGGTCCACCGACCCGACCAAGTTCAGCCGCGGCATCCGCGTCATCGTCATCGTCACCCAGGACGCTGTCGGCACCATCCAGATGGCCAACGTCACCGTCATCACCGACCTCCAGTTGCGGTCGTAGGGGGAGGATGTCATGAAATTCCTTGATAATCCCGGGGCGGCGCTGGCGTTTCTGGGCACAGCTGGCGGGGGCGGAGCGGACGGCGGAGGGGGAGGTGGGACCGTTTCCAGCCCTAACGTCCCCCGCCCCCCGAGACGCGGCGCCGGCGACCCCGGACCGGTTTGGCCCTGGGATTGGCCGGTCCCCACCGGAGGGCCGGATGGCAAGCCAAAGGACGCCGACGACTGTCCGGATCCCACGGAAGCGGAAATCGGCACTGAGGCCGCGCTGTGCGAGCCCTACCGGGGAGAGGCCGAACGGGCGGTCGTGGCCAAATGCGAGAAAGAGCACCCGGGCGCGTCGTGTACGCCGGTGTGCGAAATGGCAGTGGAGTTCACCAAGAGCATCAACGCTGAAGGCAATTGCGAGCTGAAAACGGAGTGCACGTCCACTTGCAACTACCTCTACACTGAGCCGCCCACCAAGGAGTCGGTGTGACGATCGGGTGCCTGCTCCTCCTGGCCTGTGCCCACCGGCCGGCCCCCGCACCGGACCCGGATTGCCCAAAATACTCAATCCCAGCTGAATTGCCGCTACCGCGAGCGCTCGCCGAACGCTCCGTAACGTGTGCCGCAAGCGCTGCAGACCTACTCGTTCACTCTGCCCACTGCGAAGGCTCCCGGTGCGCCGTATGGGTGCCCGACGATCCCAAGGCCGGAACGTGCATCGCGGCGGGCGAGGTGGTCTTGCTCGAGCGGGCGAGCATACGGCGGGTACACTTCTCCGGGGTCTTGGGGCGGGATTCGAGCCCCCCGACCGCGCCAACCGGCGCAACCTGCACGTTGATCGAACTGCTGGCGGCACCTTAGCCCTGCCGCCAGCTGGCAACGAAGGGCGGCGCGACCGGTGGGTGAGTTCCCCCGACGACGTAGTTCCCCCTGATGCCTTCGAGCCTGTTGCTCGGACGACAACGACGGGTTGGAGTTCTGCCAGCTGCCAATCTGATCGCCACGGGCCGAACCCCTACCGCGCCCGCTCGCTCCGCTGCACCGCCGCGATCTCATCGACAGACACGCTCCCATCGAGAATTCCCGTCACGGTCGCGTCTGTGGAGCCGAACATCTCACGCGTCGCGAACGCTGAAACATAGGTTGCGGTGATCTCCAGGCCGCGCGTCTTGTCCAGGTCGCACGGCACCGGGGTTGCCGTGAAGGTCTCGTGGCAGCCGCCCTCGACGCTGACCCAGGTGACCTCGCCGGCGGAGGTGCGGGTGAACTCGGCGGGGTCCGTGGAGGCCGACATGAACAGCACGGGACGGTCCATGTCGGCGAAGCCCGCGTCGGCGACGAGATCGGTGCCTACGGTGCCGTCCAGCGGCGCCAGCGCGATCACACGCTCGTCCACGGCGCGCGTGTCGAAAGCGGCCCTCTCGGCCTCGGTGCAGCCGATCTCGCTGGCACAGCGGGTGTCGACAGCGGCCGCATCGAACGACGGCCCGGCGAGCAACCACGACGTCTGGCCCCCGTAGCTGTGGCCGAAGACGAAAACACGCGAGGTGTCAACCCGCCCGTAGAGCGGGTCGGCGGCGGGCAGGGTCTCGATCCAGTCGATGGTGGCGGCGACATCGAGGGTACGCAAAAGTGGAAAGCTCTCCGGCTTGTCCTCGACGTTTTGATTGAGCAGGTTGTCGGTGTGGTCCGGCGCGGCGGCGATCCACCCGGCGGCGACAAGCTGGCGGAGGATCGGCGAGCCATTGCCGGCCCACCCCTGCGACCCATGGGAGTACACCACCAGCGGCGCCTTGCACTCTTCCGGCAACGGCGCGTAGGTGGCGTCGACCCAGGAGTTGTCGTCAATCCACGCGTCGAGCCATCGCGCGCCCGTCCCGCTGGATTCCGAGGTCGGGTACCAGGCGTGCACCACCAGTTCACGCGGCTCGCCGGTCCAGGGGACGTCGTAAGCGGTGTTGCCCTCGACCGTCCCAGCGACGGCGCCCTCGATGTCGAGCTGGGGCATCCGCCCGTCGGGACAGGCCCCCCCATCGTCGGTCTCGACCGGAACCTCGCAGGACACACAGGCCAGGAGCGGAACCGGCAGCAGGCGAAAACTCATCGTCCAGTCCTATCCAGGTGGGATCGAAATTCCCCGACGCCGGCATCAACGCGAGATTCCCCAGAGCCCCCCGATGCGCCTCCTCCCCGCCAGCCTGCTCCTGCTCCTTGTTGCCTGCGAGGACGTGAAGGTCCCGCTGGACGAGGACACGGCGAACAACGGGAATGACCCCGAGGACACCGGGGGCGACACCGGTCAGGCCGACGGCGCCATCGCAGTCTCACCCTCCAGCGTCACGCTCGACACCATCTTCTTGGGCGCCTCCGCGGCCACGGACCTCACCGTGACCAACATCGGCACCGGCGCGGTTGCGGTGACCATGAGTTTTGTCGGCGGGCATGCCGTCGCGTGGACGATGGCGCCCTACACCTCGTCGCCGGCCGCCGGCGCGAGCGTGGTTCACAGCGCCCGGCTGACGCCGACCGAATGGGGTGACTTCTCGGTCAGCGTTCTGGTCGACGACAGCGTCTCCGGCGGCCACATCGAAGTGCCGATCACAGTGCACGTGCAGATCGATGACGACAAGGATGGCTTCGGGAGCACGTTGACCGGCGGCGAGGACTGCGACGACGCCGATGCCGCAATCAACCCCGGCGCCACCGAGACCTGGTACGACGGCATCGACCAGGACTGCCAGGGCGGCGACGACTACGATCAGGACGGCGATGGGCACATCGCGGCGGCCTACGGCGGCGACGACTGCCTCGACACCGACGCGACCGTCAACCCGTCCATGACCGACACCTGGTACGACGGCATCGACCAGGACTGCGGCGGCAACGACGACTTTGATCAGGATGGCGATGGCCACCAGTCCGCCGACTACAGCGGCTCCGACTGCGACGACCTCGATGCCACCGTCAACCCCGACGCGACCGAGCTCTGGTACGACGGGATCGATCAGGACTGCGACGACAACGACAACGACCAGGACGGCGACGGATCGATCTACGGCGTGGACTGCGACGATGCCGATGCCAGCTCGCTTCCAGGGGCCACCGAACTCTGGTACAACGGCGTCGACAACGCCTGCGACGGCGGCGACGACTACGATCAGGACGGGGACGGCTTCCAGACCACCGCGATCGGCGGCACCGACTGCGACGACATCGATGCCAGCGTCAATCCCGACGCCACGGACGTCTGGTACGACGGCGTCGACCAGGACTGCGGCGGGAACTCCGACTACGACCAGGACGGCGACGGCTACGACTCCGATGGCTATGGCGGGACCGACTGTGACGACGCCGACGCGGCCACCAACCCCGGCGAGGCCGAGGTCTGGTACGACGGGCTCGACACCGACTGCGATGGCGCCAGCGACTACGACCAGGACAGCGATGGGTACGATTCCGACGCCTGGGGCGGCACCGACTGCGACGACACCGACGCCAGCGTGTACAGCGGGGCCACCGAGGTCTGGTACAACGGCGTGGACGACGCTTGCGACGAAGGCAACGACTACGATCAGGACGGCGACGGCGTCGAGTACCCCACCGATTGCAACGACACCGACGCCTCGCTGAGCGGCTCCGGCACCGAGGTGCTCGACGGCGTCGACAACGACTGCGACAGCATCGTCGACAACCTCTCCATTGACGACGCGGCGACGGGCTTGATGTACGGCTCCGCAGCGAGTCTCGCCCTCGGGGAGGCCGGCGGCATCGCGATGGGCGGCGATCTCGACACCGACGGCACGGTCGATCTTGTCATCGCGACCGACAACAGCACCTACGGCTACGCCTTCGTGGTCCACGGGGACGACGCCGCGGCCGCCAATGGCTCGGTGCTCGGCTACGACCAGGCCATCATCTGGGGCTACGCCTACTACGCGCCGATGGGCCACGTGATCGGGCCCTTCCTGGACCAGACGGGCGACGGGGACGTCGACTTCCTCGGTGCCGGGTACTCGACCGCCTACGACTACGGTGTGGCCTGGCTGCTCGAGGGCGGAACCGGAATCTCCGGGAACCTCTACGCGACCAGCGACTACGATGCGTACTGGACCGGCGACTCCTCGGCTGACCAGCTCACCTGGGCGGCGCAAGCAGATGTCGATGGCGACGGCCTCGCCGACACCGTCACCGCCTGCCCGCTCGACGCTACCGGCAGCGGCAGCGGCACCCAGTCGGGGAACGTCTCGGTATTCTCCGCGTCCAGCGGCTACTCCGGCAGCTACGATCTGGGGGACGCCGACGACCAGATCAACGGCACGTCGTCGTACGACTACCTGGGCTCGAGCCTGGTCACGGCCGACCTCGACGACGACGGCTACGACGACATCCTCGCCGGCGCTCCGGGCGATGACGACGTCGCCACTGGGAGCGGCGCCGTGCACCTGTTCCTGGGCAACTCATCGCTGAGCTGGTCGGCCACCGCCGACGACGCCGACAGCGCCAAGTTCCGCGGGAGCAGCGCCATCGGACTCGGCACGGACGCCCTGCCGACCCCCGGCGACCTCGACGGCGACGGCAACCTCGACGTGGTCATCGGCAGCGACACCGCCGATTCGGTCTACGTCTTCTTCGACGGTTCCAGCCTCGCTGGGAACATCAACACCAGCGCCGCCGACGTCACCGCGACCCAGGCATCCATTGGCTTCGCCGCCTCCGTGCTGGCCAACTCCGACCTCGACAATGACGGCATCGACGACCTGGCGATCGGCGCCACGGGGGACGACACCGCCGCGAGCAACGCCGGCGCGGTCTACCTGTTCATGGGCAGCGGGTCGTGGGCATCGAGCCTGACCAGCTCCAGCGCCGACGCCGTGCTGTACGGGGTCACCGCGAGCGACGGGCTGGGCTCGGCGCTTGCCGGCGGCGCGGACCTGGACGCGGACGGCCAGGACGACCTCGCAGTCGGGGCCACCGGGTACGACTCCAGCTCGTCCAACGTCGGCGCGGTCTACATCGTTCCCGGCTGGTAACGAAGGGCGGCGTAGATCGCGGGGAGGTCCAGCGCCTCCTCTACCGTCGTGCCCGCACCGCGGCGCAGCTCGACAACCCCCACGCCGCCGCCGGGAAGCCAGGCGCGGCGCGCCACGTGGGCGTCGTCCAAGCAGAGCACCGCCAGTCGCTCAGCCCGGGTCACCACGCAGACCCGTGGGGCCGCTGCAAGGCCGACCGCAACGAACTCATCGACGGTACCGTGCAACATCGTCCGTGCCGACGCCTTGCGTACGTCGGGTGAGATCGGGCCGGCGCGTGGATCGAACCACGGTGGATTGGTGACGACGAGGTCCGCGGCTGCGTTGCCTGGGGACCGCACATCCCGGACCGAGAACCGGACCCGGCCGCGCGCCGCGGGCGATCGACGCAGACTCCGCCTTGCCAGCGCAACCCACTCCGGATCACGCTCCCAGCCGCGTACCCGGCAACCTTGCGACGCCAGCAGCAGACTCACGATCCCACTCCCCGCGCCCAGCTCCAAAACCCGCGCGGGGACCATCATCGGTGACGGCGTCCCGATTCCGAGCGCGAATCCAACGAGCGCGTACACCTCCACCCCCCAACGATACCCACGCTGCGGCTGGAACACCGCCAGACCCGGCGCCGGAGACTCCACCGACAACGGCCCGAATGGGCTGCTCACCGGCCGATGTCCATCCGCCAGGACGCGCCTCTGAAGCTGACCTCGCCGGCCGCCTGGTAAGCCAGCGAGCGCGCCAGGTGCGGGGCCGCCGCGACGCCGGTGATGCCAAGCACACGCCCCCCCGTTGCCCAAAGCCCGTCGTCACGCAGCGTCGTTCCGGCGTGATCGACGAGCAGGTCTGCCCGCTCGTCGGGCAGGGACTCAATCCGCGCTTCCTCGCGCCCCTCGGGGTAGCCCTCCCCACACACGACGACGCAGCAGGCGTGGGCATCACGGACAAGCAGGCGCTCACCGGGTAGCCGCCCTTGGGCCGCGCCGAGGAACCACGGCACCGGGTCTTCGTCCCAGAGCGCCATCAGCGGTTGGCACTCGGGGTCGCCGAAGCGCACGTTGAACTCGAGCAGACGCGGGCCGTCAGCGGTCAACATGAAGCCGCCGTAGAGCACGCCGCGGAAGGGGCATCCCTCAGCGGCCATGCCGGCCACCGCTCGACGGAGGACGTCATGGCACTGCACCAGGGCGCCCGACGGCACAGCCACCGGCGCGACGGCGCCCATGCCCCCGGTGTTGGGGCCGAGGTCCCCATCGAAGCGGCGCTTGTGGTCGCGCGCCGGCGGCAGCATGACCACGCGCTCGCCGTCGGACAGGCCCAGAACACTGAGCTCCGGCCCGACCAGCCGCTCCTCGATCAGCACGCTGCCATCAGGCTGCAAGGCGAACGCCGCCTCAACCGCGGCGTGCATCTCCGCCAAGGTGTCGGGCACCCAGACCCCCTTCCCCGCCGCCAGCCCGTCCATCTTCACGACCCAGGGCTCGGTGGGGAGGGTGCGATCGGAGCGGGTGAGGACCTGAGAACGAGCGGTCGGAAGGCGATGGCGCACCGCGAGCGACTTGGTGTAGATCTTGCTGCTTTCGAGGCGAGCGGCAGCGGCCGACGGCCCGAAAGCCGGAATGCCCCGCGCGGTCAGCCGATCGACCAGCCCCGCCGCGAGCGGCGCCTCCGGACCGACGACGACCAAGCCGACGTCGTGCGAGTGAGCAACCTCCTCGGGTTCGCCCGGCACGTACTCACCGAAGCGAGAGAGCCCGGGGTTCAGCGAGCCGAAAAGGAGCTCGTGGCCGTGCCGTGTGATTGCCCGGCCGAGGGCACACTCACGACCTCCCCCGCCAACCAGGAGCACCCGCATCAGTCCCCGGCTCGCAGGGCGCGCAGCCGGCGGCGCGCCGCCGTATCGAGAGGGTCCCGCGAAATACACGTTTCCAAGAGACGAATGGCCCCGGGACGATCGCCGACGGCCGCCTGGACCTCGGCGAGAAGCGCATAGGTCTGCGGGCTGGTGATCCGCGACGCGCCGACCAGGTCGGCCACCCGGATTGCTGACTTGGCCTGTCCCGCCGCCACCCGCGCGTGCAGGGACCCGAGCAGGTACTCCGCTTGCTTGGGGCGTTGGGCCACCACGCGGTCCCAGTCAGCGACCGCGCCAGCTTCGTCGCCGGCGGCAAGGCGAAGGCGTGCCCGCAGCGCCATCGCGTCGGGATCGGTCTCCAAGGCCGGGTGCTCATCGAGCGTACGCTTGGCGAGGGCGAGGTCACCGCCGAGCCAGGCGGCCGCCGCACGGGCCATGGGCAGGCTGCCGACGAAGGTCGCGTTGTTGCCCAGGGCGGCATCAACCTCGGCGACCAGGACGCGCGCCGGCGACCCGGTCTCCAAGGTCGCGAGGTCGGAGCGCCGACGCGCCGACTGCCCATCCACCTCCCGAATGGCCGTCCGCAGCGCCTCGATCGCCTTGGCCGGGCTTTGCCCGACCAGGTGAACGTGCACGAGCCACACGTGAACAAAGCGGTCGGAGCTGTCCGCCGCGCGAGCCGCCTCCGCGACCGGCACCACCTCGCTGCTGCCGATGTTCGCGCTCTCCATCAGCGCTACCTGCGTGCGCAGCACGCGCGCGAGCTCCGGACCCGAGCGCAGGCCCGGATCCATCGACAACCAGGCCCGCGACTGCTCCGCCTTGTCCCCTGTGCCGTGCGCCACCAGCGCGCGCACCTGCGCAACGGCCGGATCGGCGCGACCCGCCGCGACCAGCCGCACAACCGCCTCGGACGCCGCGGCTTGGTTCGCCGGAACGTCGCGCGCCTGCAACCACCGTGCCTGCGCCATCAAGAGGAGCGCATCGGTGTACGCGCCCGACTTGCCCCCGGCGTCCACCACGGGGCCAACGAGTTCGACGACGCTCGCCACGTCGCCAGCCGCCAGACTCACGCGCCCCGCAGCAACCCGCAGGACACCCGGGGCTTCCGGACCGAGCTTCTTGGCGAGCACGAGCGCCTCTGCACCGTCGCCATCCAGGACGTAGAGCCGCGCGCGGGCGCTGATCGTCGCGGCGTCCTTGCGGGTGAGCGCATCGAGACGCTCGCCCGCGCCCGGCAGCTCAGCAGCCGCGGCCAACAGGGCGGCCGCGCGCGGCACACCGTGGTGGGTGGGCCAGTCCACGGCAAGTTGATCCAACGCCGCAATCGCCGCGGCGGGATCAGGGTTCTGGGACGCGGAGACGTACCGGCACACCCGGTCCCCCGCCTTGGCGCACACCGCCACTGCCGCCGCCGCATCCGCGGGGGCTCCGTTGGCGATGGCGAGGGCCGCGCGTCCGAGCTCGCCAGCGCCGGTCCCTTGGCCCAGCGCGATCGCCTGCTGCGCCGTGATCTGCGTGAGGCCCACCTGATCGCCGGACAACGCGGCGAGTATCGCCAGCAAGGCGACCGCATCGGCATCCTTGGTGGCGCGTGCGGCAGCGCGACGCGCGTGGGTGAGTCCCTCGCGAAGGTCCTCCGCCCCCCCCTGTGACCACGCCTCGACGGCGCGCGCCTCGAGCAGCGCCAAGGGCTCCTCGACGTGGCCCTCCTGGGCGGCCATCGATGCCAGCGGGTCCGGCGGGGGTCGTGAGGGATCGGGCGCGGGCTCACGCACGGCGGAGTTGGCCGCGGCCTCGGTCGTGTTGGCCGGGGAGACCAGTTCGCTCAGGTCTAGAGCGATCTCCCGCAGCTCCCGCTGGCGGGTGAAGGCGAGGTACCCTCCTCCCCCGAGCGCGCTGAGGGCGAGGACGGTTCTGAACAGGCGACCCCACGGCAGGCTGGGCCTGACCCGACCAAGGCGCCTCGGCTGCGCGGGCTTGCCGAGCTGAGCAACTGGGGCTTGTGGCCTGGGTATCTCGCCCTTGAGGTAGAGCGTGGCGAAGACCGGATGAGCCGCGATCATCACCGGCTCACGGCCATCGCCCACGAGCCAGTCCTGCCCGCTGAGCTGGCCCGACCGGAGCCGGTCCAAAAGCGCGGTGCCCCCTATCGAGACGAGCCCCGCTGCGGTCCGCACCGAGAAGTCGTCGGCCAGCGTGGGGGGTATTGCACAACTGTCGCACAAGAGCGCCACACTGGACGGCTCGGGCGGGAGCGGGAATCGCCGACCGCAACGAGCGCAAGGGAGGAGCTGACGGGTAGCCACGAGGCAGAGTATCATGTATCGGGGGGAAGGGGCTCGCCGCCCCTTCCCCTAGCGCGCCATGCCCTCCGGCCTCCAACCTGCGGTTTCCGGCCTTCGGCGCCCGGCGCGTTGGCTAACGCGCCGGGACGTGGCGCTCTCCCCATCCCGCCCAGCCGCAGAGCGCGCGGCTCGGGCGTTTCATGCCTTCGGGAGCCGGCGTCGCGACGGCATGGCAGCCTAGCATGGAAGGGGCAGAGGGCTCGCCGCCCTCTCCCCCGTCCGCTCAGTGCCGGAAATGACGTAGCCCGGTGAACATCATCGCCGCGTCACGTTCCCGCGCCACCGCGAGCACTTCGTCGTCGCGAATCGAGCCTCCAGGCTGCACGAAGGCCCGCACTCCCGCGTCCAGCGCAACCTGCACCCCGTCGGGGAACGGGAAGAAGGCGTCCGACGCCAAGACTGAGCCTGACACCGGCCGCGTCGCCTTGGCGACCGCGAGGCGAACGCTGTCCACGCGGCTCATCTGCCCGGCCCCGACCCCGTTCTGAACGATTCCGCCGTCGGCCGCGCAGGCCAACACGATGGCATTGGACTTCACATTCCGGCACACCGCCCAGGCGAAGCGCAGCGCTGCAAGCTCGCTGGCATCGGCCTCACGGAGGGGGGACGACCACTCCGACGTCGCGTTGGCGTCCCAATCCTGGAGGAGCCAACCACCCGCGACGCGCCGGGCGTCCCGCCCCGGCAGCGCGCACGCCTTCCAGTCACCCGGCAGCTCGATCACCCGCAGGTTCACCCGTCGCGCGAAACCCTCACGGGCCCCGGCCGAGAATCCGGGCGCGACGATCACCTCGAAAAAGACCTTGCTAGCGATGACGGCCGCCGCCGTCGCATCGTCGACCGCATGGTTGAACGCCAAGATGCCGCCGTAGGCGCTGACCGGGTCGGCGCTGAGCGCCAATGCGTAGGCCCGGGTCAGACCCTCAGGATGAATCGCCGATCCACACGGATTCATGTGTTTGATGATCGCGCAGCCGACCCCGGGTAGATCGAAGGCCACCCGCAGCGCGGCGTCGAGGTCGGCGAGGTTGTTGAAGCTCAGCTCCTTGCCCTGCAGCTGCGAGGCCCTGCCGAGCGCCCGGCCGCCTTCCAACGGGGTGATGTAGAACGCCGCCGTCTGGTGGGGATTCTCGCCGTAGCGCAGGCCCTGTCGCCGTCGCAGCGGGATCGCGGTCTCGCTGGGGTAGGGTTCGTCGGCCTCGGAGCCGAACCACGCGGCGATCATCGCGTCGTAACAAGCGGTGTGTCGGTAGGCCTTCGCGGCGAGGGCACGCCGCAGCACGAGGTCATCGCCCACGACCGCCGCCAGCACGGCAACGTAGTCGTTGGGATCCACGACCACGTGCACCCGAGCGTGGTTCTTGGCCGCCGCCCGGACCATCGCTGGCCCGCCGATGTCGATGTTCTCCACCACCTCGTCCGGCGGCGCGCCGCGCGCGACCGTCGCCTCGAAGGGGTAGAGGTTCACCGCCACCACGTCGATGAACTCGATGCCGTGTTCCGCCGCGACGGCCTCGTCGACGCCGCGCCGACCGAGGATGCCCCCGTGAATCTTGGGGTGCAGCGTCTTGACCCTCCCGTCCATGATCTCGGGGGCGCCGGTGTGTGCGGACACTTTGGTGTACGGAACACCCGCCGCACCAAGGGCAGCGGCCGTTCCGCCGGTGCTCAGAAGCACGAATCCGGCGTCGACCAGCCCCCGCGCGAAGTCGACGAGGCCGGACTTGTCCGAGACGGAGAGCAGCGCGTAGCGGGTCGACATCGGGGCGGGTAACGCACTACGACGACTTCATGAGGCCGAAGTGAGCGCTCGCCGTTTCCGCCGCAATCGTTCGCGCTAGCGCCAGATTGTGCTCCACCACGCCCCCGGGGAGCTCGTCCCAGTTCCACGGATGCGCCCCGTCCACCCAGCTCGCCGGATCCACCTCGCGGGACGAGAAGGGCGGGAAACGCTCGTTCGCGAAGCCGGGCACGTCCACCCAGTAGCCGGAGAAAACCAGGCTGGTGGTGGCGGGGTCGTAGAGGTCAGACTCGGGAAGCGGCTCACTTCGGAGCAGATCGATCCGAAGGGGGCGGAGCGCGTAGCTGGCGTGGCGCGCCGAAACCAGCGCCGGGGGCAGAAGAACCTGGTGGTCGAGCAGGTGGTCCTCCGCGGGTTGCTCGATGCCGAGGAGCGAGCACAACGAGCCGAGAACGTGGCCCGCGAGCTCGGCCAGAACGCTGATGTGGTACACGCCGGGGGTCGGATACAGGGCGTGTGAGCCCTCGGCCACCGACACCACCGCATGGCCCTGCACTGCCGCCAGGCGGTCGTCGGGAATGCTCATGCGAACGCGGCCTTCGCTCCAAAACTTCAGGCTGTCGAAGTAGAGAATACGCTGGCCTTCGAGGTGTCCTGACAGCACGATGCACTCGGGCTCGCCTCCCCGACCAAACACGAACGTGAGGCTCTCGCGGTCGAACACGTGTGGGCCGACCCCCAAGAACCTCGCGATCCCCGTTTTCGGATCGAAGGCATAGAAGGTATGGAAGTTCAGGAACGTCCGCCCCGACGCTTCGTCTTCGAGGTAGCTGTAGTACACGGTTGAGCCGCGGAAGTCGCCGCGCACCTGATCGAAAACCTTCTCCGCGTCGAACGCCGACTGATCGAGCAGGTAGTCGGCGTGGCCGTTGTAGCGTAGAAACTCGTCGAGCTGGGCCAACGGCACCGCAAGGTCACCGTGTACCGTTTCTACATGCACCGTGTCGTCGCTGGCCTTGACCGCCGGCGCGCCGAGAAGCGAGCCCAACGACACGGGAAAATATTCCTCTTTGGCGGAAAAAAGCAGCACGGGGGCGTACACTTTCGCCAGGGCGTCGATCTGCTCGGGCGTGCGCGAGAGCGTCGGCTGGCAGTAGATGTCCTGCTTCCAGAGCTCCCGCTCGCCGGCGCACAGGACAAGGCGGTAGGCCCCTCCCGGCTCGCCACTCAGATTCACCTCGATGTGACCCTCGGTGCGGCCCTGGTCGACGGTCCGGGCACCCAGGCTCAGCGTCCACTCGAGCGCGCCAGCGTCAAACTCAGCAGCGAACCCCCTCGGATCGTCCAGCAACCACGGGAGCTCCACGCGCAAGCGCGCACCGGCCTCGCAGATGCTCAAGAAACGTGGAAGGCGCATCGGCACGGACTTATCAATCCCCCTCCGTCAACAGCCGCCACGCCATCACCCGAACCTGTCCGGCACCCACCACCGTCCCGACGATGAGCACGGGCTTGCCCGCGTAGGCACGCAGCTCGGGAACCTGCTGGTCGTCCAAGGTCAGCGTCGTTCCGGTGTTGCGATCCTCCAGAAGGAGCCTGGCGCCGTAGGCCTGGAGGGTGCCGACGAAGCCGCCGGAGCCGTCGCCAGCGTCCTTGACGACCCAATCGTCGACGACGATCCCCGCGGGCGTTTGCATGCCGCGCACCTCGACCACACAACCAGCCAGGTATCGGATCGGCAGCGAAGCCTCACTGAGGATCAGCGCGATCCGCCCGCCCTGATAGCCGTCGAGCCACACCCCCTTGGCGTCCGGCGTCACCATGCCCGCACGCTCGACGTGCAGGGCGCAGGCGATGACCAAGGACAACAGCATGGCAGAGGACCCCGGGGAGCTTGACGAGTCCCCTCCCCCACACTACCCTCTTCGCCAGCCTGGAAGCTCGCTGAAGCGGGTATGATTCTTCTCCCCCACTCCTTCGGTGGCTACACCCTGCAGCGTAAGCTTGGCACCGGTGGCGTGGCCGAAAGCTACGTTGGCACTCACGATGCAGGCGGCGGTCGCCGCGTGGTCGTGCGTCGCATCCTGCCCTTCGTCCTCCGGGACGCGGCTCGGCTCGGCTCGATCGAGGCGAGGGTGCGCGATCTGCTCGGCGTCCGGCATCCCTTTTTGGTGCAGGTGGTCGATCATCTCGTGGAGGGCGACGAGCACTTCATCGTCGAGGAGTACGTCCCTGGCGTGACGCTGGAGCAGGTGCTCACCTCCTGCCGGCAGTCCGGGCACCACATTCCCCACAATGTGTTCCTGAACATCGCGACTCAGATCTGCAACGGACTGGAGGCGCTCCACGGCCGCAGCGGCAAGGGCTCCAGCGCGGAACACGTGCTGCACCTCTCGCTCAAGCCCGGCGCCATCTTCCTCACGCCCGAAGGGAAAGTGCTGGTCGGCGGCTACGGCCTGACGCGGAGCCCGACTACCTACCCACAGGGGGGGGTTGCCGGTCCGGTGCCCGCGCGGATGGAGTACCTTTCGCCGGAGCAGACCCATCCCGACCAGAAGCTCGGCCCGCCCAGCGATATTTTCGGGCTCGGAAGCCTGTTGTACGAGCTCCTCACCCTCGAGAGCATGTTCCGGGCCGAGTCGAACCTTCAGACCATTCACCGGGTTCGCCGTGCTGAAGTGGCAACGCCACTCCTCCAGGTCAAAGAGCGGATGCCGGGCCTGGACAAGGTGCTTTTCCGGGCGCTCGCGCTCAATCCGCGGCACCGGTACCAACGCGCTTTCGTCTTGCGTGAGGACCTGCGCGGCCTGATGGCTGGCTACAGCTTCGCCACGATTGGCGAGGATACCCGGATGTTTTTGGCGCCGATCCTCGCCGGAATGGCCGAGCCCACCGGCGCCGGGTACGTCGTCGGGCTCGATGATGCTCCCGCCGACGCGGACGCCTTCGCCGACTCCCCGCCAACCAGCATCGACGCGGATCCCTTGAGCACGGCCGCCCAAGCGGCCTCCGCGCTTGCGGAGCGTGTGGCGCGTGAGCGTGCCGCAGAGGCCGCCCCCGAAAACACGGAGCGAACCGAAGCGCAAGCGGATGGCGAGCTTACACCGCTTCCGACGTTCCGACTGCCGGGGCCGGTTGGCGCCGCCACCGCGGTCCCCCCGGAAGCGGAGGAGATGGCGACGCTCCAGGCGTTCCCCAGCGCCACGGCCGCCCCCACGTGGGTTCCCGATCAGGTGCCGGACACCCCACCCTTCGTCGACCGACCGGCGCCGCCGGCCGCGCCGATACCCGATCCGGCCAGCGCATCCTTCGAAGACTTGCGGGTGCCCGAAGCGCCAGACCAGTCCGGCGCGTTCCCACGCCCCTCGGGCCGGGGGAAGGGACGCAAAAACCCCCGCACCCCCGCGCCGATCGAAGTCATCGACTCCCCTCCCCCACCGCAAGCCGCTCGCCCGACACTGTCGCCGGCACCGTCCCCGTTCATGAGCCCTCCCGATCGGGAAGCGGCGCTCCCGGTCAGCGCCGGGCAGACGCTTTCGCCCGCCGAGGACTTCGAAGGCACCGCGGCCACGCCGGCCCCGGCGGCCGTCTACCCGCCGCCGCCGGCCGCAGCGCCGCCGCCCAAGGCACGGCCGATGCGGCCCAGCATGCCCGCGCCCGCCCCCCGCGACGTGTTCGATGAGCCGGCGCCGCCGCCGTCGGGCGGCGCCTTCTTCACCTCCGCCCTGGTGGCCCTCGGCGCGATCCTGCTCTGCGCAGGCGGCGGCTACTGGGCCTACGGAACGTGGGCGAAGCTCCACCCGGAAGCCCCGGTCGTGGCAAGCGGCTCGGCGCCGACACCCGGAACGCCCCCCGCCCCCCCGGCCGCTTCGCCGCCGCCGCCGGCCCTTCCGGTGGTGGCTCCTGCGGAGGACCCCGCCGACGTGCTGGCCGCAGTGACGCCCGAAGCCACGCCAACGCCGGTGGCAACGCCGGCGCCCGCACCCAAGCCCGTCGCCGTCGCGCCAAAGCCCGCGCCAAAGCCGGAGCCCGTCGTGGTGGCGCCGAAGCCGACGCCCAAACCAAAGCCGGAGCCCGTCGTCGTGGCGCCGAAGCCGACGCCCAAACCAAAGCCGGAGCCCGTCGTGGGCGCGAAGACGGAGCCGCCGCGCGCCAAGCTTCCGTCGCTCCCCCCGGCAGTCGCGGTGCCAATCGAAGCGCCGCCTCCCCGGCCGGCGCTCGATATCTACGTGGATGCCGCGAAGAAGGGGCGCCTCAGCTCGGACGACGTCGCCGCGCTCCGGGAAACGACGTCCACGGACGCTGAGTACTCCCGCTCGCGCGCGCTGTTGATGCTCGACGCGCAGAAGCGCGGCGACGAACAGAAGGCGCACGCCTACCTCGATGAGCTCATGGTCTTGCCCGAAAACCAGTACAACCCTGTCTTCCTCGCGGACTACGCGCGCTGGCACGCGAACCGGGGGGAGTACGATCGCGCGCTCGAAAAGGCGCAGAAGGCCGAGCGATACTGGGCACGGATCCCGTCGGAGCTGGTGTACACCAAGAAGGCCGAGATCTACGAGATCGAGGCGGCCTCGTGGCAGGGCAAGTTCTACAAGTCGGGCGAGGACCTGGAACTTTTGGAGAGCGCCGTCCGCGGCTGGGAACGCTACAAGGCGCACGTCGGCACCCGCGAACGCGCCGACCTCACCAAAAAGGCCGATACCGCGCTGGCTCAGCTTGCCGACATCCGCTCGAGGCTCCGGTGAACCGGTCATTCCTGCTGGCGTGCTTGGTGCTCGCGGGCTGCGCCAAACACCACGCGATCAGCGGCCAGGTCGTCGATCGCAACGGGAAGCCGCTCGGACGGGCGAACATCACGCTCGCCCCCGGAAACGTCGAGATCATCACCGACGACGACGGGCGGTTCATGATTGACTACCTCCGGGACGCCGAGGGCACCCGGGTCAAGATGGGCAAGCGCACCGACTACGCGATCGAGTACTTCAAAGTTGGCTTTCACCCCCAGAAGGCCACCTTCTACTTCAAGAATGGTGAGCTCACCCTGGAGCCGGTGACGCTCGCGGAAGACACGGTGAGGGTGGCGCCATCGGACACCGCCTTCGACCCCGGTGCGCACCCGAACCGCGGTCAGGAGGCCGGTGGCAGTTACGAGGGCGAATAGCGTGGGTGGCACCTCGCGTTGGGCCGCATGTCTTGCCAATACGCTCGTTCCTTGCGCGCTGGTTTCTTGTACCGGGGACAGCCCAGAACTTCCGCCGGGACAGACCGCGATCGACCGGAGCTGGATGGCTGAGATCGTCAAGAATCCCGAGACCTTCACCGCCTACGTGCAGAGTTCGCGCGCAGGCTGGATCGCGCTGCACAGCAACGACTGGCGAGGGGCCGTCGCCGCGGGCGGCGACCCTGCGATTCGCGCCGAGGCGGAGCTGTTGCGCTTTCATCGTGTGCTCGCGGCGTTGGATACGGAGGCGTGGCAACGCCTGGGTGCGACGTGGCGCGCGCAGGGCAGTCTGCCCGCGGACTCGCTGCTGGCGTGGTTCGTGGGCGCGGCACTCTCGGATGCCGGTCGCGATACCGAAGCGGCCGAGTGGCCGACGGGCGCCGCCGCCGACGCCGCCGTTGCCGAGCGGAAGGTGCTGCACGATGCGATTCGGAACGGCACTGCCAGGCTGACCGATTTGCCCGCCGGCGAGCCCCTGGTGCGCGAGGTGGTGGTCGGCGGAACGCGCGACCTTCCCGACCCCTGGCGCCTCCGCACCCACGCGCGGGTCGATGCCCTCAATACGGTGGCGCTACCACTCAACCCGCACCTCTTCTCCGGCGACATCGGCTTGCCTCTGACCCTCCCTGAGCGCGCTACCGACGGTGTCGCCGACGGTGACGCCTGCCGCGACGCCGTGCGCTCGGTGGACCTCGAACTCGATGCCTGGCGCCAGACGGCCAGCGCAGCCGCGAACGACGACGGGCGCGCCCTGCTCGATGACCTCCGGCTCACCCAGGGCGCGCGAGCACGGCTGCTTGTCGATCGTGCCGCGGCCGTGCTCGACACCGGCCGAGCGCACTGCGCGCTGGCGCTGGGCCAGCTCGCGCTCGACCACGAGGCGCCGCGCGCCATCGGCGCCATCAACTCGCCCACCCTCTTCGCCGTCGTTGCCAGCGCGCAACTGCAAGTCGGCCGCCCCCGTGAAGCCCTCGACGCCCTCGATGTCCTCGCCGCCGACTGGCCCGAGACCGCGGGCGTGGACGAAACCCTGAACACCCTGGTGGTGCTCCAGGGGATGGACCGTCGTGGCGAGAGCCGCGAATGACCAGGATGCCCTCATGACCCGACCTGCCGTTCTCGCGCTGCTCCTCCTGCCGTTGGTCGCCCACGCGGGCAACCTTCGCTACGCCGAAGACCAGGCCCCGGCCCTGCTCAACCCCGTCTACGGGTCGAGCATGGCGGAGGCGAGGGCCAGCGAGCTGCTCTTTGAAGGGCTCTACACCGACGACCAGGAGCTGGCGACGCGGCCTTCGCTGGCCGAATCCTCCGAGCTGATGCCCGACCGCCTCTCGATGATCGTGGCCCTGCGCACCGACGTCACCTGGCATGACGGCCAGCCGTTCACCGCCGACGATGTGGTCTTCACCATCACCGCCATGCTCGACAAGGGCACGGCGTCCACCGAGTACGGACGGGTGGCGTGGATCAAGAGCGCGGAGGCGCTCGATGCGCACCGCGTCAGGCTCACCTTTGCCAGGCCGGAGCTGCATCCGGAGGACAAGCTCTTCTTCAAGATCGTGCCCAAGCACTTGTTCTCGGGCTTGCCTCTGAAGCGGGGCGACACCTTCCGGACCAAGCCAGTGGGCACGGGACCGTGGCGGCTCACCCAGTTCAACGAAGACAACTCGGTGAGCTTCCGCAAGCACGGCGATCATCGCAACAGCACCGGCATCGACGAGGTGACGCTACGCGAGGTGGCGGACAAGAACTATCAGGCCAAGCTCATCCTGTACGAGAGCCTGGAGGCGCTGGTTCGGGTGCTCCCCCGCGACATCGCCATGTTGCAGAACAATCGTAAGGTAGAGTTGTATCCGTACCAGACCAACTCCTGGTGGTATGTGGGCTACAACCTCAACCGGCCCGGACTCAACAACCCTCAGGTACGCAAGGCGATCTCGGCTCTGGTGGATGTCGATGCGCTCCTGGCGCCGGTCGGAACCGGAGCGCGCGTCAGCGGCCCTTTCGTGCCCTCGAGCCCCTATTACAACCACGACGTGCGGCTGACCGAAGCCGATGCTGACGTTGCCGACGCCGCCTTCGTCGCCGGTGGACTGTCCCGCGTCGGCGAGGCCTGGACGGTGGCTGGGAAGCCGGTCGTCTTGACCCTGGTCGCGCATCAGTCGCTGGAGAGTGTCCAGGAAGTGACGATCAACCTACAGTCTCAGCTTCAGACCGCCGGAATCCGCCTCGAAGTCCAGTTCCTGGACGATGCGGCCTGGAAGGAGCGCGTCTGGCGCAACCACGACTTCGACCTGATGCTGAGCCAGTGGACCTTCGACCGGAACGAGGACATCCGCGAGCAGTTTCACAGCCAGGGCACCCGCAACTTCGTCGGCTACCAAAGCCCCGAGGTCGACGGGCTCCTCGACAAGGCTCGTGACGCCGCCGATCCCTTCGTCCGGAAGGCCACCCTCCGCGAGCTCCACGCGAAGATTGCGACCGATCAACCCATGTTGTTCTTATGGACGCTGGACAGCTACGCGGCGCTCTCCGTGAAGGTGAAGAACGTGGTGATCCACCCCTTCAGCTTCTTCACCTTCGCGCCGTCCTGGACGATGAAGTAGGCGTTGACGCGTACAGGCGCAATTCTCCGCGCCCTGGCGCGGCGCGCGCTCGTGGTGGGAGGAACAACGGCGCTCGCCGCGCTTTTGATCCTGGCCCTCTTCAGCGTGGTCCCCGGCGACGCGATCGACGCCCTGCCCAACGGGCCAGAGGTGCGCGCACAGTTGGAGGCCCAATGGGGTATCCACGGCGGCGAAATCGGATATTCGCTCACCGTCTCCCCAGGTGCGCCCGTCGGCGAGCTGTGTGCCGCCGCGCTGACGACATCGCTGACGCTGCTCTTCCCCGCGCTCTTCGTGACACTCGCCGCCGGTTTTGCGGCGGCGGCGCTCCTGCCGCCCGGGGCCGCAGCGTGGCGACGCGGCCTCCATCTACTCGGTAATGCCGTCTCCTCAGCGCCGACCGTCATTCTCGCGCTCACGACGGTGTTGGTCATCAACAGCGGCACGTGGGCGCTCATGGAGCGAGGCCTCATCGATCGTCCGGCGTGGTTCGCGCTGCCGGCCGAGCCGGGGGCGATCCGCGCCGTCGTCGCGATCGTGGTGCTGGCGGTGGGCTCGGCGCGATTGTCGCAGGTGTCGGCGAGGGCGCGGCAGCTCCTCGACGAGCTCGACCGGGCCTCGTTCATCGAAGCGGTCCGGTCCCGGGGACAAGGCACGTTGGGCACCAGGCTCCATCATCTGCTCGTGCCGACGGCCCGCCTCGCGTCGGAGCAGGTTCCCTCGTGTTTCGCGGGGCTCATCGTCGTCGAGCGCGCGTTCAACATCCCCGGGGCGGGGACGCTCTTCTGGCAGGCGTGTGCCGGTCGCGACTGGCCGGTTGCCGTCGGGGTGGCGCTCGGCGCGGCGCTGTTGACCGCAGCGGCGCGAATGGCCGCCGAGACGATCGCCGTGGTGGTGGATCCGCGCGAGCGGGAGCTCGCGGCATGACCGCTCGCCTGTTGCTTCTGGCGGTCGTGGCGATCGCGGCGATCGTGCCGTACGACGCCCTCGCCGACGTGCGGCCGAGTCTGGCCGACGAGGGCCCCAGCGTCGCCCGCTGGCTGGGGACTGACCACCTCGGTCGGGACGTCCTGCGCCGCCTCTGCGCCGGAGGGGGCGCGTTCTTCGGCCCGGGCCTGGGCGCAGCCGCGCTTGCGGCCTTCGGAGGCACGCTGGCCGGCGCCGCTGCCGGATGGAGCGGGGGCGCGGTGGCTGGGGTGGTGCGCGCCGCTTTCCGAGCGATCGAGGCCATCCCCTCGCTCGTCCTGGTGCTCCTTTGCCTCATGGCCCTTGGTGCCGGCCCGGTTCAGCTGGCTCTCGCCGGTGGTCTGGCTGGAATGCCGGCGCTGGCTTCGGCCTTGGATGCCCGGATCACCTCGCTGAAAAGCGCAGAGTTCGTGCTCGCCGCCCGCGCGCACGGCATCCCCCCACATCGCCTGTTGTGGTGGCACCTGGTGTGGGTCAACGGCCGGGCCATCGTCGCACGGGAGGCGCTCGCCGTCGTCGGGAGCGTTTTAGTGCTCGAGGTCACCCTCTCCTACCTTGGCCACTTCGGGGTCGCCGAGCCGGCCGCCTCGTGGGGCAACATGCTCTCGCACGCGATCTCGACCGGCTGCCCGAACCGGTGGAGCTGGCTCGCGCCAGCGGGAGCGGTGCTGGCCTCGGTATGGGCCACGAGCCCTGGCCCGGTGCGTCGATGAGCGAGCTGGTCACGCACTCGTTGTGTGTGTGCGCGGGGCCGAACGCTCTCCTGGTGGACGTGTCCCTCCGGGTCGCCATCGGCGAGGTGGTCGCCCTGGTCGGCGCCAGCGGCTCGGGAAAGAGCCTCACCCTCCGGAGCATCCTCGACCTGTTGCCCATGCGTCCGGGGCGCACGGCCGGGCATGTGTGCGTGGATGGGATCGAGCGTGACGGGGAAAGCCTGCGCGGCGACGTTGGCTTGCTGTTCCAGGACGCGCGGGCCTCGCTGGACCCGCTCTTGACGGTCGGGCAGCAGGTCACCGCCTCCGCGGCCCTGAGCGGCGTCGCCGAGGATGTTGGGGCGCTTCTGGGCCGACTCGGCTTCGACGACGCGGAGCGGGTCGCCTCGCGGTACGCCCACGAGCTGTCCGGCGGAATGGCCCAACGCGTCGCGATTGCCATCGCCCTCGCTCGCCGCAGCCGCTTCCTACTCTGCGACGAGCCCACCACGGGCCTCGACGCGCCTGTCCAGCACGAGCTCGTCCGCCTCCTTCGGCGGCTGTGCGGGGTGGGAATCGTTTTTGTGACGCACGACCTGCGCCTCTTGCCTGGGTTTGCCGATCGCATCTACGTGATCGAGGGCGGCCGCATCGTGGAAGAGGCGCCCACGCTCGCCGAGCTAAACGGACCCGGCGCCCGCCTCGTCCAGGCGACGTCCGCCATCGCGGCGCCAGGCTGGCTGGAGGCCCGCCGATGACCCCCCTTTGCGAACTGGTCGCCGTGTCGGTCGTCTACCGGCGGCCGTGGAGCGGCGAGGCGCCGAAACGAGCGTTGACCGACATCAACCTGACCATCCACGCCGGCGAAACCGTTGGCCTCGTCGGCGAAAGCGGGTGCGGCAAGACCACGCTCGTCCGGGTGGCGTGCGGCCTCGTGCGTCGTGACGCGGGAAAGGTGCGGACGCTGGGAGTCGACCCCGCCGAAGCCGGCGGTCCCCCCGCGCGAGCGCAGCTCCTCGTCCAGGACGCCGCCGCCTCGCTCAATCCCGGGTTGCGGGTACGCGAGTGGCTGACGGAGTCGGCCCGGCTCCATCGGCGGGGGGATCTCGAGGCCGCGAGGCGCGCCCTGGATGCATACGGCCTCGGCCATCGCGCCGACGCCTACCCGGACGCGCTCAGCGGCGGCGAAAAACGCCGGGTGACGCTGGCGGCGCTGTCGCTCGCCGACCCCCTCATCGCTTTTTGCGACGAGCCCACGGCCGGACTGGACGCCGCGCGCAAGGGCGACCTGCTTGACCTCTTGAAGTCCCGCCAACGCGCCGATCGAGCGCTGGTGATCGTCACGCACGACCTGCTGGTCGCGCGGCATCTGTGCACACGCATCGTGTTTCTCCACTCGGGTCGCGTGGTGCAGGACGTGCCGGTGGGCGCACTATCCGCGGTTACCGAGCTGACGGCACGACGACTGATCGTCGCAAGCGGATTAGATTCGTGATGCTCTTCATGTACGCCACCGCCCTCGCAGCGGCGACCCCCGACTGGCACGCCGCCCAGGCACGCCAGTTCCTGCAAAAGGGCTGGCGGCGTGACGCGGACGCTGAAGTCCGCGCCGGTCTGGAGTTGCAAGACAGCCACGTCGGGTTGAACACTCTTTGCGTCGAGATGGCGCGCGCCGAGGGCGACATCGACCGTGCCCTGGCGTGCGCGTCCCGCGGGGCGGCCGCCGCCACCGGCGACCTCGAAGCGCGCGCCGCCCTGTCCGTGATGGAGGGTTGGCTGCGCTCGAACTTTGGGTGGGTCGAGCTCCGCGGGCCTGACGGGATCGATCTCGTCCGCCTGGAGCCCATCGTAACCGGACTCGTGCTCGACGCCGAGCTCCAGTCCTTTTTGCTCGACGCCGCCGCCCGGGGACGAGCGGGCCTGCGTTTGCCGGCGCGCGTCGCCTTGCCCACTGGCGACTACACGCTGCTTGGGCATCCCCTCCGCATCAACGCGGCCCAGACCCAGACGCTGCAGCTTCCTCCCGCCGATTTTGTGGCCGCCGCCGGGCGCGGGCGCCGGCTGGATGTGGCCGGCGGGCTACTCGTCTTCTCCGGATTCGACCTTGCCAACTATCGTCCGGGCTTCCAGGCCGAGCTGAGCGTCTCCTTTCCCCTTCCCGTGGGCCGACTGGGCCTGGGAGTAAGCTGGGAGCTCCGTGCCTGGACAGCGGCAGGGCAGCGCGACGTCGTCGCGCCGAACACCGCCGGTGGCCTCCTCCGGTATGGCGTGCCCCTCGAGCTTGGCGGCGCGGTCCTCCTGACCCCCGCTGCGGTCGTACGTGGAGTGATGCTACCCGGCCTGGCTCTCGCCTGCGACCACACGACGGCGCCCGTGCGGTGCGCGCCGGGGGTCGCTACCGGCGACGAGCTGCCGGTCTACGCCAATGGCTGGGGCGTGGTCCCCGGCGCCGAGCTGGCCTTGGAGCTCAACGTCGGGCGTGTCGTCATCGGTGTCCGCGGCGGAGTCGGCCACATTTTCGCGTTCGTGCCCAATCCGAGCGAGCTCGCGCTCGGCGACCGGCTCGTGGAGTTTCACAGCGACCCCGCCGATCTACACGGGTCCGCCTGGTCTGGGGCGGCCACCGTCGGCTTCGGGCTCTAGCGCCATCGAACCGGTTGACGCTCCGCGCCCGGCCGGATAGCCGTCGGGCCTCGCACGCACTGGAGTTCCATGTCAGACACCCCTGTCGCCAAGAAGCCCGCCGACGACCCCGCGGACTACAAGGACGCGGCCCGTCTCAAGCGCTTCCTCACCGAACGCGGAAAGATCTTGCCCCGCCGCATGACCGGCCTCAGCTCGCTCCAGCAGCGCCACGTCGGTCTCGCCATCAAGCGTGCCCGGCACCTCGCGCTGCTGCCCTACGTCAACCGCGAGTAGTGCGCCGGCCGCGCGCCGCGGCTCCCAAACCCATGAAACCCCCAGGCGGCATGGGGGAACCGCGAAGCGGTGCCCCCCCGGTACATGATCGTGCGCCGGCCGCCGCGCGTCAGCGCCCGGCCATGGCCGCTTCGAGCGTCTCGACGCACCGGCGCACCCCGTGGTGCCTGTCCAGCCAGCCCTGAACGTCCTCCGCGGGCGGCAGAGCGGGCACGTCGTCGTTGTCGAGATCGCGCAGCACCACGCTGGCCGCCTCGGGGATTCCCCCCACCGCGCTCCCGATGGTCGGAATCCCGCGCGCCGCCGCTTCGAGCAGCACCAGGCCGAGGCCCTCGGCGCCGCTCCCGTCTGCATAGGGTCGTGACAAAAGCGCGAGTGCCCAGGTGCCATCCCACGGAATGTCTCGGGTCGCCCCCAAGAACCGCGCGCGAACGCCCAGCCGCGCGGCCAGCGCCTCCAGCTTCACCCGCTCGGGCCCCTCGCCGACGACCACCACCGGACGCCCGAGGCGCGCCCCGAGCCGCAGCACCCGATCGACGCCCTTCGGCTCGATAAGTCGCGACACCGATAAGATCGTATCCCCCCGCAATGCCGGCGCCATCGGCTCGATAGGGAAGGGCAGCACGGTGTGAGGCGCACCCAGCAGGCCGCCCAGGAACCGTGAGACCGGCAGGTTCTTCGCCCGAGCGGCCACCCGGTCCCGACCGGGCACGAGCGCCGGCCGCGTGAGGTCGGAGCCATGCCACCCCACCAGGACGGGTCGATCATCGGGCAGCGCCAACGCCAGCGGCCACGTGCTGCACAGCACCACATCATCGCGACCCAATCGCGGCCGGAGCGCCGCCGCGGCCCACAGGTGTCCCCATCGATTCCAGCTGGGACCGCGCAGCCGATGAAAGGACATGTCCGCCGCCGGCTCACCGAACCGCGCGAAAACATCGACCTCGTGGCCAGCGCCGACCAGCGCCCCGGCCACCGCGCCCGCCCAGGTCCCCACTCCCCCAAAGAAGGGCGGGTACTCAGTGGTGACGACCCTGATCCGCACGACGTCCGCTATCCCCGACTCGGTCTGGGCGACGCGGCGCGACCAGACGTCACCCCAAGCATCGGCGCCCCGCGTCGCTGCGCCGTCGACGCGGGCTGCTGGAGGCGGCGGGCGCGGCGGTAGCCGCGGGGGCCGCCGGAGGCCGGAGGCCGGAGGCCGGAGGCGGGAAGCCGCGTAACTCGAAAAGTGTCGGGTCACTCTTTGAGATACGCGGCTCTGTCGTGAGGCGGGAGGCCGCGGCCCGAGGGAATTGCCGCGCAACTCGGGGAGTGACCGCCTCACTCACAGAGATACGCCGCTGTGGGCGCGGCCGCGCCCACAGCGAGGTCGCAGCCCAGAAGGAGGCCGCGTAACTCGAAAAGTGTCGGGTCACTCTTTGAGATACGCGGCTCCGTCGTGAGGCGGGAGGCCGCGGCCGCGGCGAAAGCGGCCGCGGCGAAAGCGGCCGTCGGGGCGGCCGCGGGAGTCGGTGCGGTCACCGAAGCACCCGCGCCCTGGCCGCCCACGCGATCTTCGCCGAGTTGGCGGCGAACGGACCCTCCGCAGGGAGCGGGACCGCAGCACGGAGCGCGAGCTGCAGTCCGATCGCGCGGGGGAGCTCCGAGCGCGGGGGTGGAGCCGCTCGGAGCACCCGTACTGCGTCCGACGAGCGCCCCAATATCCCCGCGAGCGAAGCCACCTTTTCCAGCGGAAACATCGCCACGATCGCGCGACGGCCGGCTACGGCTTCGCCACCACGCCCCACCAACTGCGGCAACGCCAGCGCCGCAGCGGCTGCGTCCACCACCCCTTCGATTGTCGCGACCGGTTCGAGCTCCGGCCACCCCCCCATCGCGCGCAGATCGGACCCGTCCACCCTCGGCAGCGCCCGGCGCACCGAGCGCACAAGCTCGGAATCGAGTGCGCGGAGCCCCAGCAGGTCGGGGAGCGCGGAGTTCTCGCGCCATGGATCCGGCGCGACGCCGTGCTTCTCGTCGTTGCGGAGGATGTACTCGAAGGTACGGGCAAGGTGCGTCTGATCGCGGACCACCGTGAACTGCGCAGGAAGCAGGCCGTCGCCGAGGACGGCGCCGAGCGCCACCCCCAGCCGCTGCGCCAAGCGGCCCGCGGCGGCGCGGTCCACCAGCGCGAGCACATGCACGTGCGAGTCCGAGAAGTGGAACGCCAGCAGCGGCGCACCCGCGCTGCCCCGAAGGAGCGCACCAACCGCCCTCCGCGAGGCGCTACGGTCGCGACAAAGTGGCGTCTGGAGGGCGATGACGATGTGTGTGGCGGTCATGCAGCCCGACGAAGCACGCGGCGTGCCATTGAACGAAGTTCCCTTTTCGACGAGGTAGGCGACGGCTGTCCGACACCTCCGGCGGACTTCCGTCACCCCCGCGTGCACCTGAAGGCACCGCGATTCGCCGCAACAATCGTCTGGAAAAAACGCATTGAGCCCGGCGAATCGCCCAAACTACCTGCTGGATTGCTCGACCACCCACGGCTCCATCACGTCGGCAAGCTGACCTCCCACCACCGCCGCGCCCTTCGCCGTCAGATGGTTCTTGTCGAGGAAGAGCTCCGGCACGGGCAAGCCCGAGGCCCGAAGCGCGGGCACTGTCGCGACAAGTCGCGCTCCAGTCGGCAGATCGTCGGTCCCCAACAGCGCGCGCGCCGTCGCATCGCCAAAGGGATAATCGAGGAAGAACACCTCGATGTCGTGGCTCTGTCCCCACGCGAGGATCAGGTCATGGTTGCCGGGACGGTCACGTTGCGGGAATGGAGACGGCAGCGCGAGATCAGGGAGCGCGAGGTTGCGCTTCTCGGCGCCGCCCAGCCGCGCCGATGCCTGCTCGACGCCGATCCGAGCCGTCCGGTACAGGCGGCTGTAGAACAGGCCGCGCTGAAGAGCGCCGCGAATCCCGCTGTCCTGAGACGGCATTTCGTCGTGAGGGGAGTCCTGGCCCTGACAGTCGACCACCACGAAGTCGGGATCGAACGGGGGCAGCGTGGTCTGGATCAGCCGGAGCGCCTGGATCGAGCGATAGCCGGCCAGGCCCGCATTGATGATCTCCACGTTGTGGCCTCGCTCGCGGAGGAGGCGTTCGGCGACGGCTGCGTACGCTTCGTCGGCCTCGATACCCGCCCCGAAGGTCTGCGAGTCGCCCAGCGCGAAGCCGCGGAGGGTGCCAGGCGCCTTCTCCAACCTGGTGTCCGCGTCGCGGAACCCATACTGATCGACGCCGAGACCCCAATTCGGCAATTGGCTCCGCCGCCAGCCGAGAATCGGGTCGTATACCAGGTCTGCACCCCCGCCCTGGAGGTGCGAGCGGACCATCTCCTCCGGCACACTGACCAGCGCACCCTTTCGCATGACGACGCGAGCGACCCCTTCCGCCAGAGACAGCACCGCAAGCACCACCACCGGCGCGAACAACAGGCGGCGGACGCGGGGATGCACGCCGCCGGATATCCGGGTACATGACGGACGGAGCATCGGATGCGCTTGCTTTACCCCATCACGACAACGTTGCTGACGGGTCTCGCGGTGGTGCTGCTGGGCTCGCTGCGCTTCGTCGGCCTGTACAGCCACCAGGCCTTCGCGCTCGCGGTGATCGTCGGCCTCGTCTGGGCCGTCATGAGCCGAGCCTGGTTGGGGTGGCGGGGCAGGCTCTACCGGCGCTTTCCATGGGAGTGGTCAAAGCCGGAAAACGGCGCGTTGCGGCTCCAGGTTCTGGCGCGCGGCGCCCTCTGGCTCGCCCTCGGTGGGGCTGCGGTCTACATTTTTCCGCGGACAGCTGACTTCACATGGTTGAACGCTGCCCTTGCGCTCCTGGCGCTGCTGCGCGTCGGGGCGTCGGCGTTCCCGGCGATGACGGCGAGCCGCGGACCCTCAGTGGTCGCCGCCCTCGGCGCGGCGATGCTGCTGGTCGATCTTCTAGGGGCAATCGTGCCGACGGCGGCGCCGGTGGTCAGGCTCGCGCCCCCGTTTTCCGGCGAATGGATCGTGCTCCAGGCCGGACGCAGCCCCATGCAAAGCCATCACCTCGTGGCGTACAACCAGGTCTACGCGGTCGACTTTGTCCGCTTGAACGAGGGTAAGGTCTTCGTGGAGGGCGCCGAGGGGAACGCCATGCTGGCAAGCTGGGAGGCTCCCCTCGTTGCGCCGGTCTCGGGCCGCATCGTGGTGGCGCGCGACACCATGGAGGACAGCGTCGGCCTGAACCTGGTGGCCGATCAGGAAAAAGCCGTTGGGAACGTCATCGTCATCGCGACGGATGGCGGCCACTTCGTGGTCCTCGCGCACTTGCGGCATGGGTCGTTGCGCGTGGCGGAGGGCGATGTCGTGGCGGTCGGACAAGCGCTAGCGAAGGCTGGTAATTCCGGCAATACCACGCTCTCGCATCTGCACATGCAGGTGCAGACGCACGTGGACCTCTGGGATCCCGACAACCGCTCGGTGCCGTTCGCGTTTGGGGCGGAAGGGCGGACGCTTCGGCGGAACGACCGAGTGGGGGGCGGGGGATAGCGGTCGCCTGCGGGGGGCCG
>CANLGL010000072.1 GCA_947490345.1 Deltaproteobacteria bacterium
CGCCTCGACCGGCGCGAAGACCAGCCGCTGCCCTACCGTCAGGCCCTCGGCTCCGCCGAGCACGTCGTAGTTCTGCCGCAAGAGCTCGTCCCACCGGCTCGGATCACCGTAGAAACGGTCGGCGAGCCCGCCGAGGGTGTCGCCGTCCCGAACGGTCCATTCTTGCGACTGTCCGGCGCCGTACCGCTGGCTCTGCGGAAGCGGGAAGAGCATGGTGTGACCATCCCGGGCCTGCGCGGGCCGAATGGAGCGGCCATCAACCCGCGCGTGCGTGAGCACGGCTCCTTCCGGGAGCGCCACCGAAAGCCAGGGCTGGGTTTCGTTCCGGACGTGCAGCTGCATGCGCGTGATCTCCGGTCCGTCCTCGATGAGCACCGTGGCCGCCTCCATCTCGTCGATCGAGGTCGTCGACAGCGTCATCTCGGCCTGGCGGGTCACGTCCAACACGACGACGGGCTCGCCGGTCAGCGCAAATCCGAGCAGCAGCGGGTTCGGGGTGAGCGCGGCCAGCTCGCTGGGGAGCTCACGCATGGGCTCGGCGCCCGTGACACTCCGCGTGCTCGCGGCGAACCCGGCCGGGCCCTGCACGCCGAGGGCGCCGGAGATCGGCGGACCATCCAGGGGAAGCGGCGCCTTGAGTGTCACCGGCGCGCCCGCATCCACGGGGAGTTGAAAGTGCACCTGAAGCTTGGTGGCGTCGGCGATCAGGTACCGGCTCAGCACCACGAGCTCGCCGCCGTCGGTCTTCCACTGGAGCACCGCCTCGCCGGTGACATCGACGATCTCGACACCCTCGGGCACGCGGAAGCGCACGCGGCCCACCTCGCCCTCCAAGACCCGCACGTCGAACGCGGCGACGCCACGCACGAGCGCTTCGTGGAGCGTGAACAGGACGTGCTCCCGAACCTCCATGCGCGCGGGGGTGTCGGTGCTCGGGTGCTGGCTGGTCCAACCAAGGTCGAGGGTGCCGGCGCCATCGAGCTGGCCGACGATCCGCGTGCCGCTTCCCTCCGGCCGCACCGACGACAGGGCGCCGTGCGCCAGATCGGCGTCGATGCCCGTTTCGGGGACGAAGATCGACACCCGCGTCGGCCCCGCCGGCGGCATCTGCAGGCTCAGCCGGCGCACGAAACGCACGTCCTCGGCGCCGACGAAGAACTCCACCCGCACGAGGTGATCGCCCAGAGAATCGACCGCCACCGTGTAGCTGCCCCCCTCTGCGAGCAAGGAAGTAGCGCGCCCATCGAGCGACACCCGCGCGATCGACGCGCTGTCACTCAGCACTGGAATCCGGAGCCCACCGTCGATGTCGAGCGCCCGCACCCGCACCGTGAGCACCCCGGTGAAGACTCCCCTCTCGAACGCACCGTCGACGCTCCGGTCCACCTGCGAGTAGCGGGCGGGCGCCGCCGGCCGATCGACGACACGACTCGCGGCGTCGAGCATCGCCTCCCACTCGGCCAGGGACAAGGTGACAGTTCCATCACCGGCGAGGGTCGCCGCGAAGAGGAGCAGGGTCAAAAGCGCACCAGGGGGAGGAGCCTTTGGTCAACGGCGCCCCGCCGCGGTTCGTCACGCGGTGTCGGGATTGGTCGCGAAGCGGTCCGCGATGCTAAGAGTTTGCGATGCTCCTGTTCCTCCTACCGGCGTTTGCCGGCGAAATCATCACCTACTCCGACGACTTCGCCACCGACACCGGTGCATGGTCCGCCGCCGGTGTCGTGACCGATGGCGTGCTTGTCGTCTCCGATGGCGATGCGGCGCTGGGCGTGACGGGCGCCGAGCAGCCCGACTTCTTCACGCTGTCCGCGCGCGTTCGCCTCACGACCATGGGCACCGTGACGTTCGGCGCCTCGGGCGCGGAGGTCACCGCCACGATTCATCCCGGCGACGGCTCCGTCACCTTCGGCGTCGACACCCTGCCGCTCCCGATGACCCACCTCGCGTGGGCGCCCGAACCCGACCCGGTGTTCGAAGCCACCGGAGACGCCTGGGAGGCGGGCGGCATCAATCACCCCGAGGTGTTCCGCGACGACGATGGCACCTGGTTCCTCTACTACACCGCGTGGTGGGGGCCGCCCGGCTACGGCTACCGCCAGATCGGCCTCGCCACGAGCCCAGACGCCATTACCTGGACCCGCTACGCCGGCAATCCGGTGCTCACCATCGACTACGACCTTGAGTCCGTCGATGGCGTTCACGTGCACATGCCGACGGTCACCAAGGCGCCAGACAGCACCTGGCACATGTACTACTCTTGTTACCAGAACAACTTCGGCAATCGAATCTGCCACGCCACCAGCCCGGACGGCTACGCGTGGTCCCCGATCGGCATGGCGATCGACAAGGGAGCCCCTGGTGAATTCGACGAGGGCAGCCTACGCATGCCCGACGTGTGGATCGGTCGCGACGGCACCTGGCACCTGTGGTACGACGGAACGGACCCCGAACAACACTACGGCCCCACCGGCTATGCCACCAGCCCCGATGGCTACGTCTGGACCAAGCAGGGCGAGATCCTCGACTTCGATCACGCGCTCCAAGGGCTCTCGGTGGTGGAGTCGCCCTACGGCCTGGATGTGCTCTACAACAAGGATGACTACTTCGCCCACGCCGCGGCCCAGCCGGAGGAACCGACCACGTGGGCCGAGGAGGGAAGCGTGCTCGCCAAAGGTTGGGCGTGGTGGAACGACGGCTACATCCAGGCGCCCACGCTCTGGCTTGACGACACCACCTACCGGATGTGGTTCAACGGCTACACCTACACCGACGGTTTTGAGCGCATCGGCGCCGCGCACACCGAGCCGGTGCCGGGGACGTGGCTCGACGTGTCGCTGCGATGGGAGAGCGGCGCCATGACGCTCACGGTCGGCGGAGCCGAGCGCAGCTTCGAGGTGCAGAATCCCGGCGCCATTCACTTCGCCGCCACCGGCACCGCGGAGCTCGACGACGTCGCCCTCACCTGGGTCAACCTGGAGAGCGACACCGGCGACACCGCCGACAGCGGCGACTCCGCCGACAGCGGCGACACCGCCTCCGACTCGGGCGCCAGCGACTGCGGCTGCAACGGTGGCGGCAGTCCTGCTGCGGCGGGGGTGGGACTGGCGCTGCTGGCGATCGCCCGGCAGGGAGCGCGCTCGAGCCGCCGGGAGGCGGCAGCGCGGACCGTGAGCGGCTGAAAAAGCTGCTTACAGGAAAGGCCGGCCCCGCACGATCACCTCGTCGCGACCCGCGCCCGTGCCGATGACCACCACCGGCACGCCCACCAGCGCCTCGATGCGCTCGACGTAGCGCCGGGCGTTCTCCGGCAGCCCCTCGAAGGTCGAGACCCCGGTCAGCGACTCCGACCAGCCCGGCAGGTCCTCGTAGATCGGCGTCACCGCCGAAAGGGCCACCGCCCCCGTCGGCACGTCCAACAGCCCCTCGTAGCCCACGCAGATGCGCAGAGTTTCCATCCCGCTGAGCACGTCGAGCTTGGTCAGCACCAGCCCCGTCATGCCGTTGAGCATCGCCGCGGTTTGAACCATGGCCGCGTCGAACCAGCCGCACCGGCGTGGCCGCCCGGTGGTGGCCCCGAACTCATGCCCGACCGCACGAAGCCGCTCGCCGGGGGCGTCGGACAGCTCGGTGGGGAAGGGTCCAGAGCCAACCCGAGTGCAGTAGGCTTTCGCGATACCGATCACCTCGTCGATGCAGGTCGGACCCACTCCGCTACCCGCACACGCCCCGCCCGCGACGGTGTTGGAGCTGGTGACGAAGGGGTAGGTGCCGTGGTCGACGTCCAGGAACGTGCCCTGGGCGCCCTCGAAGAGGATGCCATCGCCCCGACGCATCGCGTCGTGCAACAAGCGAATCGTGCTGCGCGCGTGAGGCCGCAGCCGCTCGACCAGGGTGTCCAGCTCCGCAAAGCAGGCCTTCCCATCAAGCGGCGCCGCGTGGAAGTCGGCGACCAGCCGTCGATTGACGTCGGGGAGCACCATCGCGATGTGCCGGCCGAGCGTGGAGCGATCCAGGAGGTCGGCGATGCGCAGCCCGCGGCGGCCCACTTTGTCCTCGTAGGCCGGGCCGATGCCACGCCCGGTGGTGCCGATCTTTCCCTCGCCCGCCGCCGACTCTCGCGCCAGGTCGAGCGCCTTGTGCCAGGGCAGGATGACGTGCGCCTCGGTGCTGATCACGAGCCGGTACGGATTCACCGTCACGCCCGCCGCCACCAGCGCATCCATCTCACGGACCAGGACCGCCGGGTCGATCACCACGCCGTTGCCGATGATGTTGACGCAGTTGGCCTGAAGGATGCCGCTGGGGATCAGGTGGAGCACCGTCTTGACGCCGCCCACCACCAGCGTATGGCCGGCGTTGTTCCCGCCCTGAAAACGCACCACGTAGCCGACCTTCTGCGCGAGAAGATCGACGACCTTGCCCTTGCCTTCATCGCCCCATTGGGCGCCCACCACCACGATATTCAGCATGGGTGGGCCGTATCACGCCCCCGTCAGTGTCCAGACTTCGGCGCGTCCCCGGTCTCGTGCATCCAGCGGACGAGCATCGGCGACATCGCCAGAAGCACGGCCGCAGAGATGAGACAGGCGATCCCGATCTGACCGAAGACGGACGAGTACACACCCAACGTTTCCGCCGGAACGGGAATGGTGCGCTCGTCGCCGCCGCCGTGACCCACACCGGTGAAGGTCGCGATGATGCCGGCGAGCAGGCTCGAGAAGGCCGTCGCGAGGAACCAGGCGCCCATCACGGTGCTCACCAGGCGGCTCGGGGAAAGCCGGGTGACCATCGAGAGGCCCACCGGCGACAGGCAGAGCTCGCCGGTGGTGTGAAGAAGATAGCCCAAGATCAACCAGGACATGTTGACCATGCCGCGGTTGTCGGCCTGGCCGGCGCCGTACCAGAGCACCCCGAAGCCCAAGCCCAGCTGGGCGAGGCCGAGGCTGAACTTGACTGCGGTGTTCGGCTCGATCCGCCGGGCGCCGAGGAAACCCCAGAGCGCGGTGAAGCCCAGCCCGAAGAGCAGGATGAACACCGGATTCGCCGCCTGGAAGGTCGACGCGGGGATCTCGGAGCCGCCCACGCCCATGCCGACGTCCCCGGTCGCCACGACCCAATCCGCCTCGACCTTGGCCTCGACCTTCGCGCCGCCCTTGCTTGCTTCCTCGGCCATGCGCCGGGCCTCGCCCCGCGCGCGATCCAGGTGCGTCAGCGACACGACGCCCGGCGTCCAGGTGCCACCGGCGATGACCGAGAGCTTGTCGTCATCGGCCTCTTTGCCGGCCTCGTCGGCGACCTCGGGGTCATCGACCCAATCGAGGCCCACGGCGCTGCCGTTGACGTACAGCGTGGACGACAACGTGCGGCCAACCTGCTCCTGCGTCAGCTCCAGCTTCACGGTCTGGCCGACCTCGCTCGACGCGATGAGCCGCTCCTCGCGGACCCGATCGACGTTGCGGTCGGTGAAGTTGTTGATGCTGCTGCCGGCCTGCTCGAAGAAGGCCCAGAAGAGCATCGAGAAGAACATCATCACCACGACGACGAAGAGGCGCTGGCGCTCGACGATGTCGGACTTCAGCGCATTGCTGAGGATGTAGTAGAGCGCGACCGCTCCGCTCGCGAAGAGCACCAGGCCCGGCGGCGTCGCGATCTCCCGCAAGAAGCTCGCGGCCACGCTCATCACGGCACCCTGCCCCGACAGCGACTCAATCAGCGCTTCGGGAACCAACCGCACGCTTCGCGCCGAGTTGACCAACCAGGCCAACGCCGGCACCAGGAGCAGCGTCCCGCCGATGACCACGGGGAGGGTGGGAAGGCCCATGATTGACGTAGGCGCCGTCACCGGCGGCTGCCCCGCTTCGCCAGGGATCCCGCCCTTGTTCAGGGCCGCAAACGCGATGGCCGCGCTGGCGATGAGCGCCAACGCCACGAAGGAGTTGATCGCGGTGAGGATGGCGTCATCGGCGAGGAAGAACATCGAGCCGCCGGTCGCGAGCGCGCCGCCGAGGATGAGGAACTGCGCGATCCGCGTGGGAACGGCAAACACTGCGAGCCCGATGAGCATGCCGACGGTGGCGAGGCCAAAGCCGTAGTGCCACCCGTAGGTTTCGCCGACGTAGCCGCACAAGAGCGGCGCCATCGCCGCCCCGAGGTTGATGCCCATGTAGAACAGCGTGAAGCCCGCGTCCCGCTTGGTGGATCCCTCAGGGTACAAGGTCCCGACGATCGTCGAGATGTTGGGCTTGAAGAAGCCGTTGCCCACGATCAACAGTCCAAGAGCCAGGTAGAAGGCTTCTTTGGACTCAATCGTCATCGTCAGGTGACCGGCCGCCATCAACAGGCCGCCCAGGAGCACCGCGCGGCGGGCGCCGAGCACCCGATCCGCCAACATCCCGCCGAAGAACGGGGTCATGTACACCAGCGCGGTGTACGCGCCGTACACGGCGTAGCTCTCCTTGTCGCCGTAGCCCAAGAAGCCCTTGAGCATGTAAAAGACCAGGAGCGCGCGCATGCCGTAGTAGGAGAAGCGCTCCCACATCTCGGCAAAGAACAGGTTGAACAGGCCAGTCGGGTGGCCGAACAGAGTGGGCTGAGCCATGCGCGGGGGTCCGGGGAGGGCGCGAGGGTAGCACAAGCGCCGTCGGCGCGTCCCGCTTCCGTAGCCGGCTCCACCAAGGCCGGCGTCGGCGGCCGACTGGATGATCCGACGTTCCCCTCAGGGTGCTACCATCTACCGGTCGGAGTGGGTCCAGGCATGAACGACCGTATCGCTCGCCTTGTCAAGAACACCGCCGGTCGTCCGGTGCGCATCGGTATCGTCTCGATGTACGACGTGGAAAACAACGCCGTGCGCATCCTGGCGGCGATGTTGCGGAAGCACGGCCATCACGTCGCCGAGATCTACTTCAAGGACTGGATCAGCAACCACCTGGACGCAGCCACCGACGACGAGCTGGGCGGGCTCATCAAGGTCATCGCCGACGAACACCTGGACGTCGTCTGCCTCAGCATCCGCGCCAGCGCCTACTACAACGCCTCCCGCATCCTCACCGACAAGATCCACGACGTCATGGACATTGCCGTGCTTTGGGGCGGCATGCACGCCACCCTGGTGCCCACGGTCTGCATCCAGGACGCGGACATGGTGCTTCAGGGCGAGGGTGAGCTGGCCCTCGCGGAGCTCTGCGACCGTCTGCGCGACGGTCTCGACGTGCTCGACACGGGGAATCTCATGTTCCAGACCGCCGACGGCGTGCGCAAGAACGCGCTGCGGCCGCTGGTAGAGAACCTCGATGTGCTCCCCTTCCGCGACTACGTCACCCACGACCACAAGTACTTCATCAACGGCAAGAAGATCGAGAAGGGCGACCCGATGCACGGGGACCCGGTCTTCCAGATGATGGGCAGTCGCGGCTGCATCTACAAGTGCAGCTACTGCTACAACAGCACCTACAAAAAAGACATCTACCCGGGCCAGAAGTGGTTCCGCGTGCGCTCGCCCGAAAGCATGGTCGCCGAGATCAAAGAGGCGCAGAAACACTGGAACTTCAAGCGCATCCGCTTCGACGACGAGGTGTTCAACTTCCAGTACGACTGGCTGGTGGACTTCTGCGAGCGCTACCCCAAGGAGATCGGCCTGCCGTTCGAGGTCTTCATCGAGCCCAAGCTGGTCAACGAAGAGCGCATGACGATGCTGGCCGCTGCCGGCCTGAAGAACGTCTACATGGGCGTACAGAGCTCCGAGCGCGTGACCGGGCACCTCTACGATCGCCGGGTCAAGAACAGCACGATCAACGACATTGCCGACCTGTTCAAGAAGCTGGGCATCAAGGGCCACTTCCAGCTCATCTTCGACGACCCGGTCTCTACCGTCGAGGACAAGCAGGCGCTCTTCGAGATGATCGCGGAGTTCCCGCACCCCTTCGACCTCTACCTGTTCTCGATGACGGTCTTCCCGGGCTCCGAGCTCAATCACAAGCTCCTCGAAGCGGGCCTCATCTCCGAGTACGACATCGAGGGCCTGGGCACCAAGACCTTCTACCAGCATCGGATCAACCTGGAATATCCGCGCCCAGTCGAAGACACCTTCTGGATCGCCATGACCCAGATGCTCAGCAAGTCCTTCGTCCCCCGGCAAATGCTCAAACCGCTGACCAAGGTCGAGTTCCTCAAGAAGCACCCCTGGCCGATCATCCAGCTCGCCCACGCCACCAACTACGTGAAGATGGGCACGACCGCCGTCAACATGGTGGCCAAGGGTGAGATGACCAAGACGCTCTTGCGACGGTGGATGTCTTTTGACCGGGTGATCACGACCTGACGGGGGGGGGGGCGCACGATCACGGCTGACGTTGCCGAAGCCCGGAGATCTGCGCCAGCGCCGCAAAGTCTCGATCTCGGTGGAGAACCTCCAGCTGGTTGCGGATGGCGCAGGCGGCGATGAGGCAGTCCACGGAGGACCGGATCGTCAACCCGCGCCGCCGACCTGCCCGATACAGCTCCGCGGCTGATTCGAAGAGCTCTGCGGACATCGGGGACTCGACCCAGCGCAGGTTGAACAGCCCGACCCGAGCCCGCTGGTAGGGCGCCTGTTCACGGAAGCCCTGGAGGACTTCCTGCACCACCGGCCCGCACGTCACGACATCGTCAAGCGATACCAGCGACTCGAGATCCAGCGGGTCGTTCCGCCGGAACACCTCAATCCACACCGACGTGTCGACGAGGACCACGGCTACCGTGAACCCGCGTCACGGCGCATCGCAACAAGGTCACCCTCCCAGGCTCCGGACCCCCGCAGGGTGAGCAGCTCCCGCGCGCGGGCGCGCCGGACGAACTCGCTCAGGGCGAGATTCACGGTGGCGGACCACGTCGTCTTCCCACTGAGCAGGGTGGCTTCGGCGAGGATTTGCTCATCAAGCACAAGATTCGTGCGTTTCATGCGCACAGCCTACCGCTGAACGCGCGCTGGGTCAAGCTCTTGGGACGCCGCCGCGCCGGTGCGGCCCCCCAAATCCGCGCTTAGCTTCGCCCCAGAGGCAACCATGTTCCTGCTCCTCGCCGTTGCGATGGCCGCCGCCCCCGCGTCTCCAGAGACCTACGAGGCTGAGCGCTGGGTGCGCTCTCCGTTCGCGGTGGTCGCCACCGGTGTGCAATTGACCACCACCTACGACCCGCAGCTGGCACCGGTGCCGTGGGGGGTGTTCGACGGTATGGGCCGACTGCTCACCGCCGAGGAGTTCGTCGATGGGGCCCACGACGTCGGGATGGGCAAGCGCTTCGAGCGCGAGCGGAAGAAGGCACAGGCCACCACCACGGTACTGACGGTCGTGGCGATCCTCGCGTCGACCGGCGGCCTCAGCGCCGGGGGCGCGCCCGACTACCCCACCCCCGACCCCGCCGCCGGCGCGCCCCAGGGCACCGCGGCCTGGAACGAGCTGATCGGTCGGCGCGCGGTCTCCGACTACTACACGGCGGAGCTCGCCGACGAGCTGATCGTCAGCCACAACAACGGGGTGCGGCGGCGCGCGGGCCTATCGACGGAAGCGACGGCCGCAATCGACAAGCAACCTCCGGGCCAGCGGCAGCCCGCGCCGTGATCGGGTAGGGTTCCGCATGTCCGGCGTGCTGTCCGTGTGGTGCCTGTGGTCCGCCTTGGTCGCCAGCGCCTGGGCCAAGCCGCCTGCCGCCCCTCCCCCGGCATCGTTCTCCTCCCTGGTCGACGCCGACATCGTGGGCACCCACCCCGGCGCACTGGTGACGCCCGCGGCGTGGGCAGCGCTGACCGTGGCGGCACCCGCGCTCGCCCCGCCCGACGTGGGCAAGGACGCGGTCGTCCTCCGTGGCCCTTCCGCACCGAAGGCTCGCGCCAGCGTGAACGTGGCCCTGGACCCCACGGCGCCGACGACCCTGCTGTTGACGTACACCGGCTCCGTCCCCCGCGGCACGCCCGTCGTGCGCCTGGTTTTCCGCAACGCGGCCGGCGCCCCGCGGCAGGTAGATCTGCGCGCCGGCGACGATGTCTTCCCGCTCGATGCGGGCGGCGCTTCCACGGGGGCGGTGGCAGTGGATGCCGGCGGCGGCCGCGCGTTGACGGTGGTTCACCCCGGAGCCGGCGTCAGCGTGTCGGTCGAGACACGCAGCCCGGCCGCGAACGTGGTCCTCGTCGGCGTCGCCGCCGGGGAGTGGCTGGGCACCCCCCGCAGTCCCAGCCGGTCCCTCGAAGGGTTCGCTTTCCCGTTGGACATCGACACCCCGGCGGCGCCGGTGCCCCGGGCGTGGCGGGTCGAGCCCAACGCCGGCCGCCGCGGCAAGGTCGGCCTCAAGGATGGGCATCTGGCCTACGCCGATGGGACGCGCGCGCGTTTCTGGGGGGTCAACCTCGTCAATGCGGCGTGCTACCCCACCCACGAGATGGCAGACAAACTCGCGACGAACCTCGCCGACAACGGCGTCAACCTCGTGCGCCTGCACCACTTCGACAGCCCCAAGGCCGGCGGGCTGAACCCCGATCGAAAAACGGCCAGCGACCCCCTCTTCCTCGAAGATGGTCTGGACCGCTTCGACTATCTGGTGTCGCGACTGGAGGCGGCGGGGATCTACCTGCTCCTGGAGACCGCGACCAACCGGGTTTTCACCGAACTGGACGGCGTCAACGACCCCAGCGCCGACATCCCCAACGGGCACAAGGGCTTGCCGATGGTGCAGCCCCTGTGGAAGAAGGCGTACCTCGACTGGGCCACCGCCTGGTTGGGCCGCACCAACAAGTACACGGGGCGGCGCTACGCCGACGATCCGGGCGTCGCCATGGTTGAGCTCGCCAACGAACACTCGATGTTCATGGCCTGGATCACCGGCGGCGTGGATCGTTTCCCGGAGGTTCATCGGGCCGAGATGGAGCGGCAGTGGAATGTGTTCGTACGCTCCCGCTACCCCGATGACAACGTGTTGAGAGCGGCCTGGACCGGCAGTCTCCATCCTGGCCTCCAGCCCGGCGAGAGTCTGGGCACGGTCAGGCTCGCCCCGGTCGGCCACGGGGACTTCAAGGTGTGGCCAAGCGCCCGGGTGGGCGACCTGTACGACTTCTTCCTCCAGCTCGATGTCCGTTTCTTCGACGATGTCGCCGCGCACGTCCGCGGGCTTGGCTACACCCAACCCCTCATCGGTGGTATCACCTGGTACAACCCTGCGATTGCCCAGATCATGTCGCGGTATGACGTCATCGACGCCCACCTGGAGTGGGATGCGCCCCGCGGCGGCGTGCTCCGCAACGCGTCCATCATCGCCGAGCCGCGGGATCAGGCCTTGCTCGACCGGTTCCAGGCGGCCCAGGTGGGCAAGCCGATGATCGTCTCGGAGCTCAACCACGGTTTCCCCAACGATCAGATGTCGGAGGCTCCGCTCTTCTGGGCCAGCCTCGCCGCCGTTCAGGATTGGGACGCGCTGATCTGGTTCGACTACACCAATGGCCCGGTCACCGACGGCCCCGGCCCCGTGGCGTCGTTCGCGCAGATGCGGTTGGCGACGGTGAAGTGGGGGCAGATGGCCGCGGCGTCGGGCCTGTTCCGTAGCGGCACCGTCGCCGCCGCAAGTGGGCTGGCGCCGCAATGGCGGAGCGCCGCGGGCCTGCGCGACGAGGTCATCGAAGGCGCGCGCCCGGTCTACACCGAGCTGCGGGATGTGTCGGTCACCTTGAGCACCCGCATCCGAGAAGCTTACGGCGGAGCCGCACCGCTACCGGTCCCCAGCACCCCGTCGCCGACGGTGGGTTGGTGGCCCGCGGCCGCCCGCTACGTCATCCAGACCGACGCGCTCGAGGCGGTGCTCGGTGACCATGGACTGCGAATGCGCGCGGGCCATGGGGAAGGATCGGGGCCCGTCGCGGCCCTCCACGTCGATGCGCAGCTCGATGACGCGGCCGCGGTCAGCCTCGTGTGCACCGAGGGGCCCATCGCGGGCTGCAAAAAGGGGATCCTCACGGTAGCGGGGAGAATGGAGAACGTCGGCATGCGACGAATCGGCAGTGGAACGATGATCCTGAACGATGGAGGCGGCAGCACCGTGCTTGGCCGGCCCAACGGGCACGTCCGGTTCGCGTGGGCCACGCGGCCGACCGTGCGGCCTATCGATGCCGACGGGAAGGCCGGCGAGCCCGTTCCCGTCGACGCGTCAGGGGCGGGGTGGTGGGCGCTGCCGATGGCGACCGCAGGCTGGACGATGTGGTGGCAGGTGCGCTCGTGAACGGGGTGCTCCCCTGGCTCCTGGCGTGCGCGCCCGACACCGGGGACACCGCCGAAGCGCTCGATGACATCAGCTTTCTCAGCGCACCGGGCCCCTATGGGGTCGGGCATTCCCAGCGCGAGGTGACCTACGACGACGTGACCGGCTCGGCGCGAACGCTCCGCACCTCGGTCTGGTACCCCACCCACGTCGACGCGGGTTTTGCCGCGACCTACTGGCAGGGCGCGTTCACGTCTGCCGTTGCCTTCGAGGACGTGGAGCCAGCTGTCGACGCCGAGTTTCCCACCGTTGCCTTCTCACACGGGTCGCAGGGGTACGCCGAAGCGGCGAGTTTCCTCGCCGAACACCTCGCCTCGCACGGGTACTACGTCCTGGCGCCCGATCACACCGGAAATACCACGTTGGACGGGTCGTCCCGCGACACCGCCATCTACCTTCAGCGGCCCGGGGACCTCACCGCGGTCGTCGACGCGCTCTTCTCGGGACAGTTGGTGCCGGAGCCACGCCCGACCGGCGACGTCGTCGCGGTGGGCCACAGCTTCGGTGGATACGGCGCCTACGCGCTCTCAGGGGCCGCTTACGACGTCCCCTCGATCGACGCGACCTGTGCAGCCGGCGGGAGCGAATCGATCTGCACGAGCTGGGACGGGACCTGGAGCGCGCTTTTTTCCGCTGGGGCCTACGACGACCGCGTTGCCGCCGTGGTGGCGATGGCGCCGGGAGACTTCTGGCTACTCGGCGCCGACCACGTCGCGGCCCTGCCGGTCCCCGCGCTCCTGATGACCGGCGAGCACGATCCCGAACGCAACGCCGATGGCCCCGCCTACGCCGCGGCCTCGGCCCGGGCAGGCGGACACTGGGTAGACATCGCCGGCGGTGCGCACAACACCTTCATCGACGTCGCCGGCAGCATGAGCGACGGCCAGACCCTCGACGCCGCAGTGGGTCATCGCATCGTCCGCACCTACGTCCTCGCCCATGCCGAGCACCAACTGGGACGGGGACGGTACGACCGCGTGCTCGAGGGCACCGACGCGGTCGACCCGGCGGCAACGGCCAAGTGAGCGTCCCGGCGCCCGGGTTACACCACCGCCATGCACGCGCTGGTGGTCCTCCTCCTGGGGTGTGACCTCGTTCCCGACATCTACACGGCCGACGGCGAACGGGCCTGCGATCCCCGCTCGGCCTTCTACGCCGACAGCGATGCCGACGGCTTCGGCGACCCCTTGTCGGTGTACATCGGCTGCGAGGCGTTGCCCGGGTACATCGAAGTCGCTGGCGATTGCGACGACGCCGACGCCACCATCGGCGCATGCGACACGGCGGACACGGCGGACACCTCCGATACCGCTGACACGGCGGAGTAGCCTCGGATGAGTCGCTCACCGGCCCGGCGCCGTCCCATGGAAATGAACCGGTCGAGCGGCATGGGTCTGCGGGGAAGGGGAGAGCGCCACGTCCCGGCGCGTTATCGAACGCGTCGGGCGCCGGAGGCCGGAAAGCGAAGCTTGGAGGCCGGAGGGGATGGCGCGGTAGGGGAAGGGGCGAGTGCCCCTTCCCCGAGTTTCCAATGAGCGTGCTGGTCGCGACGCCGCATTCGTCGGCCATGCTCCCCGTGCAGGGGCCGCTGTACTGGGTCAGCGGCCTTCCGTGGTTCCTTCGGCGGCTGCGGATGGAGGACCATTCGGCCGAACGGGTACGCCGGGCGGCAGAGCGCGGCCCGGTGGTCTACGCGCTGCACACCCGCTCCCACGTCGACTGGCAAGCGCTCAAGAGCGTGCTCAGCGAACGCCGCCTTCCGCTGCCGGCGTTCACCGCCGACTTCGACGCCCGCCGGTGGTTCCCTTTCGGCATGCTCACCCGGCTCTTCGGTGCGCCCGATCGGGCCACCGCCGACCAGCTTCCCGACTTCATCGCCGCCGGTCAGGCCACCTGCGTTTTTCTAAGTACGCCCTGGGACATCCGTGAGCTGGTGGGACTCGCGCCCCCGGACGACGACGTCGTCCCCCACCTCGTCGCGGCGCAATCGAGGTCAGACCTGCCGATTCAGATCTTGCCGGTCGTGGTGATCTGGGACAAGTCGCCGGAGCCGGCCCGCACCGAGGTGGGGCGCTTCCTGCTCGGCACGGAAGACACGCCCGGACCTGCCGGAAAGTTGCTTTCTTTGGCCCGCTCCCAAGGAAGCGCCCTGGTCCAGGTGGGCGAGCCCATCGAGTTGCCCGACTGGCTCACCCGCTTTGCCGATGAAGCGCCTGTCCGCCGCGATCGGAGGTTGCGGCTGGTGCTTCGCCGCTTCTTGTATCGGGAGTCGCGCGTCGTTCGCGGGCCTCGGGCCCGGCCCCGCGGTTTTGTCCGCCGCCAGGTTCTCGAGTCGCGCGAGGTGCGCGAGTTGATCGTGCGCGAAGCCCAAGCCACCGGGAAATCGCCGGCTCAGATCCTCGACAAGGTCGCCAAGAACTTCGATCACGTCGCGGCCCGCTTCTCCTTCCCCGTCGTCCGCTTGGGCGGGTGGTTGTGCTGGCAGATCTGGAACCGCATCTACAGCGGGATCGACGTACGAGAGGAGGACCTGGAACGGATCCGGGCTGCGCTGCGCGAGGGAACGCCCATTCTGGTTCCGTGCCATCGCAGTCACCTCGACTACCTGCTGATCTCGTCCCTGCTCCTCAGTCGCGACATCGTCATTCCGCACATCGTCGCCGGAGAGAACCTCTCGTTCTTCCCGCTCGGCGCGTTCATCCGCCGCGTGGGCGGCTTTTTCATCAAGCGTAGCTTCCACGGCGACCGCATCTTCCCGGTGGTGTTCGAACGGTATCTTCGTGAGCTGGTTCGTATGGAAGTGCCGATCGAGTTCTTCATCGAGGGAGGCCGGTCGCGAACGGGAAAACTCCTCCCGCCCAAGACGGGTGTCCTCGGGATGATCATGGATGCCGCGGCCCGCCAGACCCGCGAGCAAAGGGCGGTGACTTTTTTGCCGATCTACGTCGGCTACGAGCAGATTGCCGAGGAGCGGGCCTACGCGAGTGAGCTGGCGGGAGCGAAAAAGGAGAAGGAGACCGTGGGGCAGCTGGCCCGGGCCACCAAGGTGCTGCGCGAGCGCTATGGCAAGGTCTATCTGCGCGTCGGCGAGCCACTCCTAGCCTCGTCGGTCTCCAGCGGAGACGAGTGGGGCGATCTGTCTCGCTCGCGACGAGAGGAAGCCTTGATGGGCTTGGGAGAACGCCTCCTGCACCGCATCAACGGACAGGCCGTGCTCTTGCCCACCGCCCTGGTGGCCCTGGCCATCCTGGCGCATCCCAAGCGCGGGGTCCGGCGTGCCGAGCTGCGTGCGCGTGCCGAACGGTTGCGGGCGTTTCTGTTTGTCGCGGGTGTGCAGGAGGCGGGCGGCATCGCGCACTTGGACGGCATTCTCGACGAGGCCCTCACCCGGTTCCTCGCCGCCAAGATGCTCTCCGAGGTCAAGGAGGGGCTGGACACCGTCTACATCGTTTCGCAAGAACGCCGCGTCAGCATGGAGTACCACAAGAACGCGGTGCTCCATGCGCTGGCGCCGGCTGCCTACTTCGCCGCTGCGGTGCGCGCGCTTGGCGCGGACGAAATCGACCTGACCGCGGTCAGCCGCCTGTTCACGACGCAACAGTTCCTGCTCCGCTACGAATTCGTGCTCGACCCGGACGCGGGCGAATCCGAGCTTGAACGGCGCTCCGTGGCCGCGCTCGAAGCCTACGGAGCCGTTGAGTTCAGCGGCGGACGCCTGATCGTCAAAGACCGAGCCCGTATCGGAGAAATCGCAAATCTCACCGCAAATTTTCTCGAGTCCTACCTGCTTTTGTTGCTCACCGCGCGCGACGGGCGATCCACGTGGAAGTCGCTGCCAGCCGACTCCTTGGCCCGTGGCCGGGCAATGCTCGCCGCCGACGAATTGACGCGACCCGAGGCTCTGAACCTGGTGAACCTCCAGAACGCCGCTCGCGCGCTGAAGGAGGACTCGGTCTTGCGCGTGGCGCCCGAGGGCGGCGTCAGTGTGCACGCGGAGCCGGCCCAAGAGTACGTCGCGATGCTCGAGCGCCTTTTGCTTCGGAAGGAGTAGATGGCTGTCGACGATCTCTTCGATGGGGCCGGGGTTCCAGAGCGGCCCGACCCCATGCCACACCTGTGGCGTTGGGTGACGGCTGCAGCGGTGATGGTCGCCATCGGGCCCTGTTGCTGTTCCGGGCCGTTCGGGGCGTTTTGTGCGATCTACACCTGGACGCGGGCCGGCGACGAGATCGCACGCGCCGACGCGGGCATCTCGGCGCCATCAGTCGGCCAGGAGGCGCGGAAGCTTCGGCAGCGCTCCTTCGGGCTGATGAGCTTGTCCTTGCTGATCCTGACGGTTCAGGCCGCACTGTTTGGCGTCTACCGCGACGTGCTCCTCTGGCTCGTCGAGACGCTGTGGCCAGCGATCCTGGAGCTCTACGTGGCCTGGGGCGCGCCGCGCTAGCGGCTCACGCGCTCGACTCCGCCGCCTCCTCGTCCTCCACCACCGGCTCCGGGCGAAAAGCCAGCAGCGCCGGAAGCACCGAGATCAGCAGCAAGCCCAGCGTACTCGACACGCCGAAGCGCAACGGAATTTCTGCCTCGGCGTGGCCGACAGCCCGCAGCTCCTCCGCGTACTCGGGATCGACAATGCCCACGGCATTGTCGGTCGCGACGACGCCGGCCTGCCATCCCGCGATGCCCACGCCCAGGGGAAGCATCGTCCCAATCAGCAACAAGACCGAGACGACCTGCGCGATCCGTCGGCCGATTCCGCGACGAAGCAAGAGTCCGAGCAGCATCGCCGGCACCCACAACGAGCAGCAGGAGCAGTCGGTGCTCAAGAGCGCCAGCATGCTCACCCCGCCGTCCCGGAACAGCCCCACCAGCGAGTCCATCCACCCTCGTTGTCGGTTTCGGATTATCACCGACGCATGGAACCGGTACCGGTGCTCGTCGGGGTCGAGGGAACGCTCTCGGGGCAGAGATTCGCGATCACCAGCACGGGCATTCGCCTGGGGCGCGAGCCCGGCAACGAAGTCTGGATTGACGACGCCGGCGTCAGCAGGCAGCACGCAAGGGTAATCCTACATAATGCCGCGGTATGGGTTCAGGACGCGGGGTCGCGGAACGGCGTTTTCGTCAACGCGGAGCGGGTCGCGGATCATCGCGCGCTGAAGCCCGGCGATCGGGTCACTGTCGGCGGCCATTCCTTTGTTTTCGAGTTGCAGGCTCCGGGCGCGTCGCTACCGCCGGGCCGGCCGCCGGCGAAAGCGCAATCTCGGCTCGACGCGCGCACGGTCGTGGTCGGCGACGACGTGCCCACCCGGCGGTGGAAGGTGTGGCCGTTCGCCGTCGCCGGGGTCATGACTGCGGGCTGCATCGGCTGTTTTGGCGCCTACGGTTGGTTGCGCGGTGACCCTGTCGCGACCGTGACCAACGGGGGCCCGGCGTATTCGTTGAGCACCGTCCTACCAGCCGACGGCTCCCCGACGCCCGTCCCGAGGGCAACGCCGACCCTGGCCGACGTGCTTGCGCCGACCGGCGGCGGAGCCCCGCCCGCCACGGCAGGAGGAACGGCGCCTCCCCCCGGAGCCACCGCCGCCGAACTGGTCGAGCGTGCACACGCTCAATACGAGACCGGCCGGCTCAATGAGGCCCGTCAGGGCTACCAGATGGCGCTGACGCTCGACCCCGCGTGCGAGATCTGTCGGGTGCGCGTGGAGCGGCTCAATGCTGAGATCGCCGACAAGGCGCGAGCCCAGCTGGACGCCGGAATGCGGTACTGGGACAGCATGCAGGTGCAGCAGGCCGTCGCGGCCTGGGAGACGGTGCTTCTGCTGGTGCCCGACGCCACCGATCCGCTCAACCAACGCGCCGCCGAGGCGCTCGCCAAGGCCCGCGGGAAGTGACCCAAGTCGAACTCCACATTCTCCGCAAGGGGCACTCGCCCCGGCGCCTGATCCTGATGCCCGGTGTGGTGCAGGTCGGCCGTGCCGACGACAACGACGTGGTCCTGGCCGACGTCGGCGTCTCACGACGCCATGCCCGCATAGAAGTCGCTGCCACCACCGTCGTGGTCGAGGATCTCGGCAGCGGAAACGGCATGGCGTTTCTGGGCCGACCGGTCACCCGGCAGGTGCTGGGACACGGAGACGAGGTCGTCATCGAGCCGTTCACCCTGAGGGTCGAGCTCCGCACGGAATCAGCCAACCCAGCGGAAGTGACGGACGGTCGCGACGAGACGGTACCGCTGCAATCGGCGCCGCCGGCCGCCAACCTCATGGTCACGACAGCACACAAGATGCCCGTGCGCGAGTTCCCGCTCCCCTTTTCGGGCTCCGTGAGCCTGGGGCGCTCGGATCGGTGCGTGGTCGTGCTGCCGGAACCGGCGTCGTCACGCGTCCACGCCGAGATCTTCTGCGATGTCGGTGTTGCCACACTCCGAGACAACGGCTCCAGCAACGGCACGTTCGTCAACGGGCGGCGCGTCCGCGAGCGGCGCCTCGAAGATGGGGACCGCATCCGGATCGGCACGGTGGAGCTGCGGTACGTCGTGGCGCCGCTGACCGAGGGCACCGAATCGTTTGCCGAAGCGTTGGTCAGTGCTCCCGGCCGCGCGCTGCCGCCTCCGCCTCGGCCGCCCGCGGCAGCGCCTCCCCCCGGCGTTCCCGCGCCGCCGGCGCTGCCCTTCCCGCCGGCTCGAGTCACCACATCGATCCCGGATCCCGAGCCGCCACCCCAGTTCAGGCCGCCCCGTGACGCGGTCGAGATCGACGTCAACCCGGCACGCGCGCGAAGCGGGAAGCGCCTCTCGGGCGGCACGCGGCGCGGAACCGGCTTCTTCGCTCGTCCGATCAATCAGATTTCCGCCGGTCTGCTCGCGATCACGCTCTTGATGCTCGGTGGAAAGGCCGCCAGCGATCTGCTGGCCAGCTTCATGAAGCCGGATCCGGTCGCCGCGACAGCGCCGCCAAGCGCCGTTGCCGCGGCCGCTCCGAGCGCCGGGCCCCCTGCCCTCTCCACCTCCATCACGACCTCCGCCCCGGCGGATCGGACCGCGACGGATCCACTGATGGCAGAGGGGATGCAGCACTTCGCGGCCGGTCAATACTTCGAGGCGGCGGGCGCGTTCTACCGGGTGCTCCAGCTCGATGCCGCGCACGCCGACGCGCGGCGCATGGGGTTTTTGGCTTGCGAGTTCATCACCCTCACCGAGGTGCGCACGTCGCTCGTCTCCCGCACCACCAGCGACAGCGCACGCGCCGAGGCCAAGCTTCGGGCGCTCGACGCGGTCGCCAAGGCCGGGGCCGGCGAGCTCACGGTGGTGGAGGCACGGCCACTATTGGAGGAAGCCATCGCGCTCTCCCCCGAAGACCCAGACCTTCTGACCGCGCGGGCCTCCCTGGACGCCCGGCAGTCGGCCGTGTCCCGCGCCGTGACGGCCGGGAAGGCCGCGGCGCAGGCAAAGGAAGTCGGGGGCCGGCTCACTTCGGCCCGCGCCGACCTGGACAAGGGCGCGTACGGCAAGGCCGTCAAGGGCTTCGAAGCGGTCATGACCGCCGACCCAAATCGGAGCTCGCCGGAGTACTACCAGGCAGAAGAAGGCATGCGTACCGCAAAGGACCGCATGAAAGCCGAAAGCAAGCCCGCGTGGTCTGACGCCACCGCGGCGGTGAAGGCGGGCGACTGGCTGACCGCGCGCAAGCGCCTCAACGAGGTCGTGCGCATCGACCCCTACAACGAAGCCGCGGTTTCTCGGCTCGCCGAGGCTCGACGGCACCTCAAGGAAGACGCCAGCGAGCTCTACAAAGAGGCGCGCACCCTCGAAGGCCTCGGCCAGAACGACAAGGCGGTTTCGCTCTACCATAAGGTGCAGCTTTATGTGGACGACGAGTCCGATCCCCTCTCGCAGAAGGCGCGCACCCGCACGGATGCGCTCTTGCGATGAATTTCCTGCTCCTCGCGGGGTGCGCGCGGTGGGCGCCCTTGGTCCCGCTGGTGGAGTTCGACCACGAACGTGATCCGTCGGTTCGCGCCGGTGTACCCGAGACGGTGCTCCTCGCCGGGCTGGCGGCGTCCGATGGCGGCGTGCAGGCGCTCGCGGCGGAAAGCCTCCTCCGGCATCCACTGCCCTGCGGATCGGAGCCAGGCATGTGCGGTCTGGCACCGGCGCTGGCGCTCATGCATCGGGATGACGACCGAGTTCGGCTCGCGGTGATAGCGGGCCTCCGTAGCCACCCCACCACCCCGGAAGCCGGAGAGCATCTCTGGGCGTTGGCCTCCGGCGCGGCGACCGTCGACGCACGAATTCGTGGATTCGCAGCGATCGCTCTGGCGGTGCGGCCCGATGAAGTTTCGCGTGGCAGGGTGGTGCAGGTCGCATCCGAAGCTCCGGCCTCCGGGGCGGCCTTGGGACTCGCCGTGGCGGGGGCAATGGCGGGGGCGCCCGACGCCCGCACCAAGTTGGAGGCCATCTTCCGCGTGAGCACCCTCCCAATCGAGCCCGGCATCTTCGGCGAACTCCGCGACCCCGACCTGCCGTGGCGGGCGGCGTACCGCCGGGTAGAGCCCCTGGCGCGCCCGGCGCTGCTGTGCGGCATGCTCCAGAACGCAGTCCCAGGCGCGCTCGCCGACGCGACGCGCCTCTTGCACGATGCCGACGAGGGCCTCCGCGACGACACCGCATGGAGCCTCGCGACGTGTCCGGTCCCGGCGGCCGGGACGGCGCTGCGCCGCTCCACCATGCCGGCGGCGCGCCTCGCCCGCGTGGCCAGGTCGGAGCTCCCGCCCGCCGCCGCCGTGGCCGACCTCGGCACCGACGCCTGGCCTGACGCCGTGCGCGCGCTCGGCCGCCGCGACGACGACGCCGCTCACGCGGTCCTTCGGGACTTCCTCTTCAGCGGAGGCGACACCGAACGCGAAGCGGCCGCCGTAGCGTTGGCACGGCACCCCGTCATCGGCGACCGACCCGCGCTCGAATCGCTGGCGACGGACGCTTCGCTTCGCACCCGCGTGGCCGCGGCGGCGGGGCTGCGGCGCCTGAGCGTTTCCCAGCAAGACTAATCCCATAGAGCTTCGGAACCGATCTCCCGAGCCAGAACCATGCCCGCCCCTTCGCCAGGCCCCTCGCTCGTCTACAGACTGCTCCTCGCGGTGGCGCTCCTTGGCGGCGGCGCCGCGGCGGCGCTCGGCGGGTGGGAGTTCGCGGCCGCGAAGGACCGGGTGGTCAACGAGGAGGTGCTGCGGGCGTCGACGGTGGCATCGGAGCTCAAGGCCCGATTCGGCGGAGACTACTACGAGACGCTCGGGAGCTTGTTCCCGGAGCCGGCCGACGTTTGGAGCTGGGACGCTCATGGGGCGTTCCTGCACGACCTCCAGGCCGACGTGTCAGGCACGGCCCTGCGCCACGGATTCGACCGTGTGCGCACCCTCCAGCCGGCAGCCGTGGCCCGTGAGGCCGTCCTGGCCGGCCCCGCTGGACGTCGGAACGGAACGTTGCAGGTGTTGGTCAGCTCGGCCGCCACGCCGACGTGGCGCGCTCCAGCCGACTACCTCCCGGAAATGGCAGGTGCCTGGCGAAACGGGCGCGTAACGTCAAGGTTCTCGGACACGGCCAAACGGGGGGCGCACGTGTACACCTGGGTCCCTCTAGTGGACGGGCGCGGACAGACGCTCGCGCTGGTCGAGTTCGACTCGTCCATGGGCGAAGCGCTCGCCGCAGCCCACAAGCAGGCTGGCATCGTCGCCGGCGCCGCCTTCTTCGCCATCGCAGCGCTCGGCGGTGTGGCAGCGGCGATGGCGGCGATGACCGAAGCCGCCACCGCTCGCGCGGTGCGCTCGGTGCAGGGACTGGAGCGGGGCGACCTCCGGAGCCGCATCCGACACGGCGGCGACCCACTCTTGTGGCGCCTCGAAAGAGCACGCAAGGCCCTTGCTGGGCGCGTTGCCGAGGTCGTGACCAAGGCCGACGAGACCGAGGCCGGCATGCGCGGCGCGGACGCGATGCTGGATGCCGGCTCCGCGGCGCGGCGCGAAGCCATCGCACGGCTGGTCGCTCCCCAGTGCATGGTCATGGACGCTGGCGGCTCACGGCGAGAGAACGCCGACCTCGTGGACCTTTCTTTCAACCACGTCGTGGTGCGTGTCCAGAAGTGGACGCTCATCGATCTCGCACCGGGCATGGTCGTGCGGCTCGGATGGGATGGGGCCGCCGAGGGCGAGACTGAGCTGCGGGTGGTGCGGCGCATCGATGGGGAGGACGGCACCGACTACGTGATGAGCCTCAGCGGCGTCGACGGGCTTCCGGGCACCCCCGCCCCTGTCGCGAGCATCGCTTTCCCTCGAGCGGCCCCGCGCGTCTCGGCGGCGTTTACCGAGATCTCCGCGAGCTTGCTCGGCGGGCTGGACGGCCTGCTGGTGGCCACGGTGCTCGACGTCAGCGCCGACGGGCTGGGGGTCGACCTGCCAGTGCCCATCTCCGCCCTCAGCGCGACCGGGACGCGGACAACGCTGACGCTGCAACTCGACCCCGAACAGGAAGAGATCCAATTCGGCGTGATCATCCGCTCCGTCCATCCCACCGCCGGCGGCTGTCGCGCCGGACTGCAATTCGACCCCGAGATGACGATCGACTTCGAAAGCCGGCAGCAACGCGTCGCCGGCTGGGTCGACGACCGGATGCGGGCGATCGCTGCCGCTGAGTCCCAGGCCCAGTCGGCCTTGGAGGCCGGGTACGCGGCCTAGTTGGACCCGGCTGCACTCACGCTCGGGTCGACCGCAAGCAGCGCGGCAGCCCACACCAGCGGCACCAAAAGCGACAGCGCCCCGCCCAACCAACGCATCCCCGACGGGCTGATATTGCCGGAGAGGATCTCCTCATCGGTCAGGTCGGCGGACGGCCGCAAGAGCGCCACGAGCCCCGCGCCCGCCGCCAGCCCCAGGCTGACCCACGAAAGGGTGGCGGCCGCGTCGATCTCCTTGCTGAGCGCGGCAAGCGCGATCGATTTTTCATCGGGATGAATGGCCGCGATCGCCGCCAGCCCCGACGCCCATTGGCCGCTGTGACACAGGAGCTCGGACGAACCCACCAGCGCCGCAAAACCCGCCGCGGCGATGAGGCCGCCCTCGCGGCTATTGTCGTCTGGGTGAGCGCCGACGAGCGCGCCCGCAAGAGGAAGCGTCGCCAGTCCGTACAGCACGAATCGCCCGGCCGCGAGCGGCATGTCCGCGCCGACGAGCACCAGCGCGACCAGAGGCATCGCGGCTGCGCCAAAGCCCAGGAGCGCCACGAGGCCTGGGGCCCCGAAACGACGACGACCACGCGCGCCGGCGAAGAGGCCTCCCAGCATCAAGAGCGCGGCTACCGGCAGGACTGCGACGGCCGCCGAGGCGTGCCCCAGCATCGTGGAGATGGCCCCGGCCAGGCTCACCGCTCGGGCGGCGGGGTCGTCGGCACCGATCGGCAGGCCGCTGCCCGCCCACATCACCACCCCCAGCACGAAGCCCCCGTGCGCCAAGAGCGGCGCCGTCGCGAGGACGGGTGGCACCTTCCATTTCATCGCAAGCATTGCGGTGCACGCCAGCGCCCACACCAGGCCGCCCACGAGCAAGACAAGGTGGCCCCAGATGAGCGGTCCGGCGTCGATCGGCGATCCCATGAGGCGGCGTATATCATGGCCGAATGCCGCTGAGCCCCTCACCGGGCTACGAGGGGCGTCCCTCCGTTCGCGGTGTTTCATGCAGTTGATCCTCTCCACGGTGATCGTGCTCCTCAGCGGTTGCGATGACACGAGCACCCCCGTCGCGGGCGCCGAGGGCGCTGTCCGTAGACGGTGGACTGCTGAACGGCCACCCGCCCTGTCGACTGCGACAACTCGCCGCCGTCATGCCCGTATCGGGCACGACGGCCGCCGCACCGGCGCGCCTGCGGCGCGCGGTCTGGTCGTCCGCATCGAACTGGCCGCGGTCCGAACTTTGATATGAACTGATATTACCCACCGGAGCCGCGATTGAAAAAACGACGGTTCCACCCGAAGATCGTCACCGAACCGTAGAAGCTGCCGCCGGCGTCACGACCGACGCGCACACCCGGGAAGACCCGGAAGGAAATTCCCGCGCCACCGCGCGAGAACATCAGTCGGAACGGCCCCCACGTGAACACGCGTCGGAAGTACAGGCCGAAGGACGACAGGTTCACGGAAGCCCCCGGCGAGGACTCTACCTGAGCAGCCGTGCGGCGTCGACGAACGGCGGGCCCCAGCCGTCCTCGCCGCTTTCGTGTATCCTCGCGCGCCGACGATGAAGATGACGACAAGTCCGCCGAGTTGCCAGTGCTGCCACTCCTCCAGGCAGGCGCTCACCGATGTACCAACCTTCGTGAGCGTGGCGGCGCTCCCCGACGCTCGGTTCGGTCAATGAACCCGGACATCGCAGACTCCCTCGGCGCGCTCGCCCGCGACGTCGCGGCCTGGGACGGGACGCATGAAGCGGCGGCTGGGTTTCGCGCCCGGCTGCCCACTCTTCCTCCGCTGAAGGGCAAACCCGACACCCCGGAAGAGGGGGTGCTCGCCCGCATTGGCGGACTGTACGGGAAGAAGGAAACGATCGGCCTCACCGACGCGCTGAAGGCGGCGAGCGCAACGATTCGTGCCCCGTTCATCGGGGACCCGAAGATGGGCGCCTGGCCCTTTCACGATGCCCTGCACATCGACGACGAACCTGCCGAGCAGTGGCTGGCAGTCTTCAAGTCGCGCCACGTCGTGGACGACCCCTTACGCTTGTTCGTCAGCACCATGTTCGCGGCGCGCCGTCGTGAGCTTTGGGTACCGGCTGCCGAAGTATTTGGCTTCCATGCCACTCACGACGAACCGAGCCGCGCCCTGCTGATCACCACCTGGGCCACGTGCTTTCCGCAGGGCATTCCCGCGCGCTGGCCCGGTGGTGGGATCCTCGCAGGCGATGCCAGCGCCGACCGCCACCTTGCCCGCCACGTCCTGTCCGCCGCGTGTTCGCACGTCGTTCACAACGGTGTGGTCCCCGGCTTCGATCCGAGCAAACTGACTGCAGTCGGCCCCCCGACAGACGCGGCCGACGCATCTGCGCTGTTGCTGGCGTTGACCGTGCTGCTCCGAGCGGATGGCCAACGCGCTCCCGTCTCGTTGTGGCTGGGGCATCACGCGCCGGCGATTCCGGCTGATCCACAATGCGACGCCGCGCTTCGAGGTCTGTTCACGAACGTGGACCTCGGCGCCGCAGCCGCCGTGCGGGAAAGGCTGATTCTGCCCACCTGGCGATCCGCTCCCGGCCCACACGTACTGGATGGGCTCTGCTCCTGGCTGGAAACCGCCGCGTGGTTCAAGGATCGCGGCGACTCCGAGGCGGTCACCTCGATGATGGCACACGCCGGGGACGCAGGCCCGGCCCTACTCACGACGCTCGGCGAACGCACGGCGGACCCGCTCGCAAGGTTGCTCACGCTGCTCCCCGTGGCAATGGACGCCGACGTCTTCGCCACGACCCGGAGCGTCGAATGCCTGCTCGCCGAGCTCCTTGCGCTCGTCAAAACGCCAGAACTCGCCAACATCCCATGGCGCCCACTCGTCACCCGGGCGATGGGGCCGGCGGTCGGCGCGAGCGCCGAAGGGGGCACGGTAGCGCAGGGGGCGATCGGCGACCTGGCCATGGCATTCACCGAACGGGGCCTCTACGTCGGCGGCACGTACCGGGGCAGGTGGTACGCCGAGGACGACGTGCTCCGCTTCGCCCCCCGCGCGTCGATGGCCACGCAAGTGGGCGTTCAAATGGAGCGCCTGCTCCGGCTTTGCCACCTGGAGCCAGCGACGCTGGACAGGGGGAAGGCGTCCCCGAAGTCCCCGCCCAGGGAGCCCCCCGAGGAGCGCCAGGTTCGGCTCCTGTGGCGTTTGCTACGCGCGGATCCGCCCCCGGGGGCATTCCGCGAGATCGGGCGCGTGATGCGGGGTGAAAACACCGCGCTGCATCAGTTGATACGAACGGTCGAGAGCGTGGACACGGAGCGCATTGGCCCGGGCTTGCGGGAGGCCTACCGCGCGCTCACCGATCGAGCGGCGGAGCTCGTCGCAGCCGGCGGCGCCGAGCCTCACGTTGTCGGGGTGCTGCGCGGCCTCAGCAAGGCGCTAAGCACGGCCGGAGGCGACACGGAAACCTCCTGGGATCCATGCGAGTTCCCCAGGCGCCTGCCCGCGCTCTTGGTCGCGCTCTCGGACTGGGCCGATTGGTGGGGATTGGATGGCAACGCGATTCGGGTCAGTTGGACCGAGCTCGAACGCAGGCTAGATCCGTGTTTCCAACCGCACCACACTCCCGGCCTGGTGGAGCTCGGCGAGGTCGAGGCGGCGTTGACGAAGGTCGCGGAGGTCACGGCTGTCCTGGTGTGGCCTGAGGCGACGCTGGTGAACACCGAAATCGGACGCTGGCGGGCCTGGATCACCTCCGCGCGTCAACGGGCCAACGCGGCCGCGCGGGCCAACGCGCGAGTTCGCGAAGCATTGGATCGTGGCGGCGAGTCGGCTTGCATCGCGCTCCTCGGACCGGGCGAGGCGGAGCGACAGACCATCGCAGCGCTCCCCCCAGCGGACATCACCCGCCTACATCGGTTCTTCCTGCAACGCTGGTTATTCTCCGAAGCCAAGGAGCTGGCAGAGAGGGCCGGCGACCGCGTGGAATTGATGCCCGTGCGCCGCCACCTCGCGATGGTCTTCGTCGGTGTTGCCACGGGGCCGATCCTGGTCGTGGACTTCGGCGTGGTGTTCAACAGCGTACTACTGCCGGGAAGATCCCCGGCATTCGCAGCGACGGTGCTGCTGTGCGCGCTGGGCACATTGGCGGTGCTGGGCACGGCCGTGCGCTCCCCGCCGCACGCGGCGGTCAGCGGGGGCAGCCACGAGATCGTCGGTGCGCTCGCGCGCCTCCGGGCGACCCTGCGGCGCGCGAGTGCGTCGGGAACGGTGAAGGCGCGACGCGCGGTGTGGGTGTGGCTCGCCACGTACGCGGAGGCCATGGTCCTCTCCATGTTGTTCTTGGAGATTCTCTCCAATAACCTCGATCTTCGAACCGTCGACGGCGCCACGCTTCCCTGGCTCCCGCAGGTCCTCCTCTGGACTGGCCTCTCGCAGTTTCTCGGCATCTTCGTCGGCGTCGTCGCGCAGGGGGAGAGCGTCGGGAGGGAG
>CANLGL010000073.1 GCA_947490345.1 Deltaproteobacteria bacterium
CCGGGGGTATCCTTGCTCGGGGTGAGCATGTCGCCGATCGCGATGCCGTTGATGGCCCGGGCGGGAAAGGTCAGCGGCAGGTTCACGGTCGCGACGCGCCGCTGTCGCGCCGACAAGAGCTCGAAGATGGTGCGGCTCTGCATGTGGGTCGAGTCGATCGGCCGGTACAGGTACGTGCCGGGGACCGGCTCGGTCCAGTCGAAGACGCCGTGCTTGCCGGGCCCTTTTCCGGTCTGGTAGCTGGTCCAGGCGGTGGCGGTCATCGGCGGAATGACGCTCCAGAGGGGGCCACAGCAGCCCTCCGCCTGCAGCCGCGCCAGATTGGGCATCACCCCTTCGAGGAAAAGGCGATCCAGGAGCTTCCACGTGGCCCCGTCCAGGCCGATGACCACGGCACGGGCGGAGGTCGGCGCAGCGCGGGACAGAGGCAGCTCCAAAAGGCTACGTTGTCTAACGCTCCCGGTGACCTCTGTCCGAATCCCCGAGTCGACCGCACCGCCCTCGTCGTTCGATGGGGAACGACACCGGTGAGGCCAGCCTCAGCGAGATCCTGCACCTGCGGGACTACTGGCGCACCATCCGGAAGCGGCTTTGGACGCTGATCACCGCGTTCTCACTCATTGTCGGCAGCGTGACGGTCGTCACGCTTTTGACCCCGCCGGTGTACCAGGCCAGCTCGTCGATGCAGATCAACGCCGAACCGCGGGTCATGGGGAACCTCGAGTCCTTCGGTGAGCACGGTTCGGGCCAGTACCTGTCCGACCAGGAGTACTACAACACCCAGGACAAGAAGCTGCGAAGCCGGGTTCAGGCGCGCGCAGTCTTCGATCGGCTCGGCCTCGCCGAGCACGAACTTTATCGCGACATGGAGAGTCCGGTCGAGGCGCTGCTCCTTCAGGTTTCGATCGAGCGCGTGCCCAAGTCACGCATCGTGTGGATATTCTGCAAGGCCCGTACGGCCGAGCTCGCAGAGCGGATCTGTGCGGCGTGGACGGACGTGTTCGTGAATCGGAATCTCGAAGAGCTCAACCGCGGCATGCTCGCCGGGCTGAGGTGGCTCGACGAGGAGACGGCCAAGGCCGAAACCGACTGGCGCACCGACGAGGCCGAGCTCCTGGCGTTCCGGAGAAAGCACAATCAGATCGTGCTCGACACCGAAGAAAAGGGCCACGTGGCCAGCCAGCAGATCGAACAGCTCGCGATCGAAAAAGGCAAAGCAGAAGGACAACTTGCCGAGGCCGGGGCGGAGTTTGCCGCGCTGGATGCGGCGCTACGTGGGCAGAAGGATCCCATCGCCGTCGCGTCGCTCATCAGCGCCACCACCTTGGCCGACTCCTTCGAGGAAGAGACGCGGGAGCTGGATGGGCTACGCACCACGCTCGGCGAGCGGCACCCGAAGGTGGTCGAGCAGGCGTTGCGGGTGTCGCGCGTCGAAGGCCAGATCCGCACCAAGGCCGAGGGTGAGCTGGGCCGGCTGCGGGCCGAACGAGACCGCGCCACGCGCGCGGTGGTGGAGCTCACGACGACCATCGAGACCACCACAGCCACGGCCCTGGCCACCGACGGTCCGCAGGCCGACTACAGCGTGCTTCGCCGTGGCGTAGAAGCCAGCCGCACCATCTACGAAACGCTCATTGCCAAACGGCAGGAGATGGCGGTCACCGCGTCGCTCAAAGAGAACAACATCTCGGTGATCGACCCCGCGGAGGCGCTCAAGGATCCGGTCGAGCCCAACTACGCGCGGAACATCGCCATCGCCATCGCCATGGGGCTCCTGACCGGCGTTTCCCTGGCGTTGTTCTTCGACTACATGGATACGACCATCAAGACCCGTGAAGAGGTCGAGGCCTTGGGCGTGGACTTCCTCGGCATCGTGCCGAGCGTCCCCGGACTGGCAGGCGAGGGGTGGGAGATGGCTCGCGAACGCTATCTCTACAGTTACAAATATCCGAAATCTGCGTTCGCCGAGTTCGTCCGCAATATCCGCACCACGGTCAACTTCAGCGCCCGCGCCGATGGCAAACCACCGCGCCGATTGTTGATCACCTCGGCCGGGCCGCGGGAGGGAAAGACCACCTCCAGCATCAACCTCGGGATCAGCTTCGCGGCAACCGGCCGGCGTGTGTGTCTCGTGGACGCCGATCTGCGGCGCCCATCGCTACACCATGCGTTTGGGATCGACAACGAACACGGCATCTCCACGCTGATCACCGGGGCCAGCACGGTGGAGCAGGTGGTCCAGCCCACCCCGCAGGAGGGGCTTTTCCTCATTCCGTCGGGTCCCCGACCGCCAAATCCCGCCGAGATGTTGGGCTCGGAGGCGTGCGTACGCGCGCTGGACCTGCTCAATCAGAACTTCGACCTGGTCATCATCGACTCTCCGCCGGTGGTGGCGGTGACCGACGCGGTGGTGCTCTCCGCCCACGTCGACGGCGTGATCATGGTCGTCAAGAGCTTCAAGGTGGCGCGCGACCTCGTCCTTCAGGCCAAGCGGCAGCTCACCGACGTGGACGCCCGGCTTATCGGGGTCGTGCTCAACGACTTCGACATCCAGCGCAAGTCCTACGGGTACTATTACTACTACACCTACTACGGCGCCGAGCGTGAGGACGTCGCGAAGGTCAGGCGCTCGGACCGCGAATGACGGCGGGCCGTCTCGAGCTGGTCGCGACCATGGTGGCGCTCTTGGCCGTGGCCCTTGCCGCGGGGCTCGAGGGCGGGACGGAACATCGGATGGGTGCCGTCGGCTGGCTGGTGGCGCTCCTGGCCTGCGGGCTGATGCTGATGCGCGGAGAACTGCCGCGCGCTGATCGGGTGGTTCGGGTAGCCGGCGCCGTACTGTTGGGCGTCATCCTCCTTCAGGTCGTGCCGGTTCCCGCCTTGGTCCGCGAGCTCGTCGCGCCGGGGCAGGCGGTGCGGATGCATCGGCTGGGCGGGGACCTCGCCGTCGGCACTGAACCTTGGTTGGTCGCGCTCACCCGCTTCGACCTGGAGATCCTGTTCGGGAATGCGGCGCTCTACAGCTTTGATGCGCTCGCTGGAGCGCAAGACCGCGGGCTGCGTCCGCTTGCCGTCAGCCCCCCGGCCTGGTTGTGGCAGTGCGGCCAGTGGGCCGTCGCCGGACTCCTGGTCCTGGTGGGCTGGAGAATCGGCCGCAATCGAACGGCGCTTCTCGTCTTTCTCCTCGGTATGGTCGCGCTGGCGCTCCTGGAGACCTTCTTCGGCTTCGCGAATCGGAACGGCCCCTCCACGGGAATCGGGCTCAAGTCGGAGTACCTGGGTTCGGCCACGGGAACGTTCGTCAACCGCGGCCATTTTGCCGCGTTCCTGAACCTCGCGCTGGGCGCGCTGTGGGGACTGGCGGCTTCGGTTTTCCCCCTTTTGCCCGAGGAGGTGCGCCGCCACGCGGCCCGCAAGCGGCGGTCGTCGCAGCCCCCCGGGCTGTTGGACATGGGCGGCGACAAACTTCAGCGCCTCGCGCTGATGGGCTTCGCCGCGGCGACGCTCTTTGTGGGACTTGTGGCCAGCAACGCCCGGGGACCGCTCGTCGGCTTTCTCGTCGGAGCCGCGTTCGTGGGGGTGTGGACCCGGTACCGCCGCGACGACGCGCTGCACCTCCGGTTGGGGATCGCCGTGCCCATCATCGGGCTGGCCTTTGCGGCGGTGGCGCTCGGTCCACGGGGCGCGCTCGGCCGGTTCATGACGGTGTTTTCGGGTGACGTCAGCGTGACGGCCCGCGGGGACCTGTGGTTGGCGTCGGCTTCGGCGTGGCTGGACGCCCCGCTCTTCGGCGCTGGCGTGGGCGGCTGGCGTGGTGCGTTCGGCCCGCATGAGCTGGGCACCCATCTGTACGACGTCATCCACGCCCATTCCGAACCGGTCGAGCTGCTCGTGGAGCTGGGCGGCATCGGTGCCCTCGCGTGCCTGGTGTTGCTCGCGTCCTTCGCCCGCGGTGTCGGGCGGCGGCTCGATGTGGTCGAGGCCGAGTTTCCCTCGTCCGTGGCGATCGGTGCGCTGGTCGGCGTGCTGGCGGTGGCGGTACAGTCCCTGGCCGACTTCCCGTTGCGCACGACGGGTGTGCTGGTGCCCTTCGCCCTGTACGTGGGCATCGTGATGAGCGGACTGGGCCTGGGCCAACCCGGGGGACGTCGTCTCCTACCATCGCTCGGACTCTGCTTTGGCCTCGGCGCCATCGGGGCTTCAGGGCTGGCGGACTACCGCTTGCCCGGAGCGCGTGCCGAGCGGATATCGGAGCAGGCTCCGACCTTGCTGTTGCCGTCGGCCGACACCGAGGAGGAGGTGGCCACGGGGATGGCCCGTGCGTGTCTGGGGGCACGGCGCGACCCGTTCAACACCTGGCAACATGTGGCCTGCGCGGTTGCGGCCAGCCGGGCGGCCTCGGCGGGCGGCGGCGCCGCCGAGGGGCTCGTGGCCGATGCCGCCATCGCCCGCGCGCTTGAGCTGCATCCGAACGATCCGCGCGTCCAACTCCAGGCGGCGTGGGTATGGGCTCGCCTCGGCGAACCCACGGTCATGCCCAGCGCGTTCGAGGAACGAGCCACGCGGGCCCTGATGACGGCAGTCGCCGCGGACGGTTGGCGAGCGGAAGCGGCCTTCAGGGTCGCGCGTGTGCTGCCTGCGGCGTCGATCGACCGGGTCGGCGCCGCGGCTTCGAGCGAGCCGGTGTCGCGCTCGCGGACGCTCTACCAGTACGGGCTCGTCTTGGAGGAGCGCAAGGCGCTGGTCGGCGCCCGCGCGGCCTTCGAGGAGGCGGCCGGACTGGATCCACAGTTCGGACCCTCGGCCTTTCGAGCTGGCCTTCTCGCGCGCCAGCGGAATGACGATGAAGCCGCCCGGCGGTGGTTTCACGCCTTCCTCGCCGGCCGCAGTCGGCCGGTGGGCATGGAAGGATGGACCTATGTGTTCCTCGACGAGCCCGAGGCCGCCGAGGTGCGGTTCCGACGCGCCGTCGCCGCGGATCCCAAGAACCGGTGGGCCTGGGAGGGGCTCGCTGCCGTTGGGCGCGTCCGGGGTGACCCCGCGGCTGAGTGTGAAGCCTGGTCGCGGGTGCGGGCGATTACCCCCACCCACCCACAGGCGCTGGCGCGCGTCGCCGAGCTGGGCTGCTGATGGACCTGCACTGCCTGACTCCCGACGCGCTCGACGCATTGATCACGCCCGACGAGGTCGTCATCGACGAGCGGCTCCGGACCGCGCCGCCCGGCATTGGCGTGCGGCCGGCAGGCGCCCCGCCGCCGGATGCCCGCTCGATTTACGGCACTCCCTACGAAAATCACCTCGAAACAGAGCACTTCACCCTGAACTGGGTGGGCGGTCTGGACTACGCGGAGGGGGCGGCCACGGCGGGCGTCGCGCTCGAACGCGCGTGGGGCGTCCTCGTCGAGCAGGCCGGCTGGACCCCGCCGGTCGGCTCCGACCGATACTACATCTGGGTGTTCTTGGTCGATGATCTTGGGGGTACGGGGTTTACCACCGAATACGTCACCGAAGAGTTCCCGGAGGGGTACCCGGTGGTCTACCTCGACGGGTACTGGGCGGTGGACGCGCCCTTCTGGTCGTCCCTCGCAGCACACGAGTTCCATCACGCGCTGCAGTTCGCGGTCCGGGACTGGGCCGGAGCAGGCGATGAGGAGTCGTGGTATTGGGAAGCGTCCGCCAACTGGGCGTCGGTGCTGGTCGAGCCGGAGTCGGCCGCCTTCGACTACCTCGTGCCGGCGTACGGCGACCAGGCGGGCCTGGCCTACTCCAGCATGGCCGGCTCACATCAATACGGCATCTTCGTCCTCAATGGTTGGCTGGACACCGTGGGCGTCGGTCCAGCGACGATGCAGGCGGTCTGGGCCGAGGCGTCGTCGCGACCAGATGATGACTGGAAGTCGCTTCTGGTCGACACCACCGGCCTGGAAGCGAGCGCGCTGTGGTCGGAGTTCGCCGCCGCCTTCGGCAACGACACCTACAGTCGCGGCGCGTGGTGGCCCGACCCATCCGGTCGCCGCCTGGCCGGGGACGTCGAGTACCGTGACAGCGCGGCCGAGCTTGGCACTGTGTACTACCATGCGGTCCAGGACATCCAGATCGAGGTACGCGCCGAGGGCGACGACGAGCTCACGGTGTCGTTCCCCGGGATGGAGGGCGATGCTCCCTGGTTGGTGCCAGCGGGGACGACCGTGGCGGTGACGACGACCGGAGGCGCCGCTGCAAGCTGGGTGCTGGAGGGGCACGCGGTGGCGGGGGTCGGCGAGGACAGCGTGAGTGCGGACACGGCTGCGGACGCGACCTCTCCGGTGGGGTGCGGGTGCGCCTCGGTCCCGGCCCCCGGGTGGGCCTGGGTGCCAGCGGCAGCGGGCTTGTGGGCGCAAGCGCGACGCCGGCGGCACGCGGGACGGCCCCATGCGCAATGATCCTCGGCGGTTCCTACTCGGGACCCTCCTCGTCGGGGCCCTGGGCTGCGACACGGAAACACCCGTAGAAGGTTGGCAGTTCTGGGACGAAGGCCCGGCGCTCCGAGGTCCCGGCTACCCTGGGACCACCTTCGCTGAGGACGAGCTCTGGGTGGCGTGCGGCGCGGTGGCGGGCGGCCCCACCGACCAGCTCCATCACAACCTCCAGGCGCCGTACCGCGGGCACCTGCTGCTCCCCTGGTCTCCTGAGCTCGGCACCGGTGGCCTTTCGGTCATCGACATGGCTGACCCCTGCAACCCTGTCGCGGTCGGGGTCACCGAGAGCGACGCCATCCGCGAGACCCACGCCATCGGGTCCGTCTACCTGCCGCCGGACGATCCCCACGCCGGGGACTGGGTGTTCACCAACGGCAAGGAGTTCGGCAGCTTTCTGAGCGGTGTCCTGGTCTGGAACCTCGATGATCCAGCCGCGCCGGTCGAGTCGACGCTGGTCACCATCCCCGATGCGCTCTACCCCGACTCCTACACGCGGGTGGTCCTCTCGCTCTTTGTCCAGTATCCCTGGATGTACGTGGCGAGTGCCGACAACGGAGTCTATGTCTTCGACATCACCGACCCGAGGGCGCCGGTGCGGGTGACCCAGGTCACCTTCGGGTTGCGCGCCGGCGGCGTCTTCGCGCTCGGCAACGAGCTCCTGGTCACCAGCGCCGAACAGACCAACGCTGCCCTCCTGGACATCGCGGACCCTGCCAATCCGGTGCTGATGCCGGGTTCGCCCTTTCCGACGCCGGGGCGCGCCGGACTTGGGGTCGAGACCTACCACGGGAATCGGGTCGGGGATTGGGCGTTTTTCGCACGGAAGGAGGGCGGCGGCGGGCCGATCGTGATGTCGCTGAGTGACCCGACCGAGCCGGTGTTCATCGCCGACGTCGAGCACGCGGGCAACGGCGGCTACGTCTTTTACGACGAGGGCACCTTGTTCGTGGGCGAGTCCGACCACGGCTCGGTGTGGGACGCTGCCGATCCGGCGGCGCTGACCCTGGTCGGCACCGGCGACCTCGCCGGCGACCTGGACACCAACGTCCCCTGGGGCAACGTCATGCTCTTGTCGGTGGACGAGCCCGAAACCGACGTGGCCACCGCCGTCGTGCCTTGGCGCGCTGAGCCCGACCGCGACGGTCCGATTCTGCTCGCGCACGACCCCGACGATGGCACGAGGGGCTGGCTCACCTCCGCGCGCGTCGGGTTGAGCTTCAACGAGTTCATCGAACCCGCCAGTGCCTGGCCCGGGAGCGTCCGGCTTTTGGACGGGGAGGACAACCCGGTCGACGGCTGGGTAAGCACGCAAGAAACGACGGTGTCGTACGTGCCCAAAGCGCCCTTGCAGGCAGGCGCCACCTACACTGTAGAGGTGAAGGGCATCCAGGACATCCACGGGAACGTCATGGAGGGGACGGCCTCGTTCCAGTTCACGACGGGCGGCGGATGACGCTACTGCTGCTTGCCTGCACGGGCGCGGACCCCGCGAGCGGTGACACCGTGGAGCCCTTTCTGATGGTCGAGGACGACACGCTGCAGGTGGAGGTTGGCGTTGCCCTCTCGCTCCCCTACACCGCGTCCGAGGGCGAGGTGACCTGGAGCTTCGGCGATGGGGAAAGCGCCGAGGGCGTCATCGTGGAGAGCCACGCGTGGGCGGAGGCGGGCAACTACGTCGTGGTGGTGCTGCTCACCGATGACGAGGGGCGTCGGGCGTCGCGAACCCTTTTCGTCGAGGTGTACAACCCGCACCTGGCAGTGGCCCCGTCGCGCTCCTCCACGCTGGTCGTCGATGGCGCGGGTGCGGCGTGGGCGGTCACCGCGGACGCCGGTGTGCTCTCCCGTGTGAACGCGCGGGGCGCGGCCATCGTGGAGGTCTGCGAGCGCCCGCGCAACGTGGCCCCGGTCGGGGGCGGGATCACGTTCGCGGTCGCTTGCGATGACGATCAGGTGGCGGTCGTAGACCCCGACACGTCTGAGGTCTTCCTCCGGGTGGCGCTCGCGACGGGCTCGCACCCCTGGGGGATCGCCCTGGATGAGGACACCATCTGGGTGACCTTGGCGGGGACGGGCCAGGTACTCTCCATCACGTTCGACGCGGAGGTCACGGTCGCGGCGGACTGCCCAGATCCGCGCGGCATCGCACTCGCAGCGGGGCAGGTGTACGTCTCTCGCTTCCGCAGCACGCCCGAAGCTGGCAGCGTCTGCCGCCCCGGCCAGGACCCGCTGGTCCTCCCCATGCACCCCGGCCCCGACAGCGACACCCTCGCCGGAGGCGTGCCCAACCTCATCGAGAGCCTCGCCGTCAGCCCCGACGGACAGACCCTCTACGTGCCGATGTTGCAGTCCAACGTGGCGCGCGGCCTGGTCCGGTCGGGCCAGCCGCTCACCTACGAGAGCACCGTTCGCGCCGCCCTCGGTGTGGTGTCGGTCGACGCCGCCGAGGAGGACTGGACGGTGCGAAAGCAACTCGACAACCAGGACCGCGTCATCGTGGTGGAGCCCAGTCCGACCGGAAACTACCTGGCGATCGCTCACCCCGGCACGGGCACGGTGCAATTCCTGGACGCGTTCACCCTGGACGCGGTGGGAAGTCTCCAGAACGCCGGGCAGGGCATCGTCGGTCTGCGCTGGGTTGACGACACGCTCTTTGTGCATGCGGACCTCGATCGCGTCGTCCGCGCCTACGCGATCGGGGCACCGGGTACCCTGCCTGAGCTGCTCTGGGAGACGTCGCTGGTCGAGGCCGAGCCGCTCGACGCGGCGGTGCTGCAGGGCAAAAAGCTCTTCGCGCAGAGCGGCGACACCCGCATCTCCAAAGATGGCTACATCGCCTGTGCCTCGTGTCATCCAGACGGCGATCACGACGGCATGACCTGGGACTTCACTTCCCGCGGGGAGGGCATGCGCAACACCGCGTCGCTCTTGGGCCGGGGCGGCACGGCCATGGGCTACCTTCACTGGAGCGCCAACTTTGACGAGGTGCAGGACTTCGAAAACGACATTCGCAACGCCTTCGGCGGCACCGGACTGCTCAACGACGCGGATTGGGCCGCCACCAGCGACACCCTCGGCGTCTCCAAGGCCGGACTCAGCGTCGAACTGGACGCGCTGGCGGCCTATGTGACCTCGCTGGCGGACACGCCGACGTCGCCCTTCCATGTCGCCGCGACGCCAGAGCGCGAGGCGCTCTTTCTCGCCTCGGGCTGCGCGGAATGTCACCCGCCCCCGCTCTACACCGACAGCAACCTCGCGGTCCTCCGTCTGTACGATGTGGGCACGCTTTCCGCGGCCAGCGGCGGTCGGTTGGGCGGCGTGCTGGACGGGCTGGACACACCCACTCTGCGCGGCGCTTTCAGCACCGGCCCGTGGCTGCACGACGGCAGCGCCAGCACCCTGGACGAAGCCATCGCGGCCCACACGACGCTGGTACTCGATGCGGGCACGGTCAGCGAACTGGCGGCGTTCGTCTCGGGGCTGTGACGGGGGCGCGCCGGCGAGGCGTCAGTACGTCGCGCAGCTCTTCCCATCGAGACAGTCGAGCGTCGCAAGCCGCCGGGAAGGGGGCGAGCGCGTCTTCTCATGATATCGTGCGCCGTTCCCACGGAGCGCCGATGTTGCTTGTCGCCCTGCTCACTGCTTGTTCCACCGACGCTGCCGATGGTAATGGCGGTCGCGACACGTCGCGACCCGGGAAGGACCCGGGGGACGTCACGATTCCGGTGGTGGCCTGGGTCACGCCGATCGACGGCGGCACGGTCGCGGGCGCGGTCACCCTCGAGGTGACGGCGGCTGACGATGTGGGCGTCACGGGCGTGGCGTTTCTGGTCGATGATGTGTCGGTGATGGCGCCGACGGAGGGCGTCACCTCGATCTTGTGGGACAGCACGCTCGTCCCCAACGGTGAGCACGACGTTGTGGCGATCGCTGGCGACGCGGCGGGAAACAGCGCCGAGGCGACGCTGCGTGTCGTGGTCGAGAACGGTTCGCCCGCGTCCAGTACCCTCGGCTTCATCAGCCCAGCGGCGGGCGCCACGGTCTGCGGGACCGTCCCGGTCGAAGCGTTCTCGTCGCTGCCCGCAACCGGGGTCACCCTGTTCATCGACGGCGAGACCAAGGCGACCGACGTCGATCCTCGCTACTATTGGAGCTGGAACTCGGTCGGCCGCAAGGACGGCGAGCACGTTCTTGCGGTCGTGGCGACGTTGGCCGACGGGACAGTGGTCACGGATCGCATCACGGTGACCACCGAGAACGAGGTCGACGCGTGCACGCCCCTCCCGGACGTGCGAATCCTGAACCCCCAAAACGGTGACCTGCTTGGCGAGGAGGTCGAAGTCGAGGTCGAGTCGGCCGCGGACCTGGTGCTTCTCGTCCTTGACGTCGACGGCTCCACGATCACCTCGTGGAACGCGCCGCCGTACACCACCACCTGGACCGTCGACGACCTCGCGCAGGGCACGCACGTGCTTCGGGCGACGGCGACGACCACCACGGGCAAGAGGACGGCCACCCAGCACACCGTCTACATCGATGAGAGCGATCCCTACGCCCGGATCACCAGCCCCGAGTTTGGCGACGTCCTGCAGGACACGGTGGTGATGACGGCGGAGGTCAGCGACGCGTCGGGGATCACCTCGGTGAGCTTGAGCGTCGACGGCCGGGGGCAGGGGACGCTCTTGGTCCCCCCGTGGGAGTGGTCATGGGACAGCTTGGGGACCTCCGGGGAGGTCGACATCGAGCTGACAGCGGTGGACGGGGTGGGCCGTGTCGGCACGGACTCCCTCACGGTGACTGTCGACAATGCGCCCGTGGTGCGGTCCACCGACCCGCTCGACGGGGACGTCCTCGGGGGCGCCGCGACCCTTGCCGCCAGCGTTTCTGACGATATCGGCGTCGCGTCCGTGCGTTGGCTGCTCGACGGGCTCGAGGTGGCCAGCGACACGACCTCGCCGTACCGCGATCAACTTGACACCTGCCTGGCCGCGTCGGGCGCGCGCAGCCTCGAGATCGTCGGTACCGACACGCGGGGACAGTCCGCGACGGCGTCCCTGGGCATCACCGTGGACCAAAGCCAAGACATCGAGCACGACACGCCGACCGGGGTGCTGGTGCCCACCGAGAGCCTGCGCACGTGGGTCATGGACGATGAATCGACCGTCGAAGTGGTGTGGACCGTCGACGGCGTCGAGGTGGACCGTGCGGCGTCAGGAAGCCCGGATTCGGGCTGCTCGATGGCGTGCGACGCGTTGTGCCTGGTCTTCGAGGGCGAACTCGACGTCAGCACGCTCGCTGAGGGGACCCACGTCCTCACGGCTGAAGCCACAAACGCGCTTGGAGACACCGTCACGGTCAGCACGGTCGTCACGGTGGACCACGATCTCGATGGCGACGGCAGCGACGGTCCCGAGTGGGGCGGCGACGACTGCGATGACACCGACGGGGCGGTGTCCCCTGACACCGCCGAGCGCTGCGATGGGCTCGACCAGGATTGCGACGGGCTCGTCGACGAAGACTTCGACGTCGACGCCGACGGGTACTACGCGGCAAACGGTTGTGCGACCGGCGACGACTGCGACGACGCGGATCCGACCATCAGCCCGAGCGCCGTCGAAGTCTGCGATGGCGTTGACAACGACTGTGACGACGAGATCGACCGTTCGGGCCCCCCGACCGACGACTCGGGTGTGGTGGCGAGCGGCACCCTCACCGGAACCGTGGCCGCGCAACTGTGGGGCAACGTCTATGAGGCCGAGCGAGACCTCACCCTCATCTCCTTCGATGCGGAGATCGATCCGGGCACCACCGCAATTTTCTACGGGGTGTACGAGGCCGATTCGCCCACCGGTTCGTTCGCGCTCGTGGCCTCCAGCTCGACCCTTCACTCCGGCTCGGTCGGCTCGTACAGCTCGGGGACACTCGATGTCGCGCTGACCGCGGGCAAGGCCTATTTGCTCGCCGTGAGCAGCTCAGGCACCGTGGGGGTCCGGTACGCTCGGGGGGCGACCCTGAGCTCGACTGCGGAGCTGATGCCCGAGGGCTGGCTCAAACACACCGCCGCTGCCCAGCCGAGCGTGGTCGACGAGGATCCGGACGATGCCTCGATTTTCGGGCAGACGCTCTACGCGCAGTGGCCCGACGCCAGCGATCTGGACGGCGATGAAGACGGCGAGACCGGCTTCTGCGGCGATTGCGACGACGCTGACGCCACTCGAGCCACCGGCCTCGTTGAGTCCTGCGATGGGGTCGACAACGACTGCGACGGCAGCCTGCCTGCCGACGAAACGGACGCCGACGCCGACGGGGACCGCTTGTGTCACGGCGATTGCGACGACACCGATGCGCTTCGCGCCGCCCGTGCGTTTGAGTCTTGCGACGGAATCGACAACGACTGTGACGGCGTCGTCGGCGCCGACGAGGCCGACAACGACGGCGATGGCGTCGCGGCGTGCCTCGATGGCAGCGGCGTGGCTGACTGTGATGACACCGACGCCACCACGCTCGTCGGCACCTACTATGCGGACGTCGATGGCGACGGCTACGGGGATGGGACCACCTCCACGGTCGCCTGCCCGCCGCCTTACGGGTACGTCGGCGCGGCCGGCGATTGCGACGACACCGACGAGCAGTTGAGCCCCGACGCGCCTGAAGTGTGTGACTCGGTGGACAACGACTGCGACGGCGTCACCGACGACGGCTTCGATGCCGACGGTGACGGCGTGGGTGCTTGCGACGACTGCGACGATACCGATCCCGGGGTCAGCCCGTCGGCAGCCGAAGTGTGCGGTGACAGCGTGGACGACGACTGCGACGGAGTCGCCCCCGACTGTCGCTACGAGGGTGTCGTCGACATCACGGATGCCACCCACTACCTCGTGCCCGAAAGTTCGGCGTACGCGGGCGTATCCCTGGCCAGCGCTGATATCGACGACGACGGCGCGCTGGATCTGGTCGTTGGCGCGAGCCAGGCCGGGTTCACCGCGAGTCTGGCTGGCGCGGTCTACGTCGTGCTTGGCCCCCTGGTAGGTGACATCACGCTGAGCACCTCGACCGCCACCCGCCTTGCTGGCGAAACGAACTCGGACTACCTGGGAACCGACGTCGGCGCCGCGGACCTCGATGACGACGGCGTGGCCGACGTGATCGCGGCGGCCTACTACGACGATGATGGGGGCAGCGCGGCCGGCGCCGTCTACGTGCTCCCTTCGAGCACCCTGGCCAGCGGTTCGGTGGCGACCAACTCGTTCAAGATGGTGGGGGAGCTGGCGAACGACAACTTCGGACGTAGCGTCCAGAGCCTGTCCGATGTGGACGGGGACGGGGTCGCGGACCTGCTTGTGGGCGCCAGCGGACTTGATTCCGGCGGAAGCGGGGCCGGCGGTGCGTACCTCTTCCTTGGGCCGGTCACCGGCGACCTCGACGCATCGGCGGCGAGCGCGCGCTTTGTGGGCGAGGACTCCAGTGACGGTGCGGGTGTCGGGGTCGGGCGCGGTGGCGACTTCGACGGCGACGGCCTCGCGGATGTGTGTGTGGGCGCCTCCGGAGACGACGACGGTGGTGCCGCGGCGGGCGCCGTGTACCTGCTGTTCAACCCGGGGGCCTCGACCGACCTCTCCCTGGCGGACGCCAAGGTCACCGGCGGTGCGGCCGCAGATGAGCTTGGCGAAGGGCCGATCGGCGGAGCCGACCTGGACGGCGACGGCTGGGACGACCTCGTCCTTGGGGTGTCAGACGAAGACACCGCCGGCGTAGGCGCGGGGATGGTGTACGTGGTGGCGGGTCCCATCAGCGGGGACGTGTCCGTCAGCACGGCCGTGGCGCGGTTGTCGGGTGTAGCGGCGGGGGATGCTGGCGGTCACGCCATCGCCTTTCCGGGCGACATCGACGCCGACGGCGCCGAGGACCTGTTGGTATCGGCCTACCTGGAGGATACGACCGGTGCGTCCGCAGGCGCGGTCTACCTCGCGTATGGACCCTTCGGCGCAACCGGCACCCTCGCCGACGCCGGCGCGGCGTTTTACGGCGAGTCGGCTGGCGACTACGCTGGGCTGGCACTCCTCGCGCCCGGAGACCTGGACGCCGACGGGGCGGACGACTTCGTCATCGGGGCGCCGGCCAGTGACTTGACCTTCACCGACGGCGGCGCGGCCTATGTGCTCCCGGGCGGGAGCTGACCCGCTGCGTTAGCTCCGCCGGCACATGGCATCCCCGCAGGACAAGCTCCGCAACTTCGCGATCATCGCCCACATCGACCACGGCAAATCCACGCTGGCCGACCGGTTGCTCCAGGTCACCGGCACCGTGCCCGAGCGCGAAATGCGCCAGCAGTACCTCGACAAGATGGACATCGAGCGTGAGCGTGGAATCACCATCAAAGCCCAGACCGCGGCGATGGTATGGAAAGGGCACGTCCTCAACCTGATCGACACCCCCGGGCACGTCGACTTCGGCTACGAGGTCAGCCGTGCGCTCTCCGCCTGCGAAGGCGTACTTCTCGTGGTGGATGCCGCGCAGGGCGTCGAGGCGCAGACCCTCGCCAACGTCTACCTGGCGCTCGAGCACGACCTCGAGATCCTTCCGGTCATCAACAAGATTGATCTTCCTGGCGCCGATGCGCTGATGGTGATGCAGCAGCTCGAGGAAAACGTGGGGCTCGACACCGCTCATGTCCAGCTGGTGTCGGCCAAGAGCGGCCTGGGCGTCGAGGCTCTGCTGGACAAGATCGTCGAGCGGATCCCCCCCCCCGTGGGCGACCGCGCCGCGCCCCTCCAGGCGCTGATCTTCGACGCCTGGTTCGACTCCTACGTCGGCGTCATCGTGCTCGTGCGCGTCAAGAACGGGGTCTTGAAGAAGGGCGAGAAAGTACGTCTGATGGCCACGGGCGGCACCTACGATGTCATCAAGCTCGGCGTCTTCTCACCCGACGCCACCGAGCGCGCCGAGCTCGCGGCGGGGGAGGTGGGCTTCATCATCGCGAACATCAAGACCTTGGCCGATGCCAAGGTCGGCGACACCGTCACCCACGAAAAGCACCTCGCGCCGGCGCCACTCCCGGGCTTCAAAGAGGTCAAGCCCATGGTCTTCTCGGGGATTTTCCCCACCGAGAGCGCTGACTACGCCAACCTCCGCGAGGCGCTGGAAAAGTTGTGCCTCAACGACTCCAGCATCACCTGGGAGCCCGAGACCTCCGACGCGCTCGGCTTCGGCTTTCGCTGTGGTTTCCTCGGCCTCCTCCACATGGAGGTCATCCACGATCGTCTGGAGCGTGAGTACAATCTGGACCTGATCATGACCGCCCCGAGCGTCGTCTACGAGGTCGTCAAGACCGACGACACCCGCATCATCATCCAGTCTCCGTCGCGCCTGCCCCCATTGCAATACGTCAAGGCGATCGAGGAGCCCATCGCACGGGTCACGCTCCACACGCCCGAGCGCTTCCTGGGCAACCTGTTCAAGCTGTGCGAGGAGCGCCGGGGTCGACAGGTGAACTTCGCCTACGCGGGGGAGGGTCGCATCATTCTCACCTACGAGATCCCCTACGCCGAAGTGGTCTTTGACTTCTTCGATCGGCTCAAGAGCGTCAGCCAAGGCTACGCGTCGATGGATTACGAGATCATCCGGTGGGAAGAGGGTGACCTCGTCAAGCTTGACATCCTCGTCAACACCGAGCCGGTCGACGCGCTCTCGACCATCTGCCACCGCGACGCCTCCACCCACAAGGGCCACGCGTTGGCGGTGAAGCTCAAGGAGCTGATTCCCCGGCAGATGTTCGACGTCGCCATTCAAGCGGCGATCGGCAGCAAGGTCATCGCCCGCACCACGGTCAAGGCAATGCGCAAGGATGTGACTGCCAAATGCTATGGCGGCGACATCAGTCGTAAGCGAAAATTGCTTGACAAGCAGAAAGAGGGGAAGAAGAGAATGAAGTCGGTCGGCAGCGTCGAGGTGCCGCAGGAGGCCTTCCTCGCCGTGTTGCGGCTTGGGGACGACTAGTCCCCGGCTCTGATACACTCGCCCCGAGGCGCTGCGGATGAAGAACCTGATCTCGTTGTTGCTTGTGGTCGGCGCGCTCGCTGGCGGTGGCTGGCTCACCTACTTCGGGCCGTACTACATGGACTCCTATCGGATGGAGGAGATCACGCAGACCGTCGCGCTCACCTGGGCTGCGTTTACCAAGCAGCGGGCCGAGACCGAGCTGCTGACCCAGCTGAGGGATCGCGACATCGACTACATCACGCCTGAGCACTGCAACTTGAAGGAAATGGGTGGTGACTTCCTCGTTTCCTGCACGTGGCAGGTGGACGTGTACCCGCCCCTGGTCGCGGGTCGACGCCTGGACTTCACGGTGGAGAGCGTGGCATCCAAAGACGGCAGGCTGGTCGACGACTGATGGGCGAGGTGATCGATCGTGCCGCGCTGACGGCGGCGGTGGCCCGACTCGCGGACCAACTGGTGCTTGCGATGGCCGAGGTGCCGCGGTGGGCGCTGATCGGCGTTCGGTCAGGCGGCGTGCCGCTCGCAGACGCGCTCGCCAGCGCAGTTGCCGGACGCACGACCAGTCCGCCCGCGCGGGGCGACGTCGACATCACCCTCTACCGGGACGACCTCTACACCGGGTTCGAGCGCCCGGTGCTCGGAGACACCGACCTCCCCTTCGAGGTCAACGGTTGCGGGCTCGTGCTGGTGGACGACGTGATCTTCACCGGGCGCACGATTCGCGCCGCGCTCGGCGAGGTGGTCGACTACGGCCGGCCGGCGTTCGTCCGTCTTTGCGTGCTGGTGGATCGCGGGCATCGCGAGCTTCCCATTGCGCCAGACTTCTGCGCCTTCCAGCTTTCCACCGCCAAGTCAGACCGGGTCGTCGTGGACTGGCGGGACGGCGTCGTGCGTGTCGAGAGCGGCCCGGCCACGATCCCCGGTTCGTGATAGCTCCGCGGGCGTGACGAAGAAGGACCTCCTCGGGCTGCGCGGGATGCCCCGCGTCGAAATCGAAGAAATCCTTTCTACCGCCGCCTCGATGCGAGAAGTCGGGCGGCGTCGGATCAAAAAGGTGCCGACGCTTCGCGGGCGCCTCGTGGTCACGCTCTTCTTCGAGAACAGCACCCGCACGCGGACCAGCTTCGAGCTGGCGGCCAAGCGGCTGAGCGCCGATACCCTCGGATTTTCGGTCAGCGGGTCCAGTACCGCCAAAGGCGAGTCGCTGATGGACACCGCGCGCAACATCGAGGCGATGTCACCGGATGCGATCATCATCCGCCATGGCTGCGCCGGCGCGCCCCATCTCCTTGCCCGTAGCTTCCCGTTCAGCGTGCTCAACGCGGGGGACGGGATCAACGAGCACCCGTCGCAGGCGCTGCTCGACATGCTGACCATGCGCGACCACTGGGGCAGCTTGGAGGGCCGTACCGTCGCCATTGTAGGAGATATCCAACACAGTCGCGTCGCGCGATCAAACATCCATGGACTCACGACGATGGGTGCCAAGGTGCTCGTCGCCGGCCCAGGGACGATGTGTCGGTCTGAGCTCTCAGGGCTGCCGGTAGAGCGGCGCCACACCATCGATGACGTCGTCGGCGAGGCGGACGCGATCATGATGTTGCGCATCCAACGTGAGCGTCTGGGTCGGGCCGTGCTCCCTTCGGCTCGTGAGTATGCTGCCTTCTACGGGCTGGACCTCGAACGCCTCAATCGGGCGCGCCCGGAGGTTTTGGTGATGCACCCCGGGCCGATCAACCGCGGTGTGGAGATCGGCGCCGAGGTGGCTGACGGCGAGCGTAGTGTGATCCTGGAGCAGGTCACCAACGGCATCGCGGTGCGCATGGCGCTCTTGTTCTTGCTGCTCGGTGGCCGCGAAGGGGGGGAGGATGCGTGACTTCCCCGTCTTCGGGACGCGGTCGCGACGACGCGAGCCGCCCGGGCTGACCGTCGACGATGAGGTCGCGGCGCGCCTGATCTGGATCCCGGCCTTCGTGGACCTGTGCTGCGACCCCGGATACCCTGGCTTTCCCGTTCGGGAAACGCCGGAAAGCCTCGCGGTATCCGCCCGCGCCGGGGGCTTTTGCGACCTGGTGCTGAGCCCGCGGGTCGATCCGGTTGTCGACACCCCGGAGCACCTGTCGCGCCTGGGGGGAGCCCTCAACGGCGTGCGTCTGCACTACGCTGCGGCGCTCACGGTGGGGTTGCGCGGCGAAGAGTTGACCGAGACGGGACTGCTCCGTCGGGCAGGCGCGGTCGTGCTTTCAGATGGCGGCGGTCCGGTGGCCGACACCGTCGTGCTTCGCAATGCGCTCGAGTATGCGAGCGGATTCGGGGTGCCGGTGCTGATCCGTCCGGCCGATCCCGCCCTGGACACGGTAGGGGTCGTGCACGACTCGCTCCTGGCCACCCGCCTTGGGCTGCGCGGCAACCATGCGGCCAGCGAAGAGATTGGGGTCGGCCGGGCGATCGCCCTTTGCCGCGCGACGGGCGCTACGGTTCACCTCACCCACCTCGGCAGCGCCAGGGGCGTTCTACTGCTCGCAGCCGCCCGGGCCGAGGGGCTCCCAATCTCAGGCTCGACCCCCGCGCGCAACCTCGTCCTCGACGAGCGCGCGCTTGACGACGGTCGATACGATTCGCGCCTTCGCCTGCACCCGCCGCTGCGCTCCCGCGAAGACCGGCACGCCCTGATCGAGGCGGTGCGGGCGGGCACGATCTGGGTCGCTGCCGATCATCAACCTCGGGCGCCCGAAGAGAAGGACCACGAATTCGAACGTGCGGTCCCTGGCTCTGCGGGCCTTCGCTCGGCGTTCGCCGCCACGCTTTCTGCCCTCGGTGATCTGTCGTCCACCGTACAGGCGCTCTCGTCCGGTCCCGGCTCCCTCGTCGGTGTGGCGCCGGGAGCGTTGGCGCTGGTGGATCCGGAGGGAGCGTTCGAGGTGCGCGCAGAGCGGAGCCTTCCACCCGACGCTCTGCAGGGACGCCCGCTTCGTGGCGTGGTGCATGCGGTGGCGGTCGGTTAGACCGCGTCGATGCGGGAACGATTTGCCATGACCCCGGAGGGGTACCAGAAGCTTCGCGAAGAGCTCAACCTTCATCGGCAGGTGCTTCGTCCGCAGAACATCATCGCGCTGGAAGAGGCCCGCGCCCACGGTGATCTGTCGGAGAACGCCGAATATGACGCCGCGAAGGACCGGCAGTCCCACTTGGAGGGCCGGATTCTGGACCTCGAGGCCCGCGTCTCTCTGGCCGAAGTGATTGACGTCAGCAAGGTCGAGCCGTCGGACCGGGTCATCTTCGGCACGACGGTCGATCTTGAAGACGAGGATACCGGCGAGGCGCTTCAGTACCGCATCGTCGGTATGGAACAGGCCGACGTCAAACTTCGCCTCATCAGCTACAATTCTCCAATCGGTCGCGCGGTCGTTGGTCGCAAAGTGGGCGACTCTGTCCGCTTCGACACGCCCAAGGGCACGCGCAATCTCATCATCAACGCGGTGCACTACCGCTGACGGAGGCGTGTTGAACGCGCCCGTGGTCGATGCGCTCGACGTGTTCGCGCGCCTGCTCGCCTGGCTCTCCCGAAACGGGGGCCGCAATCTGAGTCACGCCCGGTTCATTGAGGAGACCCTCTCTCCCTGGGCGGTGAAGCTGATGTCGATCGAGGCCGAAGAGGGGCTCGACGATGTCGTGGCCATCCGCATCGCGCTCGCAGGCTTCGACGAGGCGGACGATCGGTTGGAGCGAGTTGGGGCGATGCGCGTCGCCTATGAACGCTTGCGTGCGCACGTGGGCGAGGTCGTGCCGGCGGTGCCGGAGGCGCGCGCTGTGCTCCTTCCGGAAGGGGTCGCCGCCGACAACCCGCCACGGGTGGTCACCGTCGAGTTCATCCCGGCACCCGTGGTCGACTGGACAGGCGGCGGACCGGCCACGGCTCGGCCGCGCCGTGACGCGCGTGACGGTCGTGATGGCCGCGAGGGCCGCGAGGGCCGCGAGGGTCGCGAGGGTCGCGAGGGTCGCGAGCGGGCTGACGGTCGAGGCGATCGGCCCAATCGCGACCGACATCAGGGTCGGCGAGCGGAAGGCCAGCAGGAAGAGCTCCCCCAGCAGCCGCGCATCGAAGCCGCGCCCCCGCCGCCGCCGCCGCCCCCTCCGGCTCCGGTACCGTCCACGTTCCCACTGGGCCATCCCGAGGGCAGCGGCATCTCGGTGGCGGCACTCGGTGCCACCGCTGCCGAGGTCGAGGCGCTCGCTGCGATGGACGTCGCCACCATCGCTGACCTGCTCCTTGTGGCGCCGTCCGAGCACCGGCGCGCGGGCGAGCGGCTCGTGGACGGTGTTGAGCCCGAGGGGCCGGTGCTCGTGCGCGGCCGGATGGCTCGGCGCTGCACCCACGTCTCTCCGGCGGGCGCGCGCTTCGAGTTGGTCCTCGACACCGACCGGGGTGAGATCCGGTGCCGCTGGTTCGGCTCCGTGCCACCGGAGGTGCGAACCTCGCCGGCCGGCGGGACCATCGGCCTTGCCGGCCGCTGCGAACGAGGCGATGACGGCGTCGTCCTGTACGAAGGCGAGCCGCTGGGCATCGATGGCCGGGGTGGTGACTGGCTTCCTGAGTACGGGGTTCCGGGGCTGCCCGACCTGCGGATGCGCGAACTGGTTCGCGCCGCTTTGCGCAGCGTGGACGAGCAGCTCGCCGAGCATCTACCGTCCGACCTCGTCGAACGGCAGAAGTTGCCGCCGCTCGGGGTCGCGCTTCGCGACGCGCATTTTCCAAGCAACGTGCACCGGAAAGGGCGATCCCGACTCGCTTTCGATGAGCTTTTCCAGGTTCAACTAGGCATGGCGCTCCTGAGGGCGCCGGAACGCCGCGAGCGCGGGATCTCGCACACCGTTGCGCACGGACTCGTCGGCCGCGGCCTCGCGCAGACGCACGCGCATTTTGGCGACGCCCAAGAGTCCGCGTTCGATGCCATTCGGCGGGATTTGCGGCGGTCCGCTCCGATGGAACGGTTGGTTCAGGGCGACGTGGGCAGCGGGAAGGGCGCGGTCGTTCGGGCCGCCATGACCGTGGTCGCCGAAGAGAAACAGACTGTGCTGTACTGCGCGTCCGACGCGCTCGCCGCGGAGCATCACCATCTCTTCGCGGCGGACTGGTGGCGTTCGGTCGGCATCGAGCCGCTGCTGCTCCTCGGCAGTGCCACGCGCGCCGAGGCCGAAGCGCTGCGGAAAGGCGAGACGCTGGTCGTCTACGGGACCCATCAGCTCCTGGAGCGCCCGCCCGAGCTCAAAAAGCTCGGGCTGGTCGTGGTCGAACAGAGCGGCACCTACGCCATGCCCGATCTGGCCCACTTTGAAGCGGCGCAGCGGCCCGATCTCCTCGTGATCACCCCCACCCCCGTCCCCGCCCTGATCGCGATGACCGTGTACGGACAGCTCGCGATGAGTGTGATCGACAAGCCAACGATGCACGGGGTGGACACCCACGTGCTGGACGTGGGGCAGCGCGCTGACGCCTACGCGGCCGCGCGTGAGGCGTTGGAGGCCGGGCGGCAGGTCCTGCTCGTCTTCCCGTTCCAGGAGGCGCGGAAGGACCTGCTCAGCCCGAGCGAAGCCCGCCGGATGGCGGAGGTGCTCACCGCGCAGCAGCTCCCTGGGGCGCGCGTCGTGCTCTTTTCGGGGGGCCTCACCCCCGAGGAGCGCTTTCGCGCCTACGAGGACTTCCAACATCGGCGTGCCGACGTGCTTCTGGCGACGACCGCCTTCGAAGAGGGGCCGGTGGTTCCCAACGCGTCGGTCATCATCGCCGAGTACGCCGAGGGATTTGACTTGGTGCGGCTGCACCGCCTGCGCAACCACGTTGCCCAAGGCTGGGTGCGCGGTGCCTGCTACTTCGTCCAGGGTGAGGGCACGACCGCCGCGGCCCGCAGCCGCCTTGACCTCGTGGCGCGCGAGGACGACGGCTTCCGCATCGCCGACCTGGACCTCGCTGCGCGCGGGGTCAGCGCCGCGTTGGGCGACTCGGCGGACGTGCCGCGCTTTGCGTGGGCCGACCCGGCCCACGATCGGGAGACGCTGTCCCGGGCGCGAAACGAGGCGTTCAAGCTTCTCGGTATCGATCCCGGACTCCGTCGTCGCCAGAATCGCCCGCTGGTGAACCTTGTCCGCGCCCGTTTCGGAGAAGAACCGTTCACCCAGGACGGCGCGCCGCCGCCGCCATCAACAGGCGACGCGGCGTCCAAGCGCCGCCGCCGTCGTCGGAGGTAGCATGCCCGAAGCCCGCCGCAGCATCGAAATCCTTGTCCCTCCCGACCGCCTGATGGCGGTCGTGACTGACTTTGCCGCCTACCCGCGATTTTTGCCGGAGATGGAAGAGGTCACGGTTCTCCGCAACGACGGCGACGTCTGGGTCGCGCGCTTCGTGGTTCGCGTCGTCCGCCGTATCGAGTACACCCTGCGGCTTGAGAAGAAGAGCTCGACCTGCCTGCGGTGGTCATTGGTCGAAGGCGCGTTCAAGGCGAACAATGGGGGCTGGGACCTGACGCCGTCAGCCGACGGAAAATCCACTCGTGCCGACTATTTCATCGATCTCGAGCTCGGCATGTTCGTGCCTGGCAGCGTACTCAAGACGCTCATCGAGACCAGCCTGCCCGCGACGCTCGCCGCGTTCAAGAAAGAAGCCGAAGCGCGCGGGTAGCTGGCATGCGCGTCAGCTGGCTCATTCCGGTTCGTGACGGCGCGCGCTGGTTGGGCGAGGCGGTCCGATCCGCGCTGGCGGACTCATTGCCCGGCGACGAGCTCATCGTTGTGGACGACGGGAGCGTTGACGAGCCCCAGTCGGTGCTGCCCGCCGATCCGCGCCTGCGGCTCTTGCGCCAGCCCCCGCTGGGGATCGTGGCGGCGCTCGAGGCCGGGCGTGCAGCCGCCCTTGGCGAGCTGATCGCGCGCTTGGATTGCGACGACATCGTGCTCCCGGGCCGCCTCGCAGCGCAGCGTCCGCTCTTCCAGGACCCCGCGGTCGCCGCGGTCGGCGGCCAAGCCCGAGCGATCGCTGATGGCGACGTGCCCGAGGGCATGGCGCGCTACGTCGCGTGGGTCAACAGCCTCGACGACCCCCACCGCGAGCTCCTCGTGGAGAGCCCGATGTTTCACCCTGCCACCACGCTGCGGGCCAGCGCGGTCAGCGCGATCGGGGGGTATCGCCAGGGGCCGTTCCCCGAGGACTACGACCTCTTCCTTCGTCTCGCTTCTGCCGGCTTCCGTCTCACCAATCTGCGCCAGGAAGTGCTGCTGTGGCGCGACCGACCGGGCCGGCTCACCCGCACGGATCCCCGGTATTCGCGGCCAGCGTTTCTGCCGCTGAAGCAGGCCTGGTTGGCGGGAAGCCCACTGCGCACCGCGCGCCGGGTGGTGCTCTGGGGCGGGAACCGTACCGGGCGGCCGTGGTTGCGATGGCTTCTCGACGCCGGTCACGACGTCCCATGCGTCGTGGACCTCCCCGCCGTCGGTTCCAGGCGAGGTCGTCCCGTGGTTCCCCCGGAGGCCATCGTCAGCGAGCGCTTCGACCTGTTGCTCGTCGCGGTTGGCGCCAATGGCGCCAACGATGACGTCCGCGCCCAGATCCAGCGCCTGCGCCCGGACATGGTCGAGGGTCGCGACTGGTTTGCGCTCGGATAGTGTCTTCTACCGCGCACCCAGTGCCAGATAGAGGTGGTCGTCGCAAGCCAGCACCACGTCTCCCCGATACTCGCCCTTGCCGATGCCGTGAGCCGGATACTTCGCACAGGCGAGCTTCCAGCTCTTCTTTCGTTCGTCGCGCACCAGGGCCTTTCGCAGTTCGGGAGTGAAGAGCACGTCGGCGACGGTGTCCTTGACTCGGTGGAGCCGCTCCCCAACGGCGGGGCCGAGTGTGGTGGTGAGCCATTCGTCCGCCGGCCCCGTGGTCGTCACCCAGGCGTACACGCGTGCATCAGCGCGTCCTGAAGCGGAACGGCCAACCTGGCCGACCTCGGTCATCCATCGGACGTCGACGATCGAATCCGGCAACTGCGTTCGCATGGAAAGACCTTCGAGATCCGTCCGTAGCTCGCCCGCGGCCGGGTCCTGGCACGCGGAGAGGGCGACCCAGGCGTAAGGCGTCATGTGGGCGGGAAACGCGCCAGGAGCAACGCCGCGACCTCGTCGGCGACTCCGGCGCGTGCCAGGGACCGGGCGGCGACGCCCATTGCGGTCAGCGCCGGCTGGTCGTCGAGCAGGTTTCGCGTGTCGGTTGCGATGGACTGGGCGTCGAGGTCGCGCTCGACGTAGACACGGGCCGCGCCCGCCAACTCCAGGCCCCGGGCGTTGCCCTCCTGGTGGTTGTCAGTCACGTTGGGGGAGGGGATCAGCACGCTCGGCAGCCCGACGGCACACAGCTCCGCGAGCGTGCTGCTACCTGCCCGGGCGAGCACCAGGCTGGCCGCGGCGAACGCGTCCCCCATGCGATCTTCATAAGCGCGCACGACCACGTCGGGAGGAAGCCCGGCAGGGAGGGCCGCGTACCGCGCGCTCAGCTCGTCGTAGTAGCGCGGACCGGTCAAGTGGAGGATGGCGTAGCGACGGTGCGGATCGGCAGCGCAGGCGACGGCGACGTCGTTGATGGTGGCGGCCCCGAGCGAGCCGCCGACCACGAGGAGCACAGGTTTCCCTGGGGGCAGGCCGTACTTCGTCGCGTCGCCGCTCGAGATGAGGGGGTTGACGGGGCAGCCCACGGTCACGCTGTCGGCGGTGGCGCTCAGGTGCCGTCTGGTCTGGTCGTAGGTCAGCAGCACGAGCTTGCTCACCCGCGCGCACAGGCGGTTGGCGAGCCCGGGCGTGACGTTGCTTTCGTGGATGGCGGTGGGGATGCCCAGCGTCCATGCCGCGAGCACGGTCGGAGCCATCACGTACCCACCGACGCCCAGCACCAGGGTGGCGCCGTCCGCGCGCAAGAGCCGCCGGGCGGCAGCGACGTTGGCGAGCAGACGCCTCGCGAACGTCAGCTTGGCCGCCAGGCCCGACCGAGGAAACTGGGCCGCCGGGACCCCGCGGAAGGAGTACCCGCGCTCCGGAGCCACGCGCCCTTCCAACCGCGCCGCATCGCCGTAGTAGCGGACATCGTGCCCGCGCGCGCGCAGCGCATCCCCCATCGCAAGCGCTGGATACACGTGGCCGCCCGTGCCGCCGCCTGCGAGGATGACCGTGTGCCGCATGCGGGAATGTACCTCGCGGGGGCCGGCCGGTTACGCCTGCCCGTGACCGCCTCGCGCTTCTCACCCGCCGCCGCCGTGCGGATGCGGAGCGAGATCCGCGCTGCGGGTGGCATTGAGATCTTTGCGGTGGGCACGCTCAATGAGCAGGGGCTCGTCGCGGAGCTGGAGGTGCACGCCCGGGGCACCGAGAATGCGGTCAACGCGCTTCGCGGGCGGGCGCGCGCGGGCCAGGTCGTGATCCACAACCACCCCAGCGGCGACGTGCGCCCCAGCGAGCCCGACATGGCGCTCGCCGGTGGATTCGGCGAGGACGGCGTCGGTTTCGTGATCGTCGACAACGAGCTCAGCCGCGCTCAGTGGGTCGTCGAGCCGCACACCAAGCGAATTGTCCCCATCGACACTGCGCTGCTCCTGGCCATCTTCGACGAGCGGTTGCCGGCGCAGTTTCCGGGCTGGGAGCCGCGGCCGGGCCAGCGGGAGATGGCGATCGAGGTGGCGCGGTGCTTCGACGAAGGAGGAGTGGTGGCCCTTGAAGCGGGAACTGGCACGGGAAAGTCGCTCGCGTATCTGGTCCCCGCCGTGCTCTGGGCGGTCGCCAACGATGCCCGCGTGGTGGTCAGCACCTACACGCGAACGCTGCAGGCACAGCTTGTTTCCGACGATCTTCCAGCGTTGGCGCGCGTCTTCCCACACAAGAGCGCGGTGCTCAAGGGGCGGGGAAACTACCTGTGCCGGCGTAAGTTGGCGCTGGCAGTTGACGACGGCGGGGAGGGCATCGACCGCGTAGCGGCGTGGGCGGCTCAAAGCCGTACGGGCGACTTCGCCGATGTCGGCTTCGAGCTTGACGAGGAGCTGCTCGACCGCGTCGAAAGCGACGCCGACCAGACGCTTCGGGCCCGCTGCCCCCACTTCAACCAGTGTTTCTACTACGAGGCGCGGCGTGCGGCGTCGGCGGCACACCTCATCGTGGCCAACCACGCCCTGCTGTTGCGCGACCTGGCGCTCAAGGCCGAGGCCGGCGGCCGGGGCATCCTTCCGGACTTCGACCGCGTCGTGCTCGACGAGGCGCACCACCTCGAAGAAGCGGCCACCCGCGCCGGTGACACGCGGCTGTCCAGCTTCTCGGTTGGGCGTGCGATAGCCCCGCTCCTGGGGCGGCGTGGTCGCCCTGGGGCGCTCGGCCGCCTGGTGGAGCGCGCCCCCGATCTACGAGCATTCGCCGCGGTCGCGGAGGCTGCGGCGGTTATCGCTCGCGACACAGCATCGATCGGGTTCGAAGGGCTCGCCGACTATGCCAAGGTTCCCACTCGGGTGACCGGTCCGGCGCCGGACGCGGAGTTCTTCGCTCAGCTGGTCAGCGAACTCCAGGACGCGGGCGCCAGCCTCGGGGCGGTGGAAAACGCGTTGGA
>CANLGL010000074.1 GCA_947490345.1 Deltaproteobacteria bacterium
CACCCGTGCCGTCCGATCCCCGAGGTCGATCCCGATTGCCGCGTCGATTACATTCATCATGGCCGGTGACTCCGTGAGCCCGAGTGCTCGTCAGGGGCATGTACCCCTTGGAGCACCGGCCGACTCATCCCATCTCTCCCCCTCTCATCGATCCGCTACTTGTCGTCGACGACGCGAACGACCACGGCGGTGATGTTGTCCTCACCGCCCGCCGCGATCGCATCACGGACCAGGCGCTCCGCCAGGTCGGGAGCGTCCGCCTCGTTGCCAAGCTCGGCGATGCGGGGATCGTCCAGCGGGTCGGTGACTCCGTCGCTACAGAGGATGTAGATGTCGCCGACTTCTAGGTTGCGAGTGGTGGTGTCGGGCTCGACGGGGCCGTGGTAGCCGACCGACTGCGTGAGGTAGTTGCGATGCGTCACCCGACGCGCCATCTCGGGGGTCAGCCGCCCCGCGTCGATCTCTTGCTGAACGACCGTGTGGTCCCGCGTCAGCCGCGACAGTCGCCCATCGCGAAGCAGGTACACGCGCGAGTCGCCGACGTGGGCCACGTGGGCCTGGCCGCCCTCCACCAGCAGCACCGCCGCGGTGGTGCCCATGCCACTCCAACTGGGGTTGGCCACCGCTTCCCGTCGAATCCGCGCGCTGGCCTGATTCATCGCGTACCGAAGCCGCTCGCGCAGCAGATCACCCGGGTCACCAACCTGTCGGTCAAGCCTGGTTTCATCCGGGTCCAGTTCGTCACCCGAGAGCATTTCCCGGAGGGTCTCGACCGCGAGGCGGGACGCGACCTCGCCGGCGGCGTGCCCGCCCATGCCGTCCGCGACGATGAACAGACCCGCGTCTTCGTCCAAGTGAAACGCATCTTCGTTGTTGTCTCGCACCGGGCCGGGATCGGTCCACGCATACGCCTCCAGCTTCACCTGCCGCCTCGTGCTGTGGAAAGAGTATAGATGCAGGGCGCCGTGAGCAACACGACAGTCAGAACGCTTCCGGAGATCGGGGCCCGGCTCGGCCCATGGCAGGTGGTGCGCCTTGTCGGTCGCGGCGGGATGGCGGTGGTGTACGAGGTGCGCAGCGACGACGGCCGCATCGGGGCGCTCAAGCTCGTCCAGCCCCGCGGCGGCAGCCGGAGCGAGGTGGAAGAGCGGTTTCGACGCGAACAGCGAGCGCTGGCGCGCCTGAATCATCCGAATATCGTCGGCGTGCTCGACACCGGCCGCTGGGAAGAGACCGACTGGTTCGTGATGGAGTTGGTCTCCGGTCGCGACCTGCGCGCCGAAGTGGACCACTGGGAGACCGACCCGCCCCCGGACCGTTGGGCCGCCGTCCGTCGCATCACCGCGGATCTTGCGCGCGCCCTCGAAGCCGTCCACGGCGCGGGGTTGGTCCACCGGGACCTCACGCCGGGGAACGTGATGCTCCGCGAGGACGGCCGCGCCGTGCTGATGGACTTCGGCGTGGCCAAGGAGAGCGCGGGCGCGGATGCCGACGACGACGAGCTGACCTCCCACGGCGAGCTCTTGGGGACGGTGGCGTGGATGTCGCCCGAGCAAATCAGCGGGACGGCCATCGACGCACGCACCGACCTGTACTCCCTCGGGGCGCTGGTTTTCCTCCTGCTGACGGGGCGTCGGCCCTTCCACGCTCGCACCATCGCCGGCTACCTGGACAAGCACCTGCACCGGCCAGTTCGCCCCCCCCGTGAGCTCAACCCCGCCATCCCCGCCGACCTCGACGAGCTGTGTGTCCGGCTGCTGCAAAAGGAGCCGGAGCTTCGCTACGCGAGCGCCCGTCACGTGCTGGTTGCGTTGGACGAGGCGCCCCGGGCGACCGCCAATCTGGCGCGTTGGCCCGCGGCGATGGTCGGCCGACTCATTGAGCGTGGCACCCTCCTCGGCACGCTGACGGCCTGTGTCGACGGGCACGGCGGCGCCGTGGTGATCGAGGGGTCGCCGGGTCTGGGGCGCAGCACGCTGGCACGATTCGTTTGCGATGAGGCCCAGGCGGCCGGCCTGCCCGTGCACGTCATCACCGGTGGCGCGGCAGGCAACGCGCTGGACGCCTTTCGCCCGCTGGTCGAGGCGCTCGCCGCCGGCGTGTCCCACCCGCCCGAGGTCCTGCGCGCGCTGCTCGGCGCGTTCGGCGACAGCGCTGTCGTGGAGCGTTTTGCAGTGTTCTCCGCCGTGCGCGCGCTCCTCGCCAACACCCCGCCCCGCCTGATCGTGGTGGACGATGTGCACCGGCTGGACCCCACCAGCCTGGAGATGCTGGAGTACCTGATCCGCACCACTCGGTCGTTGTCGAACGAGTCCATCCTCTTCGTGATCACCCGCGCGGCCGACGCGCCCGCGGCCGGAGCGCTCGTCACCGGGACGGCCACCGGCGTGCGCCCCCACGTGCTGAGCCTCGGCCCCCTGGCGTTGCAAGCGGTCGAGGAGCTCCTGGGCGACCTGGTCGGCTCAGGACCAGCGGTTCGGGCCCTCGCCCGGCGCCTGCACCGTGACAGCGAGGGAAATCCAGCCTTCATCGTGGAGATGGTGCGCGGTCTGGCCGAGGAACGGGTGCTGACGTGGGCGGACGAGGGGTGGCGACTGCTCTTGGACGAAGCCGCCGTCAATCGGGTACCGCTGCCGATTCCGCGCAGCGCGCGCGACGCGCTGCTGGCAGATGTGTCGCGACAGGGCGCTCTCGCGGTGACCATCTTGCGGGTGCTGTCGTTGGCTCGGCACGAACTCTCCCTCGACGCCGTGTCCCTGGTGGTTGGAGGCTCCCACGCGGACTTGCTCAGCGCGGTCGAGGCGCTCGCGGCCGCCGGGCTCGTTCGGGAGCGGCGCGTGGAGACCACGACCCACCTCGACGTCGCCCAGGCGCGCTTCCGCGACGTCATCGGTCGGGAGATCAGCAACGCCGAACGTGTCGATCTCCACCGCCGGATCGGCGACACGCTGGAGCGTCTGGGGCGGGGCCGGCTGCACCTCGTCGTCGACGCGCTGGCGATCCACTTCGAGGCCGGCGAAATGCCCGGGAAGGCCTACAGCTACCTGCTGCGTGCCGGCGCTCGGCTGCTTGGCCGCAGCTTCACCCAAGAAGCGCTGAGCGTCTTTGATCGGGCCGTGGCGCTGGAGTCCGAGGCCCGCGAGCTGATGCCCCTGGATGACGCCAATCGCCTGTTGTGCGACCTGCTCCTCAAGCGCGCCGAAGCGCTGGAGGCCCTGGCGGAGTGGGCCCGCCTCGACCTCGATCTAGCCCGCGCCATCAGCATCGCAGACGAGCTGGCCGATGAGAAACTCGGCGCCCGCGCCAGGGCGGCGCTCGGCCGGCGGGCCCGGAAGTTGGGGGACCTGGTTCTGGCCGCAGAACACTTCCACGCCGCGCTGGCGCTGGCCGAGCGCGCGAACGACCAGACGACCCGCGGGTTCGTGCTCAACCAGCTCGGCACCGTGTTGTGGTCCTGCGGCGACCTCGAAGCGGCGCGCCGGCACTGGGTCGAGGGTCTGGCCGTCGCCGAGGGCGCGCGCGACGAGCGCTCGATCGGGTACGGCTACAACGGCCTGGGAATGGTCGCGGCGTGTCGGGGGCAGGCCGCCGAGGCCCGCCGCAACTTCGAGCAGGCGGCAGCGGTGTTCGAGCGGCTGGGGCTCGCGGCGCCGCTGGTCTTCGCGCGCGGCAATCTGATCGAGGTGCACGTCTGCACCGGCAATCTGCGCCGCGGCATCGAGCTCGCCGAAAAGACCGTCACCCACGCGCGCGAGGTGAACCAGCCGTCCGGCATCGTGCTTGCGCGCGCGGCATACGCCGACGTCCTCACCCACCTCGGCCGCACCGGCGAGGCCGTGGCCGAAGCGATGGGGGCCCTGGCGACGGCGCGGGAGCTCGCCGATCCAAGCCTCGTGCTGTCGGTGCTCATTCCCCTGACCCGAGCATCCTGGGCCAAGGGCGGGGACCCCGCCACCGCCGCGCTTGTCGACGAGGCGCTCGCGCTGGCCCGTGAGGTCGATCACGAGGGCTGGACCGGCATTGTCCACGCCTGGAAAGCGCGCGTGCACGCGCTCGCAGGCGATGCCGCCGCCGCTCATGTCCAGGTTGCCGCGGCGCGGGACACGCCTGGGCCCCGCTGGCCTTATCAGGAGGTTCGGCTGGACCTTGCGCTGGCGCGCGTCCATGGGCTGTTGGGTGACCGGGCCGAAGCCGCCCGACACGCGGACTCAGCCATCCGCCGCGCCGACGCCTGCGGCTACCGCCTGTACGTGCTCAAGGGCCACATCCTGGCGGCGACCCTGTCCACGGACGAGGCGGCGGTGGCGCGCCATTCGCGGATCGGCGACGCTCTGGCGCGCGCGTTGGCGGCGAATCTTTCGCCCGCGGACGCGGAGAGGTTTTTAGGGGCGGAGTGGTTGCGGAGCTAGGGCGCTGCACCCTCCTTGCACCATTCCCCCACCCGACGCGCACGCTCCCACCGCGAAGCCCGCACACCCCCACCGTAGGTTCAGTGCGTTCCCGGAGTCAACGTGCCCGTCGCCACCCTGCCCTCCCTCCTCCTCACCGCTGAACCTCCCGCGGACCCGCACCCCGCGGCGGACCCGCCCGCCGCCCGCACCCCCGACTTCCACACCCGCCCGTGGGTCCACGCCCGGGCCATCGGGGGCGTCGCCGCCCTCGGCCTCGCGGCGGGGCTCGCGGGTCAGACCGAGGCCCTGGCCCGAGCGCCCGCAGGACTCGCAGTGGGCGCTGGCGTGCTGCTCCTGGCGACGCCCGCACTGATCGTCGGCCACCAGTTCCTGGGCATGAAGGCCGCGCCAGCGTCGCTCGTCGCCGCGGTGGCGGACGCGTTTGCCCGAGCGGGGATCGTCGCGCTCGGCGGCGCGCCCGCCGTCCTCTGGCTCGCGGCCACCAGCGAGATGGGGCCGACCCTCGGCGTGCTCGGCCTCCTCGGCATCGGCGCGTTCGCGCTGTGCCGAGTGATCGCGAACCTCTACGACGTTGAGCGCGGTGCGGGCGGCGCCATCGAGGGGGCGACCGGCTTTGCCCTCCTCTGGACCGGACTCGCGGCGCTCATCGGCCTGCGCCTGCTCTACACCTTCGCCTTCTGAGGTCTGCCATGTCCCTGTTCACGCTCACCACCCAGGTGCTCCGCGACCCCGATGCCGTCGCGTCTTCCGCGGCGTCAGCCGCGCTCGGGCGGCTCGCCCCGCCGCTCTTGGCGCTCGCGGTCGGGGGCGCCGCGCTCTTCGGGCTGGCCGCGGGCGCCGGCAACGGCCCGCTTCAAGCGACCTACGCCGCGATCAAGATGCCGGTGCTTTTCCTGCTCCCCCCGCTGGTCGTGCTCCCGCTGGTTCACGCCTTCGCCGAAGCTTGCGGCGCGTCGGTGCCGTGGTCGCGGCTGTCGATCGCGACGTTGGCTGGGCTCGCCCGGAGCGGACTACTCGCGGCAGCGGCCGCGCCGGTCTTGTGGTTGCCCTTGTCGCTCGACACCGACTACCACCTGGCGGTGCTGCTCTTCGTGGCGAGCTTCATGACGGTGCTGCTCCCGGCGCTGTCCACGGTGGCCCGCGCCGTTCCTCGCGGGGGCACCCTCCGGCCGATGGCGCTCGTCGGCACCGCGCTGACGCTCGGCCTGTTGATCGCGCAGACGGGATGGGTGCTGCGGCCTTTCGTGGCGCGCCCCACCGTCGCGCCGACGTTCCTCCGCGCGGTGGAAGGCGACGTCTTCTCGGCGCTCGGCGCCACCACCCGGAGCGCGACCGGCGACTACGACGACGCCTGGGCCCCGGAGAGCGCCGGCGTCTGGCGCGAGCGGCGCAGCGAATGACCAACTCGACGCTCGCCATCGGGGGCGCGACGGCCTGGCTGGCGATTGGGCTGGTGGTGGGCGGAGCGCTCTTGCGGCGCGGCGAGGGCGCTCCCGCCGCGCTCGCAGCGGTGGTGGTGTGGCCGGCGATGGTGTCGCTCCTGGCCTCGCCTCCAGCGCTGCCGGAGCTCGCCGGCCCCTACGGCGCCCAGATCACTGCGGCGTTCGCGGCGCTTCGAGCCGCCGCGGCCGACGCCGCGCTGGCCGGGGTGCTCGACCCCGTCGCCATCACCGCCGTCGAGGCCGCGCTCCGCCAGGCCGACCTTCGCCTCGCCGCTGCCGATCGTCTCCTGGCTGACCCAGCGGTCGCGACCGACGACGGTGCCGGCCGCCTGGTGACCGCTCGCGCCCATGCCGCCGAGCAGATCGAAGCGACGCTCCGTCAGCTCGTCACCGTGCGCGTGCAGCTGGGCCTGGTGGCGCTGGCGGGCGACACCGGCCCGGTGCGGGCACACCTGGCGGAGCTGGGGGCACGGGCCGGGGCGCTCGCAGAGGTCGCGTGCTAGACTCCGCGATGGCTCGCATCCTCGTCGTCGACGATGACCCCCACCTCCGCGAGGTCCTCCGCTACGCGCTCACCCGCGACGGACACGAGGTCCGCGAGGCCAAAGACGGCGCCGAGGCCCTGCGTGCGGCCGCCGCCGAGGCGCCGGACCTCCTGGTGCTCGACATCGTGATGCCGGGCATGGACGGCCTGGAAGCCTGCCGCGAGCTGCGCAAGAAGAGCACCATCCCGGTCGTGTTTCTCAGTAGTCGCGACGAAGAATTGGATCGGGTGCTTGGACTTGAGATGGGCGGTGACGACTACCTCACCAAGCCCTTTTCAACGCGAGAGCTGTGCGCCCGGGTCAAGGCGGTCTTACGACGCGCGCGGCCGCAGGTGCGCGACGACGACGAGGCGCCCGTGCTGCGCCACGGCGGCTTGCGGATGGACACGGTCGAGCATCGCACCTGGGTCGACAACGACGGCGGCGCCCATGAGATCGTGCTCACCGTGACCGAGTTTGCGCTGCTGCGCGTACTCATCGGGCGGCCAGGGCGCGCCTTCACCCGCGAGGAGCTGACCGACCGCGCGTACGGGGACGGCTACCACCTCGCCGAGCGCACCCTGGACAGCCACATCCGTCGCATCCGTGCCAAGCTCCGAGAGCACGGCATCGACCCGGTCGAGACGGTGCACGGCCTCGGGTACCGGCTGGCGACGTGAAGCCCGCCGCGTGAAGTACCTCCCCCGACTGCCCCTACAAATCTGGCTGCTCGGCAGTACGGGCCTGGTGCTGACGCTGCCGCTGGCGGCCGTGATCGGCACGGGGGCGCTGGCGTGGGACCTCGTGAACCAGACCAAGGAGGATCTGGAACACCAGGGCGCGCTGATCGCGATGGTGGCGCCGCTGCGGATGGAGCACCCCGCGGAGATGAGCGCGCTCCTGGCCGAGGCCAAGGCGCAGACCCTGACCGGCATCCGGATCGTCGACGGTGCCGGGGTGGTGATCGCGTCCAGCGGCGAGGGCATCGGCGAAGACCTCAGCGACGACGCCGAGATCCGGGCCGCGCTCGCGGGAAGCAAGGGCCTGGCCATCAAGCCGCGCGCGCCGGTGCCGCTGCGCAAACGGGGCGCGGATGCGTTCGAGGGCCGCCAGTCGCGACATGCAGACGTTCGCGTGTTCGTCGCCGTGCCCATCCGAGACCATGAGGAGGTCGTCGGCGCGGTGATCCTGTCGCGCACGCCGCGGGAGGAGTGGCAGACCTTCTGGCAGATGGCGCCCCGCTTGTCGGGCGGCGCGGTCCTGGCTCTGTTGACCGCAGCGACGCTGTCCCTCCTCGTCGGCTGGCGTGCGGCGCGGTCGCTGGGCCTGCTCGCCCGTGCCAGCGAGCGCATCACGGCCGGTCAGACCGACGAGGCCGCGCTCGAAGACGCCAAAGGCTCGCGCATCCTCGAGACCGCTCGGCTCGCCGAGACCATGGCCGCGATGGCGGCGCGCCTGCGGGCCCGGATGGCCTACATCTCGGAGTTCGCCGGCAACGTCTCGCACGAGTTCAAGACGCCGGTGTCGTCGTTGCGCGGCACGATCGAGCTCCTGCGTGACGACGACGCCATGCCGCCCGACCAGCGCGCCCGCTTCCTGGACAACGCCCTCGCCGACCTCGACCGGCTCTCCAACCTCGTCGGCGGCCTGCTCCGCCTCGCCCGCGCCGAAGAGGGTGGCACCCGCGAGGACGTCGACGTGGACGCGCTCGTAGACGAGGTGGCAGGGCGTTTGGGAGGGGTCGTCGCCAGCGGGTCGGCCGGTTCGGTGGCGGGGGTGCGCGAGCAGCTGACCGCGGTGGTGACCAACCTGCTGGAGAACGCCAAGCGCCACGGGGGCTCCAACGTCCGCATCGAGCGTTGGCGTCGCGGGCAGCTCGCGGGCTTCGACGTCGTCGACGACGGCCCCGGCATTGACCCGCGGCACCTCGCCCAACTCTTCGAGCGTTTCTTCACCACCGACCGAGACCGGGGCGGCACCGGCCTCGGGTTGGCGCTGGTCAAGGCCGTGGCCGAGGCCCACGGCGGCAGCGTTGAGGTCCGCTCAAAGTCCGGTGAAACGCGCTTCGTGGTGGCCCTGGGGGTCCTGGGAAGCAGCTCTACGGCCGCTCACCGCGGGCGCCGGCTACTCCCGTAGCCTCGGCGGCGGGCGGCGGGCGACGCGAACCAGGCATGCGCCCCGTTGCGGCGCGCAACGAGGTCGCGGGGGCCCGATCACGGAAACAGCCCCGCCCCATCGATGATGCCCAGACCGTCTCCGCCGATCAGCAAGGCCTCGTCGACCCCGTCGCTGTTGAAGTCCGCGTGCATGAAGGAGGCGCTGAGGTAGCCGATGATGCGATCGGCGTCGTCGTCGGTGAGGGCGCCGGCCAGGGTGCTGCCACGGAACAGGGCGCCCACCCACGCTCCGTCCCAGGTGGTCGCGACGCCGAAGTCGGCGCGGCCATCGACGTCGGCATCGCCGACGGAGCCGGCGTAGACGCCGAAGAACGGCGACTCCTCGGAAACCTCGATGCTCGCCACCTTCGCCAGCTCGACGACGTCCGAGTCGTCCGTGCGCATGACCGCCGCGACGACGATGAGGTCGACACTGCTGTACCACAGCTCGTCGAGTCCGTCGCCGGTGACGTCGCCCGCGAATCCGTCCGGCCCTGAAGGGCCCACGCCATCGGCTCGCAGGAAGGTGCCGCCGTCGCGCAGGTCGTCGCCAAAGTAGAGCCGCTCCTCGGCGATGAGGTCGGAGAGCCCGTCCCCGTCGACATCACCGGTCAGGAAGCCGCCCTCGCCAAGCTCCGGAAATTGCCATGGCGAGTCGGCCAGCTCGAAGTTGTCGTCGAGGAGCCGAGTCGCCGGCATCGCGTAGCCCCCCACCGCCACCTCGGGAATGGTGTCGCCATCGAGGTCGCCGAGCAGGGTCTGGACGCCGCTCAACGCGACGTGGTCGGCCAGAAATCGGTGACTCCAGGTGTCCTGGGCCTCGGTGGCGGGGGCGGCGGCCACGATGGTGGCGCCGTCGTAGACGCAGAGCACGTACTCCTCGGTAGTCCAGTCGAAAGACACCGCGATGACCTCGCCGAAGCCGTCGTCGTCGAGATCACCGACGCTCGCCAAGCCGGCCAGCTCTGCCGTCCACGCGGGCTGGGTTGGCTTGGCCGGGGCGGTGATGTCCGTACCGAGGTAGACCTCGCCGAGGTCTCTGCCAAAAGCGCCCTCGACAACGACATCGGGCACCCCGTCCCCGTCGATGTCCCCGAGGCTGACCTGGTCGTAACCAGGAAAGACCAGGAGCCACAGGGGCCCGACGACCCCATTGCAATCCAGGTCGCGGCCGTCGGTTCGGCCGGGGTCGTACGGGTCGTAGGCGCCGGGGTAGGCGTCGGCAGCGAGGTCGTCGCAGTCTTCGGGCGGCGACCAGCCGTCACCGTCCTGGTCGTTGGGGTCGACCTCAGGCGCGGTGTCGGCGGCCGTGTCGGCCGTGTCGGCCGTGTCGGCGGTGTCGGCCGTGTCGGCGGTGTCGGCGGCCTGGGGCGTCGCGCAGGCCAGGAGATGCAAGACGAGCATCACGGAAGCCAGGCGTCGCGGAAGCTGCGCTCGGCGTTGGCCTCGCCACTTTCGAAGCGTTCCAGGTAGAAATTGGGCGACTGTTGCGTGACCGGATCATAAGGTCCCTGTGAGCCGGTGAACACGACCCACTCGCCGGAGGGGAGGCGGACCGGATCGGGATCCAGGCGCATCTGGCTGATGCTGTCCCACCGGGTAGGGAGCGGGACAATGAAAGGGAAACCGGCGTCATCCGCCTCGTTGCTGCGGACCACCAGGTCGCGGGTGCCGCCGGGGTCGGTGTCGCTCAGGGGTCGAACCACGAAGTCCGTGCCGTAGGCCCGGCTGTTGGTAGCCGGGCCCAAGACGGCGCGCCAGATCCCCCACGCGTACTGCGTTCCGATGGTGGCAGTGTCGCTGAAATTCGCAGAGAAGTACAGGGCGACGCCCCGGTCAAAAACTACCGCGAACCATCGTACACCGCGACCGTTTGCGTACTCTCGCTCTCTCTCTCCGGCCAAAGGAGTGATATCTCCTTGACAACTTGCCACTTTGTCGCGACGCGCGCGCATTCCGGTCGCGACGCGCCGCCAGGCTCGGTGTCGAACGCTGGGCATGTCCTGATTGCGTGCAGCCGATGCGCCTGCGTACGGTGGTGGCGGGCACGCCGCCGCCGACGGTAGCGCTGGCTCGCGACGGCCCACAGCCAACGAGAGGGGGAACCGGCAGCCCGGCCGCTCGCCCCCCCTACTTCGCTGGTCGGGCCCCCAGCTTCACCTTCGACTCCACGATCTTCCCGGCGTGGACGTACTTGACGGCGATCTCGTCACCCGGGAGTCGCGACGCAACCGCGCGGTAGAGGTCCTCGGGGGTCTTGGTGGACTTGCCGCCCAGGCTCACGATCACGTCGCCAGGGACGAAGCCGAAGCCATCGGCGGGGCTCCCGTCGCTCACCTGGGTCACGAGCAAACCCGCGTCGACCTTGTACTCCCGGAGGCCGCGGGCGTTGAGCGCCAGCGTACCCACGCCGAGCCACCCGCGCGCGACACTGCCCTTCTCCCGCAGCTGCGGCACCACCCAGGCCAGGTGATCCGACGGAATCGCAAAGCCCACGCTGTTGGCCCCGCTGACGATGGCGGTGTTCATCCCGATGACGTTCCCGTCCAGGCCGATGAGCGGTCCGCCCGAGTTTCCGGGGTTGATGCTGGCGTCGGTCTGGATGAAGGCCTCGAGTGCTTCGAGCTCCGGAACCTCACGCCCCTTCGCAGAGACGATGCCCGCGGTCACGGTGTGCCCGAGTCCGAGCGGGTTGCCGACCGCGACGACCCAGTCGCCCACCCGTGCGGCCTCGCTTGAGCCAAGCTTCAACCACGGCAGGGTCCGCTTGGCTTCGATTTTCAACAGCGCCACGTCGCTGCCGCGGTCCGCGCCAACCACCTTGGCAGCGAACTCCTCCCCGGAGTCGAACTTCACCTTGACCTCCGTCGCGCCGGTCACGACGTGATTGTTGGTGAGGATGTAGCCGTCGGCGCTGATGACAAAACCCGAGCCCTGGCCCTGCTGCAGCTGTTCCGCCGGCAGCCCGTAGGCGTACTGGTAGAAGTGCGGCACCTGCTGGCGCTGGGTGGTGTAGACATTGACGACCGCCGGCTTGACCACGTCAACGAGCGGCGCCAGGGTCGCCGAGGGTGAGAAGGCAGGCGGCGGCGCAACGGCCGGGGCATCCGACGCGGTGGCGGCACAACCGAGGAGGGTCAGGGCGAAGAGGACGCGCATGACCCACCGTTATGCACCTCCAACCCGATCGGGGAGTCACCGCCTGTCGCGAGGTGTCGCGGGGCGCCATAGGAGCAGCCATGCGCCTCTGCGGCTACCTCATCGATGCCATCAGCGTGGGCGGCATCGAGACCTGCATCCAGTTTCCCGAGTTGGATCTGGCCTTCGACATCGGTCGCTGCCCGCACTCCGCGGTCAAGCGCAAGCGCATCTTCCTGACCCACACCCACATGGACCACGCGGGCGGCATCGCCTACCACGCGGCCACGCGCGACCTGGTCAAGGCGCCCAAGCCCACCTGGTACGTGCCGAACGAAAACGCGGCCGACCTCGAAGCGCTCCTCGAGGTCTGGCGCCGCCTCGACAAGTCCGACCTCCCCGCCAGGCTCTTGCCTTGCGGCCCCGGTGACGTCCTGGAGTTGGGCGGAGGCTGGCTCGCGCGCCCCTTTCGCAGCCCCCATCGCGTCGCCTGTCAAGGATACGCGCTCTGCCGCCGCTACACCCACCTTCTACCAGCGCTCAGCGGGCTTTCGGAGCCAGAAGTGCGCGCGCGGCGACTCGCAGGCGAGGTCGTCACCGAGACGGTGGAGCGGGTGGAGATCGCGTTCACCGGCGACACCCTGCCCGAAGTGATTGAGCGCGAAGAGCTGGTGCGCACCGCCAGGCTTCTGGTGATGGAGTGCACCTTCCTGGACGACCGCGTCCCTGTCGAAAAGGCACGCGGCAGCGGCCACGTCCACCTGGACGAGCTGGTCCAGCGCGCGGACCTTCTCCAAAACGAGCACATCCTGCTGACCCACTTCAGCGCCCGCTACAGCCCCGAGCAGGTGACCCAGACGCTGAAACGGCGCCTCCCGGAGTCCTTGCGGGACCGGGTGACGCCGCTTCTGTCAGGCCACGACAGCCTGCGCTGAGTCGCGATCAGCCCTCGTCGACGTCGCAGTTCTCGACGATGTCGCCGCGCATTCCGGCGAGGGCCAGGATGAGGTTGTCGGCGGCGCCGCTGCCGTCAAGCGCCTCGCTGTGGGTGACGCCGAGGTCATCCAGGGACATGAACAGATCTTCGACGAGGGCGTCGAAGTCCGCGTCCGCGACGCACATTCCCGCGTGGGTCTCGAGCATCGACCGGCCCTTGTAGGTGCAGTAGCCGCCCGTGGCCTGGCACACCTGATCGACCAGGTTGCCGCGCAACGCGGCGAGGTCCGTCGTCGCGAAGAAGCTGTTGATGCGGACATCCGCCGCGACGTACCCGAGCATCCCGTCGATGACCAACTCGACCGCCCCATGCCCGCCGAGCTGGTTGAAGTAGACGGTGTCACCCAACGCGTCGGTGACGATCTCCCCCTTCATGCCGACGAGCGCGAGCAGCAACGCGTCGATCGGCTGGGAGCCGTCGAGCGTGGCGCTGTAGGGGACGCCGAGCGCATCGAGCGCCTTGAGCAGGTCCCCAACCAGCGCGTCGAACTGAGCATTGGTGATCGCCATGCCCTGATGGACGATCATCATCTGCCCGCCGGTGTAGGTGCAGGGCCCGCCGGTGGCCTCGCAGATCTGCTCGATGAGCTTCGCTTCGAGATTGGGCAGGTCGGTATCGGCGAAAAACCAGTTGATTTCGATGTCGGAGCTGACCTGCCTCAGGAACTCCTGGACGACGGCCTTGACCGCGGGCTCGCCGCCGATGGTCTCGTAGAGCGTGGCGGTGCCGGTGTCGGTGTCCCCCGTGTCGGTGTCGCCCGTGTCGGACGTGTCCATGCCGGAGTCGCTGTCCATGCCGGAATCACTGGTGTCGGTGTCCGCCGCGGTGTCCGCCGTATCGGCAGTGTCCTTGGCCGTGTCGCAGGCGAGGAGGGCGAGGGGAAGCAGGGCGGCGAAGGCAAAACGGGACATCTGATCTCCAGGTGGCCGCATGTTTACCCTTTGTCGGCGTTGTGTCAAGGTCCGGTGGCCACGTGCGGATTCCAACCCTCAGGTCGCGACTCAACCTCCCCGTGGCCATGGCTGCCCGGCCGGGGCTTCATCCCTGCCTCTACGCCGGGAACTGCCCAGCTCTCGTTGACCGACCAGTAGGCCGTCCCGGCCCGGAAGAGGGACAGGCTCACGTCGAGATCGGCGAAGGTCCAGTCCGCCGAGAAGCGCACGACCTTGGCATCGAGCCTGGTGGGATCGAGGGGCTTGACCCGGGTCGGCGCGCCGAACTGCTTGGAGAGCGTCGCCAGCGTGCTCTCGAAGTCGAGCACCACGTCTTTCGGCAACGAGTAACGCCGCGAGGTCGCGACGTAGTGGATGGGGCCGTCGTCGCCGCGGGAGAACAGGAGTTGGGTCACCTTCCCGGACACCGTCCGCCCCTCCAGGAGACCGATGGGAATGTCCTTCTCACACTGAGTACGCACCGTAGCGCGTCGCGACGCGGGGTCGGTCTTGCAGATCAGCTTTTTCTCCGCGAGCCAGGTCTCGAGGGCCGGGCCGCTCGTCGCCCCGATCTCGACGCCCAGAAAACTGCGTGTCGGCGCTTTGGGGAGGGTGGAGTCGGGCGGCCCGGTGAGCGGAGCGACGACGGCGGGGGCCGCGGTCGCGGCGGGCGCGAGGGTCGGTGCCCCCTCAGGCGCCCCCGCAGCCGGCGCGGCACCGTCCGGCGGCCGCTCGGTCGGAGGCGTCGGCGGTACCGGAGCGTGGTCAGCCGGAGCAGGCGCGGACGCCCCGTCCACCGTGATCTCGGCATCCTCCAGGATCACCGAGAAGAAATAGCCGAAGCCGAGATCGCGGTCGAGAACCAGCGGCGCCTGTGCGACGACGGTGTCTCCCACGTCGACCTCGGCCAGGCCAGTGACGGTCAGGTCGTTGGTCTCCTCCGCACCGGTGCCATCGCGCAGGTGGTACCAGTTCTTTCCGAAGATGCCCTTGTTCGCTTTGACCACGCGCCCGCGGACCTTGACCAGCTTCCCGGCCAGCTCCGTCTTCCGGGCGTACACGTCGGCGACCGAGACGCCACCGACGAGCGGCGTCAGCGCCCCCGCCGCCTCCTCGGGCGCGGCGACGCGTACGGCTTCGATCACGGTGATCGGCTTGAATTCACGGCCCAGCTCGGCGCTGGTGAGCGTGGCCTGGAGCGGCCCGCGCCCCAAGAGCACACGGTCCTCGGCCTTGACCTCGAGCTTCGGCACGGAAACCCAGAAGTCGTAGCCGGCCTCTTCGATGTGCAGGTAGCTGCGGCCGTCACCATGTACTGCCTCGACCACGCGGGCGGGGCCGATGTTGGCGAAGCCATCCCCCTCGGGCGTCGTGGCCACGGGGGCCGGCGGCGTGGGGACAACGGCGTCAGGGGTCGAACAGGCGAGAATCAGAGCGAGGAGCATGGGTGTCCGGGGTCGGGGCCCGGACACTTACAAACTCAGCGCCTCACGCGCCACCCGAAGCATGCGCTGCGGCCGGGACAGGGACGGCGGCCGGCGCAGCGCGGGAACGCTTGTCCCGCCTGCCCAGGGTGTTCGCGAGCACTGTAAGCCACCTCACAAGCCCCCCCCCAACCCACGATATGGTCTGGTCGCGACAGGAGCGCATCATGGCTTGCGGAAAGACCGGACAACCCACGTCTCATCGTCTCACCAGCACCACCACCGCCGACCAGTTTCAGGCCGTTTCGGGGTGGATGCTCGCCCCGGGGCTCGACAGCGTCAAGATGGTCATCAAACGCAAATCGGTCCAGGTGGGCGGCGTCGCGCCGACCTTCTCGGTCAAACCCGCCATCCAGGTCGCGACGGTCCGACCGGACAACGCCGGCGACTGGGCGGTCATCGCCGGCTTCGGGCCGTGGACCGGCGCCGGTGAGGTCAACACCGGGCTGATGAACGTCGCCGGCACCACCGGAGGCCAGATGTTCGTGCGCTTCGGCGTCGCGTACGCGCTCGGTGGCACCGCGCCGACGACGGGGCAGGCGGACGTCGAGGTCCAACTCTCGTTCGTGGCGTGTGGCACCCTGGTCGGCTCGATGACCCAGGATCTGCAGGCCTTCAACACCACCACCAACTCCACGGTGGCGATCACCGGATGGGTGTCGACCATCGAAGCCGAGAAGGTCATCGCTTCGTTCGTGCTATCGGGGGTCATCAACAACTTCCGGTGCCAGCTCGCCGTGCGTTACGCAACGACCAACATCCAGACCCCCGGCGCGTGGAGCAGCCTCGAAGGCTCCACGTACAGAGACAGCAACGGCGAGACCACCACCGCTGCGCTCACCGTCAACGGCGCCGCCGAGATGTTCGTGCAGTTCGGCGTCTCCTTCAGCCAGAGCACCGCCGGCCAGGCGCCAGGGCAGGCCACCGTCACCACATCGATCGCGGTGCGGCGCGCGTGAGCACCGCCGTTGCCGACCCGCACCAGCGCGTCCGGCGCGCTGTCGCCGAGGCCGCAGCGACGATGGCGGCGTTTGGCGGGCCGGAGCGCGCGGAGATCGGGTGGGAAGAGGTCCGCGCCGTGTGGGCCGCCGGGCCACGCAATGGGCGGCCCACGCCGTGGGATGCGTGGGCCGAGGGCAATGAGCGGGTCCCGTTGAGCCGCAAGCAGGACGGCGTCCGCGTGCCCGACTTCGACGTCGTCGAGTCGATCATGGAGCCGTACAATCTGTTGGAGGACCTGCTCACCTCCTGCGATTGTCACAACAACGGAGAGCAACCGAAAAAGGTCGGCGACACCTGCGGCGACGGCACCGTCCTAAGGGTCGATGGTTGGGAGTATTACGGCGGCCAATGTCGATTCCAGTATAGGTGCAGCACCGAGGACAAATGCGGCTGCTACTCTCTTGCGGAGGCGCTCGCAGCGAGAAACTACACCGCCTCGAGCCTGGCTAACGCAGCACATAGCGCGTGCTCCGCCCAGATCCGCGGCCTGGTGGAAAAGCCAGGGTGGCAAGACTGCGTTCGAGGGGCGCGCCTGGCCTGGAATGAAGAGGAGAAAGGGTGCGTCGTCGAGGTCGACTGCTTCGTCGACCAAGATGTCAGCGGCAGCCCCTGCAACACCAAAGGCACGGCATTTATCCGACTTGAGCTCGACTACCTGGAGACGGCCTGTCCTGACACGATCTCCGATTGGGAGATCGTGCGGGAGCCCTGCGATGACCTTGCGGTCGACCTGTCCAAGATGGGACCGATGGACGAGGCAATCGAGCGAAGCGAGAACTGTGAAATTCGCGTGGCGGCTACTCCAATCGACACACCGGGTCTCCGACAGACGTTCCACACGTTTGTGACGGTGCGAGACGAAGCGGGTCGCTACCTGGAAATACACGGGGGACCCGACCACGCCGCCCATCCGGCACCGTGCCAGGGGTTTGGCGAACTGGAGGTGCGAGCGAGTCAGCCGCGTGTGCCGACGTGGGCGCTTCGAAGCGTTCACATCGCCTCGGGTGCGACTGCGTGCGGACTGACGCAGTGCCTGACACAAGAGGCGGTGCGAATCAACGCCGCCAACATCTGCTACGATCCACTTGGGCCTAACAGCAACTCGGTCACGCGCTCAATACTCAGCAACTGTGGGCTCGTCGCGACGTATCCGTGGGGCATCTGGGCTCCCGGCTTCGGCATGCTGATCTGACATGCGATGCCTCCTGCACTCGTTGGGCACCGCGCTCTTTCTCGGCGCTGGCGCGGCATTTCTGGCGGGGACAGCATGGGTGGTGTTACTATACTGGGCAACGTTCAGCGCGGAGTTTGTCTTGTGAGGTTCCGACCGCCGCCGGTGCTGAGGCTGCCGTGAGCCAGTGACCCACGACCAGAAGATCGTCGTGGCGATGTTCGCCTACCTGGGGCCCGTTCACGTCCTGGTCGTGATCGTACTCACTGGACCGCTCATCCTCTGGGCGCGGAAACGGGTGCGCTGGTTCGCGTGGGAGCTCCTCGCTGGCGTGTTGCCGTTTGGCCTTTGGATGAGCGCCTGGCTTTCCGGTGTCGCTTGGGGTGGCCCAGGGAGTATGCTGGTCCAATGGGCGATGTTGACGCTCCTGATCCCGACGGCCGCGATGCTTCGGTTGATGCTGCGAACTCGGCCGGGCCAACCCAAAATCGCCGCGTTGATGCTGCCGGCGCTGTGTGCGGCGGCGCTGTTGCTGAGCCGCTTGAGCCTTCCCGAGCCCTGGAACGGATTTGGCCCGTGCTGCGATGGGTAGGTGTTGCCGAGCCCGACGATGCTGACGGGCATCCCGCGCCCGGCTGGGGGGTGCCCGTTTGATTGAGCGGGCGGCAAAGGTGGCCGCCGCATTCTTGGGGGTCATCCTCTGCCTGTGCATCGCAGGGTACGCGCTCGTGTTCTGGGTGTTGGTCAGGGAGCCCACACTCAGCGAACCGATGCTGGAACTCAGCGAAGCCCCCCTGTGTAGCTCCGCGGCGGATGTGCGCGCAGCACTCCACGCCTACGTCCCGGAGGGAACGCCCTACCGCGACGCCGTGGATTCCCTGGTTCGAATCGGGTTCAGCATCGATGGATCCAGCGACGAGAGCCATGTCATGTTCAAGCGGGCCAACGAGTGCCTCGTCCCCCCGAAGGGCACAGCGCACCAGCCGACGCGCATCCGCCGCCTGGCGCACTTCGACCCCGCACCTCGCGGATACGTAGGGGCCCGAACAGGGCGACTCGTTTCCGGCGGGAAGCGCGGCAGCGATGGAGAAGAGGCTGCGGGCCCCGGGCCGGCGGCCGGAGCGACAGCGCGGCGCCCGTAGGGCGGCCGCCCGCTGGTCATCCGACTCACAGGCGGTTGTTGCCCACTCGCCGAGGGTAGCTGGTTACGCCGCAGTACGATGCTCGGCGCGCCCAAGACCATTCCCGTCTGGTTTGTTGCCGCGGTCGCGATCGTGGTGGTCCTGGTGGTCGGCGGGATCCAGGCGCTCATCGACGACTCGCCCGTGGTCGACCAGATGGACCAGGCGCTGTACCCGCCAGGGTCAAAAGTGTCGCTCGAGGGTCCGGGCACACTCGGCGTGCTCATCGGCCAAAAAGTGATGCCCGCGGGGTGGATGGCGCGGGGAAGCTACGCCTTTCGCGTCGAGTTCACCGACGGGCAGGTGTACACCTCACCGGCGGGGGCGCTGGTGGTGGCCGACCGCAAGGACCTCGTCATCCGCTGCGATGTGGCCGCCCACACCTGCGACGTCGCCGCTCACGGAGTACGGTCGAGCGTACAGGTCAAGTAGATGTCGAACAAGTACAGGTCGTCGCGGTACACGCCGCCTGCCTCAGGCATGTCCTCGTCGGCTACCACCCGCGTCCACACCCGCTCGACCTGGGCGGCGACGTCGGATTCAGCGTCGAAGTTGACACCCTCGGGCGCGCCGTAGCGGCTGCCGGTATTGTTGACCGAGTGACAGGACGTGCAATAGTCGAGCATGAAGCCGTGACTGAACGAATCCCAGGTGACCTCGGGCTGGTCGGCACACCAAGCTTCCGCGGTGTCCTCGCCCTCCGTGACACACGCCGCAAGGAACACCAGGAAACTCAAGCGAGCACCGCGGTGAGCGGGGCCGTCTCGCCGGGGTCCACGTCGCCGAGCGCCAGGAGCGTCGCCCCAAAGTTCGCCGCGGAAATGCCCGATCCTTCGGTGAGCGCCTCTCCGGTGGCGAAGTCCGCCGCCGAACCGTAGCCGCTGTCGTCGAAGCCCCCGACCACCTGCCCGCCTTTGACCCCCGCGCCGACCACCATGGCGCTGGTGAAGGTCCAGTGGTCGCGGCCGTTCCCCCCATTGAGTTGGGGGGTGCGTCCCATCTCTGAGAACACGACGATCACGGTCTCGTCGGCGAGCGGGCCGCCGGCCGCCGCCTGGCGCGAGTCAAGGTCGGCGAGACCCATGGCCAAGAACTCGAACAGCTCGTCGAAGTGCATGCCCTGGCGATCGTTGCTGGAATGCGTGTCCCACCCCTCTCCGCACCAGCCGCGGTATTCGATGAGCGCGGTCCGAGCGAGCCCGAGCTCGAACACATCCCAGACCGTGGAGATGTGACTGTCCAGGCTGTAACAACCCTGGTCGTACGAGCCGATGTCCAGCTGATCGAGATAGGCCTTGAGCCCCTCGACATCGTCGAGCGCTCCCGCGGCGGCGGTGGCGATGACGCTCTTGGGCGCGGCGGCGCCCATCCGACTCCGCACATACGAATCCACCAACAGATCGCGCTCCACCGTGGGGATGGCAAAAACGTGGTCGGTGCGGCGGAGCGCGTTTCCGCTGGCCAGACTCGAGAGTTGTCCCGCGGCACCGACGCGGACGATGCGGCTGGAGTACTTGGCGGAGAACGCCGTCCCACTGAGCACGAAATAGGGCAGCAGTTGCCGATCCACGGCGTTTCCAGCGAGGATGGCGCCCCAGTCGTCCGTCTGCCCCTCGGCGAGGCCGGTCATCATGATGCGGCGGCAGCGCTCGTGGGTGATGCTGCGAACCTCGATACCGTTGACGACACACGTGCGCGCGGCGTGCGCCTCGAAGAAGCTGCGCACGTGCGGCCGGGTGCCGTTGTCGACAAAGCGGATGCCGCCGACCTCAGCCTCGGTCGAGTCGGGCTCCATGTCCACGATGCTGGAGCTGAAGTTGGGTTGAAAACAGTAGGTGGTGTCCCAGCCCCCGGAGCAGTGGATGAACAAGAAACGTCGTTTGTTCCCTGCCACCGGGTCCGCGAACCCGAAACGAGGCAGCAGCAGCCCCGCCGCGCCGAGGCCCAACACACCACGCCGGCTGAGGCCCCGCATCAGTAGGCCACGAAGAGCGGGTCCCGGAAACACGCTTCGAGGACCGCCTCCCAGGCTGACGTCGGGCCCTCGATGGCCAGAACCGAAGTCCAGAGCGCCCCCATCTCCGCCACCCAGGCATCATCGGTCCGAACCGCAAAGAAGCGCCAATGAAGGGCCGCCAACTGGTCGTCGAACGCCACCTCGCCAGGCCGGGCCTCCAGGCCAACGGACAGGATCGTGGCGTCGGCGTGTGCCAGATCACGTTCGACGATGAGCTGCGCCGAAGCCTGCGCAATGCGTTTGTTGACCAACTCCCACGTGAGGCCGGGGATTGCCTGTGGGCTGGTGACGCTGTAGCCGTCGACCCCGCCTGCCAAAACACGGTAACCCAACACGTCGTTTTCGAGCCCGACGTAGTCGAACTCGGAGAAGTCAAGGCCGGCCAACTCTTCGAAGACGAGCCGTTGCTGATTGGGTGACAACAACCGCTCGACCACTTCGCGTGCCCGAGTGTCGTCGCTGGCCTCGGCGGTGAATCCACCGGCGCCATACTGTGGGGTGGCCAGAACATCAAGGATCAAGGCCTGGGGGTGAGTGCCCTGCGCCTCGAAGTCGGCGCGGATGGTCTCGATTGTCTCGTAGTCGCTGACGTCGGAGGGCCGCCGCCAGAGTTGTTCGGCGTAGCTTTCCGCGGCACAGCGATTGAACCGCGGATCTTCGGAGAGGTACCAGCCGAGATCGACCAGGCCGGCCATGGGCGTGCCGTAATATCCGGGTTGGGTCAGGAGCAGCTCAGGACCGAGGCGTTCGCGCTCCGGATGGTAAGTCTGCATCTCGTACGGATTATATTGGATCGTCCACCAGAAGCCGAACATGCTCGCCGCCATCGGGTCGACCGTCGAGTGACAGGTCACACACCCTGGCTCAGTCCGGATGGCCTCCTCGGGGTCGAGGCTCTGGCTGCGTTCGAAGTTCACCGGCCGCCCCAACATGTCAGTGCACAACAGCAGGCGGGAGATTGCGGCGACCCGGCCCCGGTTCTTGTTCGAAATGTTGGTGACATAGCGCCAATAGAAGCCGTTGGTCGACAGCACGCCCGCCGGAGGTCGCTTGTCGGTGTACCAGGCCTGAGTCCAGCCCCGGTCGTCCGACGCCCGCTCCAAAGGCCACACCGAGCCGAGGATGTGGTTGGCCATCGTGTAGTCAGCGGTCACGATGTCGGCGTAGGGTAGATCGTTGGCGACGACGTGCGCGATGAGCCGCAAGGGTTCCTCGCCAACGGCGTGCGCAAAGCCGTCGGCGTACTCCGGCTCAAGGCGGTAATCGGCGAAGTTCACCTCGTAGACGTCCAGCACCGTGTGCCAACGCTCAGCCAAGAGCGACACCAAGCGATCCTCGAAGTTCGGATCTGCAAGATAGGTCACGGCAAGAACCGGAACCTGGGTTGGGTCGGCCTCCACCCGGTCCAACTCATCGATCGGAGGCAGCTTTCCGCGCAGATCCAGCGAGATTCGTCGTAGCAGGCGCGGCGCGTCGAGCGGCACCAACTCCACCGGTACCTCGCCGACTGCAGGGTCATCGGTCGCCGTTTCACAACCGACGTGCGCCAGGGCGAAATAGAGGATCATAGACGGGGCAACGTGGCGGCCATATCGTCGCGAATCTGGTCCAAGCTCGTCAGAAACGCCGGCCTCACGTCGGCGCACGCAACCCCGAGCTCCTCGCGACCGTCGAAGGACACCGTCCCGCACGCGTCACACGTGCTCTCGTCGTAGGTGAGGTCGTACCAGTAGCCCTGGTCGTCGCGCACGGCGAAAGTCCCTGAGGGAAGCTCACCGCAGGCGCCCCCGATGTTGAACCCCTGGGCCGAAACCGAAACCCCGTCCACCGTGAACCCCCCGTCCGCCGAGAGCGTGGCGGGACCGGTCGGCGGGAATGTCCCGCTCAGGTACATTGCGGTGCTGGTACCCAACCGCAGCCACATCTCGTCCGAACCCTCGTATCGGTAGGTGCCCAGGAACTCGGCCTCGTAGGTGCCCCCCTCCTCCGGCGTGCCCAGGTACTGGAAAGCGATCAAGCCGCCGAAGGTGAACACCAGCCCCGCCGGATCCATCATCGAGCCGTCGGTCTTCATTTCCTGCAGGAAGCCGTCGTACTGCCCGTTCGAATCAAAATCCTCCCAGGAAAAGGTCGTGCCGCCGACCCCCTGGTACCAGTACCCATCCGTGGAGGTGCACCCCGCCACCGGAAAATAGGTCAGGCCGCCCACTTCCCATCCGGGCCCCGGGCACTCGTCCGAGCCGTGCGAGAGCATGTCGCGGAATGTGGTCACCAACGGGGAACTGGCGGGCATGCCATAGATCACCGCGTCCATCATCGCCACCGCCGCCTGTTCGGCGGTCCACGTCGCATCGGGGTGCCGGGGCGCCGTCGCCGCGCCGTCGGCGACGACTGGATCATCCACGATGACCTCGGTGCAGGCGGTGAGGAGCGAAAAAAACGCGAGCATCGTCCCGGCCACTATAGCCGTGGCCGCGGCCTGTCGGGTCAGCGAGCGGTCACATCTGAGGATGCGCGGCCTCGGGGACGTCGCCGCCCCTTCCCCCTGATCAATAAAGCGCGTGCTCCTCGGTGACGGCGACGATCTCCTCGAACGTGGTCTCGCCCCGGGCCATTTTCTTGATCGCGTACTCACGCAGCGTCAACATCCCGTCGTTGAGCGCCTCGCGTTTGATCTCCTGGGCCGACGCCTTGGCCTGGATGAGGCCGCGGATGCGCGGGGAGACCGGGAGGACCTCGAAGATCCCCGTACGGCCTCGGTACCCGGTGCCGCGACACTTGATGCAGCCCTTGCCGCGCTTGACTTTGAGCTGCCGGCCCTCGACGCCGCGGATGCGGAGTGCGTCGATCTGCTCGTTGGTGAGCACCTCTTCTGCGGCGCAGTGCACGCAGACCTTGCGGACCAGCCGCTGCGCCACAACACCTGTCAACACGCCGGCGATGAGGAAGGGGTAGACGTCGAGGTCCAAGAGGCGACCCACCGCGCTGGCGGCGTCGTTGGTGTGGACGGTGCTGAGCACCAGATGCCCGGTCAGCGCGGCCTGGACGGCGTTTTCGGCGGTGTCCGAGTCACGGATCTCACCCACCATGATGATGTCGGGGTCCTGCCGGAGGATGTTCTTGAGCGCGGTGCCGAAGGTGAAGCCGATTTTGGGCTGGACGGCCATCTGGTTGAAGGCCTCGTGCACCATCTCGATCGGGTCTTCCAAGGTGCAGATGTTCAGCCGGGGCGAGGCCAGGTGGTGCATCGTCGAGTACAGGGTCGTGGTCTTGCCGCTGCCCGTAGGTCCCGTGAGGAGCACCATGCCGTTGGCCTGCCGAATCATCGATTCGTAGAGCGCCAGCTCACGCGGAAAGAAGCCCAGGTCCGGGAGCGACTGTTTGAGCACCGTGGGGTCGAAGACGCGGATGACGACCTTTTCGCCGAACGCCGTCGGAATCGTGCTGACCCGCAGCTCGACCTCGTCGCGACCGATCTCTGTCTTGAAGCGCCCGTCCTGGGGGCGACGCTTCTCTGCGATGTCGAGCCTGGCGAGCAGCTTGACGCGCGACACCACCGCCGGATGCACGGTGCGCGGCATACGATGCACGGTGTGGAGGATGCCGTCGATGCGCATGCGCACCAGCGCGTCCTCCCGTTTGGGCTCGATGTGGATGTCGCTGGCACGCTGATCCACCGCGTAGTTGAGCAGATACCAGACCGCCTGGACCACCGGCTGGTCGTTCGCCTCCAGATCGCCAGCCCCAGCCACCCGATACAGCGCTTCGAGATTGGCGATGTCGGGAAGGGTGCTGCTGAGCTCGGCCTCGGCCGCCCGCATCGAGCGACGAAAGCCATGGAACTCGGTGATGACCCGCAGCACCTCCGACTTCGGCGCCATGACCGGGCGGATCGGGACCTTCTTGAACTCGGCGAGCTGCTGAAGGAGGGTGGTGTTCCACGGCTCGGTGACCGCCACCGTCAACATCGCGGGCTTGCTCTCGACGGCGATGACCAGGTTCTTCTCGGCGAAGGGACCGCCGAAGGCCTCGACCACGAGGCGATAGTCGAGCTTCAGCGGGTCCAGACGCATGAACGCGAAGCCCAGGTGCTTGGCCACGGTCTCGGTGATGGTCTCCTCGTCCAGGACCACTTCGGGCGCATCGACGCGCCGGAACCGGAAGGAGGCGATGAGCTCCAGGTCGCTGACCGAGTAGCTGACCCGCTGCCGGCCCAACATGCGCCGGAGCTCGGCACGCCGGTCCAAGAGCAGGTGGCGCGCCTGGTCACGACCGCGGTTGAGCACGTCCTGACGCTGCCCCGCGTGCAACAAGCGCGCCTCGACCAGCATGTCGAGGAGCTGCGCGAGCGTCGGAGCCACCATCAGGGGCTCGTAATCGTGTCCGGTTGCCGGCGCCGGCCTTCCCACAGGAGCCAGCCCGTCATCACCACCAGGTAGACCACCAGCATCCAGCCGAGCCACCCGATCAGGTAGACCCGGTGTCCGGGGCGATTCACCTCGCTCCAGTTCGAGAATGCGTCCACGGCGAAGAGCATCGCCAGCCCGGTGGCGTGCCGCCAGGAGTCACGACGAGACGCGTGGGCCAGGATGAGCGTCACCCGCGTCACGTAGTAGTAGTAGCTGGCGGTCGCGAACACGAAGAACGGAGCGAAGCCGAAGGCATAGGCCTCGTCGTCGTCGCTGCGGCGGAGCGCCCAGGCGAGGACCAACAAGAAGGCACCGCCCACGGCGTAGCGGAGCCGCGCCTGGTCCTCGACGTCCTGCTTGATGCGACGCGAGATGTTCTTGGGCTCCAGATCGCCTCGGAAGGGGAGCGCCAGCGCGAGGCCTGCTCGACGAGAGGACAGCTCCTCGGCGGAGGTGTGTTGTTTGATGTCGCGGCTGTGCGTCGCGAGCGCTTCCGGCCCCAGAAGCAGGGCGCTGCCGCCTTGCAGGAGCGCGGCGGCGAGCAAAAATCCCCCCGCAAGACGCAGAAGCGGCCGGGACAGCTCCCGGCGGGTCAGCCCGAAGAGGCCCTTGAACGCCGGACCGAACATCCACGCCGCCGGAAAGAGCCTCAACACCCCCGCCCACCCACCGAACAGACCCGCCGCAAAGGGTCGGCCCCGCTTCAGGCAACACATGGCGATGATCATGGCGGAGACGTAGTCGTAGCGCAGAAATGCCGTGCCGATGATCGGCCACCGGGTCGAGTAGGTCGTGAACAGGAAAAGCGCCACGAACAGCGCGGCGTCGAGGTCATAGGCCCACACGACCGCCGCGAGCGCCGCCGCGAGCAGGGCCACGTCCAGGTACGCGAGCACCTTCAAAAACTCGACCGGAACCAGCCTCACAAACGGCGTGGCTTGCAACGTCCAGGCGGGCGTCCCGTTGTATCCGTGATCCTGCACCATCTGCCGCCAGAGCTCGGAGTCGATCCCCTTCTTCCAGTCGCGGATGACCAGGAAGTCGTGCTTGAACTGGCTCCATCGCTCGGTGCTGAAGCCTGCCTTGACCACCTTCCCACGGCGGTAGGCCTCGGCGATCGGGGCCATGTGGTCGCCTTCGTCGCCGGCCGCCATGTATTGGGGTCCGGTATCCCACCGCGGACCCGCTTCCTCGTCGGCAGTGAGGACCGCCGGGTACAGATCGTAGTACCCAAGTTCCGAGAAATACTTGGCGTTGAGGTAGTAGTGAATGACGTCGTAGCTGTCGAGCCGCGTCGTGAGTGTGTGGGTGCTGGCGCGGATGTAGCCGACGCTGGCGACGAGCACCAGCGCCGCCAGGATGCGACGCGCCCAGGGCGCCGGGATGAAGCGCCAGGCCAGCGCGAGGCCGCCGCCGCCAAGGGCCAGGTATATCTTCAGGGACTCCGATACCGCCTTGCTGATCGCCACCGACGCCTCCGCGGGGCGCGGACTATCATGCAAGGGGGAAGGGGCACCCGCCCCTTCCCCTACCGGGGCGTCCCCTCCGGCCGCCGGCAAGCCGTCGGCCTGCGCCCACCGCGAAGTGCGGACGGCGTAGATAACGCGCCTTGGGCGCCCCTCTCCCCATCCCCGCAGCCGCAGAACTCGACGGCGTTTCATGGCTCCGGAGCCGGCGCGTGCGGCGGCATGGGGAACTATCAAGAAACAGCACCGTTGGCTCGGAGCTGGGCGCTCAGGCCGCGACCGGTAGCTCGACGTTGTAGCCGGGCTTCTTGAGCCTAGCGACGAGGCGCTTCGCGTCTCGCTCCTTCGTCGCCGCCCCTGCGACTTCGGTCGCACCCGCCGCCGCCGCGACCGAAGTCGGCGCCACTGCGACCGAAGTCGCTCGGTGGTGGCTCACCCTGCGACTTCGGTCGCACCTGCCGAGCGCCGCACCACGACCG
>CANLGL010000075.1 GCA_947490345.1 Deltaproteobacteria bacterium
CTCGGGCGGCGGCGGCTCCTCGGGCGGCGGCGGCGGGGGCGGCTCAGGCGGCGGCGGCTCCTCGGGCGGAGGCGGCTCCTCGGGCGGCGGCGGCTCCTCGGGCGGCGGCGGCAGCTCGCTGGGCACGCCCGGGAAGCCGACCGGTTCATCCAGCCCGATGGGCAAGGAGGGCGGCAGCCCGGGGGATGGACGCCAAGGCTCGGGGACGACGTCGAGTCCGACGCAGTCTCACGCGGGCGTCGCTGATCCGACGAACTTGAAGCCAGGCGACATGGATGCGCCCAACCTCGGGCGTGGCGAAGGCGCGCCCAAGGAGACTGGCCGGGTCGACCCCACCGAGGGGCGGGGCACGTTCGGCGGGGGCGGCGGTTCGTCCAAGCCGAAATCAGGCCCCGCGTCGGAGGGCCCCGGTCCCCAGACGCCGGACTTCGGTTTCGGCGGCACCAGCGCCGGCGCGGTTCGGACCCCGTCCGTGCCGTCGGTGTCGAAGATCGACATCCGGCTTCCCGATGAGCTGGATCCCGACGAGAAGGAGTAGGCGCGTGCGCGGGTCGACGGGTTAGTCACCCATGCCGCGTTCCGCGACTCCCAAAGGCATGAAACGCCCAGCGGCATGGGTGACTGCCGGGAGGGGGAGAGCGGTGGCCGGGGCGCGTTACCCACGCGCCCCGGACCGTAGGCCGGAAAGCGAAGCTTGGAGGCCGGAGGGTACGCCGCGGTAGGGGGAGGACGCGGCGAGCGTCTTCCCCCGTTACATGATAGCCGACCTCGTGGCACGTCCGTCCGACCCTCTGCTCAAGCTCCTCCGCGATGCGTTGCTCAAGCGTGGCCTCTCCACGATCGACCTCGCCTCGAAGGTCGGCATGGACCGCGCCGAGCTCAAGAAGCGTCTCGCGGGCGCGGCCGATCTCACCATCGACCAGTTCTTGATCCTCGCGCAGGCCTTGGATCTCCAAAAGGACGTGGTTGGGCTCACTGGGCAGGAGTTTCCGCCGGAAGAGGAGGGGGCGGTCGCCGGGGAAGAATCCGTGTCGGCCGTGCACACGCTTCGCGCCAGCTCGGGGGATTCTTCGACGCCCGGCCTCGACCCCTTCGAGAATCCCGCCCGTGAGCTGGTGCGGGGCGGCTTCGGCTGGGGCCTCGACATGTTCTTGCAGTTCGATGCGGCGCTGTTGTCCGGGTCCGGCGTGCCAGACACGGTCCTGCGAAAGTTCCCCGAAACCCTGCCAATCCGCCTCGAATCGCGCTGGCATCGGCACAACCGCCCGGATTTCGGTGACGATGCGTTGTCGGTGACGTTGTCCTTCGACTCCTTGCGGGTGTGCAGCTTCCCATGGTCGGCGCTCCGCACGGTCAGCTTCACCATCCCCGTGGACGCAACTGCCCCCGTGACGCCGGAGCCAACGCCCGGACTGCCGCGCCCGGTGCTGCGCCTCGTCAAGGAATGACCTTCCCCCGGCGCTCCCGGGGTCTGGTCATCACCGCGGTGCTGCTCGCGGGCCTTTCGCTCTCTGCGGGCCTGTGGTCCGCGAGGGCGCAGTTGCCTCCGGTCGCGACCGAACCCGCCATCGACGCCCCGACGACGGTCTCTACCACCCAGTCGCCACCTGACTTGCCGCGATTCTCGCTTGGGCTCAACATGGGATTGGCCGTGCCGGCCAAACGCCGCGGCGGTATGGACCGCGCTGCCGTCGACGCGGCGCTCGCCGAGGATGGCGCGCTGATTCGCGGGTTGGGCGCGAGCGTGGTGCGCGCCCAGACCTTCGGCTTCCCGAACGTGTCGTGCATGGGGCTCGCTCAGGATCGCAACGCGCTCGCCGACATGGACAGTTGGGTGAAGGCCTTGGGAACCGACCTCGTCGGGTTGGCCAACGTCAGTCCCTGGCCGGCCGTCCAGACAGGGAGCTTCACCGACCACTATCTCCCGGCCGATCTGGCAGCGTACGAGCGTTGCGTACGGGGCCTTGTGGAGCGCTACGACGGCGACGGCGTTGACGACATGCCGGGGTTGGTGGTGCCGATTCGCTATTGGGAGGTCGACAACGAACCGGACCTCAAGAATAGCCTTGTGGCGCGGAACACCCAGGCCGACTACGACCCGACCACCTTCTGCACGCCAATGGAATACGCCTCGATCGTCCTTGTGTCTTCGCGGGCAATCCGGGCGGCCGATCCCGAGGCGAGAATCCTGGCGCTGGGTCTGTTTCGCCCCCACGCCGAGCAGGGGCAGCGGTACGCGAGGGAGCTCCTGGCGGTTGAGGGGGTGCCGGCGGCGTTCGACATCCTCTCCCTGCACACCTACCATGACGACGACGGCGAGCGGCTCGCGGCTGGCGTTCGGGCCGTGTCGGCGATGGTGCCAGGGAAGCCGGTGTGGGTCACCGAGACGAGCGTGACGACGGCGGGTGGGGAGGAGCTTCAGGCCCGGCGGGTGGTGGCGCTGGTGGCGCGGGCGGCAGAAGCCGGCGCCGAGGCACTCTTCTGGCACACCCTGGTCGACCCGCCGAAGCGGGGTGGCCGCGGCGGAAGTCCGTTCTCCACCAACTCGCTGTTGGCGTCGACCGAGCGCGGTCCGCCCACCGACAAACCTGCGGCCGCCGTTTACCGCCACCTGGCCAGTCGGCTGGCGGTGGCGGATATCCGCGGGGCCCAGGCCGACGGCGTCGGGGCGGTCGGGCTCAAGAGCGGGGAGGTGCTGCTCTACGAGGGCCAGCGCACCGCCCTCGCCGGCGGCGTCGACCTCCGCACCGGAGCCCCGATCCCGGTCGGCGCCATGGCGCGAGCCCCCGCATGGTTGAACACTCCTTGACACTGAAAACCTGACGCACCGGCGAAGCGTGCCTACGCTACGGGCATGCGCATCTCGGCTTCCCCGATGGTGGTTGCGGTCGCTCTGGGCCTCCTCAACCCCATGATCCTCACCGGCGAAGCGCCCAGGCGGGATAACGGGCGGGCATGCTCCTCCTCGGGCTCCTCGGCGGGTGTCTCGGCAGCCTCCAGCTCGGCGACATCGTCGTCACCGAACGAGAAGACGGCGGCCTCGATGTCACCCGGTTCGACGGCCAGCCTCTCGTAAGCGACCTTCGGTTCGCCGTTGGGCAAGGGGATGAGACCTTCGAGTTCCAGGCGGGTAGCTACCGCGAGAATGGCGGTGCAACCAGTTGGGAGTCGGTGAAGCTGGCGAACCGTCGTGGCGACGGGTTCTGGTCCTACGAACTGGTGGACGAAGGCGGAGCTGCGCTTGGCGGAGTCACGATCTCCTCGGCGGGCACGCGCTCGTTGCGGATCGACGTCGACGCCAAGGCAGGCAACCGCGTTCGCTTCGACGCCGCGTGCACGGGCGACGATCACTTCGTCGGCGGGGGCGAACACGCCATGGACCTGGACCACGTGGGCGAGGCCTTCGGCCTCTGGGTGGGTGAGCCCGGAATCGGGAAGGTCGAGACCGAGGTGCCCGCGGACGCGTGGTACCTGACGGGGACCCGCCACGCGTCGAGCTACCCCGACCCCTTCTTCATCCGACCCGAGCCCGTCGGCGTGGCCGTCCACACCGAGGCCCGCGTGGAGGTGGACCTGTGCACCGGCGATCGATGGCGCCTCGACGGCTGGGCGCCGGTGGTCTCGTACTCGGTGCTGGACGCGGACACGCCGCTGGCCCTGGTGCAGGCACACGCGCTCGCCTCCGGTCCGATCGCGTCGCCGCCGGATTGGGCGTTCGGCGCCTGGGCGGATGCGGTCCGCGGCGCCGATCGGGTCAGGGCGGTGGCAGCGGAGCTTCGTGGGGCCGGGGCAGCCGCGACGGTCATCTGGTCTGAGGATTGGCGCGGCGGAGAGGAGGGCGGACTCGGGTACCACCCGGTGCCTGAATGGACGGTCGACGAAGTGCTCTACCCGGATCCCTCCGGGATCGACGCTGAGCTGGAGGCGCTGGGGTTCAAGTGGCTGGCCTACTTCGCGCCGTTCCTGGTCGAGGGCACGGCTGCGTGGGACGAGGCCATCGGCCACGCGATCCAGACCGAAGCCGGCGCCCCGTACACCTTCCTGGGACCGTCCTTCGACACCACCACCACGGTCGATCTGAGTGACGCGGACGCGTACGCGTGGGTGGTGACGAAGCTCGCCGCGTGTGCGGACATCGGCTTCGACGGATGGATGGCCGACTACGCCGAATGGTTGCCAACCGATGCCGTGCTCGCCAACGGGGACGCCGAAACGGATCACAATGTGTGGCCGCTCTTGTGGCAGCAGGCCTCGGCCGACGCGCTCGATGGTCGCGACGCGACATTCTTTGCGCGGAGCGGCTGGACCGGCTCGGCGGCGGTGGCACCGGTGCACTGGCCTGGGGACCAGCGAACCAGCTTCGACACCGATGACGGGCTGCCCTCCGTGGTGGCGCTCACCCTCGGCGGCAGCGTGGCTGGGGTGCCCTTCACCGGCTCGGACATCGCTGGGTACCAGTCCGTCGGCAACGACCCCAGCACCAAGGAGCTGTGGATGCGCTGGGCGGGGTTGGGTGCGTTCAGCCCCATCATGCGCACCCACCACGGCGCCTTTTCCACCGAGGATTGGCAGTTCGACAGCGATGAAGAGACGCTTGCGGCCTTCGCATTCTACAGCCGGGTACACGCGGGACTTTTCCCCTACCTACGCGGGCTCGCCGAGGAGGCCGTCAGCCTCGGTACGCCCATGGTCCGGCCGGTCTTTCTGCACCACCCGGCCGAGTCTTGGGGCCGGATCGACGTCTGGCTTTTGGGCCCTTCGCTCCTCGTCAGTCCGGTCCTCGAGGCCGGCGCAACTTCCTGGTCGACCGAGCTGCCCGCAGACACCGGCTGGTACGACTGGTGGACCGGGGCGGCCGTCGGCAGCGGCACGGTGGTGGCCGATGTGCCCTGGGACCGCGTTCCGGTCTATGTTTCGGAGGGTGCCATCGTGCCGACCTTCGCCGATCCGCCCGACTCGCTGGTGCCGGGACCGCTCGAGGGCGTGCGCACCCTGGCGGACGTGGACGGCGAGCGCACGGTCCATGTGTACGCCGGGAAGGCCGGAAGCTTCGAGGAGGCGGACGGGACGCGCTACCAGACCGACGGGGTCGCGACCGCGGTTGGCGAGTCGACGCAGACCCTGAGCAGCGGGACGCTGAGCGCGGGGGGGCTGGACCTGGAGATCACCGGCGAGACGAGTCGGGTGTACACGCTGAAGGTTTGGCGCTGAGGGGCGGCGTCTGATCGTGCTCATCAAGCTGAGTGTGCGGCAGGCGAAGGGCGAAGCCCTGGACACCTCTCGGGGGTGGGGTCCGTAGTGGCACGCCAGCGGGCCATGCCGTGTTAGGCCCAATACCGGTCACTTAGGCGATCTTGCCGGCGAGCCGTCAGCAATTAGCCTTCAGCCGTCAGCTTCCGATGGAGAGCTGCCAGCATCTTCTTGATTTCGGTGACGATGTGCGTGGGTACCGACGCTGCGGATCGGCGCAGCTGCGCAGTCAAGCCGAACCGCTCCTCGGCCGGGAACTCTTCGTGGCCCGGTACACGTCGAGCGTGAGGCGGTGCGCCTTCTGCCACACCAAGAGGTCCCTGAAGTCTCGCATTCCGCCTCCGACCGAGCTAATCGCTGACGGCTAACGGCTGATGGCTCATGCTGCGCTGCCTAAGTGACCGGCATTGGTGTTAGGCCGACACCCTGCGTTTCCTCCCGCTCCTACCCTTCAACCTGTTCGCCTGTGCGGAGGCCGAAGCGCCAGCGGTCGGCCGCGCGGGGGCGGGTGGGGGCGACGGCAGTGAACCATCGGATGATACTTCTGACACATCGGATGAAACGAGCGACGCTGGCTGCGTTGCCAACGGGGCGAATCGGGCCCGTTGTACGCTGGCGTCCGAGGCCGACTGGATCAATGGGGAGGCCGTGGGGATATCGGTGGGCGCCGACCTCCGGCTCGGCACGGGACTGAGCTCCGGGACGGACAGCAGCGGCGTGTACAATGGCGGCAGCTACCAATACGGCACCTTCACCTCGGCGATCCTGTCCCCCGGATTGGAGTTCGACGCGATCGTGCCCTCGTGGAATGCGACCACGCCGGCCGGCACGTGGTTGTCGATCGACGTGCAGGCGCGCGTCGGAGGGGAGTGGACGGCCTGGTATCAGCTCGGGGTGTGGGCCTCCGGGACCGGCACTCTGTCGCGACACTCGTTCGATTCTGAGCGCGACAGGTATGGGGAGGTGTGGACGGACACGGTGGTTTTGGACGAGCCCGCCGACGCGGCCCGGGTGCGGGTCACCCTGTTCACGGCGGACGGCGCCTCCAGCCCGGCGGTTTCGCGCCTCGCGCTCGCATTCGCGAAAACCGGCGCAGGTCGCGGAAACGACGCCGGTGGGCAGGCCTGGGGCACGAAGCTCGAGGTGCCGGGGCGGTCCCAGATGGTTTTCGATGCGGGCGAAGCGTGGTGTAGCCCTACGACAACCTCGATGATTCTGGCATGGTGGGCGCAACGGTCTGGCACGACGACCTACGACGTTTCGGTTCCGGAGGCCGCGGGGGGCACGTGGGACGAAACGTACGGTGGAAACGGAAATTGGCCGTTCAATATAGCGTATGCGGCCTCGCTGGGCCTGACTGGCGAGGTCGGCTGGTTCGACTCGATCGACGACATCGAGCCCTGGATCACCGAAGGTGCCCCGGTAGCGATCTCGGCGGCGTGGAGTGCGGGGGAGGTCGAAGGCGCGCCAATTTCCTCGACGGCGGGCCATCTGCTCCTGGTGACCGGCTTCTCGGCCGAGGGGGACGTTTTCGTGAACGACCCGGCCGCATCTAGCGACGCCGGCGTACCGCGCACGTACGACCGCCGGCAGATCGAGGCCGCGTGGTTGGGGGGTTCAGAAGGGGTGGTGTACCTGCTCTGGGAGGGGGAGCGGCCGGGGCGGTGATCCACGGCTCCCCACCATCGATCTGGGCGATGCCGCAGGCCATGGCGTCTTGGCCCTTAGGGCAGCGCGTCCTCGGTCAGCGCGGTGACGACCTCGAACATCTGCTGCACCCCATCCCGCAGGGTGCCGACCACGCCCGCGAGGACCATGGTCATCATGCTGGCGATCAGCGCGACTCGATGGACGTAGTGCCGCTTTCATCGCGGATAAGGTCGCGCATGTCTCCTCCGGTTCAGCCCCATTCATCGGCGCGCGGCGGAGGACCTGAAGGGATTTCAGCGCGGGCCTGGACTCAGGGCCGGTGCAGGCTCCGGCCGAATCGGTCAGTCACCTCGACGAGGCGCTCGCCGATGCCGGCCTCGAAGGCGCTGTGGCCGGCGTCGGCGATGACGTGCAGCTCCGCTTCCGGCCAGGCGCGATGCAGGTCCCAGGCCGAGCGCATCGGGCAGACCACGTCGTAGCGGCCCTGCACGATGGCGCCGGGAATCTGGCGCAGGCGGTGCGCATCGGCCAGGAGTTGGTCGTCTCGATCGAACCAGCACCGGTGCTTGAAGTAGTGACACTCAATTCGCGCGAAGGCCTCGGCGAAGTGCCCGTCGTCGTGACGCTGGACCAGTTCGTCGCTGACCAGGAGCTTGCTGGTCCGGGCCTCCCAGACGCTCCAAGCTCGCGCGGCTGCGGTGCGAACAGCGGGGTCGTCGCTGGTCAGACGCCGGTAGTACGCGCTCACGAGGTCACCGTGTTCGGCCGGCGGAATCGCCGCAAGGTAGTCCTCCCACGCGTCGGGGAAGAGCATGTCGCAGCCCTTCTGGTAGAACCACTCGATCTCCTGGCTGCGCACCAGGAAGATGCCACGAAGCACCAGCGCCATGACCCGGTGGGGATGCCGCTCCGCGTAGGCCAGGGCCAGCGTCGAGCCCCAACTGCCGCCGAACACCAGCCAGCGCTCGACCCCGAGCAGCACCCGCAGGCGCTCCATGTCGTCCACGAGGTGCCAGGTGGTGTTCTCGCGAAGCTCGGCGTGTGGCGTGGACTTCCCGCAACCGCGCTGGTCGAAGAGGATGATCCGGTAGCGAGCGGGGTCGAAGAATCGCCGGTGGGCCGGCTCGGTCCCGCCGCCGGGGCCACCGTGCACGAAGACGGCGGGGATGCCGGCGGGGTCCCCAGATTCTTCCCAGTAGATCGTGTGGAGGTCCGAGACCCGGAGGTGGCCGGTGCGGTTTGCTTCGATGGGGGGGTGCATTGGGGGCCCGGCATAACCCCGGGGCCCCTACCGCTCCAGCGCCCGATCCCCCGGTTCGATCCGCCAGGGTCCGGGCCGAGTCGGGCGGTTCACCAGCCCCGCGAGTCGGGTGAGGTAGCGCTCGCGGGGCCACTCTTCCCCGCCAAAGCGGGCGACGTGATCGGTCCGCACCTGGCTGTCCACGAGTTCGATGCCGCTGGCCGCCATCCACCGAACCAGAGCCACAAACGCGACCTTGGATGCGTCATCGACGTCGGAGAACATGCTTTCCCCGAAGTAGATGTCCCCCATCGACACGCCATACAGCCCGCCGACGAGCTTGCCATCTTGCCAGGCTTCGGCGCTGTGGGCCAGGCCCAGCTCGTGCAGGCGGGTGTAGGCGGCGCGCATGTCCGCGGTGATCCAGGTTCCGCGCTGGCCGGGCCTGCGCTTGCGGCCGCATCGGTCGATGACCTCGGCAAAGGCGGTGTCGAAGCGGACCTCGAAGCGTCGTTGGGCGATCACCTTCCCCAACGAGCGGGGAACGTGCAGTACGGCCGGATCCAGCACGAAGCGCGGGTCGGGCGAATGCCACCAGATCGGCTCCCCGTCGCTGTACCAGGGAAAGATGCCCTGTTGGTAGCCCGCGATCAGCCGCTCCGGACTCAGGTCTCCGCCGACCGCCAACAGCCCGCCCTCCGCGTGCGAGGGCGGCGGAAAGACGATCTCCTTGATGAGGCGGTAGACGGGCACCCGCGGAAGCTACACAGTCCGCCCTATGCGCGCCATAGGCTGGGCAGCGCGTCGTCAGCAACGTCGCTCGCATAAGCGTCGAAGAAGGGGATGGTGGCGTCGCGGATCGCGGCGTGCGCTGCCAAGACGGCGGCCAACGGCTCCCCCCAAGGCGCGGCCCGTGCGCGCAACAGCGCGTCCCGGGCGTGGGGCACGACAAGCTGCTCGCAGGGCCACCCCTCCACCGGGCCAAACGGATCTGTCGGGAGTTCGTCGTAGTACTTTCGGAACTGGCTCGTGGGCGCGAGGATGCCGCGGAGCCCGTGGGCTCCGGCGAGCGCCGCCTGCAGGCGCAGACACGCATGCTCGCGCCAGTCCAGCTCGGCGTCGAGCGCGAACCCCCAGTCCCTTTCCTCGAAGCATTCGACGCCGTTGGTGATCCAGTGGCACAGCTCGTGGAAGATCATCTGCGCGGTGCAGTCGTCGGCGTCGAGGGCGTCTCGCGGCGCCAGCTCCAGCAGGCCGGTCCCATCGGTAGACGAGAAGATCGCCGGGTTGCGACGGATGCGCAGGCCTAGGCGTCGGGCGGTCGCGTACCAGATCAGCTCGACGGGATCGAGGTAACGGGAGCGCACCGGGCGCTCGTACTCGCTGACAGCCAGGGTGGCCTCGGTACGGTTCATCGGCGCCACTCGCTCACAGGCTACCGGCGAATATCCCCTCAGAGGTGCAGTCCGTGCCCAGTTGCAGCACGAGGGCGCCGGTGGCAGTGCTGCCGTCACTGCTGGCGCGCCCATCGATCTCGACCACCAGGCCCATGCCGCTCTCGGCTCCGGAGCAGGTGAAGTCGCGGCCCGAGTAGTCGCAAGGCAAGGTCATGGGGAACGCATCGAGCAGCATCAGGTCCATCGCCATCTCGTCGGCGGCGTTGCAGCTCACCTCGACGTCCTGAACGACCCACGACGACACGCCGCAGGTGTCGCTGACCCACTCCAACTCGAGACCCCACAGACCGGCGTCCAATGGGCAGACGCCGCCAGTTCCGGTGTCGCTTCCAGTGTCCGAGCCGGTGTCGGTTCCGGTTTCTGAGCCGGTGTCGCTGCCGGTGTCCGTCCCAGTGTCGGTGCCGGTGTCTGAGCCGGTGTCGGTGCTCCCGTTGCACTCCTCGACCGTGGGGTGGTCGTCCGCCAGGGCGTCCATGAACTGCTCGCAGGCGTCGTCACAGCCGGTTGCCTCGTCGTCGTCGGTGCCCCAGCAGCTTCCGTCCTCGCCGTAGCGGTCGATCGCGTCGTCGTACTCGTCGCGATCGACCTCTTTGAGGCAGTCCAGGTAACTCTCGCAGTCGTCGCTCTGGGTCCACGCGTCGGCGTCGGTGTCGCGGTCCTCCGTCGACCCGCCGCCGGCGGCCGAGTCCGCGCTATCGCCCAGGGCGCCAGTGCATGCGAGGAGGCCGAAGGAAAATCCCGATACGACGGCGAGCAGGAGTCGGTGGCTCATGGCCGCACCATACCCTGAGATTGACTGGTTAGCAGGACGGTGGTGTCTCCCCCATCTCCCGCACTGCAGCGGCTGCGCTTGACGATTCTGGTGGGAGTCGGGGCGCTCCTTGTCTTGAGCCCCGTGCCCTTTCACGTCTTTGGCCACCGAAGTCGGGGAGCGCCCCGCTGGTCGATGTTCTCGGAGGTCGGACTCGATGTTTGTGTCGCGACGTATCTCGACGCGGCCGACGACCGGGTGCTGGGGCGATGGGCGGTGCTGGAGCCGGGCGTCGAGCCGCGTTCCAAGTCGCTGAAGGCGGCACGCTTGCGCTCGGGCGACACCTGGGAGAGGCGGACGGGGACGGTGTGCGCCGCCAACTCCCGGACGTCGCAGCTGGACGCCGAGCTCTATTGCCCCGAGCTCCGCAGCGAGCATCAACGCCGTGAAGACGTGTGCGCGGCCGGCCAATGAACGTTCTGGCCCGGCTCACCACGCGCTGGGGGAGCACCCGGCCGATGGCGCTTCTCCGCATGGCGCTCGTCGCTGCGGCGTGGTCGGAGTGGGCGTCCGGTCGGCTCCTCTATCGGGGCGACACCATCGACGAGTTCGTGGTGTCGGTCGCGTTCTTCGTGCTGTCGTCGCTGGCCTTCGTGGGCCTCTGGACGCTCGTGAGCACCGCCGCGTTCGGGGCGCTCGCGATGGCCCTGGTGTACGGCTACGGGTGGTACGGTGGGGTGGAGGACTACTGGCACCATCACAGCAAGCTGCTCGCCCACGCGCTCTTCCTGGTGGCCCTGACTCCCTGCGGCGGGGCGCTGAGCGTGGACCGGTGGCGCGCAGTGAGCGCCGCGGAGCGCGCCGGAGTCGAGCCGCCCTCGACCGACGGGGACCTGTGGGCCACGCGGCTTTTGTGTGTGGCCCAGGCGGTGGTGTGGTTCTGGGGCGCGTGGGACAAGGTCGAGTGGGACTTTTTGAGCGGCGGCCGCCTGACGCAGATCTTCGTCGGCCATTTCACCCACATGAACCTGGCCCAGTTTCAGCCGACCTTCGCGCCGCTCATGACAGTCGCCAGCTTCGCCACGGTCGGCCTCGAGTTTGCGCTGGCGCTCGGGTTGTGGTTTCGGAGACTTCGTCCCTGGCTCGTACCCGCGGCAGTCCTGCTCCACGGCACGATGTACATGCTCCTTCCCGTCGGCACGTTCAGCGTCACGATGATGCTTTTGCTCTTGGCTTGGTTCGAGCCGGACGAGATCGAGGCGGTGTGGTCCAAGCTGGAAGGAGGCCGCTCAGCGCCTGGCTAGCAGGGCGTCAGGCGCACCGCGTCGGCGATCGCGTACTTGCCGCTGCCGGTCCAGCGCGACAGGAGCACCTGGTTCCATCCGGCCGGAAAAGTCCAGGTGCCGAGTGTGTTCCATTTCTTCCCGTTGCTCTGCTGACTGACCGTGATCCGGCCGACCTCGCCGTCTTCGTCGTCCCAGCCGAGGAAGGTGACCGAGCTCGACCGGTCCGTGCCGGAGGTCCACCACGCCTCAACCGTGTAGCAGCGTTCGGCATCGGTCTTGAAGCGGAAGTGCGCGGGATCGGAGATCGAGCCGGTGGGGGCGACCCAGTAGCCGGTGTTGTAGAAGCCGCTGGCGCTGGTGGACGACCACCAGTCGGCCGAGACCTCCGTGTAGTAGGCATCCGTCGTGTTGGCGGCGTTGTTGCTGTCGATCACAAAGCTGGACGCCGTTGGCAGGCTGCTGGACGACCCGGAGGAGCCGCTGCTCCCTGATGATCCGCTCCCCGATGAGCCGCTCCCGGATGAGCCGCTGCTCCCGGATGAGCCGCTGCTCCCTGACGAGCCGCACGCCTTGCTTACCTGGTCGAGGTAGCTGGTCCACGGCCAACCCGCGCCGGGGTCGCTCCGGTTCCAGGGTTGGAGCTGCCCGTGGCCGACGATGTGGTACCGATCGATGGGAATCCCGTGGCGCTGGGTCACGCCGCAGGTGATCGCCGAAGAGCTGGCCAACAGGCCCGGATCCCACGACGTCTGCGAGGTGTACCCCGCGTGCTCGATGCCCACCGAAACGGTGTTCATCGAGGTGCCGTTGGCGCCGCAATCGAGGCTTGAGTTGTATTTACAATCGTAGCTGGCGCTGATGTGCCACGCGCGGCTATCCTCGTCTACGAGCTGGCGGACTTCGCTTCCGTCTGTGTTCACCACGTAGTGCGAGCTGACGCCCGACGATGAGTTGGTCAGCCAGCTCCAACAGCCGGAGTAGCTTCCTTCACAGGCGTGGATGATGACGTAGTCGACACTCGCGCCGCTGCGAGAGTTGTAGTTGGGCGAGGCGCTCCAGATCGTCGAGCTGTCTCCGGTGCGCTGGGCAGAGCGCGCGGGGGGCGGGTAGTCGGGAGCGGCCTCGTTTCCGGCGCTCGAGAAGCCCTCGCCTTCAACGCCGTGAAGCAGGTGCTCGTACACTTCGTACCAGACATACTCGCGCTTGCCCTCGTCGTCGCGAATGCCCGAGTAGCGCGCGACGATCGGGGCCCAGGAGCTGAGGTTGTTGGTGTCGATGCTGCCCTCGTCGGCCCAGGAGGCCAGCAGGTGGGCGGCAGCCATCACGTTGTCGGCGCGGTTGATCTTGACCGCCGCCACGTCCAAGCCGGCGAGGCTCGCGGCCCGCTCCACCACATCGCCACGGAGGCCCATCACGCCGAACCCGACTTCCTGACCCGGGAACTCCTCGGCGCCCTCGACGTCCTGAAGGCCCGTCTCCGCTTTGGCGACGGCAAGCAGCAGCTCCACCGGGACGCCGGTCTGCGCTTCGGCATCGGCAAAGGCGTTGACGGGACCAGCGGTCTCGACGGCACAGGACATCAGGAACAAGAACATCTGCATCTCCAACGGGGGCGCGCCGCACGTACGCAAGAATCGTGCCGCTGGAATTGTGGCGATTATCCCGTGTCGAGGGGCCGATTGACCGAGGAGAGGGCACGTCTGCGCCCGGGTGCGAGCGCCCCAGTGGGGCGGCGATGCCCCAGTCACTACGCCCCGGAAAAGATGTACACGGCGCCCACGTTGGCGTCGGTGCCGACGTCGCCGTTGACGCAGCTCACCACCATCTCGGCAAGGCCGTTGGCGTCGAGGTCACCGAGCGCCACTGCGCTGCCGCAACCATCCGACGCCGCATCGCCCAAGAAGCGTGCGTCGTAGTCCGTCGAGCTCGCGAGATCATAGGTGCCGAAGAGCGGCCCGTAGACCAGCCACGCGGCGCCGGACCCGGTGGCGTTGACATCGGAGTCGGGCACGCCGATCAGGATGTCCAGGCTCCCGTCGCCGTCGACATCCCCGGTGGCGATCGGCTGACTGCCGACCATGTCGCTGGCCGCGGCCCCCAAAAACGCCGCCTCGGCGTCGCCGTCGTCGTCGTCCTTGCTGATGCCGTCGGTGTCGACGTCCTCGAACAGGAAGATGGCTCCGGCGTCGCTGGCCCCGCCGTCATCGTAGGGGGCCAGCGCGATGAGATCAGCGTAGCCGTCACCGTCGACGTCGCCGGGCGCCGCGACGAGCGCGCCGAGGTTGTCGCCGGAGTCCCCGTTGATTTTGACATCGGCGGCGCTCAGGTAGGTGGTCGAGGCGACGGGCGCCTCCACGACGTAGGCCGCGCCTGCATTCCCTCCACCGGTGTCCTGCCCGTAGGCCCCCACGAAGATCTCTGCGTACCCGTCGCCGTTGGTGTCATTTTCGGGTCCGCCGCCCAGCCCGCGTCCCGCATAGTCGAGCGTCGTCTCGCCGCGAATGGTCGCGATCGACGCCAGGCCGCTGGCGCCCCAGGTGTACACATAGACCGCGCCCGCCGACGAGCTCGCCTCCCAGTGTGCGATTCCCACCTCGTCGTCGCCCGAGGTGGCATTTTCGTCGCCGAGGCTCGAAACCGGACCGGTCAGCGTGAAATCGTCGTACAGCGTCGCCGACCCATTGTAGGCAATGGCGCCCGACAGGTCCTCGCCCTCGTAAAGGTACAGGTAATCCGAAGTCCCCACGGCCCGCCGAACGGCCAGCTCGTCGGAGCCGTCGCCGTCGATGTCGGGGAGCACCCATTGTCCATCAGAGAAGGTATTGGTGGTGCCCGCCCCGTAGATGCGTGCGGTGTCGCTGGTGGCGGCGTCCGCCGACCCCGTGGGCATCCCCGAATAGACGAACACACTGCCAAGGTATGCTCCTGCATAGACGTTTCCGTCCGCCCCCGCGCTCAGGTCTGCGGCGCCGTCGCCATCGAAGTCGCCCACCGCGATGTGTTCGCCGAAATAGTCGTACAGGGCCTCGCCGTAGATGACCGCGGTGGCGTCGGTCGTCGTGGTGCTGGCCACGTCCGCCCCGTAGTCGCCGCTGTAGGAGGAGGGGCAGGCCTCGTCGATGCTGCCGTCGCAGTCGTCATCATCGCTGTTGCCGCACGTCTCGGTCGCGCCGGGGTAGTCCGCAGCCGAGGCGTCGTCGCAGTCGGTGTCGAGAGCGGCGGTGTAGGCGCCAGTTGAGCGGCAGACGCACAGCGAGGAGGTAAGGCCGAATCCATCGGCGTCCGCGTCGTAGTAATAGCTGATGCAACCTGTGGCCCCGTCGTCGTTGTCGTCGCCGTCACAGTCGTCGTCTCCCACGGTACCGCAGTCTTCTGCCGCGCCCGGGTTGATGGCCGAATCGCCGTCGTCGCAGTCGAGGGTGTTTTCAACATACCCGGCTGGCAGGTCACACGCGTCCGTTGGATTGGTGGCATCGCCAAAGCTGTCGCCGTCAGCGTCAGCGTAGAAAATCGCTGTTGCTGTCACTCCTGGATCGGCGTCGTCGATCAGGGTGTCACAATCTTCGTCGCTGCCGGATGTGTCGCAGACCTCGGCAGCGGCGGGGTTGATGGCAGCATCCCCATCGTCGCAGTCGGACGCATCCGTCAGCGCGTCGGCGGGAGCGTCGCAAGCTGAGGATGCATTGGTGGGATCGCCGTAGCCATCCTCGTCCAGATCGGCGTACCAGCTGGCCAGCGAGGCCGCGGCCACGCTGGGGTCGGCGTCGTCCGCCAGGGTGTCACAATCCTCGTCGACATCGCCCGGGTCACAGACCTCGGTGCCGGCCGGGCTGATATCGGCGCGGGTGTCATCGCAGTCGCCGGCGACACCTGCGGTGCCAGGGGTTGCGTCACACATCACCGCGGTGAGGGCGTCATCACCGTACCCATCGCCGTCACTGTCGGTCCAAAAGGTGCTCATGGTCCGGCGGTCGGTGCTGTCGTCCTGGCCGTCGGCGAGGGTGTCGCAGTCCTCGTCGGCGTCGTCGTCGTCGCAGACCTCCCGGGCACTGGGATTCCGGGCGGGATCGGTGTCGTCGCAGTCGTCGCAGGCCGGCGCCCCGTCGGCATCGGTGTCCGCGAAGCTCACCGACCCGTCACAGTTGTAGTCGATGGGGTCGTCGCAGTCCGTCTCCGGCGCCTCGGGGTGGATGCGCACGTCGTTGTCGTCGCAATCGGTGTCACTCGCCGCGTAGCCAGCAGGCTGGTCGCAGGCGGAGAGCGGTTGGGAGCTGTCGCCGTAGCCATCCTCGTCGCCATCGGCGTACCAGGTGGTGGCGTCGGACGGGTCCTCGTCCACCGCTGCGTCGCAGTCGTTGTCCCGCTCGTCGCAGCGCTCCGGGTTGCCCGGAAAGCGGTCGGCGTCGGCATCGTCGCAGTCGTCCCCGGTGCTCACGGTCCCTGCCGGAGCGATACATCCAGTCTGTATCACTGATGCGTCACCGTGCCCGTCGGCGTCGGCGTCGGCGTAGAACGTGGCCTCATCCACCGCGTCCAGGTCCAGACGCTGGTCGCAGTCGTTATCGAGTCCATCGCATACTTCGGTAGCGCCAGGAAAGACCGTGGCCACGCTGTCGTCGCAGTCCACGTCCGCGGCGTACCCGTCCCCATCGGCATCGATGGCACCGACGTCATCCGTGGTGCAGCCGACGGCCAGGAGCAGGGAAAGGAGCAGCGTGCGGGGCATCCGTCCGAGGAGTCGGGACTCAGTGTACCTCGGGGCGACGCGCCGAGACCGGACGTCTCGTCAGACAGCGGTCGCCGCGCGTCGCGGCGGCGGCGGAGCGCCGTCGTCCGTCAACGGGACGCGGCGCGACAGCTGCAACCCGCCGGCGTGTGGTCCATCCCCTACGAGCCGGGCTCGGGTTGGGGGTCGGGACTGATGGCCACCCTCCGTGGGGAGCGAGTCGGTGTCACCGGCGGGAACCGACGAACATGGCACCCCGGCCATGGTGGTGCTCAAGTCCCACGATGACGGTTGGGATGGGGGAGACGAAATCTGGGTGGTGGGCGGTCCGCTCTGCGGAGGACATCACGAGCTCGAAGCACTCGGCGAACAGTTGGAGTCGCCGGCGCCGCTGTGGTCGGCCGTCGGGGTGGTGAGCAATGACGACTGGGTCCTGGTGATCAACGCCCTCGAGCGCGGCAGCTACTTTTTCGCCCCACTGTGAGGGGCGAAGCGAGGATAGGCAGCATGAACGGCTCGTCGGGAGGCCCACCCTGGCGCCGTAGGCCTCCGCGGGCACGCTCGGCAAGCGGCGGCCGCGAAAAAGCTGGCCTTCGACGGGTGAGCCGGCGCCGAATCGGGGCCGGGGCGCAGCTCTGCTCTCCAGCCCCGTCTACGCGCCCGCGTGGACCTCCTGGTCGTCGCCGCCCGCGCGCGGCCCGGGCGGGCCCGTTGAGGGGAGCAGCCCGGTCACGAGCGTCGTGCTCGCCGGGGATCCGACCACCACCACGGTCGCTGCCCCTGCGCGCCTGCGACGCGCTTCTGGAGGGGGATACTCCCCAGGAGCGCGCCTTTGGAGTGGGATACTCGGTTGTCGCCGCCGCGGCGGCCGCGTTCCGCCTCACCGCTGGCCCACACGGTCAGAACCGCCCGCCCCGAACTGGCTCGCGACGCTCCACGGCCACCGGGAGGGGGAACTCACTCGTAGTACATCCACAACGGCCCGGGAAACAACCACCTCAGCCCCTCGCGAAGGCGATCGCGCCAGTTGATCCAGTTGTGGCCGTCGGGCGCCTCGGTGAACCGTGCTTCTTCGGCCGCCCGCTGGAAAACCGGCACCAGGCTGCGATTGTAGTAAATCAACGACTCGAAGGTGCCGCAGCTCTGGAAGACGCGCGCGTCGAGGGAGGGGGGATCAGCCCGGAAGTCGTTGACGAACTTGACGATCGGGTCCCAAAAGGGGCCGCGTTCGTGTTCGGATATTCATGGATACAATATCGGATGCCTGACCTCGATCCGTTCAAGACCTTCGTGATCTCCCCGGAGGTGCTCTCGCTCATCGCCGAGATCGACGAGTTCAAGGGGCGCTGGCAGGCCGTCGGGAAGCTGGCGCCGGAACGGCTGGCCGTGCTGCGCAAGATCGCGACGGTTGAATCCGTGGCCTCCTCCACACGAATCGAGGGGGTCCAGCTCACCGACACGGAGGTGGAAAAGGTCATCGCGGGCCTGTCACGGACGTCGTTCCACTCCCGGGATGAGCAGGAGGTGGCGGGGTACGCCGACGCGATGGAGTTGGTGTTCGGGTCCTGGGAAGACATGCGTTTCACCGAGAACCTCGTCAAGCAGCTCCACGGGATGTTGCTCCGGCATTCCGGCAAGGACGAGCGGCATCGGGGGCACTATAAGGTCGTGCCGAACCATGTCGAGGCGTTCGACGGGTTCGGGCAGAGTGTCGGCGTGGTGTTCCGGACTGCGACGCCGTTCGACACCCCGCGGCTCATGACCGAGTTCTTCGCGTGGGCCAGCGCCGCGCTCGCTGCCCGCACGTACCACCCCCTCCTCGTCGTCGCCGTGTTCATCGTCCGGCTCCTGGCCATCCATCCCTTTCAGGACGGGAACGGGCGACTCTCCCGGGTGGTGACCACCCTACTTCTGTTGAGATGCGGATACGCGTATGTACCGTACAGTTCCATGGAGAGGGTGATCGAGGAGAACAAGGATATGTACTACCTGGCGCTCCGGCGAGCGCAGGGGACGTTGGATGCCAGCGAGGAGTATTTGGGGGATTGGATCGGGTTCTTTCTTCGCAGTATGAAGGCTCAGAAGGACAATCTCGAACGCAAGGTCACGCGCGAGAGGCTGATGACGAGCCTCTCACCCTTGGCGGAGCAACTCTTGAAGCTGTGCAGGGAACATGGCACACTCACCCTGAAGGACGCCGTGGCCTTCTCCGGAGCCAATCGGAACACCGTGAGGGCGCAGTTGAAGGCGCTCGTGACCCACCGCCAGCTCGTGCTTCGCGGCCGAGCCAGAGGCTCCTGGTACGAGCCCGCCTGACTCCCTCACCCCCACCCCCGCTCCGCCCCCCGCATGGTAGGATTCCCGCGTTCGGAGTGCCAGATGCGCCACGCCCTGATCTTGTTCGCCCTCGTCGCCTGTCAGGACAACACGCTCACGGTCACCCGCTACGCACCCGAGGTCGAGATCTTCTCCCACGGCGACGGTGCCACCGTGCTGGAAGGGGCAACGCAGCGCTTCCAGGGCAGCGTGCTCGACAAGGACGATCCGCCCGCCCAGCTCTCCGTGGTGTGGTCCAGCAATGCGCGGGAGCTCTGTCCCGCCGCCCCTCCCGCCGCCGACGGCAGCTCGACCTGCGAGGTGGCGCTCGACGCCGGCGACACCACCGTCTCGATGGTTGCCACCGACAGCGACAACCAACGCGGCGACGACCACCTGAACCTGACCGTGGTGCCCACGGACGCGCCGACGGTCGACATCCTCGCGCCGCTCGCCGAGGGTGTCTACTACTCGGATCGCCTGATCTCGCTGGAGGCCACCGTCGGCGATGCGGAGGACGCGCCGGCGGACCTTTCCCTCTTGTGGGCATCGAGTCTGGCGGGGGAACTCCCCATCGTCACCAGCGTGGACGCGTCCGGTCACGCCGCTTCTGCCACGATGCTCGCCGAGGGAGAGCACTATCTGACGCTCGGGGTCACCGACACCACCGCCAAGACCACAACCGACTCGGTGATCATCCGTGTCGGGCCCCCGAACACGGCCCCGACTTGTGACATCCGTTCGCCCGAGGACGGGAGCTACGCGCAGCTCGGCGACGCCGTGAGCTTGGCGGGGCGCGTCGGCGACGCCGACATCGCCGCCAACGCACTCTCGGTGAGCTGGAGCAGCGACCAGGACGGCCTGTTGGGCTCGAGTCTGCCGGACTCCATCGGCGACGTCGTGCTGTCCACTTCGGCGCTCAGCGCGGGGACCCACACGCTGTCGCTGACCGCCACCGACGAGCTCGGCGCCAGCTGCTCGGAGTTCATCCAGCTCACGGTGAGCACGCCGCCTGAGGTCACCGTCAACCTCCCCATCGACGGGGACGTCTACACCGAGGGGGAGGGGATCGTCTTCGACGCCGACGTCAACGACGCGGAAGACGCCGCCGAGGACCTCACGGTCGCCTGGGTCAGCACCGTCGACGGGACCTTCTCGTTGGAAGGAGCCGATCCCTCCGGGCAGGTCCTGTTCTCGGTCGACACGCTGTCGCCGGGGGACCACACGATCCTGGTGACCGTCACCGACACCACAGGCCTCTACAACCGGGCCACCTTCGACATCGTGGTCAACGGCTTGCCCACGGCGCCGACCATCAACCTGGCGCCGAGTCCGGCCTACACGGTCGATGCGCTGGTCGCCTCCATCGTCACCGCGAGCACCGACCCCAACGGCGACCCCATCAGCTACGGCTACGCCTGGTACGTCGACGGGACCCTGTCCGGGGCGAGTTCGTCCGCCATCCTGCCCGCTTCGGCGACGACGCGTGGGGAGACCTGGACCGTGGTGGTCACCCCCAACGACGGCATCGCCGACGGCGCGACGGCCTCGGCCTCGGTGACGATCGAGAACTCGACACCCTCGATCAGCTTGGTCACCATCACGCCTGATCCCGCCACTGCGTCCGACACGCTCACCTGCGCGTGGTCCGGCTGGGCGGACGACGATGCGGACGCAGATTCCTCCACGGTCTTGTGGACCGTGAACGGGGCTGCGGTGGGAACGGCCACGACGCTCTCCGGGGCGTTTGCGTCGGGTGACACGGTGATGTGCACGGTCACGCCCGACGATGGATCGCTCACGGGTACGGCACTCTCGGACAGCATCACCATCGACAACAGCATCCCGGTCATCAGCTCGGTGACGCTCGCGCCGAACCCGCCCGACACCGACGACGTGCTCACCGTCGCGGTCATTTCCAGCGACGCGGACGGCGACACCGTTCGATACAGCTACGTCTGGGACATCGACGGCGTCGTGATCTCCGCCACTGCGGCCGGCTTGTCGGGCAGCACCTGGTTCGAGGTCGGCGAGGTCGTGACCGTGACGGTCACCCCTTACGACGGCACGGACTACGGCGCTGCAATGAGCGCGTCGGTCACGGTCGCGAACGACACCCCGACGGCGCCTTCGGTTGATGTCACCCCCGACAGCCCCAGCAGCTCGGACGATCTGTTGTGTGAGGTCGTGGTCGATTCGGTCGATGCCGACACCAGTGACACCATCGTCTACACCTTCACGTGGGACGTCGACGGCGTCGCCTACACCGCGGCAACGACGACCTATGAGACCGGCGACACCATCCCGGGAAGTGTCACCACCCGCGGCGAAATCTGGACCTGCACGGTCACGCCGAACGACGGCACCGTCGATGGGGCCAGCGACAGCGACAGTGTCACCATCGGCACCGGCGCCTGTGACTCCCCCGGCTACAGCGGCACCACCGGCACCTCGTGGGGCAGCCGTCTGGCCACCGCCAGCAACTACCTGTTCTCGCTGATGACGTGGAAGGGCGACGACATGGACTATGTCTGGAACGCCTACGGCTCGCAGCTCAGCTACTACGACCCCGCCTACAACACCTGGACGTCGGTGGCGTCCAGCACCCCATGCACGGGTACCTGGAACAGCATGGCGCCCTACGATGGCGACCTGTGGATGATCCGCTGCGGCTACGTCTACCGCTACGAGATCGCGTCCGACACCTGGACCAACATGGCTTCGTACAGCGGCGGCGACGACTACAATCAAACGGTGGCCGATTGCGACGGACACATCTACGGCCACGCCTCCAGCGGCTACATCGTGGAGTACGACGTCGCGACCGACACGGTGACCAACTACAGCACCGGCCACGGCGGCCAGTCCGAGACCCGGCTCGCCTACGATCCCACCGAGGACGCGGTCTACTTCGGAGCGTTCTCAGCGGCGAACCTCTACCGGTTCGACGTGAGCACCAAGGCATTCACGACCATGACCTCCCACCCCGAGAGCATGCACAACGATATCTTCTGCGGCGACTGGTCCGGCCACCTCTACGCCGCCGGTTCGTCCAGCGGAACCTCGCTGTACCAGTACGATATGGCCGCGAACTCCTGGTCGACCATCACCTCGTTCCCCGTCGACCATGGCAACAACGGCTCGTGTACGGTTGGCACCGACGGCTACCTTTACATGGCTGATTACATCACCACGACGTTTTATCGGTTGGCGTTGTATTGATCGTTCTGGGCGACGCGCCAGCTCGCCGCACTTCGCGGACCGGGCGTCTCGTCAGGCGGGTGTCGTGGCGCGTCGCGGCGACCCTGACAATGTCCCTCCTCGCCCCCCTCCTCGCCTGCACCACCACGCCCACCGGCACGCCGCCGCTGGGAAGGATCGCCTTCGTGGCGGAGAACAGCGGCGTGCCGGAGACCTGGGTCCTGGCCTTTCCATCGGCCGCCCCCCAGCCGCTTGCCACCGCGGGGACGTTCCCCGGGGCGCCCGATCCGCAAGAGACCGACGCGCTCCTGGTGTCGTCGACCGACGTGGCCGGCGCACACCGCGAACAACTCTGGTTGCAGCCCCTGACTGGCGGTCCGGCGCGGTCACTGTCCATCGCGGCCGATTTCGTACGCAACCCGGCCTGGTCCTCCGACGGCCAGAGCGTCATCTTCGAGTCGAGCGCGCTGAGCTTCCGGGACCTGTACCGGTCCTCGCGCTCCGGTGGCGACGCGGTCCGGCTCACCGACGCCGCCGGCGGGAGCTTCGACCCGGCACCCTCACCCGACGGCACCACGATTGCCTACGCATCAAGTCGCGACGGAGACCTCGAGATCTACGCCCAGGCGCTCGATCTCGGTCCCACCCGACGCCTCACCCACACCCCCGGCGAGGACCGGCGCCCGGCTTTCCGCCCCGACGGCGGCCGCCTGGGGTGGCTCGCGACGCGCGACGGGCGCGCACGGGTGTGGACGATGGCGGCCGACGGCAGCGACGCGCTGGCCCTTGTGGACGACACCCGTCCGCTGGAGCACCTCGACTTTGCCTGGTCGCCGGACGGCACGCGGGTCGTGCTGGTGGAGCAGACGTCGCCGACCGCGCTGGACGTGGTGGTCGTCGATGCGGTGCGTCGTCGTGAGCTGGCGCGGGTGACGGGTGGACTCAACGAAACCCCGGCCTGGTCGCCGGACGGGGAATGGCTGGTCTTGTCGTCGACACGATCGGGTGACCGGGAGCTGTGGTTGGTGCGGCCGGACGGAACGGCGCTTCGGCAGCTTACGGATCGGAAGGGAGCGGACTGGTTGCCGCGTTGGGGGCATTGAAAAACTGCGCCAACTCCTCCCACGGTCGACTGGTCGGCTGCGGCTGCCATTCGCTCGGCAGGTAGGCCAACAGCTCGTTCTGGAGGAACCGTCGGCAGACGAGCACGACGGCGCCGCGCTCGTCGGCGCTGCGCACGACGCGCCCTGCCGCTTGGACGACGCGGGTCATGCCGGAGTGGACCGAGGCCAGGCCGAAGCCGTCGTCGTAACGACGCTCGTACCACTCGGTCAGGAGCTGGGTCTCCAACTCGGGAGGGGGGAAGCCCGGTCCGACGATGATCGCCGCGGACAGGGCGCCGCGAGGCAGATCGACGCTCTCCGCAAAGACGCCGCCCAGCACCGCGAGGAGCACCTGACCGGGCTTGCCGAGCGCGGCGGCGACCTCTGCCCGTGCGGCCGCTGACATCCCCGGGCGCTGGATGATGCGCACGCGCTCCCCGAGATCAAGCGCCGGCCCCAGCTCGTTGACTTGGTCAAAGCTGCCGAAAAAGATGGCCACGTTGCCGGGGATGGCGGCGATGCAGCGGTCGAGCACGTCGACGAGGCGGTCGCGCTCCTTGGCGCGGTCCTTCCAAGCCGTCGAGACGCTCCTTGCCACCAGCACAAGGCGATTGTCGGCCGGGAAGTTGGAGGGGACGCTCAGCTCGGTGAACCGGGCCTCGTCGATGCCGACGCGGACCCGCCAAAACCACGTCGGATGGAGCGTGGCGCTGGTGGCCACCACCGCTACGCAGGCGGCGACACGGTCCTTCAGCAAGAAAGCAGCGTCTCGACACACGAGTTGGAGCGACGTGCCGTCGGTGACCGCCACCACGTCCTCGCCCTCGCGGTCGACGTAGGTCGCCAACCGAAACAGCGACTGGCCGAAGCTGCGCCACGGGTCGTCGCCCGGCCCGTTCCAGGGGTCGCGTTCGCGGATGCGGGCGTGTTCGTAGGCCAGCCCGTCGTAGTGCTCCAGGGTGTCTTCTACGGCGCCGGCGTCGATGTCCCAGCGGCGTGCCTCACCGTCGCCGGCTTCAGCCTCCAGCCACTCCCGCGCGACCTGGCCGAGGGCGCGGAAGGGCTCGCCCTCCAGGCCGGGTAGGCTCCGATCGAGCTTGTCGAACAGGCTGGCGTCGAGCCGCGCGCTGGCCCACCCGCGCGCCCGATCGGGGAGCTGATGGGCTTCGTCGACCATCACCGCCCACCGCCTCGGCGCTCCCGCCCCGAAACACGGCCGCAGGTAGATCTCCGGCTCGAAGGCGTAGTTCAGGTCGGCAACGACCACGTCGGCCAGGTGGGCGGCGTACTCCACGGCCAACGCCCATGGGCAGCACGCTTGTCGGGTCGCGTCCGCCGCCACCTGCTCGGGCGACACCACGCCGAGGGCGGCGAGCTCGCCGAGGTCGGCCAGCTCGGCGGTGCCGACACAGTCTCCGCGTGCACACGCCACGCACGCTTCGGCCCGAGCCGGGACGACGACGGCGCGGAGCGCCACGCCCCCCTCGGTGAGTCGTCGCACCGTGTCGAGCAGGATCCACCGCTGGGTCCCGCGCGCCGTGGCCCAAAAGACGCCAAGGTCGGCCCGAAATGCCTCGCGCAGCGCGCCCACCAGGGCAGGCGCCGTCTTCCCGAGGCCCGTGGGCGCGCTGACGGCCAACACCTGGCCGCGGGCGACCGCGTCCACGGTGGCGGTGAGGATCTCGCCCTGGCCCGGCCGGAGCTCGGCAAACGGAAAGGTGATCGTCCGCTCGCGGCGCTGGTGGCGCCACGCCAACCACGACTCGCGCGACCGGATGCGGGCGCGGAGCCACGCGTGCAGCCAGCTCCCGATCGTCGGGTCAGGCCGTTCCTGGACACAGCGCTGCGAGCCGTCGACCAGCGAAACCAGACGCAGTCGGCCCATGGGCCTCGGCAACTGCGCGGCCACGGCGAGGTGCAGGTACACGAGAAGCTGCCGTCGCCACGGCTCGGGAATCGGCGCTGTCTCCAGCGCGCGCTCGCCGAGACCGACACTCTTGACCTCCTCCACCAGCGTGATGCCGTCGATGTCCTCGACGAGCCCATCCACTCTTGCGGTCACGATGACTCGCCAACCTTCGACTTCGACGGTGTGGCGCCACGCGACCTCCGCGCTGCGGCCGCTCTCGCCTGCCTCCTCGGTCTGGAGCCGGCGGTGGGCCTGGCTTCCCGCTCGTGCACGCGCGCGGTTGGACATCGCCAGCCCGCCCAGCTCGGCGCGGCCACCGACCAGATCACGGACGGCCAGCTCCAAGGTGTGGGCGTCGTCGTTCCAGCGGAGCACCACGGGGTCTATCCTGGTCCGGGAAACCGACGCCTGAAGGTGATCCGATCTCGTGGACAGTTTGTTGATGATTCTTTCGTTTAAAACACTATCCCGATGGTGGTTCGGTTGGAGGACGGTACCCTCGGCACCAGGAGGGGGGTCCAGGGGGGAGACTCAAAACCTATGGATATCCTGCTGAATTCCTCGTGCTCGTTGTGGAGAACGCTCATGCCAGCCCGGCGCGCTCGAAGTCAGCCGGGC
>CANLGL010000076.1 GCA_947490345.1 Deltaproteobacteria bacterium
GCGGGTGCGAGGGGGGGACCAGGCTCTCCATCGAGACGAGGGCGAGCATCGAGGGCTGTTTCGGAGTCGTTCCGCGCATAGACGCCGATCACCCGCCCGCCGACGCTTGTCCACCGCCAGCAGCGGGTTTTTCAGCGGCCTGCTAACGATTCTCTGCGATCCACCCATCCAGAAAGTCCCGTCGCTCCGCGAAAAGCGCCCCCAACTCCTCGTTGCTCTCCACGAACCGGGCGTAGTCCACCTTCGGGTCGATAGCGGCCCAAGGGTCCAGCTGCTGGAAGCGAGCGGCGTGCCGCTGTCGCAGAATTGCGGAATCATAGGCGGTGTCAACAACCAAGGCGAGGTTGTCGATGAACTGGGCGCGGCGGTCGGGGAGGGCCATGAGCAGGTCGAACAACCGCCATTTCCTTGCCGGGCCGCGGCCGCTGATGAAGGTGATCGGGTCGGCCGTTTCGGTCTCGGGAGATGAGCCACAGGCCGGGCAAAGGTCCAGCGGCGGCGCAATGAAGGCGGAGTCCATGTCCCAAGGCAGGTACTCAAAACAACCCGCTCCACCGCACCCCGAGGGATTGTCATAAACGTAGCAGTTGGCCGAGCCCGCCCAGACGCCATCGACCTGGGGGACCACGGCCTCGGTCGCGAGCGCGAGGAGCAGCTGGTCCACGTCGATGAGCGTGGGGATGCGCGCCTCGAATTCGCTCCAGCTCACCGAGTCGGGGGTGGCGTTTACCAGGGTCTCCATGTCCGTCCAATGCGAGACGTCGCCGATCTCTTCGTTGGTACGTAGCTCCCCGTAGTGTCCGTTCCAGATGAAAAAATACAGATTTCCGGAGTCGTCGTCGTAGTGACTGTCGAGGAAGTGCCCGTTGATCTGCTCCACATTCTCGTAGGCCGCGTAGAAGCTGCCGTTTACGTGCAGGGTGGCGAAGTTCGCTTGCGGACTCACGACCCCGACTTCCCGAAACACCGAGTAAGCGAGACCGTTTTTCTGCCCGGTCGGATCGTAGTTGGCAGCCTCGAGGTTGATCGACGTCACTCCATGAAAGATTCGTTCGGGGTCCACCCAATCCATGTCCAGGCGGAACTGCATCTTGCCTCCGGCGAGGAAGGTACAGGCGTTTCCCTTGAGCCGAATCCCCACCTCGAGTGACTCGGCTCCGTACGTCAGCGTGGCCGCGTACTTGTCCCGCACATGCGCGGTGTCGCCACAGTTGACCACGGCCCTGTCGTACGCCTCCTGCATCGCGGCCCAGTCGGCCGCGGCCACTTCTACGTCGTACCGAACCACACAGGCGGGGTCGTAGAGGTCGGCGGGGTGCGGACACGGGGCGCCCGGAACCACCTCCGGTGTTTCGGTCGAGTCACCGGAGTCGGCATGCGCCGCCGTGTCAACGTCGTATGCGATGGAAGCGGGTTCGACGCAAGCGAGGAGGAGGGCGGCGATCATCGGGCTGAAGCATAGCCGCGACCGCTCCACGGCGATAGCACCCCCGCCTCGGAGGTCACATGTGGCGTTTCGGCACGATCGTGCTCCTGGTCGCGGGCTGCAGCGACTACGATCTGCACGCCAAAGCTGAGCCCGAGGGTGCCAAGCCCAAAGACACCGCGTCGGACGACCCGGATGTCGACACCGCCGATGACCCGGAAGACTCCGGGGACACCGGCGGCGACACCAGCACCGACACGGGGGAGCCCGACCCCGAGATCGCCACCGAGCCGGTGTACATCAACTCCGGAAGCACGCTCTATTCCTTCGACCCATCCACCGGCCGCGCCACGCAGATCGGCATCTTCAAGGACGGCGGCGTCACGGTTTCCGGCATGACCGACATCGCGATCGATCTGAGCGGCCACATGGTCGGGGTCGCGTACACCGAGCTGTACGCCATCACGCCGGCCACCGCCGAGGTCTCCTGGATCGGCACGCTCGACGACAGCTGCAACGGGCTCACGTTCGTCTCCGATGGCACACTCGTGGCGGCGGGGGACGGCGGTGTCATCACCATCGACACGACAACGCTCCGGCAGTCCAAGCTGGGCGGTCGCAGCTACACCAGCTCGGGCGACATCGTCGGGCTCCCCGACGGCTACCTCTACTGGTCGGTGCGCGGCACGGCCAACGACGTGATGGTGCGGGTGGATCCCGCCAACGGCACCACCGTCGAGCTTGGCGACATCGGCACCGGGGGGGTCTTCGCCTTGGGCTACGCCTACGGGGAGCTGTACGGCTTCACCAGCGCCGAGAAGGTGATCATCATCGACGCGACCACGGGGCGCACCGTCTCTACCGATCGCCTCACCGGCACCTGGTGGGGAGCCACGACCAATCCGGTCTTGTGGTAAGCATCCTCCGCGGCGACAACGCCGAGATCTTGCCGACGTTTGCGGATGCGTCCTTCGATCTCATCTACATCGATCCGCCCTTCAACACCGGCCGTACGCAAGCGCGCAACCAGACGAAGTCGCTGCCCGACGTGCTCGGCGATCGGACCGGCTTTCGCGGCGAGCGCTACGCGACGATCAAGGTCGGCACTCGCTCCTTCGTCGACAGCTTCGACGACTACCTCGCGTTTCTGGAGCCTCGCCTCTGCCACGCCCATCGGCTCTTGACGCCCACGGGGAGCTTCTTCCTTCACCTCGACTCGCGCGAGGTGCACTACGCCAAAGTGCTTCTGGATAACATATTTGGTCGCGACAGCTTCATCAACGAGATCATCTGGAGCTACGACTACGGCGGGCGTAGCAAGACTCGCTGGTCGCCAAAGCACGACAACCTGCTGTGGTACGCCAAGAACCCTGACAACTACACGTACCGCTACGATGACATCGACCGCATCCCCTATCTGGCGCCGGGTCTGGTCGGCGCCGAGAAGGCGGCGCGCGGAAAGACGCCCACCGACTGCTGGTGGAACACCATCGTCAGCCCCACCGGCAAAGAAAAGACCGGCTATCCGACCCAAAAACCGCTGGCGATCCTCGAGCGCATCGTGCGGGTGCACTCCAACCCCGGCGACCGGCTGCTCGACTTCTTCGCGGGGAGCGGCAGCTTCGGGGAGGCGGCGATGCGGCACGGTCGCGACGTGGTGCTGGTGGACCATAGTGTAGAGGCGGTGGAGATCATGCGGGGGAGGCTAAGGGCCCAGCCGCCGATCGAGTGACGATCGCGCTAAACGGCGGCGATGTTGCTCCACTCCCTCTTCACCTTCGCCTTCGCCGCCGACCCCACGCCCCGTCTCCAGGACACCTGGGATTTCACCGGGGTGTACCCGACGCTCTCGGCGTGGGAGGCCGCGGTGGCCAAGGCGGGCACCGACCTCGACGCGCTCCAGGCCGACTGCACCGGCGAGCTCGCTGCCCAGCTCCAACCCTGCCTGGAACGGTCGTTCGCCGCGCATGAGCTGGTTGCGCGCATCAACGTCTACGCCATGAACCTCAGCAACGAGGACAGCGCTGACGACGCGTGGCGAGCGCGCTCCCAGGCGGCGGAGATGTTGGCGACGCGACTGAGCGTGGCCACCGCCGCCTTCCGGCCCGAGATCCTGGCCCTGGGCGCAGCCAAGGCCGAGGCGGCCATCGCGGCAGACCCCAAGCTGGCGCCCTATGACTTTTTCCTACGGGGGACCTTGGCCGACGGGCCGCAGACCCTCGACGCCGCGGGGGAGGGGCTCTTGGCCTCGGCGGGCAACCTGCTCGGGGCGCCGGGCCGGCTGCACAGCGTCCTGCTCAACGGGGAGCTGGTCTGGCCCGACGTCACCCTCAGCGATGGCAGCGTCGTGACCCTGAATCCGACGAAGTACGCCGCGCTCCGGACCCTGCCGAAGCGGGAGGATCGCCAGCTCGTCTTCGAGCGTTTCCTCGGTACGCTCGGAGCCTACAGCGGCACCTTCGGCGGCATGCTGGACACGGTGGTGTCGGGGCACACGTTTGTCGCCGAGGCTCGCCACTTCGACAGCTCGGTCTCGGCGGCGATGGCCGTCGATCACCTGCCGCGCGGGATTTATGACACCCTGGTCGCGCGCACCAACGCCAACCTCCCTACGCTCCACCGCTATCTGAAACTACGCGCAAAGATGCTTGGTATCACCGACCTGGCCTACTCGGACCTGTACGTGCCACTCGTGAAGATGGACAAGGAGTGGACCGTCGATGAGGCGAGCGCGCTTACGTTGGCGGCAACCCGACCGCTCGGCGCCGAGTACGCGGCCGCGCTCCAGACCGGCTTCGCCGGTCGATGGCAGGATGTCTACCCCAAGAAAGGCAAGGTAGGCGGTGCATATATGGATGGCTCCGCCTATGCGGTCCACCCGTTCGTGCTGTTGAACTTCACGGGGGACTACGCTGGCGTCTCGACCTACGCGCATGAGTGGGGGCACGCGATGCACTCGCACTTCTCCGCGAAGAAGCAGCCCTACGCCAAGGCCGACTACGCCACATTCATCGCCGAGATCGCCTCGACGTTCAACGAGGCGCTGCTCTTGCAGACCATGCTCAAAGGCGCCAAGACCGACGAACAACGACTGTTCTACCTCGGTTCGCAGCTCGAAAATCTGCGCACCACCTACTTCCGGCAGGCCCAGTTCGCCGAGTTCGAGCTGGCCATCCACCAGCAGGTCGAGCGCGGGGAGCCCCTGACCGGGGACACGCTGAGCGCCACGTACCTTGGCATCGTGAAGAAATACTACGGCGCGGAGAAAGGGGTCACCCGCATTGATGACAGCGTTGGCAACGAGTGGGCCTATATCCCTCACTTCTACTACAACTTCTACGTGTACCAGTACGCAACCTCCATCGCCGCGTCGAGCTTGTTGTCACAGGACGTACTCGCCAAAAAGCCAGGCGCGTTGGACCGGTACCTCACCCTGCTCTCCGCGGGCGGCAGCGATGATCCCTACGTTCTGTTGCGCACCGCTGGCGTCGACATGGCCACGCCGGCGCCGTACGACGCGCTCGCCAAGGGAATGGACACCATCATGGACCAGATGGAGAAGCTCCTGGCAAAGAAGGGCGCGGGGCGCTGAGTCGGCCCGATCGCGTTAGCCCGCCTCCCCCGGAGCGTTCCATGTCCCTCGTTGATACGGTCTCAGCTGAACTCAAGACCGCGATGCTCGCGCGTGACGCCGCGCGCACCGGGGCGTTGCGGATGATCCGCGCCGCGTTCATCGAGCTGGCCAAGGACGGCAAGGGCGAGGTCACGGACGAACGTTGCGTCGACGCCCTTCGCCGCCTCCGCAAGCAGCGTGAGGACTCGATCGCCGCCTACGAACAGGCCGCGCGCGTCGACCTCGCGGACGTCGAGCGGGCCGAGCTCGTCGTCATCGATGCCTTCCTGCCGAAGCTCGCCGACGAGGCCCAGACGCTCGCCTGGGTGCGCGAGGCGATTGCCGCAGCCGGTGCCACCTCGCCCAAGGAGATGGGCAGGGCCATGGGCATGCTGATGAAGTCCCACAAGGCCGACATCGACACGACGATGGCGCAGGCGCTGCTCAAGCGCGAGCTGGGCGGCTAGGTGTTCCGGCGGGTGTTCGTCGCCAATCGGGGCGAGGTGGCGGTGCGGGTGGTGAATACCTGTCGGCGCATGGGCATCACTCCGGTGGTGGCCGTCACCGACGCTGACGCAGGCGCGCAGTGGCTCAAAGACGTGGAGGTCGCGCCGATCGGCGGACCCCGCGCCTACCTCGATGCCGACGCGATCATCGACGCGGCGCGGGCCTCGCGCTGCTCGGCGCTGCACCCGGGTTGGGGGTTCTTGTCGGAGAACGCGACCTTCGCCGCCCGATGCGAGGCCAGCCGCATCCGCTTTGTGGGCCCCTCGCCGGACTCCATCCGCCGCATGGGCGACAAGGCGGTGGCCAAGGCCACGATGAAGGCGCTCGGGCTGCCGCTGATTCCGGGCTCAGACGGCCCGCTCGCGGACGCCGCGGAGGGGCTGCGCGTGGCGGCGGTCGTGGGGTACCCGGTGCTGCTCAAGGCGCGCTCCGGCGGTGGGGGCCGGGGGATGCGCCGCGTGGACGGTCCCGAGGGCCTTGCCGGCGCCTTTGCCGAGGCGACGGCCGAGGCCACCAGCGCCTTCGGAGATGGGGCGCTCTACCTGGAAAAGCTCATCGAACGGGGGCGCCACGTCGAGTTTCAGGTCCTCGGCGACCGGCACGGAAACGTCGTGCACCTCGGCGAGCGCGAATGTTCGGTTCAGCGTCGCCATCAGAAGTTACTCGAAGAGAGCCCGTCGCCCGCGCTCAGCGCCGCCGATCGCGCCACCATGGGCGCCCAGGTCGTCGAGGCCTGCCGGCGTGCCGGGTACTACGGTGCCGGAACCGTGGAGATGCTCCGCGACATCGATGGCGCCCTGTATTTCATGGAGATGAACACCCGGTTGCAGGTGGAGCACCCCGTCACCGAAGCGGTCAGCGGCCTGGACCTGGTCGAGCTGATGCTGCGGATTGCGGCCAACGAGGTGGTGCGGCCGGAGTACCGCGCCCACGGACACGCCATCGAGTGCCGCATCAACGCCGAGGACGATCAGTTTCGCCCCGTGCCGGGGCAGGTCACCCGGCTACGCCTGCCCAGCGGCGAGGGAATCCGCGTCGACACCTGGCTGCGCGAGGGCGACCGAATTCCGCCGCAGTACGACTCGATGATTGCCAAGGTGATTGCGCACGGCCCCGACCGCGCCACCGCGATTGCGCGGCTGCAGGCCGCCCTGGGGAGCCTCGTCGTGGAGGGGGTCCCGACGTCGACGGCCATCCATCTTCGCGTGCTCAGTGAACCGGTCTTCCAGTCCGGGGCGTACGACACGGCCTGGTTGCCCGCCCTCTTGTCGAGTCCCCGTTGAACCCTGGCGAAGTGGTGCGGACGCCGTGGTTGCCCGCGGTCACGGCGCTGGGGCTCGGGTTCGTGTGGCGCCTCCTGCTGGTGCTCCAGAGTCCCGTCGCCTTCTCCTTTGACGGTTTCCAACGATGGGCAGGTCGCGACCATGTGCTGATTCAGGACTGGATGCCCACGACCCAGGTCCTCATCTGGCTCACCGCGCAGGCGGGCGGCGAGCTGCTGGCGGGCCGGGTGGTGATGTGCCTGGTGTCGGGACTTGCGGCCGCCGCCGGGACGCTCCTGGCGCAGCGCCTCGCGGCTGCCGAATACGGGGAGCGCCCCGCGCTGTGGGCCGGGTGGACGTTCGCCGTGGCGTCGGCGTATCCGCATTGGGCGGCTTGGGGCACCGTCTTTTACCAGGAGTCGTCCTTCCTTCTGGTGCTCTTCACCGGTCTATGGCTCGCGGCCCGCGGCAACCTGCGGGGTGGCGATCTCGTGATCGGGCTTTTGGGGTTGGTGCGATACGAGGGTTGGCCCTGCGTGCTCCTTTACCTGGCCTGGCGCCGTGATCGGCGGGCGCTCGTGGCGCTCTGGGGACCGCTGGTGTGGTTGGCGATCCGCGGCTTCGGAGGCGAGGGCCACGCCGCCAGTCCGGTGAACTTTGCCGACTGGGAGGGCCTCACCGACCGCTTCGCGCTGGAGGCGTGGCTGGGTGACGTGCTGGGGCTGGCCCGACGCTTGTGGGCCGCCGGAGGCTGGGTTTGGTGGAGCCTCGGGGGCGTTGCACTGTGGCTGCACCGGCGATCATCGCTCTGCTGGCTGGTCGCTGCCTTGGTCGCCGCTCAACTGGCCGCCACCCTGGCCTGGGTTGCCGGACTCGAGACGTCGACCAGCCGCATGGGGGTCGTTCCCGTCGTGATGGTGGCGGTGCTCGGCGCCTCTGCGGTGCCGGCGCTGGCGCGGTGGCCGCGTTCCGGCTGGGCGCTGGTGGTTGCCCTGGCGGCGCTGCTCGGCTTTCAACTCGTCGAGGGTCGCGACCGGATGCGCGCCGAGACACGGTTCTTCGCTGCCGAGGCCGACGCGCTGGAGGAGATGCGGAGGTGTCCAGGGTGCCGCTGGTGGGTGCTTCCGCGGAGCGGTTTGGGAACGCGCGCCCGTCACGATGGCTGCGAGGTGCTCCAGGGCATCTCGTCGTTGCGGCACGGGAAGGACTTCTACTGCTCGTCCTGGATCGTGGACGATCGGGCGGCCGCGAGCGCATCGACGGACGGGACCGTCCGTTGGGACGAGGTGGCCAAGGTCTACCGGGTGGAGCGGCATCTTTCTGGGACCGGCGGGTGATGCACCGGGTCTTCATCAGCGGATTGCTGCCGTGGGTCGAGCCAAAGCGGCTGTTGGGGCCGGGGAACTGGACCGTCGATTCGCGAAGCGCGCACGGCGAGTTGCCCACCCATGCCGCCGCCGACCTCGATGCTCGTTTGCGGGGCATCAGCATCGGCGGGAGCGCGATCGCCTTTGACGCGCAGCCGGCCCTACCGCGTGCGGCCGTGCGTGCGGCTCGGACCACAGATGCGCGCCGGCGTCGCGACGGGTCCGTGGGCTTTTCGCGCCCTGGCATCCGCTTGGATGAAGAGGGGAGGGTGTCGTTGACGCCCGAGGCGCTCGCGCTTGCCTTGGGGGAACGTTTTTCGGGCCGGACGGTCGTCGACGCTGGCTGCGGCGCCGGTGGCAACAGCATCGGTTTTGCCCGGGCGGGGTGCCGCGTGATCGCGGTGGAGCGCGATGGCAAGCGGCTCGCAGACGCCCGTCACAACGCCGCGGTGTACGGCGTCACGTCGCAGATCGAGTTTGTTTCGGGCGAGGCGGTCGCGGTCGCGACCCGGCATGCCGATCCCGACGCAGTGCTGTTTGTGGACCCGCCTTGGGGGGTCGAGTGGGACCGCGGCGGCATGGGCCTCGCGGCGTTCCCACTGCTCGACGCGCTCCTGGCCAGCGGCGTTCCGCAGCGGTACGGCTCCATCGTCGTGAAGCTCCCGCCCTCGTTTCGCGCGGGCGAGCTCTTCTGGGCGCGACCGGAGGCGGTCTACGGCGTCGGGGCGGGGGACGCGCGGCGGGTGAAGTTCTTGCTGTTGGTGGGGGTGGGAGCGGTGTCTACCTCCGCAACCGCCGATCCCGCTCCCAGACCGTCAGGAACTGCTCTGTAGACGACAAGAGCGGGGCAAGGTCGGCGCCCGCCGCCGCCAGCGCATCGAACATCGGCTGGACCATCCCGGCGTGCGCCAGCCCGCTCAGATCGAACGCATTCGCCGCGCGCCCCGCGGGAGCCGCCGCGCATCCGCGCGGTCCATACTTCGGCCCGATGTGGTCGACCCCGCCCTGGAAGTCGGAGCCCCATCCCAGCGGAGCGCCCCCCGTGACCGAGACGATGTGGGCCCAGTGCAGGGCGAAGTCGTCGACGGAACCGCGGCAATGGTCGGCCGGCAGCGCGGCCGCCGAGAGAGGAGGCAGGTGCATCTGGTTGGCCGTCACCCCTGCAAGGCCACCGAGCGCCGCGATCTCCCGCAGCTGCGCGTCCGTCAGCGCCGTGGGATCGGGCCGGACGGCGTCGGCGGTCACGTGGGTGTAGACCGGGGCGGCGCTGCGCTCGCGCAAGATCGCCGCTGCCTCAGAAAACGACGCATCCGACAAATGCGCCATGTCGATGATGATGCCGACGTCGACGAGGTCGTGGAGCCGAGCCTTGCCGGCGGCGGTCAGGCCGTGCTGCATGGGGTCCCGACGCTCCCGCTGACATCCTGGGAGGTTGAGGATCGCGAGATCTCCCCCTTGGCACCAGGCGCCGCCCAGCTCGTTGTCGGCGAGGTGCACGGGCGTAATCACCGCGACCCCCCGCGCGGCCCAGCGCGCCGCGTCTTCTGGACTGTCGAGGACCAACGTCGCACCCTCGAGTCCGTGCACCACCGCGGTTCGCCCGCTGGTGATGATTGCGCGAGCTTCCTCCGGAGTGCGCGCGAATCCGAAGCGCGCGGAATGCCGCGAAACGAACGCCTCGACGTACGCGAGCTGGCGTTCCAATCGCGCCCACATCGACACCTTGGTCTCGAAGACCGTCGCGAATGGATTGGCATAGGCAAGGCTCACGAGCAGGCTGGGGCCTGGAGCTTCGAGCTGGGAGGCAAACAGGTGCGCGCTCAGGCCGTGGCGGTTGGTCAGCCCGGCCGGCGGCTTGGCCTCCGGACCCGCGCCGTACACGGGGACGGTCAAGTGGGCCGCGAGGTGGACGTGGAGATCGACGTACCCCCGCGCGGGCTCGGCGAGCGCGGGTCCGGAAACGCCGGCGAGGAGCAGCACGAGGTGGCGAGGCAGCAGCACCGCGTCAGGGAATCGGCGCCAGGTACTCCACGGCGCCCTTGTCGGCTTCGACCCGGTCCACGCCCCAGTAGTCGGTGAACGTGACAAAATCGCCCTTGGCACTGTCGATGAGCGGCGAGCCCTCAAGCGGTCGGGGCGGCGAAAAGGCCATGTCGAGCTCGGGGTCCTGAGTCTTGGTCGAGAAGTCCTCGCCGTCGGGGAAGGCCTCGGTGCTCCCCCACTCGACGTTGCCCTGCGACGAGATGTTCAGCCGCGGCACCGTGCCGCTCCCCTCGGTCACGGTCATGACCGCCCCGTTGTCGACGAAGACCGAATTGTCGATCACCGAGTAGATGTCATAGTCGCCGCTGAGATCCAGCTCGATGGCGATGTCGTTGTTCACAAAGGTCATGTTGTACATGCGCAGGTCGGTGTAGTAGCCACTGCAACTGTTGCGGCAGCCGGTCAGCGTCAGGCGGATGCCCGCCGTCGCATCGGCGATCCAACCGTCCGACAAGGCGATGCCGGCGACGGCTTCGCTGACTTGGGCATCGATCGGCGAGTTGACGAACCCGCAGCGGTCGCAAAAGAAGTTCTCGAACTCGGCGACGACCGCGTCACGCAGGGTGACATCGTTGAACTGGTACGAGCCGGTGCCGGTCACCTGGCCGGTCGCCGTGAGCCCGGCCAGGACGCGCACCTCGTAGTGAGCCGAGGGGTCGTTGAGGATGGTGACGTCGCGCCCTTGGCCCCGGAAGGCCGAGACGGCCGTGGCCCCATCGGGGAGGGGGCCGGGGGTGAAGGTGCCGGCGCCAAGACAGAGATTGCTCTTCCCGTCGGCGAGCGCATCTTCGATCGTGGGGTACAGGTCGGGCACCAGGATGGGCGAGCAGCCGACGATGGGGTCGCCGTCGCCGCCGACGCAGTCCATGTCGACCCCGTCGCCCTTCTGGTCATCGGGGGCGCCGGGGTAGACGTCGTCGCGGGTGTCGTCGCAGTCGTCAGGGGTGTAGATGCCGTCGCCGTCGGCGTCCTGGGGGCCGGTGTCGACCGGGTCGCCGCTCTCGTGCGGGTCGGTGGCGGTCAAACACGCCGAGAGCGCCAGGAACAGGAGCATGGATGACCTCATAGGTTTCCGGTGGCGAGATCGCCGGCGACGCTGCGATGGTCGGCCGGAGCGGCGCCGTCCCAGCGGTCGCTGCCCGCGAGCACCGGCGCGGCGGGCGTGGGGATCGTCACCCGCCCCGGGAAGCCCGTCTCCACCAGGGCGCCGGCGATGGCCTGCCCCAAGAGCGTAGAGCCCGTTCCCGAAGGGTGCAGTTCGTCCCCGTAGAGTTGGTTCAGCGTCTTCCCCGAGCCGCGAAACACCCTGACCATATCGACGTAGGGCAGATTGTGGGCCTCTGCGACCCGGTACTGCACGTCCTGATAGGGATAGGCCGGGTCGCTGCTGTCCCGCCCGCGCCCGATCATTCCGTTGGTGGCCAACGCAAGGATGACCACGCCCATGCCGCGCTCCTGCGCCTGCGACACCAGGAACTCAAGGTTGGCCGCATAGTCCTGGAGGGGAACCCGGCGTACGCCCGTATCGCCCGGCTGTGGCCAACTGATGGTGCGCTCGGCGGGCATGCCGCGAACCCCATTGAGGGTGCGGCGAGTGACACGGAACAACGAGAGCTTCGAGAGCAGGAGCTCGATGCGCGCGACCGGATGGGCGTACGACGCGTACAGGTCGGCATCCCGCACGATGTCGAGCGTACTGTCGCTCCACAGGCTGCCAATCACCAGGACCCGCGGCGCGAGGTCCCAACCCAACTCATCCATGACGCGCAGCGTCTGCACCGTGGAGTAGCCGGGAACGGCGAGGCTCCGCACCCGCGCGCTGACCCCGCGCGCGGCAAGCGACGCCTGCATCCCGTCGTGGATCGTCTCGCCGTCGGCCACCGCGTGCCCAAAGATACTCGAATCCCCGAGGGTCAGGATCAGCGGGGCGTCGACCGGCGCCTCGACGCTGGACGCCCGGAAGCCATCGTCATCGACGGTGTAGTGTTCGCCACTGACATTGGGCGGCGCCAGCCGCCACAGGCGATCGGGATCGGGGGTGAGCATGCGCCCCTCGCCCTCGGTGGCAAAAAGGTACAGGCGCGCCACCAGCTCTGCCGCGAGCAACAGCCCGAACCCGAAGGCCAGCCGGCGCTGCCGTCCGGTCATGGGGACAGTCCGAGCACAGTCTTGGCGTCGCGTTGGCTCAACCGGATCAGGATGCCCTCTTCCTGGGTGATGCGCAGCCAGTCCTCGCGCGTGAATCGGTCGGCCTTGTCGATGAGCCGCTCGACCTTGCCACTCTGACGATTGACCTTTTCCAGCACCACCCGCCCTTCCTTGGCCGCCACCGTCAGCTCGTCCATCAGCGCCTCGATGTCCTTGGGCTCGACGCTGGTGAGCAGCGTGTCGGCGTGCGCCACGGCGCCATCCACCGCCGTCAACGTGGTGTCGGCGTGGGCGATGACGGGGCGAGCACTCTCGCTGGTGGCGGTGACACTATCCAGGGTGGCAGAGGTCTTTTCTGCGATGCCGGGCAGCGCGTCAGAGGCGACGGCGGCGTTGTGCAAGAGGCGCTCGGCGTCGTCCAGGAGGCGGGTGGCCCGCGCCGGGTCGGCCTTGATGGCGTCGGTCAGCACCTTGAGCGCTTCCGGGTCGAGCGCATCGATGAGCGGTCCGAGCGAGGTGACGAGCTGGTCGATCTCCACCGTGTGGCCGATGGAGGCCAGCCTGGCACCGTCGACGAGCAGCGGCGCGTCGGCAGACATCGGTGTGAGCTCGACGTACTTCTCGCCCAGCACCGATCGCGCGCGGACTCCGACCCCAACGTCGTTTCGGAGGCCCGCGCCGGTGTCTACCGACAGCGTGGCCAGCGCGCCGCCATCCTGCACCCGCAGCGCCTCGACCCGCCCCACCTGGACACCCGCCACCGACACCACGGCTCCCTCGGTCAGCCCGGCCGCGTCGGAGAAGGCCACCTCGACCGAAAGGGTGTCGCCAAAACCGCGCAGCGCCCCGATCTGCAAGGCCATGAACGCGAGGATCCCCACCGCTCCGACGAGCAGCAGACCGACCCCGACTTCGTGACGACGCGACACGGTCGCCTGCTAACCGATCCCCGATGCGATACCCTGCCGCCATGAGCCCCCGGCGGTACGAGCTCGGGGAGCAAATCGGGGCCGGCGGCTTCGGCACAGTGCACCGCGGGCGGCTCTTCGGAGAGGGGGGCTTCAGTAAGGAGGTGGCAATCAAGCTGCTTCATGCGGACACCCAGTCCCACCCGGAAATCGCATCTCGCTTGCGGGACGAAGCCCGCCTGCTCGGCCTGCTCAACGCCCGGTCAATCGTCCGAGTGGAAGACCTGATCCAGATCGACGGGCGGTGGGCGGTAGTGATGGAGCTGGTCCCTGGCGAAGACCTCGGTACGCTTCTGAAACGCGGGCCGGTGCCGCCGCGGGTTGTCGCGGAGATCGGGGTGGAGGTCGCGCGCGCGCTGGAAGCGGCATGGAACGGCGCCGGGGACACCGGGCCGCTCCGGGCCGTGCACCGGGACGTCAAGCCGGCGAACATCCGGATCACCCCCACCGGGGAAGTGCGCGTGCTCGACTTCGGGGTGGCACGGGCGTGTTTTTCGGAGCGCGAGGCCCAGACCCGCTCGCTCTCCTTCGGCTCGCCGGGGTACATCGCGCCAGAGCGGTACGAGGGCGTCGACAGCCACGCCGCCGACGTGTTTGCCCTGGGTGTCGTGCTTTTAGAGAGCTTGACCGCGAAGAAGCTCGGGCAGCTCCCCCCGCATCCGGATCGCCTCGCGGCCATGCGCGACGCCGCCCTCCAGCGGGTGTCCGACGTGGTGCTGCGTGGCCTCATCGGCAGGATGCTCGCCTATGAAGCGGCCGAACGTCCTACCGCGGCCGAGGTGGCCCGTCGCCTTCGCGAGCACGCCCCGAGGCTGGCCGCGCCCTGGCTGGCGGACTGGGCCCCCGTCGTCGTGGCCGGTGCGCCCGCCCCGGTCGACCTGCTGGTCGATTCGCTCTCGACGTTGGCAAGCCCAACGGGAATGCCCAGGGGCGCTGGGGACAGCAGCCGCGGCCGTGTTGCGGGACGGCGGTCGGCTTCGCCGCCGGGGCCGGGTTCGTGATGACCGAGGACGATCTGGTCGCGCTGCAGGCCGACGACGAGCCGCCGGACGGCCCCGCGCACCGCAGCCAGAACGAGGTGCACCCAACGCTGGTGGGCGGCCTGGTCGGGGACATTCGCGGCGAACACATCGGATTCCGATTCCGGCTGCGCACGATCACCTACATCGAGACGATCAAGGGCTCGACGCTGGAGATGAAGAACAACCTACTCGCCGGCACGGAGGTGTTCTTTTGGTTCTGATGCTCGCCTTTTTCGGGGGGGTGGCCCAGGCCGGGCCCAACCGTGCCGCGTTTGAGGCGGGCGCGTCCACCGGCGTGCTGATCCCCCTCGGTGCGGGGGACGCGGCCTCCGACGGCACGCTGTACCGCGTCGACGCCGGGGTGGGCTTCGGCGCCGTCCACCTGGGCGGCTTGCTGTCGCTGTCGCTCCACAACGCTGCCCACTACGACTCGCTGCTCGATCCCACCAGCCCCATCGCTGGCGACTTCCAGTTGAGCCGCTTGGGCGCCAGCGTGCGCTGGGCGCCGACCATCGGCCGCTTCGTCCCATCGGTGCGCGCTGAGGCCGCCGTCATCACCTTCCTCTCGCCGTTCGATAGTGTTTCTTACCAAGAAGACGTCTTGCCGCAGTTGGCCAACGCCGGGCTCGGGGTGACCAGCACCGGGCTCCTGGTCGGCGGCGGGGCCGACGCGGCCTACGCCATCGTCCCGGATCACGCCTGGGCCAGCCTCTCGGTTGACGTCGGCCTCGACACCTTGCCCGGCCTCGGCCTGGAAGTCGGAGTTCGATTGGGGTTGTCAGCGGCGCTCTGAGCGCCCGCCGCCCTACCCGATGGTCGGCAACCGCGCCGGTCCTGGCTCGCCGGCGTGTGGCAGGATGAGATTTCGCCCCAGGAAGCGGCGAACGATGGGGTGCTCGCTGTGGGTAACCTCGTCTCGGGTGCCCCAGGCGATGAGCTTGCCCTGGTACAACATCGCGATGTGGTCGGCGACGTTGATGGTGCCGACGATGTCGTGGCTGATGACGACGAAGGTGACGCCCAGCGTCTCCTTCAGATGACCGATCAGCGCATCGATCGCGTCGGAGGTGATCGGGTCCAGGCCAGAGTTGGGTTCGTCGAAGAGCACCAGTTCGGGCCTGGTGACAATCGCCCGGGCCAGGCCCACGCGCTTGCGCTGGCCTCCCGAAAGCGCGGGAGTAGGCCGATCGTAGAGACCCGGCAGCTCCACCATTTCCAGGACTTCGTCGACCCGGTCGCGGCGCTCGTGCACGCTCAGCTCGGGGTGGTGCTGCCGCAACGGAAACTCGATGTTCTCGCCCGTCGACAACGAATCGAAGAGCGCGCCATCCTGGAAAAGCATGCCCAGGCGCTTGCGGACCCTGTAGACGTCGGCCTCCCGCGCGCGCCCCATGTCGGTGTCAAATACGCGCACCTGGCCGGAGTCCGGTTTGATCAGGCCGACGATGTGTTTGAGCATGACGCTCTTCCCGGTGCCCGAAGGGCCGATGATCGCGGTCGTGCGGCCTCTCGGGATGTCGAAGCTGACCCCATTGAGCACCACGAGCTCGCCGAAACGTTTGTGGACGTCGACGATGCGAATCGGCGCGTCATCCATAGAGCACCTGGGAGACGAGGTAGTTGAAGGAGACGCAGACGATGCAGCTCACCACGACCGCCCGGTTGGTCGCCGCCCCGACGCCCTCGGGACCCCGCGTCGAGACAAACCCGCAGTAGCAGCTGACAAAGCAGATGATGACCGCGAAGACCATCGCTTTGACTTCGGCGGCGAGCAAATCGTAGACCCGAATCGAGCCCGTGGCGAACTCAAGGAAAGTGGAGGCATTGAGCCCGAGTTGAAAGACCGAGACCGACAACGAGGACACGAGTGTCACGAAGATGGAGATCAGCGTCAGCGCCGGCATCACTAGCACGATGGCGTAAAGCCGCGGGGTGACGAGGAACCACGCTGGGTTGACCGCCATGACCTCAAGGGCGTCGATCTGCTCGCGGGTACGCATCACCGCGATCTGCGAGGCCATCTCGGTCCCGGCCTTGGCCGCGACCATCGCCGCCGCGATGAGCGGCGCCAGCTCGCGCACGCCGGCCATCGCGACGAACATCCCCACGAGGCGCTGACCGCCCAGGGGTTGGAATGCCTTGAACCCCTGCAAGGCAAGGTTGGTCCCGACGAAGAGGCTGATCGTCAGCAACACGGGCAGCGATTGCACCCCGATGCGATACGCCTCGGTGAGGGTGGCGCCCGCCGGAGGGCGGCGAAAGATGGAGGCCCGCGCCCAGTCCCAGACGAACCAGACCAGGCCGCCGAGCCAGGCTAGGGCGCTGCGAAGGTGACTCATCCGAACATCGCTGAAGTAAGCAGGTAGTTGGCGGCGAAAAACGCGAGCGTGGCGCGTACCACGGTGTCGTTGACCGCGCGACCCACACCCGCCGCCCCGCCCGTGGCGTAGAACCCGTGGTAGCAAGCGACCAGCCCGATGATCGCTCCAAAGACCGCGGTCTTGACCACGCCCGCCGCCAGATCGGCAGGCTGGGTGAAAACCCAGAGGTTGGCCAGGAAGACGCCGCTCGGCTCTCCCTGGACGCCCACCGCCATCGTGTAGCCGCCGGCCAGCCCGGCGAGGTTGCCGACCGTGTTGAGGATCGGGCACGCGACGATCAGCGCCGCCACCCGCGGCACCACGTGCCAGCGCAGCCCGTCCACAGCCATGATCTCGGTGGCGTCGAGCTCTTCTTTGATCCGCATGCTGCCGAGCTCCGCGGCGTAGGAGCTGCCCGCCTGCGCCGCTACCAGCACGCTGGCCAGCACCGGCGACAGCTCGCGCAGCACCGCCACCGAGATGAGGCTCGGCAACAACCGTTGGGCGCCGAACATGTCGAAGATCAGCAGCCCCTGGAGCCCGATCACCATGCCGAAAGGGAAGGTGACCGCGACCACCGGACCGAGGCAGCGCACCGAGACGGTCCAGGTGTGCCGGAAGAAGTCGCTACCGTTCCAAGGAGGCGTCAAGAGCCGCCATGTGACGCGGCCGAGGAATTGTCCGAAACGACCGAGGCTGGCGAGGGTCTCCGACATGGACGGCGGATATAGCATCGGCGCCCCGGACACCCCATGTTGCTCCTCCTTTCGGTCCTGTCCTCCGCCCACGCCGAAGACGCCTGGCTGCTGGCCGACGTCGAACTTTTGCGTTGGTCCGACGCCACGCATGTCTCGGCGAAGCTCGATCGTGGCGCGCAGGTGGAGGTTCTGGTGCGCGACGCCAAGCTGGCGCGGGTGCGCCAGGGCGGGGATTTCGGCTGGGTCCAACTGGCGCTACTCTCGGCGACCGAGGTCGCGTCGGTGCCCGAGTTCCCGCTTTCCCTCGACGCGTTGCCGCCGGGGCTCACCTTCCCCGGGCTGCCCGGCGCGCAGTAGCCGCGGTGGGGCTCTTCAGCCGCGACGTCACCGTATGTGTGCTCTCGTCCGGCTCGGCGGGCAACTGCACCTACGTCGGGGACGGGCACGCGGGCGTGCTCATCGACTGTGGGCTCGCCACCAAACAGATTACCATGCGGATGGCGGCGGCTGGCCTCGCCGACGCGCCGATCGACGCGGTGCTCGTCACCCACGAACACAGCGACCACGTGGCGGCGGCGGGTGTGCTGGGTCGCGCCCTCGCCCGACGGGGCAAACCGGTGCCCTTCTGGATGACCGCCGGCACCGCCGGTGCGCTCGAAGCCCGCTGCACGCCCGATGGCATCGAGATCGTAGAGCCGGGCGACACGGTCGCCGTGCGCCACCTTCGCGCTGAGTGTTTCCCCGTCCCGCACGACACCCGGGAGCCCGTGGGCTGGAGGGTGCACATTGGGAATGTCACTGTGGGGGTCATCACCGACCTTGGCCGGCCCACGGCGCTGGTCGCGGACAAGCTCCGCGGCTGCGACCTGGCGGTTTTGGAGTTCAACCACGATGAGGAGATGTTGCTGAACGGCCCCTACCCCTACTGGCTAAAGCAGCGGATCAAGGGGAACCACGGGCATCTGAGCAACCGTCAGGCAGCGGCGCTGCTCCGCGACGGCCTGAGTCCGCGGCTCAAGACCCTGGTCCTGGCGCATCTGTCGGAAGAAAACAACACCCCCGCGCGCGCGGCCGAAGTGGCGTCGGGGGTGCTCGCCGACGCGCACGCCCACGTCGCGATGCACATTGGAAGGCAGCGGGGGGGCTTGCAGCCGCTGACTCTGCGCACGGAGGCGTGGTAGGGGGGCGCGGGATGGAATTCGGAGCCCCGAGCCCCGAGGCGCCCCGGCCCTGACCCTTTCATCGAACGAGCGTACCGTCCAAGGGTCAGGGCACGGATCATGAACCCAACCCAACAACCCAACGTCTCCCCCCGCGCTGGGCGGCGCCGATGGGCCGTCTCACGCCCTTGACGCCCCGCCGCTGACGAACGTCGGCGGACAGCCGTCAGACCGCCGTCGCGGCGCACATGGAAAACCGAGCTTTCGCCGTCGGTGCGGAACTTGCTCGGCCGTGCGCCATGTTCCACTACGTCGTTCGTTCTCGTCCGGGCACCGTCCTGTTTCGAACGTGGGAGGAGGGCTTGCGACTGTTCGTCATGGTGCGCGCGGCGTTCCGAGAGCTGCTCGGAGCCTGCGTGATGCCCGACCACCTCCACCTGCTGCTCCCGCACGACGAGGGCCTCCGCCGCCTCGGCGCCATGATGAGCGGCTACGCCCGTTTTCGCAATGCCGCGCGCCGCACCGAGGGGATGCGCGTGTGGGACGACGCGCCGGAGCCGGAGCCCGTGGAGGTTGACAAGGAGCAGCGAAACATCCGCTACGTGCACCTCAACCCGTGTCGGAAGCGGATCGTGTCCGACCCGCTGGCGTGGCCGTTGTCGACGCACCGCGACTTCGTCGGCCTGTCCGCCAACCCAGGAAGCTTGAAGGTCGCGAACCCCGGCCGTTTCCACGCCTACGTGTCCGGAGACCCCAGCGTCGATCCCGCCGGCACCGCCTTGCCGGAGATACAGTTCCAACGCTTCGACTTGCTCGCGGTTCGTGACGCGGTGAGTGCGGTCACCCGGACGGTCGTCGGGCCCAGCATGCGTGGCGCCGTCCGATCGCTGACGATTCGCACGGCCGTGGGCCACCGGCTGCTCGAGCCGGGTGGACTCGGCGCGTCCGGGCTCGCGGCCGCCTTGGAGATGTCGGCCGCCCAGGTCCGGCAGGTGGCCGCGGGGACCCCGAGTCGAAATGCTCGGATTCGCGATCCTGCGCTCGCGGCCGCCGTGCGCGTGGTCGGGGATGTGCGCTTCGGCCCGCTCATGCTCGGCGATCTGCTGCGCACGCCGGGATGGGAGCCGTACGGCGGCCGCCGGTGAGGCATCCCAGTGCGAACCAGCGTCCTGCGAACGCATCCCGGCGTGAACCAGCGTCGCGGCCCCGCCGGCGTGCCCGTGCCGAGGAAAATCGGCGTTGGTTCGTGGTGTCCTGAGCGCCGCGCCGCGGCGATGCTGGTTCGAGAGGGGATGCGTCCGACAATCGCTGGTTCGGAGGGGGATGGGTCGGATCGGCGCATGCTCGCCCCACGTCTCGCCCCCCGTCGCCCCGTCGCCCCGTCGCCTACCCCCCGATCCACCGGCTCTCGCCGGTCTTCAACGCGATGGTGGCCCGTCCGCCTTCCACGACGACGCGGCCCTCGGCGATCCAGCGCAGGGCCATGGGGTACAGGCGATGCTCCACCGTTAGAATCCTCGCGGCGAGCGTGGCTTCGGTGTCGCCCTGGAGCACTGGCACCGTGCCCTGGGCCAGGATGGGTCCAGTGTCGACGCCCGCGTCCACCAGATGCAGGGTCGCGCCGGCCTGGGTGACGCCGGCAGCCAGCGCCTGGCGCGGCGCGTGCAGCCCCGGAAACAGCGGCAGGAGCCCCGGATGGACGTTGAGCACCCGGCCCGGGAACGCGCTCAAGAACGCGCCGGTCAGCACCCGCATGAAGCCGGCGAGGCACACGATGTCTACGTCGCCGAGCGCACGGAGCAGGTCGGCCTCGAACTCCGCGCGGGCGCGGCCACGATGGTCGACAACCTCGGTCGCGACACCACTCCGCGCGGCACGATCGAGGGCCAAAACCCCGGGCACATTGCTCACCACCTTGACAATGTCTGCCGGAAACCAGGGATCGGCGGCGGCGTCCAGCAGCGCCTGCAGATTGGAGCCGCTGCCGGACACCAGCACCCCGATGCGTGCCGTCACCTCGGCGCTACCTGACCACGCAGGCGCCATCGGTATCGTCGACAACGCGACCGACGACGTAGCCGCCCGCCGCCGCCGCCAGTGCGACCGCTTGCTCCACGGGAATCACCAGGATCATGCCCAGCCCACAGTTGAAGGTCTGAAACATCTCGTCGTTGGAGAGCCCGCCCATTTCGCGCAACAAGCGGAAGATCGGCAGTTCTGGCCACGACCCCTTGTCCATGACCGCGCCGAGCCCCTTCGGCAGCACGCGCGGCACGTTCCCGGTGAACCCGCCCCCGGTGATGTGCACGGCGCCGCCGAGTGGAAAGCGCGAGCGCAGCGCCAGCAGCTCCTTGACGTAGATGCGGGTGGGGCGCATGAGCACCTCGCCCAACGGCGCACCGAGCTCCCAGTCGTCGCGGTCCATCGGGAGCTCGCCCAGAAGCTTCCGCACCAAGGAGTAGCCGTTGGAGTGCACGCCGCTCGACGGCAGCCCCACGAGCGCGTCGCCGGCCTGGATGGACTTGCCGTCCATCACCTGGCTCTTCTCGACCACCCCCACGCAGAAGCCGGCCAGGTCGTAGTGCCGGGGCGCATACATCCCCGGCATCTCCGCCGTCTCTCCGCCGATGAGCGCGCAGCCCGCCTGCCGACACCCCTCGCAGATGCCGGCGATGACCGCTTCCGCCTCGGCCGGGTCGAGCTTCCCGGTGGCGAAGTAGTCCAGGAAGAACAGCGGCTCAGCCCCGCAGACCGCCACGTCGTTGACACACATCGCCACCAGATCGATGCCGATCGTCTCCGGGCGGCCGAGCTGCTGCGCCAACAGCAGCTTGGTGCCGACGCCGTCGGTGCCCGCCACCAGGAGCGGCTCCTTGTAGTGCGTGGGCACCTGGAAGAAGCCGCCGAAGCCGCCGATGGTCCCCACCACGCCGTCGCGATGGGTGCTCTTGACGTGGGGGGTGATGCGATCGACGACCTCGTCGCCGGCGTCGATGTCCACCCCGGCGTCGCGGTAGGCGTCCTTTTTCATGAGGCGGAGCTAACCGAGGACCGCCAGCACCGCCCTCTTCACAGGATCGCGGGCGTCACACCCGTCGCGAACGCGGGCTCCGACGGGGTGTCGCTGGCGTCGTAGAGCACCACGCCGAAGTCGTACTCGGTCTCGTATTCGAGGTCGTCGCCGGTCACGCCCACCGACAGGCCGAAGGTGCCGCCCTTGCCGGCGCACTCCAATACCGGGTCACCCGAGGCGTCTTCCAGTGCGGTGGGGTCGGTCGTCGCGTTGGGCGACGCGGTCACATCCACCGTCCCGTCGATCACCGCGTCCCACCACACGTTCACGCGCAGGATGTGGGCGTCGCCGTCTTCGTCGCTGTAATCGACGAGCAAAAGTACCGAGGGCTGCAACCCCCCGCCGTCGCTGTCTTGGATGGGCTCGCCCTCTGCGGCGCTGAAGTCGTCGATCTCCGGGGGGGTGCCGAAACAATCGCTCTCCTCGTCGCCCGGGTTCAGGGTGCCAGCGCTGTCCTCGTCTTTTTCTTCGGGAACACAGGCGAAGGCGAGAAGGCAGAGTATCGGCAGCGTGCGCATCGAGGGCTCCATCGTGACGGTACCGTACCACGCGGGGCCGCTGACGTCGCCACCGTCCGCGGCCGGTTAGGCCGGCGCTGTGGTGAACAAGCCGACCTCGCCGCTGCGTGCCTGGCGAGCCCTGCGCGATCAGCTGGGCAGCCTCCGCCGGGTGTACGCGGGCTCCAACAAGATCGTTCGTCGCGACGACTTCGCCAACTACGACGAATCGGTGCTGCTCCTCCACGGGTTTTTCCAGAAGCGCAACGTCTGGGAGGTGATGGAGGACCGCCTCCGCTACGACGGCTTCGGCGTCTTCTCCTTCGATCTCGGTGGCATGCTCGGGCTCAACACCCGTCGTCCCCAGGACCTCGCCGAGCACGTGGCGGAAAAGCTCGAACGAATCTGTCAACGCACCGGTCTGCGGGCCTTCCACATCGTCGGTCACAGCAAGGGCGGGCTCATCGCGCGGCAATATGTGCAGCAGCTCGGCGGTGCGTCGCGGGTCAAATCGATTGTGACACTCGGCACGCCTCACCATGGCACCCCCACCGCGGCCATCGCGGTCACCCTGATGGGCCTCGGCGCCGTTTCCCGCTCGCCCTGGGATCTCCTCCCCAACAGCGCCTATGTCAAGAGGCTCAAGGCCGATGTCTTCCCGGTCGACGTGCCCCTGGTCAGTGTCCACAGCCGCGCCGACGTGGTGTGTCCGTGGTGGAGCAGTGTGTTGGTTCCCAAGCCAGGGGAGACCTCACTGAAGAATCGACCGGTCCAGGGTATCGGACACACGGCGCTCACCTATGATCCAGGCGTCTACCTGATCGTACGCCAGGAGCTGCGTGAGGCTGCAGCGCTGTACAAGGAGCGGCCCGCGGAGGGACGGGCGTGCTAATCTCCATTCGATGCGCATTCAAAGCTCGCTGACGCTCACGCTCGGGCTGACCCTGATCACCGGTTTTTCTCGTGGTCGCGGCGATATTTTACCGCGACGCCCAGCGACAGGCCGAACAAGAGGCGATGCGCGAGGCGCGAATGTTGCTCGCGGTCGCGACCGCAGTCCGGGGGCACACCTCCGAGCGGGTCACGCCCCTGCTCAACCTACTGCCGCATGACGAGTTCTACGCCGAGAGTGTGCCGTCGCACGCGGCGCAAGACGTGATTCACCGCTTCAATACTGAGTTTACAGAGTATGGGTATCGCGAACGCGCGCTCAATCCCACCAACATCGACGATCTTGCAGGAACGTGGGAAACTGACGTGATCCAACAGTTCCGGGCCGATGAGAACCTGGTGGAATTGACCGGCGTTCGGGTGGAACAGGGCCGGGAAGTGCTGTACATCGCTCAGCCGATCCAGGTGGGGGAGGCTGCGTGTTTGACCTGCCACGGGAAGCCCGAGGCGGCGCCCGCTTCCCTCATCGCCGCCTATGGCTCCGCACGCGGCTTCGGCTGGAAGCAAGGAGAGACCGTGGCTGCGAAGATCGTCACCGTCCCCAAGACCGAACGGGTCAACCGCGCCATTGCGAACGTGTCGTGGTTCTTGATTGCGATGGGTTCGGTGCTCCTGCTGGCCTTTCTGGTGGTCGTCGGGGCTGTCGAGCGGCTTGTCGTGCGACCCACCCGTCAGCTGGCCGAAGGGGCCGATCGGCTCAGCCGAGGGGACGTCGCGACGCCTGAGCTGACCGGCCGGGGCTCAGCGGACCTGCGCACCCTTGCCACGGCGATCAACCGACTGCACCGGAGCTTGCGGCTCGCGCTCCGTGACCGCGAGCGCGAGTAGCGGTGCGCCGAAACCTTACGCCGGAGTTCGTGCTTTGCGTTGCGACGGGGATGGCCTGGTTCGGGCATGCCCTCGCGACGGGTCCGGCGGGGTTTCCAGGGTCAGCGCTCGATTCGGCCACTAGCAGGCCGCTGAAAAACCCGCTGCTGGCGGTGGACAAGCGTCGGCGGGCGGGTGATCGGCGTCTATGCGCGGAACGACTCCGAAACAGCCCTCGATGCTCGCCCTCGTCTCGATGGAGAGCCTGGTCCCCCCCTCGCACCCGCTCC
>CANLGL010000077.1 GCA_947490345.1 Deltaproteobacteria bacterium
CCGCCTGTTGTCGGCGGTCATGGCCGGGCAACCGCTGGTCTACAAGCCGATCGTCTCCCTCCGCGCCGCCGGTCTGATCCACACGCTGACCGACGTGGTGAAGCTGGCCTTCAAAGAGGACGTCACCCCCGATCACGTCGAGAAATTCTACTGGTTCGTCGCGCCGGTGATCGCGATGACGATCTCGTTGTGCACCTTCGCGGTGGTGCCCTTCGGCGATCAGCTTCTCGGCGTGCAGCTCAAGGTGTCCGACCTCGATGGCGGCTTGCTCTTCGTGCTCGCGCTCACCTCGTTGGGCGTCTACGGAATCATGTTGGCGGGCTGGTCCTCGAACAACAAGTTCTCGCTGCTTGGCGGGCTACGGTCGAGCGCCCAGATGGTCAGCTACGAGCTGTCCATGGGGCTCGCGGCGGTGGTGGTCTTCCTGATGGCCGGCTCGGTGTCGCTCTCCAACATCGTGGAGATGCAACAAGAGCCGCTCGACTTGGGCTTCGTGTCGATTCCCGCCATGAACTGGACGGCGCTGTCCCCCTTCGGGTTTCTGGCGTTCCTGCTTTTCTGGGTAAGCGCCTTCGCCGAGACCAACCGGACCCCCTTCGACCTGCCAGAAGGTGAAGCAGAGCTGGTCGGGGGCTACCACACCGAGTACTCGAGCTTCCGATTCGCGCTGTTCTTCATGGCCGAGTACGCCAATATGATCGTGGCGTCGGCGGTCACCGCCACACTGTTCTTCGGTGGCTACGCGGTGCCACTGCTCGACGGAGCGACCATCCGTGCCAACGCCGACCTCATCCTGGCGGTGCTCGGATTCGGCGCGGTGCCCGCGTTTGCCACCTTTGCAGTCATTGCCTTCAAAAGGCACACGCGCCCGTTCTACCAGGTGCTCGCCGCCGAAGACCCAAGGCGCAATGAGCCGAAGTTCTGGACCGGCCTCTGGTTGGGCGCCGCTGCCGCACACGGAGGGCTCGGCGTGCTCGGCCTGATGGGCGGGCTCGCCGCGTTGTCGACCTGGGCGGCGATCCCCGAGCTCGGCGGCGACCTGGTTGCCGCCGTGCTGCACGTTTCGTCGTTGGGCGCCAAGGTGCTCATCGGCTGTTGGATCATGATCTGGGTCCGCTGGACAGTACCGCGCATGCGGTACGACCAGCTCATGAATCTGGGATGGAAGTACATGCTCCCCGTCGCGCTCTGCAACGTGTTCCTCGCCGCCGGCTGGATCATCCTCCGTCACGAACTGTTCGCCTAGGAAGGACGTCCATGGCACTTCCCAAGCCCAACAAAACGCTGACTCTCTCGGAGTCGTCCTACATCGTCGAGGTGCTCAAGGGCATGGCTCTGACGATGTCGCACGTCATCAAGAACCTGCTCAATCAGGACTTCCGCACCATCGAGTACCCGGATGAGCGCAAGCCGATGACCGCCCGATATCGTGGGGCGCACCGGCTGCTGCTTCGCCCCGACGGCGGCATCAAGTGCGTCGCGTGTATGTGCTGCCCCACGGTGTGCCCGGCCAACTGCATCACGATCGTGGCCGGCGAGAATCCAGACGATCCCGCCGAGAAGTTCCCGGTCAGCTTCGACATCGACATGCTGCGCTGCATCTACTGCGGCTTCTGCGTCGAAGCGTGCCCGAAAGACGCGATCCGCATGGACACCAAGATCTACGAGATCAACGCCTACAACCGGCAGGACATGGTGCACAGCAAGGCCTACATGGTCAACCTCATGGACGGCCTCAAGCCCGAGGCCGGCGCCGCGTACCACGTGGACAAGAACCTCGCCCCGGCCGGCTACACCGCTGAAGCCCCGGTGCGCCCATGAGCGAATCGGTGCTCTTCTACCTGTTCAGCTTCCTCGCGGTGCTCGCGGGCCTCAGCGTCGTGATGCAGCGCAGCCCAATCGCGAGTGCGCTTTCGTTGGTGGTGTGCTTCTTTGCGCTGGCGGCGGACTACGCGCTGCTTGACGCCCACTTCGTGGCGGTGGTCCAGGTCCTCGTCTACGCCGGCGCCATCATGGTGCTCTTCATCTTCGTCATCATGCTGTTGAACATCCGCGAGCCGGGGCCCACACCGTTCGGGCTGATCAGTCGCCGTGGGCTGCTCGGTATCGGCGTGGCCGCCTTGTTGGGCGTGGGTCTCATCGCAGGGCTCGACGGGCTGGTTCATCGTCCCGCCCCAGAGTTGCCGGAAGGCTACGGCACCATCCACAACATCGGTGAGCAGCTCTTCAGCGACCGGTACCTCCTCCCCTTCGAGGCCGTCTCGCTCTTGCTTACGGTCGGCATGATCGGAGCCGTCGTGCTCGCCAAGCGGGAGGTCTGATGGAAGCCGTTGGCCTGAGCCCCGTCCTCGCAGTCAGCGCCGTGCTCTTCGCGCTCGGCGTCGTCGGGGTGCTCACCCGCAAGAACGCGCTGATCGTGTTCATGAGCGTCGAGTTGATGCTCAACGCCGTCAATCTGGCCTTCGTCGGCTTCTCCAGGGAGAACGGCACCGTCGATGGCCACGTGTTTGCCGTCTTCGTCATGGCTGTCGCCGCCGCCGAGGCCGCCGTTGGCCTCGCGCTGGTGATTCTCCTCTTCCGCAACCGCGTGACGGTGGTCCTCGATGACCTCGATCGGATGAGCGGATGATGTCCTCACAACTTGTCACCCTGGTGCCGGCGTTGCCGCTCTTGGGCGCGGTGGTCAACGGTCTGGTCCTCCAAAAGCGCGCCTCGCGCGTGGTGGCTGGCAGCATCGCCTCACTGATGGTGGGGCTCTCGGCCGTGCTGAGCTTCATGGCCTTGGCCGGGCTCATGGGCCACGACGCCGCGCCGCTGGAAGCGCATTTGTGGACGTGGATGCAGGCCGGGACCTTCTCCGCGGACATCGCTTTCCGGGTCGATCAGCTCACCGCGGCGATGATGTGCGTCATCACGGGGATCGGCTTCCTGATCCACGTGTACTCCATCGGGTACATGGACGATGAGGCCGACAAGGACTCGGTCTGGCGCTTCTTCGCCTACTTGAACCTGTTCATCTTCGCGATGCTTCTTTTGGTCATGGGCGACAACTTCCTGCTGATGTTTGTCGGCTGGGAGGGGGTCGGCCTCTGCAGCTACCTGCTCATCGGCTTCTGGTACGAGAACGACGACTTCGCCAGTGCGGGCAAAAAGGCCTTCATCACCAACCGCATCGGTGATTTCAGCTTCGTATCTGGGTTGTTCCTGCTCTACTGGAGCCTGGGCGAGCACGCGACGCTGAACTTCCGCGAACTCGAAGAGGTCATCGCCGCCCACCCCGAGCTCGTCGGCGGCATCGGCGGGATCGTGGTCACCGCGGTGTGTCTCCTGTTCTTCGGCGGAGCGACTGGCAAAAGCGCCCAGATTCCGCTGTACGTCTGGTTGCCCGACGCCATGGCCGGCCCGACCCCGGTGTCGGCGCTCATCCACGCGGCGACGATGGTCACCTCCGGCATCTACATGATCTGCCGGCTCAACTTCCTCTTTGTCATGTCCCCGGTGGCGATGGCGACGATTGCCACGACGGGCGCACTCACCGCCTTCCTGGCCGCAACCATCGCGGTCACTCAGAATGACATCAAAAAGGTTCTGGCCTACTCGACCGTGTCCCAGCTTGGATTCATGTTCCTCGCCGTGGGCGTCGGCGGGTTCGTGGCCGGCTTCTTCCACGTCGTCACGCACGCGTTCTTCAAGGCCTTGATGTTCCTTGGTTCGGGCTCGATCATCCACGCGCTGCACCACGAGCAGGACATGCGGAAGATGGGCGGGCTTCGCAAATACATGAAGCTCACCTTCGCCACGTTCCTCATGGGGTATCTGGCGATCATCGGCGTCCCTGGGTTCTCCGGCTTCTTCTCGAAGGACGAGATCCTGTGGCTGACGTTCACCACGCCGCTCTTCGACGGGTTGCCGCTCGGAACCATCATGCCCAAGGTGCTGTGGGCGCTCGCGACGGGTACCGCCCTGTTGACCGCGTTCTACATGAGCCGCCTGATGTTCATGACCTTCTGGGGCGAGTATCGCGGCGGGCACGGCCATGAGCATGGCCACGACGCGCATGGCCACGACGCCCATGCGCACGGCCACAAGCCCCACGAATCGCCGATGCTTTTGGTGCTCCCTCTCGTGGTGCTCGCGGCGTTGTCCGTGGTTGGTGGCGCGCTGAACCTGCCGCATTGGCTCCCGATGCACGGCTCGCTGCACCACTTCCTCGATCCGGTTTTCGAGCACGCCCACGTCGCCTTCCCAGAGGGCAACCCTTTGGAGTTCCCGCTGATGGGGCTCACGCTGTTGGGAATCGCCGGGAGCGTGGCCTTTGCCTACACGCTCTACATCAAGGACCCCGCGCGACCAGCGGCCCTCGCCGAGCGCTTCCGTGCGCTGCACACCGGCAGCTTGAACAAGTGGTACGTCGACGAGCTCTACCAGGCCGCGATCCTGACGCCTATCTATACTGGGTCGCGACAGGTGCTCTGGGCGATCGTCGATGCTCAGGTGATCGACGGGGTCGTCAACGGGGCCGCGACGCTCGCGCAGAAGGCAGGGACGGCGCACGGCCGACTCGGCGGCGGGAAAGTGCAGGTCTACGCAATCTTCATCGCGGCTGGCGCGGCGCTCCTCGCCACTGCCTACGCGGTCGGGTGATCGGATGCCGATGCTTTCGCTGGTCACCTTCCTCCCCATCGCCCTCGCGGTGCTCGTCGCGGTCATGCCCAAGGACGCCGCACGCTACGGCGCCCTCGCCGCGTCCCTGCTCGTTTTTGCGGCCTCGGTCCCGCTCTGGTTCGGCTACGACCCCGCGGGAGCCGACTACCAGTTCATCGAAAAGCACCCGTGGATCGAAGCGTGGGGCGTCAGCTACCACCTCGGCCTGGACGGCGTCAGCCTGCTTCTGGTGCTGCTCACCACGGCGCTGACCCCGCTCATCCTTCTGGCGGGCTTTTCGGGCGTGCACGAGAAGTATCGGGGCTACGCGGCGCTGATGTTGGCGCTCGAAGGCGCGATGATCGGCACCTTCGTGTCGCTCGACACCTTCCTGTTCTACATCTTCTGGGAGCTCGTGCTCCTGCCGATGTACTTCCTCATCGGCATCTGGGGCGGCGAACGCCGTATCTACGCCGCCGTCAAGTTGTTCGTGTACACCGTGGCTGGCTCGCTCTTGATGCTCGTCGCGCTCATCGGCCTGTACTGGGCCCACTATGAGCAGACCGGGGCGTGGTCGACGGACCTCGGAGACCTGCTTGCGCTCACGCTGACGCCCGACACCCAGAAGTGGATGTTCGCCTTTCTGGCAATCGCCTTCGCCATTAAGGTGCCGATGTTCCCCGTGCACACCTGGCTTCCCGACGCGCACGTCGAAGCGCCGACGGGTGGCTCGGTCGTGCTGGCGGGCGTGATGCTGAAGATGGGCACCTACGGATTCTACCGATTCGCGATGCCGCTGTTTCCCGACGCCGTCACCGCCTACGGCCCCGTCATGATCGGCCTTGCGGTGATCGGCATCATCTACGGCGCGCTGGTCGCGCTGGTGCAGGACGACGTCAAGAAGCTCGTGGCCTACAGCTCCGTCAGCCACCTCGGCTATGTGATGCTCGGACTGTTCGCGCTCAACGTGCCCGGCGTCAGCGGTGGCATCTTTCAGATGCTGAACCACGGCGTGTCGACGGGCGCGTTGTTCTTCCTGGTCGGCGTGCTCTACGAACGACGACATACCCGCGCCATCTCCGACTACGGCGGGCTCACCAAGGTGATGCCGAACTTCGCCCTGATCTTCATGATCATGACCTTCAGTTCGATCGGCCTGCCGGGCCTCAACGGGTTCGTCGGGGAGTTCATGATCCTCATCGGCAGCTTCCAGTACTCGCCGTTGTGGACCGTCGCCGCCGCCACGGGGGTGATCTTTGGCGCCGCGTACATGCTGTGGGTCTTCCAGCGCATGATGTTCGGTCCCTTGCAGAACGAGGCCAATCGGAACCTGCCGGACCTCAGCACGCGAGAGCTGACCTACCTGATGCCGCTCGTCATCCTCGCGTTCGCCCTGGGAATCTACCCCCAGCCCTTCCTGGACCGGATCAACCCTTCGGTGGAACGCTTTGTCGCCCGGATGGAGGAGCACTTCGACGAGTCGCCGTACTCGTGCGGTGACGCCTGCCTCCCGAGCTGGCTTTCCAAGGAGACACTCTGATGTCGCCGGTCACCGACTGGATGCTGCTCTCGGCGCCGTTGCTCTTGCTGGCGGCGATGGGCGTGGTGCTGATGGTGCTCTCGGCCGTCATGCGGCCCATGCCGCGGACGCTGTTCTGGGGGCTCGCCTGTGGAACCGTGGCGCTGAGCCTCGGTCTGGTCGCGCGATCCGCCGGCGAGCCCGCCAGCGACGCGTTCGCGGGGATGTTGCGCGTCGACGCGTACGGCCATTTTTTCGCCTGCGCGGTCCTGCTCGGCGGCCTCTTCGCGCTCCTCATCAGCGATGGGTACATGGACCGCATCGGCGTTCGGGTCGGCGAGTTCTACTCGCTGGTCCTCTTCGCGCTCTGCGGCATGCTGGGCATGGTCTACAGCAGCGACCTGATGATGACCTTCATCGCCCTGGAGGTGATGAGCATCGCGGTCTACACGCTGTGCGCGATCAAGCGGGCCGACGAGCGGGCCGTCGAATCGGCGTTCAAGTACTTCATCCTCGGCGCGTTCTCGTCGGGCATCCTGCTCTACGGCGTCGCGATGGTCTACGGCGCCACCGGGACGACCTCGCTCACGGGGATCGCGCACTTCCTGGCCGCCAGCCACGGCGACGTGCCGCGCCTGCTTCTCCTGGGCGGCGCGCTCCTGCTGGTCGGGTTCGGCTTCAAGGTGGCGAGCGTGCCCTTCCACATGTGGGCGCCGGACGTCTACCAGGGCGCCCCCACCGCGGTGACGGCGCTGATGGCCACTGGCGTCAAGGCCGCTAGCTTTGCCGCTTTCGGGCGCGTGGTCATCGGGACCTTCAGCGAGGACGCCAGCCATTGGGCGGGTGGTCTGTGGTGGATGGCCGCGCTCACGATGCTGGTGGGAAATGTCGGGGCATTGGTCCAGGACGATCTCAAGCGCATGTTCGCCTACAGCAGCATCGCGCACGCCGGCTACCTCCTGATGGCGCTGTCCTCCGTCACGACTGCGGGGGACACCCATCCCGCGCTGGGCAGCCTCGCCTTCTACATGTTGGCCTATACCTTGATGAATGCCGGTGCGTTCGCGGTGTTGTCGCAGATGACGGACGAGCATGGTGCCGATGCGACGCATATCGACCGCCTCTCCGGGTTGGGGAAGAAGCACCCGATGGTGGCGCTGGGCCTGTCGATCTGCCTCATTTCCCTGGCCGGGCTCCCGCCGACGATGGGTTTCGTCGGGAAGTTCTACCTGTTCTCGGCGGCCGTGGGCGCGGGTCAGCTCGGCCTCGCCGTCGTCGGCGCCGTCGGTGCGGCCGCAGGGGTGTACTACTACCTCCGCCCGATGATCTACATGTACATGCGCGACGGCGAACCAGAGCTGGCCTCGGATGGCCGCGCGCGGGTGGCGCTGGCGATCACCACGGCGTTGTTGCTCGCCTTCGGCCTGATGCCCGGTTCGGTTCTCGAATGGGCGGACGCTTCGGTCCGCTCGGTTCTCGGCTAGCGACAAGAGCGCGCAGGACAAGTTCCCGTCGCGCCGGTCGCAGGCGAGCGCGGTCCCAGGTATAATCGCACGGCTCACCCGTCTGGAGCGTTCATGCGCGTCGTCCTTGCTCTTCTCCCGTTGCTCTTCGTTGGCTGCGACACGCCCACGGCGGACCCCGACACCTTGGGCACCCAGGACCAGGTCCTGACCTTCTGGCCGCCTGAGGCTGGACGGGGCACCGAAGTGAACGCCAGGATCACCTCGACGAATTCCATTTTTGACTTCACTGGGAACACGCTCGACCTTGGCGGCGGCGTGACGGTGAACAGCATCACGGTGCTCGACGGTTGGACGGTCACCGCCAACATCCTCATCGATCCTGCCGCCGAGCTGGGCACGCGCGACGCCCACCTCAGCACCCGCACCGGTGACCACACGCTCACCGACGCGTTCAGCATCGTGGATGACAGCTTCACGCTGGCACCGTCGCGCGCCAAGATCGGCGAACACATGCAAGTGGAGCTGATCGGACAGAACACCGAGTGGCTATCGGGGCAGACGTGGGCCGGATTCGGCGACGGGATCGAGGTCAACTCGGTCGACGTCCTGAGCGAAACCTACATGCTCGCCGACATCAGCGTCGCCCCCGAGGCTATCCCTGGCCTGCGGGACGTCTACGTCGAAAACGGCAACGACCTCACGACGCAGTTCGATGCCTTCCAGGTCGACCGCGTCGGCCTTTCAGCGCTGTTCGACCCCTCGGAGGTCACCCAGGGCCAGACGGTCACCTTCTCGATCTACGGCAAGGACACCCACTTCGGTCCCCGGTCCAAGATCCGCTTCTTCCAGTACGGCGACGAGAAGGAAGACATCATCATCGACAGCATCACCGTCATCGACGAAGAGAACCTCTACGGGCAGCTGACGGTCAGCAACGCCGCCGAGCTGGGCACCCGTGACGTGCTCGTCACCACCGGTACCGAAGGCGTGTTCATCGAAGACGGTACCAACGTGCTCGACGGCGAGATCGACCTCGGCAACGTGGGCATCTCGAGGTCGTTCTACGTCTCTCGGGGCATCGACAATGCCAGTGGCGCCATTGGCGAGGGCGTCCGCGTTCAGGTGCTCTTCTACCTGCCGCTCGATCCGCCGTGCCCGCCCGACCCGGAGGGCAACTGCAGCGACCAGATGGACAACGACAACGACGAGTTCACCGACTGCTACGACAGTGACTGCTCCCAGGACCCTGCCTGTGCCGGCGGCCCGATGCCCTACGACAGCAATGGCGTGTGGCGGACCTACGAGACGGGGGGATCGGCGGATTGCCCCGCCAACGAGACGGTGAGCGCCGGAGACCACGTCTGGTTGGAGTCCGACTGCAACATCATCACCCTCGACAAGCACGTGGACGGTGCGTCGGGGATGATCTACTACACCAAGGATGACGTCTCTTTGGCCGACTACTGCTTCGACCAGATGTACGCTCTGCACACCGAAGGCGATCCCAACGGCATTCCCGAGGAGATCGTGGATGACTTCCAGCCGACGGTTCCCGCCGACTTCTTCATGGTGGATCCGGAATGGTGGGGGAACTACACCATCAGCCGCGCCGAAGAGGTCTTCTACACCTGGGCGCTGGCCGACGACCCCAGCATCCCCGGCGCGCTCACCTACCCGGACGCCATCTTCGTCAGCCAGATTTCGGGACAGCTCGTCGAGCCCGAAGGCGCGAGCGGGTACGCGGGGTCGATTCCATGGGACGATGGCCTCCACAGCTACACCCCGGACGAGCTGAGTCAGCTCAAGGAGGGCAACGCCACCTTCACCGCCTATGCGGCGATCGAGGGCCCGCCCGTCGGCTTCAGCTTCAGCACGGTGACCACCAAGAGCAGCTCCTACGTGGCCGTCTCCGGGACGGTCATCCTCGAATGAGGGTCCTGGCGCTCTTCACCCTCGCCGGGTGCATCGACAGCGGAGTCACGGCCATCGAACTGGACGCGATCGCGGTCGTCAACGGCGACTTCGACGACATCGGGGCGACGCTGGCGCGCAACGAGATCGGAAGCGTGGCGTTCAACGGCTACATCGCCCAGTCCACGACCTGGGTGGGTGATGAACCGCCCAAGCGCGACGACCCCGGACGGACCGTGGAGTCCTTGTTCACCGAGGCGGTCCCCGGCGAGGCCAAGTTCCAGATCGAGAAGTTCAACATCGTGTTCCTGAACAGCGGTACGCGCGGCCTCAACGCCTTCCGGTACAACTACTCGCTGGAGGCTGACGACAGCCTGCTGCTCGACCCCACGGCCATGCAGAACGCCTGCGAATACGTCGATGGGGGCGGCTCGCTCTTCGTGACCGACTGGGCCTACGACCTCATCGAGTTCTGCTGGCCCAAGACGGTCGAGTTCCTTGACGATGACGATGTCGTCGACGCGGCCCAGTTGGGCGTCGCGGGCACCGTCCTTGCCGACATCGACGACGAAGCCCTGCGCGAGCTGCTCGGCACCAGCGTCATCAACATCGAGTTCAACTACTCGGACTTTGCGGTCATGGAAAAAGTCAGCTCGGACACGGAAGTCCTGGTGAGCGGCGACGTGACCTACGACCCGCCGGGCAGCGCGGAGCCCACGGTGCTGGCCGGCGCCCCCCTCGCGATCCGCATTCCCGTCTCTCGAGGGCAGATCGTCTTCTCGAGCTTCCACATGTTCCCGCAAACCACGGCACTGGCAGACGCGCTGTTGTTCCGCGGGCTCGACGGGCTCGAACGGGGCGATGGCGACAAGAGCCTGGAGGCAGCAGGTGAATAAGCTCAGCATACTTCCCTTTTTCCTATTCGCCGCCTGCAACGAGTCGAGCTTCACCCAAGCCGAGAAGGTGGACGCGTTCCAACAGAAGCGCAAGCACACGGTCGACGTGATTCTGGTGGTCGACAACAGTTGCTCGATGATCGAAGAGCAGAAGAAGCTCGCCACCAACTTCGACGGCTTCATCCAGTACTTCGACGGCACGGACGTCGACTGGCAGATGGGCGTGGTCACCACCGACGTCGAGACCGACACGGCGCGGGGCCGCCTGATCGGCGGCGACGACGAGATCGTGCTCGTGGACGGCGACGACAAAGAGCGGGAGCGCGTCAAGTACGACCACGAGTGGCTCGTCAAATCGGGTCAGGCCCTGTCACTCGACCCCAGCTGGTTCAACGCGGTCAGCAACGACAAGCGCGAGCGCTGGTGCGAGGGCGCCGCCGGAACCCCGGGACAGGCCAACCCCTCCTGCGGGCTGGAAACCGAGGGGACCGGCGTGGACGCTCGGTACGGCGAGATCATCGTGACCGAGATCATGGCCGACCCCGACGCCGTGGCCGACAATGTGGGGGAATGGATCGAGCTCACCAACCTCGACACCGTCGAATGGGACCTCTCCGACTGGATCATGCGGGACGACGGCCGGAACAGTTTTGCGTTCCCCGCCGGCTCGGTCATCGCGCCAGGCGGCACGCTCGTGCTGGCGCGCTCGGCGGAAGACACCATCAACGGGGGCGTGCCTGCCGATATCGGGCTGGCGGACGACTTCACCCTCAACAACGACGTCTTGCTGCTCGGACCGCTGGTCGAGGGGCCCGCCGAGATCTTCGCGGAGATGGTCGCCCAAGGGACCTCGGGCTCCGGACTCGAGCAGGGGCTCGAGTCCGTGAAGCTGGCCACGGCCCCCGACATGCTTGCCGGCCACAACGCCGGCCTGGTGCGCGCAGACGCGAATCTCACCATCTTGATCGTCTCGGACGAAGAGGACAGCTCGCCCGACCCGGTCGACGCTTACCTCTCGTACTTCGCCGAGCTCAAAGGTGACGCCGCCTTTCGGGACCACAGCATCATGAATGTCTCGGGCGTGATCGGCGCCGACCCTCCGGAGTTCGAGGGCGAACCGAGCTGCCGCTCGTCCAATGGGGCGGCCGACTACGGCCACCGTTACGTCGATGCCATCGAGAAGACCGGAGGCCTGGTCGACTCGATCTGTGACGACGACTTCGCGCCGATCGTCGCCGAGCTCGGCTTGATTCTCTCTGGGCTGCTCTCCGAATTCGAGCTGAGCCGGTATCCGGATATCGAGAGCCTCAAAGTCGGCCTCTACGCCACCGACGATACCGACAGCAAGATTCGCGACCTTACGCTCGACACCGACTTCACCTATGTCGAAGAGCGCAACTCCATCCGCTTCGAGCAGGATCAGGTGCCGGAGAGCGAGCAGTACATCGTGGCCGAATATCAGATCCGGAGCGGCGGATGATCGCGCACATGCTCCTGTTCGTACTGGGCTGCCTCGTCAGCACCAAGGACGAATGCAACGCTGAGACCCCCTGCCCCTTCGGCGAAGAATGCATCGAGGGGCAGTGCGTCGCGCAGACGTGTGCGACGTCATCCCAGTGCGCCATCGAACAGTTCTGCGGAGACGACAATCTCTGCGCTGCCGGGTGCAAGGAGCACACCGACTGCCGCTTTGGCGATCTTTGCGACGACGCGACCGCGACGTGCGTCCAGGCTGAGTGCACAGACAGCAAGCTCGACTGTGGGTTCGGCGAGTTCTGCTCGATGACCGGTGACTGCTACGACGCCGGCGGGTACTTCTGCCAGGACTGCGAGGACGACCCGGACTGCGGCGGCAACGGGAATCGTTGTCTGTGGGGCTACTGCGGCGTCCAGTGTGACTCGGACCGCGACTGCCCCGGCGGCTACGACTGCCTCGCGCTGTCCGATGGCACCGGCAACATCATCGACCACCAATGCTACGCCACCTGCTACCTGATGGAGGGTCGGGAGTGATGCGCGCGCTGCTGAGCGCCGTGCTGCTCGTCTTTGGGGCCTGCACGACGGACGAGGATTCCGACACGGGAACCAAGTACGCCGGGCCGTCCCTGGAGCACGTCGCTCCCGCCAGTTCCGTCGAGGGCGTCGCGGTGCCGCTGGTGGTCACGGGCACCGATTCCGAGGGCGTTGCCCAGGTGGCGCTCTACTACCGCACGGTCGGCGACGGCACGTGGCGGCCGGCAGCGATGGAAGCGACCGGGGACAGCTACGCTGCGGTGGTACCCGCCGACGCCGTGGAAGCCCCGGCGCTGGAGTACTACTTCAACGCCATCGACCTGGGCGACCCGCCGGCCACCAGTGACCTCCCCGCCGCCGGCAGCAGCCAGCCCTTCTCCCTCCCGGTCACCGTCATCGGGCGCGCGCTTCCCTACACCGAGGACTTTGAGTTCGACGACACCGAGTTCGCGGCGATCGAAACGGCGGGCTGGGTCAACGCCAGTCTCACGTTCAAGGGCTACGCCTGGGAGCTCTCGGCAACGCAAGCGCACAGCGGTAGCTACTCGGTCTACCATGCCCGCGGCAGCAGCGAAGTCTCGATCCCTCCCGACGATTGGCTGATCTCCCCGCCCATCGATCTGACCGCGGTGGCCGACGCCCAGGTGCGCTGGCAGGAGTACGCCGTCTCCCCCGGGCGGGCCAAGCACGGGCTCTACATCAGCACCGGCAGTTTCGATCCGGCCGACGGCGCGTACGTTGCCGTGGCCGAAGCCCTCCCGGCGGCCAGCGATCGCACCTGGGGCGCCAGCGCCAACTACGACCTCAGCGCGTGGGTCGGCAACGTCGTCTACCTCGCCTGGCGATTCGAAGGCACCGACGGGGACGACTGGTACTTCGACGACGTCGAGGTCACCGCGCTCGAGCCCGACCTGAGCGCCGCGTTCGTCGTCACCCCAACGCCCATCCACCCCGGAAACAGCGGCGCCATCGTGGTCACGGTGACCAACGCCGCTACCGTGGCTGCCGCGGAGGTGTCGGTCACGGTCGAGTTTCCCGATGGGGGTGCCACCGTTGCGGGCGCGACCAAAACGGTCGGAGCCTTGGCGGCCGGCGCGTCAGTCGACGCCAACTATGAGTTGAGCATCGACAGCACCACCGCCGACAACAGCTACGTTCCGGTGACCATCACCGTCAGCACCGCGTCGCGGTCGGAAGCCGTGACCGGCCGGGTGCTGGTCGGCGAGTCAAGCAGCGCCGCCGTCGATTGGGACGGCCTGTCAGAGGGCACGCTGAAGCTGGTCGTGGGCGTCGGCGACCCCGACGCGCCCGACTGGTCCACGGTGCTCATCAGCGGCACCGCGCCCGCCGACGTCACCCGCTACGCCGCGGACATCACCGACGCCTGGGCGTTTCTGCCCCCAGGAGCGGGCGCCGATCGTTGGTGGGTGGAGGCCGACTCGGAGTCGGGCGGCATCATCGAGAGCTTCAGCATCCGCTACGGGGGCGACAGCTTCGAGTCGACGATGGCGCCATTCGCGATCGACGCGCTCGGCGACGGCGCCTGCTACCTCCCTGCCCCGCCGGACCTGGCGTTGTCCGCGCTCGCGACGACGCCCGACGAGCTCGAACCAGGCACGACCGGCTTCACCGTCAGCTTTACCGCCAGCAACCTGGGCGCCGAGACCTCCGGTCCGGTGTGGGCGACGCTCGAATCCACGGATGCCGACCTCACCGTCACCGCGGGCGGCCCGGTCGAGGTTGACGCCGACGTCTTCGAATACGGCGAGCGCATCACGCTGGCCGAGGCGTTCGTGGCGGACGTAGCTGCAACGCACGTCAACTCCAAAGACCTGACCGCGCAGGTGGTGTTCACCGACGGTGTCGAAACCTGGACGGTTCCCGTGGCCTTCGCGGTACCCTTCCCGGTGCCGACGATCACCGGGGTCACCATCGATGACGACGGCGGCGACGGCATTCTCGACCCGGACGAGGCTGCCGAACTTGAGTTCCGCGTCACCAATCTCGGCGACGAGAGCACCTCGGGCCAGGTCTTCGCCGTGCTGTCGGTCGAAGCCAGCTCCACCGCCAGCGCCGTCGCGGACGACAATGACGAGAGCGTCGGCTCGTTGAGTCCGGACGACACCAACACCGTTGACCGCCTCTACGTCGAGGTGAACTCCGGCGCAGCAGGGGACACCGTCGACCTGCTGCTGACCCTGACCGACAGCTTGCGCACCTACGAAGCGCGGATGCAGTTGGTCCTGGGCGAGGCCCCGTGGCAGCCGATGAGCGACGTCGGTGACGCGGAGGGCGATCTGATCGCTCCCGGAGACTTCGACGTCGTGAGTGGAAGCTACCGCTACGTGGCCGGCACCTTGCAGATGCGTTTGGTCAGCCGCGATATGTCCGATCAGGGCCACCTGTTCGTGGAGGCTTGGGCCACCTCGCCGGCCGCCGACTACGGCATCTACCGCATGCTGGCCCAATCCGGGATCGGCTCACTCCAGGGCTATGACTTCAGCACGGGAACCTTCTACGATCTCGATGACCCCACGGTCACCTACCCAGACGACTACACCGTTCAGTTCGACCTGCCGGTGGAGTACATGAAGCTGGCCTTCGACGAGATCAGCATCGGCTTCGGGGCCGGCTGGTGCGGCGAGCCGGACTACTACTGCGACCACTACCCCGACGCGTGGGGCTACCCCTACACCGGGTACGACTCCAGCAACTGGTTCAACATGGAGTGGTAGTCGCGGCGGCAACGTCCGTCGCCGCTCCCGCCCGCCCGTCCCCCATTGCGGCGGTGCCTATCCTTCGGGAGGGATCGCCCGCACCTCGGCGATCACCAAGGTGGCCTCGAGGCCATCGACCTTGCCGACGTCGACCTCGACGACATCGAGCCAGCGGTCGGCCGCCTTCGGATCCTCAAGCACGATCTTCTCGAACTCACTGGTGAACATGATGCGCGCCGGGGTGACGGTGTCGCCCTTTGCGGGGTTCAGGGTGCCGATCATGTCGGAGCGGTTGGCGCCGAGCACGCCCTCGACGGGCATCTCCTTTTCCAAGATCACGTTGCCCGCCGCATCCTTCAGCGTCGCGACGACGCGGATGTCGGTCATCGGAAACTTGCTGTTGTTCTGCAGGCTGGCAGCTAGATCCGAGATCCCCTTCTTGGTCTTCTCGGCGGTCATCGTCCACGAGGCGTTGCCGACTTGAACGTACTTGTCGGGGTTGTACAGCGGGTCGTAGTCCTGCTTGGTCTTCTCGTCGGCCATGTAGTAGCCGGGAAGCACGGCATCGACCGGGGCGTACCCTTCTTTGCCCTCGAACCGAAGCTTGTACCAGCCACCACGCTTGCCGAGCAGCTCGGCGCGGGCGTCCTTCTTCAGCGGATGCACATCGGCCGACGAGGGGTTGGCCTCGGCCTTGAGCGATGCGTCCTTGGCGGTGATGAACACCTCCTTGTAGCTGACGCCCTTCTCGCCTGATTCGTCGTGAATCTGCAACTGCTCCGTGGGAATCGCGTTCTTCAGCTGGACCGCGTACGCGGACATGCCCAAAGAAGCGAGCACCATCACCGAGGCGATCCCGCCCTTGACGAGCGGCGAAAGCCCAGCGCCGCTGCCATCGCCCATGTCCATCCCGTCCAGGGGATCGACGCGCAGCGCGACCTTGAGCTCGGGGATCTCGACCGCATAGAGCCATTCTGAGGCGCCCGGCGGCTGCACGATGTCGCCCCCACCAATCTCGCCCTTCTTGGCGAGCTGCTTCAGCTCGTCCATGCCGCCAGCCGAGAATGACTGGCCACGCACGTTCACCATCCAACGAGACATGGCATTCCCCCGAGGGGCCGTGCATACCGTCCGCGTCAGCCGGCGGTCAAGCCGGTTGACCGACGATTGACCCTTGGGTAGGGAGAAGGCCCCGGTTTTGCCTTGCCCTTCACGCCCAGACGTCTGCTGCTGACCTACGACGACACCGGTGGCCGATGTGGGGCGGTGGTGGCGCGGATGGAGCGGATGCTCGTCGACCGGGCCTTCGCGGTCACGGTCACCCCGCTCGCGCAGGCCCCGACTCAACTCGACGCCTTCGACGGGGTGATTCTCGGCACGCCGGTTTCGCTGCGGCGGGATGGACCGACGGCCGCGGTCTTGGAGTGGATCGACCGGGCTGAGGGGCTGGATGAGAAGAAGGTGGCCCTGTTCTCGGCGTTCTGGCTGCGCCCCGGCACGGCGCTTCCGGTGCTGAGAGCGCGACTTGCCGAGCTTGGCGTCGAGGTGGTCGTCGAGTTCGCCTACTGGCTCGGAAAGCCTGAAGATGGCGACCACGTGCTGCCTGCCGAGTGCATGGTGCGCATCCGGTAGTCACCCAGCGCGCGGCCAGTGTGGCTGGCGGGCTCGGCGATGACGCGCTCCGGCGGGCCCTCCACGACGATGGAGCCGCCGCCGGCGCCAGCCTCGGGACCAAGGTCGATGACCCAGTCCGCGTGGCGGATGACGTCGAGGTGGTGCTCTACGACCACGACAGTGTGGCCCTGATCGACGAGTCGGTCGAGGACGTGCAGCAGCTTCTCCACATCCGCAAGGTGGAGCCCGGTGGTCGGTTCGTCGAGGACGTAGACACGGCCGACGTCGCCCGCGCGCTCGATCAACCCGACCGCGAGCTTGACCCGCTGGGCCTCACCTCCTGAGAGCGTCGCCGAGGACTGGCCGAGCCGAAGGTAGCCGAGGCCGACATCCACGAGCGATCGAAGCCCGCGAGCGATCTTCCGATGGGCGGCGAAGAGCTCCAGGGCGGCGTCAGCACGCATCTCCAAGACGTCGGCCACCGTGTGGCCCTTCCAGCGGACGTCGAGGGTGCTGCGCTCGAACCTTCGACCTTGGCAGTGGTCACAGCGCACCCACACGTCACTGACAAAGTGCATCTCGATCTGGAGCTGCCCGTGGCCGCCACAGTGCGGACAGGCACCGGCACCGGCGTTGAAGGAGAAACGGCCGCTGGTCCACCCACGCTCCTTGGCGACCGGGGTGCCGGCGTACAGCTCGCGCACGGCGTCCCAGACGCCCAGATACGTCGCTGGCGTGCTCCGCGGGCTGCGCCCGATGGGCGCCTGGTCGATGACGCTGAGCTCCGGAACGGCCTGCGTTTTGCCCTTGGCCGGCACGATCTGCCATGGCCCCTTCTTGCCGGCCTGCAGCGCGGGCACCAGCCCATCGAGGACGACCGTGCTTTTGCCGCTGCCACTGACGCCGGTCACCACGGTCAGGCAGCCCATCGGGAAGCGCACGACCATTCCTGCGACATTGTTCTGCCGAATCGGGCCAACCGTGAGCCAGGCGCTGGCCTGGCGGCGCACCGTCGGGACCGCAATGCCACGCTCGCCACGGAGGAACGCCCCGGTAAGCGAGGCGGGGCCGAGGCCATCAGGGGTTCCGGCGGCGAGGACGAGCCCGCCCTCCTCCCCGGCGCCCGGGCCCAGATCGATGACCCAATCGGCGCGGCGGATGGTCTCCGGGTCGTGCTCGACCATGATGACGGTGTTCCCGAGCGCGCGGAGCCGATCGATCGTGCGGAGCAGGCGGTCGGTGTCCCGAGGGTGGAGGCCGATGGTGGGCTCGTCCAGAACGTAGATGCAACCGACAAGGCCACTGCCGATCTGCGACGCGAGTCGGATTCGTTGCGCCTCCCCGCCCGAGAGCGTGTCGCCGCGCCGATCGAGGGTCAGGTACTCCAACCCGACGTCGAGCAGGAAACCCAGCCGCGCGCTGAGTTGCAAGAGCGGCAGCTCGGCGATGAGGACGTCGTTACCCGAAAGCTGCAGCCCCGCGAAGAAGGCGGCCGCATCCGCCACGCTCATGGCGGCGACCTCGGCGATGCTGCGCCCCCCGACACGAACCGCGAGCGACTCGGGGCGCAACCGGGCCCCCTGGCAGACGTAGCAGATGGCGCCCGGCGCCGCGTCCGCGAGCAACTTCTGGTCGGCGTCTGCCTTCCACCACACCGCACGGGTTCGCTTGCGCCCGATCCCCTCGCACGCCGGGCAGGCGCCGAGGTAGTGGTTGAACGAGAAGTGTCGCGACGTGAGCGGTTCCGGCACCACCGCGCCGTGCGTGCTGCATTCGGCCCTGGCCGCCAGCGGCCACACCCCCGCGACCGAAACGAATCGGGCGCGGCCGCCCCCAAGCTTGTAGGCCAGCGACACCGCCTCGATCACGCGGCTGCGTTCCACCAGCGCTGGGTCGAACCGGTCGAGCACGACCGCCCTGACCGGCGTCGCGGCCAGGGTTTCCAAGGCGACTGCCTCGCCGCTGAGCTCGGCCCTGGCGAACCCCTCGGCGAGCAGCTCGTCCGCCGGGCGGGGGGTGGTCAGGTCCACCACGAGGCGTCCGGCACCTCGACCAGACAAACGCTCGGGCGCCTGGCCGGGCGGGCAGGCCCGCACCACCTCGCCGCACTTGTGGCAGTGGGCCACGCCGACGTGCGTCCACAACAACCGCATGTTGTCCCAGACTTCGGTGACGGTGGCCACCGTAGATCGCGGAGTCTGTGCGCTGACCTTCTGGTCGATGGCAATCGACGGGGCCAGGCCCTCTACGGCATCGACGGGAGCGCGGTCCAAGCGGCCCAGGAACCGCCGAGCGTAGGTGCTGAGACTCTCGACGTAGCGCCGTTGCCCCTCGGCGAAGATGGTGTCGAAGGCCAGCGAGGTCTTGCCGCTACCGGACACGCCGGTGATCACGGTGGTCTTTCCGCGCGGAATACGCACATCGACCCCGCGCAGATTGTGGCACCGCGCCCCACGCACCACGAGATCGTCGGCATGCCCGGCAACGAACGTCTTGGCCCTGCCCCCGGCAAATCGGCGTGCCGCGCCACCGAGCTCGGGCAGCGCCCGGAGCACATGCCCCGTGGGCGTGTCCTTGAGCGCCAGCTGTTCCGGGGTGCCGCAGAACAACACCCGCCCACCCGCCGCCCCACCCTCCGGGCCAAGCTCCACGAGATGGTCGGCCACCTTGATGACATCGGTGTTGTGTTCGATCACCAGCACGGTGTTCCCGCCGTCGACCAGCGCCTGGATGGCGCCGAGCAGGAGCCGGACGTCCGAGAAGTGCAGACCGGTGGTTGGTTCGTCCAGGAGATACAGTGTTTTTCCAGTCGCGATACGGTGTAGCTCGGTCGAGAGCTTGACCCGCTGGGCTTCCCCCCCTGACAACGTCGATGCCGTCTGACCCAGGGCGACGTACCCGAGCCCCACAGCCGCCATCGTCCCGAAGATCCGACTCAGCTTCTTGTGTTTGGAGAAGAAGGCCGCCGCCTCGGTCACGGTCATCGCGAGCACGTCCGCAACGGAGTGGTCTCGATACCGCACCTCCAACGTTTCCGGGTTGAACCGCCGCCCCTCGCATCGCTCGCACACCACCATCACGTCGGCAAGGAAGCTCATCTCGATCACTCGGACGCCCGCGCCCTGGCACTCCTCACAACGCCCGCCCGCCACGTTGAACGTGAAGCGCGACTTGGACCAGCCGCGCGCCCGGGACTCCGGCAGCTCGGCAAAGAGGTCACGAATCAGGTCGAACGCGCCGGTGTAGGTGGCCGGGTTGCTGCGCGGGGTGCGCCCGATCGGCGACTGGTCGATCTCGATGACCTTGTCGATGGCATCCGCACCCAAGAGTCCCGGGGTATCGTCGCCGAGGATGGCGCGATCGAGCGCGGGCTTGAGCACATCGAAGACCAGGGTGCTCTTTCCGGACCCCGAGACGCCGGTGAAGACGGTGAGCGCGCCCAGGGGAAGGTCGATGTCGACGTTCTTCAAGTTGTGAAGGGTGGCGCCGCGCAGGGAGAGCTGCGGCCCCGCCGTGGGACGGCGACCCGCTGGGAGCGCGATGGTTTCGGCATCGCGGAGAAACCGTGCAGTCTCGGTGTTGAGGCGAGAAAACTCCCGTGGCGTGCCCTCCGCGACCAAGAGCCCGCCGTTCCGACCGGCCCCGGGGCCGACATCGATGATGCGGTCCGCTTTTTCCATCGTCTCCCGATCGTGTTCGACAACCACCACCGTGTTGCCCGCGTCCCGCAGCCGCGCCAGCGCCGTGATCAACCGCCCGTTGTCGCGTGGATGGACCGATGCTGGGCTCGTCGAGCACGTAGGTGACGCCAACCAGGCCACTGCCCACGCAAGCCGCCAGGCGGATGCGCTGCGCCTCGCCGCCGGACAGCGTGTTCGCGGCGCGGTCCAGCGACAGGTAACCAAGCCCCACGTCGTCCAAAAAGCGAAGCCGTTGGCCCAGCTCCTTGACGATGCCGGCGCCGACCTGAGCCTCGGCCCCTTCCAGCTTCACCGCCGCGAAGAAGGCATGGGCATCGCACACCGACATCGTCGCCAGCTCGGCAATGTTCCGGCCACGGAAGAGCACCGCCAACGCAACCGGGTTGAGGCGCCGCCCCGCACAAGCAGGACAGACACGCCGACGCGCCGCGTCGAGGTCGGACGGCGCCGGAAGCAGGTTCCCGCGGGCGTCGGCGAAGACCGCGCCGATGCCCATGCAAGTGCCGCACGCGCCCTGCGGAGCGTTGAAGGAGAAGAGCCGCGGTTCCAGTTCGGGAAGACTGACGCCGTGTTCTGGACACGCCCGTTCGACCGCGTGCTGCGCCCAGACATCGCCGACCAAGGTGGCACAGACGCCCCCGGCGAGCCCCACCGCCCGCTCGACCGCCTCAACCAACCGAGCGCGGTCGTCGCGCACCACCACGAGGCGATCGACCACCAGCTCCAAGGTGTGCTTTTCGTATCGTTCGAGCGTGATTTCTTCGTCGAGTGTGCGGAGAGCGCCGTCGATCCGAACCCGCAACCACCCATCACGCCGCCACTCGTCCAGCTCTTTCCGGTACTCCCCCTTGCGATCGCGGACCACCGGCGCCAGGACCAGTATCCGTTGGCCTTCGTGCGCTGCGCGCAAGCTGTCAGCGATGTCACCGGGGCTGCGCCGCGCGATTCGGCGCTGGCAGAGCGGGCAGTGCGGCGTGCCGAGACGGGCCCAGAGGAGCCGCAGGTGATCGAAGAGCTCAGTGACCGTGCCGACGGTGCTGCGCGGATTGCGGTTGACGGTCTTCTGATCGATGCACAGCGTCGGGGAGAGCCCGGTGACCGAGTCCACCTTGGGCCGCTCCATCTGGCCGAGGAACTGCCGCGCATAGGGCGACAGCGACTCCATGAACCGCCGCTGCCCCTCCTGGTAGAGCGTGTCGAAGGCCAGCGACGACTTCCCCGAACCGGAGACCCCCGTGACCACAGTGAGCGAACCGTGGACCACGTCGACATCGATGCCGCGGAGGTTGTGCTCGCGCGCGCCGCGGATGCGGATGGCGTCATTCATGGCGGCCGCGCCCTAACGCGTCGGTGAACGCTTGTACAGGTTGGCCTGACTACGGGCCGCCGAGAACACAGGTTTCGTCGATCACGAGGCTCGTCCGCGCCGCCTCATCAACGAGGCCTCCCGAACCGCCCATCAGGATGGCGTTCCAGCCGGGAGCTGCGCCCTGCATGACCAGTCCGAAGGCCGCGGTGAGATCAGTGGGGCTGGGCCTCCACAGGAGGCCCACCGGCGTGCCGCTCGCGCAGGCAGCGTTGGTGAGGGCATCCCCGCTGGTGTAATCGCCGCTGTGGTCGCTGTCCGCGTAGCTGAACGGGATCTCCAGCGCCGCCTCCATTTCCAAGAAGTCGAGCTCATAGAAGTGATCGACTGGGGGCTGGCCGGTGACCGGGATGCTCCACTCGGCGCTCATGTGGCTGTCGTAGAGCGGCGCCGGCCCCGCGCCTCCGCCGAGGCCGCTCCCAGAGAGCAACACCAGGCGCAGGCCGTCGGCTTCGCCGATGAACGTGCCCCCCACGGTGATGTCGAGCGTGGCAGCGAGATTCACCGCCAGCGGGATGGCCATCTCGTCGGCGAACTCTGTCGTTTCCTCCCCGGGTACGATCGCGTTCCACCCCGCGGTGAGCCCCGCTGCAGCCAGGTCGGCGGGAATCTCCCCCGACACGTAGATCGGCCAGACCATCCCGACGCCCACGTACGCGTCGGCGCGCGTCAGCGAGGGCACGAACAAGGCGGCCATCAACCCCGGCGCGTTGGTCGGATCGATCTCGGCGAGCAGGGTCGCGGCCGGCGTGGGGGCCGCCACCTCCACCCGCGCCGTGGCGACGTCGGTCGACGCCAGCACGTCGCCGAACACCAGCTCTTGCGAGCCCAGGGACGCCGCGTCCAGCCATGTGAGGGTGAGCGTGGTGCCAGCGACGTCACCAGCGATGTCGAAGCCGAGGTTGGCAGGGTCGGTGTCGGTGTCGGTGTCGGTGTCGGTGTCGGTGTCGGTGTCGGTGTCGGTGTCGGTGTCGGTGTCGGTGTCGGTGTCGGTGTCGGTGTCCGC
>CANLGL010000078.1 GCA_947490345.1 Deltaproteobacteria bacterium
GAAGTCGCTCGGTGGTGGCTCACCCTGCGACTTCGGTCGCACCTGCCGCCGCCGCCGGTGGATCAGTTTTCGCGAGCACGCCCGGGTCTGTTCTGGAGGGCGGCCGCCGGTGAACGTCCGCCCCTCGACCATCCTGTCGCGACGTCATGCGTAACTATCAATACCCGGCCGCCTGCCCCGCGGGCTAATCGGCAAACGGGCTCCGGCGCCTCGTCCGCACCGTGGTCGCGTACGCTGCGGGATTGAACGTCTGCCTCTGGCTTCGCAGCGGGTCACCGTCGATGCGTTCGGTCAGGCTCTCCAGGTCGGCCGCTGAGACTCCACAGCCCGCAAAGTGCTTTCGCCAGCCGTCAACCACCTTGATGACGCGGACGACAACGGCGGCGGCCTGCGCCGCGGTGTACCCGAACAGATGGCACTGTGACATGGCATTGGCGAGCGTTGACTCCCGTTGCGCAGTCCCTACGATGAACTCCTGGTACCCCTGTCCGGAATTCGTGGTCAGCACGTCGTAGGCCGGGGCCAGGCGATACCTACCTTGCCGGGTCGGCTCGACGACCAACAACGCGTGGTTCTTCTCGTGGTCATCGGTGTTGTCGATGAGAATGTTGAACACCATGCGATGGAAGAGCTCCTGCATGTCAAGCAGGTTGACTCCTTGGTCCGCCACGCCGGCGCGCCGCAGCAACTGCGCCAGGCTCGGGTAGCCCAGCTCTGGCTCCTGGCCGGCGACGGTCTGGGCGCGCAGCGCGGTTCCTGCCGAAATGCAGTGGATGCGCAGGCCGCCGCTCCTGTCGTAACGGCGTACGGCCAGCGCATGCTCACCGACCAGTGGCACCACTTGCGTTTGAGCTACATTGATGCCAGCCAACTTGGCGAGCGTCATGGACGCGTGCTCGATCAGGGGCACGTCGACGGGCTCATTGTTGAAAAACTTGATGATCCACTGCTCACCGGCGATGTCGATCAGCGCCTTGGGCTTGGCCCCGCCGAAACTACCACCAGCGGCCAGCATCTTGCGCTCGATGTCGTTGACCGGCTCTTTCGCGCTGACCTTGTGGACGATTTCGCTCAGTTGTTGCGCGTGCGCCAACCGCGGCAACGGGCTCCGGGTGCCCGGGATGTAGACCTTGTCCGAGGTTGACACGCCGAGGGCGCCGAAGCGGTCGTCGCCAGCGTAGAAGAGGTACTCCATGATGGACAATCGCGCGGGTTTGTCGAGGTGCTGGATGACGCGCTCGCCCCAGCGGTCAGGCCGCGCGTCGTCAACGGCACCGACCGCCATCCCGTTACAGCGCGGCAGCTGTTCGATGTCAACCAGCAACAGGTCTTCGCTAAGTGGGCATCCACTGGCAAGCCAATCGGCGCCGTACTGAAGGGAGACACCCTTGCCAGCGTCGACCAGCCGCAGCCTTCCAACGTAGCGCGGACTATCCGGGTCTGTCAGGAACCACAGGTACAGGTTGTCGCATCTCATGGGTTCTTCCTCAGTGTCGCCCTTTTCAGCTTCGCCTGAGCCGTCGCGCGCGCGCGCGATTTACCGAGCGCTTCCGCTTGCCGCACGTCCAACTCGAGCGCGCCGCGGTCCTCCTTGGGTGTCGCCATGGTCGCCAACGTCCCGTCGCGGCCAATGAGCCAGAGTGCGGTGGCAAGAACACCCAGGCTCACACTGGGCTCACCAGCCTCCAGGCGCAACAGCGTCGGGACGCTCACCCCCATGCGTTTCGCCCAGGTCTTGAGGGACTCCTTCCGGCGAAGCCTCGCCACGGCCAGGTCTGCCCCGAGCTGCTCTAACGCCGCGACCGTCGATTGCGGCATCTGGGCAAGGGCTGAAGATGATTTTGGCATAACATATAGTTTATCTTTAGGCGGTATTTCAGTCAACTATATGTTCATACGGTCCATCGGCGTACTCATCACCTGCCCCTCGCCGAAGGCGCCGTATGCCCGCACCCCGGCGGTCGCGGGCCAAGCGATTGCACCATGAAAACCAGGTGCTCCGCGATGGGGTTGCGGGCGAACTGCCGGTGGTCGGTGTCCTCTGTCACCACGGTCTCGACCCCTGCGTAGGTGTACGTGACCGCCAACTTGGGATGCCGCGCAATCTCGTCGGCCAGGACCCATGGCGGCAGCCCGCCGCGCCCCCGGCGATTCAGCTCCTCATCCGACGACGTCTCCAGGACCGCCAGTCGATTGATCCCCAGGTCGGGCACCGACCGCACCACCACGTGGTCGCTGATCTCCGTGTTCACCATGAAGTTCGCGGCCATGGCGAAATTGCGATGCGTGCGCAAGCCAACATAGGCGAGAGATTCATGGGCAAGGCCGAGCAGCGGCACCAACCACGCCAACTGAGGCGCTCGCGGCAGCCGAGGAAGGTCCTTCCCCCAGACGACCGCCGCCACCACGGCCGCGACCGCCACGACGTAGACGACGCGCGCCCCCACCATCTTGACGTCGCGCATGCCCCCCGGGGCGTCTCCCGCAATCGCCAGGCCCACGATCAGCACGATCCCCGCGGCCGGCGCCCAACGCGGCAACCGCGCGCGCCACGAGTCCACGCGAGCGACCAGCGGTCCCCAATCCAAGAGCGGGCTGAACAGGGCGATGAACGGGCCCGAGAACTCGTACAGCCGGGCCTGGGCGTTGGTCCCGATCGCCAAAAAGAAACCCATCATCAGCATCATGCCGAGTCGGCGGGTCCGCGGCGTCCACACCAGGACGGGCCCCAACAACTCGGATGTGAGCGTGAACCCGATGGCCACCACGACCGTCCATGACCCGCTCGGCAGCAGCGACCACGGAAAATACTCCCGCTGCCACTGATACAGGGTGCCCGCGCAGCTGGTCGCGGGGTCCAGAAAGCCGGTGTTCAGCTTGGAGAAGCCCGCCGCGAACAGCCCGATTGTAGCGACCGCGGGCCCCGCCACGCGCAAGCCACGCAGCGCCCGCTCGCGCCAGGCAGCGGGGTCCCGTCGGAAGCCGACACCGACCGCGAGGAGGATCACCCACGAACCGAGCGTGACCAGCCAATGATGCACAAACACGTGCTTGTAGGAGTCGACGGTGATGTGCACGCACCACGCCGCCGACAAGACGAAGAGCAGCGCCGGCTTTTTCGGGAAAAGCAGGACCAGCAGCGCGCAGAGGGTCACCACCATGCGCATCGGGGTGGTGGCCATGGCACGGCTGACCATGCCCAGCTCCACCGACAACGCCCACGACCAGGCGAAGACCACCCACGCGGTGTCGGCGGCCTGCCCCGAGACCGGGCGCTCGTCTCCTCGCTCCGTCACTCTCGCACCCGCTTCCCAGCGAGGACCAGACAGAGGGCAAAGAGACCCGCTTCTGCGATGGTCTTGCTCTCCCGCGTCATCCACTGTACCGAGGCGGGGAGGGCCCCCTGCGCCTCCCGCAACCAGGGCAGCGGCCACGCAAGAAAGAACCACGTGACCGCCAAGGCGAGGCCCCATAAACACGCTGGCGCCCACCTTCCGGCGGCGGCAAGCGTCCGCATCTGTTGCGATGCGCCACCGGCAGCGGTCCCCATCGCGACGACAAGGAAGACCAGGTGGTGCTCATAGGTGTAGACCGGCGTGACCACCATGAGCACCGTGAGCGCGCCCAGGATGGCCGCCGGGTTCTTCGCGGTGCGCGCCCGCCACGCCACGAGGATCAACAGGGCGATGAGCACCCCTGACATCATGCGCTGCGCCCCCTCCGACAGCAGTTGCCCCGGTCCGGGGAAGAATCGGTCCGCGAGGTCGCCGACCGAGTGGTTCGCCTCCAACGAGATCGGGACCGTGAGACCGTGGTAGTCCCCCTTGGAGAAGCCGGGGAGGATCTCCAGATAGAAGCGCTTCTGCGCTTCGAAACCGACCAACGGCAGCGCCAGGAGCGACGTTCCGATCGCGGTCACGACCGCAGCGCCCACTGCCCGCCAATTCTGCTGGAGCAGCCACCACCCCAAGAAAAGTGCCGGCGACATCTTGAGCATCGCCGCGACACCCACCAGCGTTCCCCCCACTAGCGGACGCTTCGGAGCGATCGCGAGCCCCGCCAGCGCCGGAGCCAACGCCAGGAGATTCGCCTGCCCCATCCAGGCGTTGTCCGGGATCGGGGACCAAGTCCACAGCAGCAGCGCCGCCGCCCACACCGGCACGCCGAACGCGCGGATGCCGAGCCCGAGACACAGAAAAAGCAGGCCCTCGTTGAGGAAGAACCACAACTCATAGGCAGTCTGCAACGAAACCGGACCGACCCAGGCGACCGTGAGCAAAAAGGGCGGCGGGTAGAAGAAGGGATGGACGGACTTGCGAAAGCCCTCCTTCTTGGCCAGCACTGCCATGCGGGCGGTGTCGAAGGGGTCACCCCCGTCGATCGCCACTTCTGCAGCGTAGTAGTAGCTGGCGAAGTCGCGACCGCCGGTGGAGGTGTGAACCTTCTTCCAGGCCGGTCCTGCCTGCACCATGACGTGGCCGACCAGCCCAAACACGACGAGCAGGATCGGGAGGAGGTGGCGCACCGCGGGCAATGTGACCCGGGAGGAGGCTTTCGGCGATGACCGCAGACTGCGCTACCTTCGCAGCGATGCTCGTCCTGACCCTCGCCCTCGTCGGCTGCGCGCCCCACGCCGCCCTCGCGCCGCCCGTGGGCGAGCCCGCCCTGGCCTACGAGGTTCGCACCACCGAACCCTTCCCGAAGCGGCTGCCGCGCACCCCCGCCGACCTGGTGATCCTCTACGGCGGCGAAAACCACGGCTCCTTGGAGACCTGCGGCTGCCCGCACCGCCCCCGAGGTTCGCTCGCCCGCTTCGTGGGCTACGCGACGGCCGCCCAGCGTGCGGCACCCGCTCCCACCCTCCGCGTCAACACCGGCTACTGGCTCACCGACGCGGTGGACTACGCCGGACAGCCACGCCTGGACGCCGAGGTCATGGACATCTGGGCGATGCGTGGGATGGCGGCCGCCGGCTTCGATGCGCTCAACGTCACCGCTCACGACGTCGCCGGCCTGGTGCGGGTCCCTCCCGACCCGTCGTTACCCCTGGTCAGCGCCAACGTGTCGGGACCTGGGATCGCTCGCTATGTCATTCTGGAGCGCGGCGGGCGCACCATCGGCATCACCGGAATCACCGGGCCCGGCGCGACCATGGCCGACATCTCCGCCTACCCGATCGCCCCCGCAGAGCGCGCTACCGCCGTGCTCGCAGAGCTGGTCAGCCGCGTGGACGTGGTCGTGCTGATGGGGTGGCAGGCCAACGGGGCGCTGCGCTCCTTGCAGAAGGCGGTGCCTGGCATCGACGTGATCCTCGACTCGGGGTTGTACGCTGACGCGCTGCCGCCGGTCTTCCAGCTCGGGGCAGCGTGGGCGTTCAGCGAGTACCAGATGGTCCGCGCTGGTGAGCTGCGGTTGCGGTTGGACGGCGGGCGCGTGCTCGGCGGGGTTGATCGTCATGTCGACCTCGACGCCGCGGTCCCGGACGACCCGGTGATCGCGGCGATTGCCCGAGACGCCCGCCTCGATCTCGATCGGGTGCAGAAGGAGCTGTACGGGGGAGGGTGAGCGTCGATCCGCGCCCCGGGTAGAAGCGTACGGGTGACTCAGTTAACCGAGCTCCGCGTGACGATGCCGCCCACCCCGTTCACCGCCGGCTTCAAGCGCATCGAGCTCGGCGCCATCGTGCTCGCTGGGGTCCTCGCCGTGGGGGCGATGCCGGCCGTGGCGACCCTGGGGGTGATGAACCTCGCCCTCGCGTTCACCATGTTGCTCCTGGCCGACCTGGTGTCCGGCGTGGTGCACTGGATGTTTGACCGCTGGGGCACCCCCGAGACGCCGATCGTCGGGCCCAACCTCATCCGGACCTTCCGGGAACACCACACCGACCCGCTCGGCATCACGCGGCACTCGTTCGTGGAGGCCAACGGCGGCCCCGCTTTGGGCTCGATCCCGATCCTCGTGGTCGGACTCGCCAGCCCGGCAATCGTCACCGCAGGCTGCTTCTGGCTGGCGGGTTTCGTGTTCTTCACCAACGTGATCCACTCGTGGGCGCATGGGCAGCCACCGCGACTGGTGCGGTGGCTTCAGGCCCGGGGCGTCCTGCTCTCGCCCGAACACCACGCGGCGCACCACACCTCCCCGCACGACCGCGCCTACTGCATCACCACCGGGTGGATCAACCCGCTCTTGGACTCCACCAACGCCTGGGAACGCCTGGAGCGGCTGGTCACGGCCACCGTAGGCGTCGTCCCCAGTCGGGGCTGAGCGTTAGGGGGCAGACCCCTTTTAGCAGCTGGCGCCGCGTTCACGGCGCCGCCGGCTACTCCCGTAGCCCCGAAGCTCGGCGTCAGGAGGGCGGGGTGCTCGCGGGCGCCAAGTGTCCGGCGAATGAGCCCGCAGTCCGCCGCGGAGGCCGAGGGCGTCGCCTCCGTCGGCGCGCGCGAGTGCAGGGGAGTCCGACGAAGTCGACCTCGGCGACGACTGGTACAGCCTCGTAGCACCTGGAGAAGAGTTCGAGCGCGAGTACACCGAGGGCGCCGTCACGTGGGTGTACGATGGGATGGCTGCGTTCCACAGAGGAACCGTCGCCGGCACTCGATCAGCTCGGACGACAGCGACCTGGTGTGGACTCCCTGGTCCGACGACGAGCGCAAGGCGGTCATCCTTTACATCGATGTCGACCACGACGGGGCCTACGACGGGACCTGTTCGGGCACGCTGGTGGACCGACGCTGGGTGCTGACCGCCGGGCATTGCCTCGTGGAGAATCCGGATTTGCCCTCGACCCCCCTGGCGTCTGGCCGGGTGGCAGCATGTTCCTTCGCGAACAGCCACGCGAACGCACAGTGCTCCCCGGGCATGCTCATTCAGCTCGGCCCCGACTATTTGTCTGCTCCGGGCCCGACGACGGACTTCGGGCTGTTGAAGCTCGAATACGAGCTCAACCCCTACATGGACCTCGGCTTTCGGGCGATCTCCTCCGCAAGCACGGCAACGATTGAGGCCGCCGAAGTCTTCGTCGATGGCACCCCCGGCCGCAAGGCGAGCGGTACTTCGCACTGCTCCACGAACACGCATTCCAGCCCTCAGGTCACGTCGGTGACTTCCTCGCTGGACACCTACGCCGTCACCTGGTCGCAGTACGGCCGTCAGGACTCCACGTCCAACACACAGGTGACGTCGGCGTTGATCACCAACGGCATGGATCTGGGCAAAGGCTGGTCGGGAGGGGGGTACTGGTACGTGAGCGGAGGCGGTGGGGACTACGTGGTCGGCGTGCACGCTGCCTTCACCACGTTCATTGATTGGGGCACCACCACCGACGGCGAGTTCTCCGGTCCCAAACACGATGTGTTCCGCGCATGGGTCAACGCCACGATATAGGAGAATCTATGCCACTAACTACAAAACGCGCCCCCTGCTTCGCGCTGCTCGCCGTCGGCCTCGCGGGCTGCGAGTCCGATATGGACATCGCGTACGCCTGTCCGATCGAGGGCGCGCCCGCCACGGACGAATCGGCGCTGCCGGGGGGCGCCACGGTGGCCGAAGCGGCCGAACTCGTGGTGGGCTCGGTTCCGATCGCGTTGAGCGCCGATCTGCCCTCGGGCGCGTGGTCGGCCGACGGGCACCTGCGTACCGTTCGTGCCGGCGCCGTGCTCACATTCAGTGCGCCCGACGAGTACCACTGCCCGTATGAGGACTGGATCGAAGCGCCGTTGACCCTCACGCTCTCGTCGGACGATGGCGCGCTGGCGGCGGAAGTCGGCGCGACCGGCGAGGTGTCAAGCGACGACGAGGTGAGGATCGTGGCCTACCTTCCGTTCTTGGATTTCGGCGAGCCCTTCGCATCGGTCGTTGCTGAGGCCCAGGCGGACGCGGAGGCGGCTGGCTGCGTCGTTGGCGATCCCTTCGATACCGTGTCGCTCATCGGCACCTTGGACTCCGGCTACTTCGTCCTGAGCACCGACTGGTCGTGCGACGGCGGAAATCGGACGGTGTCGCCGGAGAATACATATAGGGTTGCCTATGCCGCGCTCTGAATGAAGGCGCGGCACGGGCGCGGTGGCGGGGTCGCGCAAGCAGGTGATCCCGAAGGTGCCGACGTCGGAGGCGCCGCGTCGCCTCCGCAGTGGGCGCCTCGCCGCGGAGACAGCGTAGCCCCCTCGAAAAGCAGTTTTCCGAGGCGTAGCCCCCTCGAAAAGCAGTCTTGAGGGTGATCGCGCCGTGGCGAGCCCGAATTATCGGCGTCCGTTCGTCGCCCAACCCCCGACAACGCGCGAAAGCTCCTTTTCGAGGCGGCTACGCGTCAGCGATGTGCTTTTCGAGGCGGCTACGCGTCCCCGGGGGACGACGTCGGGCGCGGCGCGGCGGCGTGGGCGGCGGCCGTGAGCCAGCCGCGAAACCGCGTTGTGGCTGAGCGGTCTCGACTGAGGGAGACAGGGGTGGCGGCGGAGGCCGCGGAGCGCGTGCGGATCATGAGGACGGCGCTGGCGGCCGGGGTCGAAGTGCCAATACCCGGAGGGATCAGGTGGGGCCGACACCCGAGGTCGCCCCGCCTCCTCGCCGGCTGACCATCACCGCGACGGGCTGACCACCGCGCCGGCCTGCAGCTCCGCCACGTGCACCTCGAACGCGTCCAGCAGGGTCGGCAGCGTGCGCTTGACCCCCCAGGACACCAGTGGCGACGGGATGCCGCGAGACTCGACCCACACCTGGTACTCGACCAGCGAGCCGCCACCCGGTTGGCCGGAAATCGTCCACCCGCCGTACCCGTGCTCCTGCCACGTCGAGCCCTCTTCGTACGCAGCGACCCGCGCGGCGAACGCGGCCGGCTCCCCGGCATACCAACAACTCTGCATCCGTTCGGCAGTCGTCGTTATCCAGTGGACGCGGGCAATGATCTGCCGTCGGATGGTGAAGCCGAGCACCGAGATGCCTGTGCGCTGGTAGAAGTCGGTGCCTTCGATGCGCTCCACCCGCTCCGTGCCGAGTGCCTTTGGATGCCAGTCGTCCTGCAGCTCCGGGTGTTCGAGCACCCGGGTCCACGCTGCGGGCGGAGACCGGCTGGCCATCGTCACCTGGGCGCCGACATAGGTGCCGCCCGCGTTTTCTGCGGTTGCCGACAGCACCGTGAGCGCGAGTGGGGGGACCGACGGCGAGGCGAATCGCGAGAGGAGCGACGGCTCGCAAGCGGACGCGGCGGCCAAGAGCGCCAACAGCATCCCGCCGGCCTATTAGATTGACCCCATGTACGCCTCCATCGCGAATGTCCCTCCGCCCGTCAACGAGCCCGTTCGCGCCTATCTCCCCGGGGGATCCGAGCGTGCGACGCTGGAGGCCGAGTTGGCGAGCCAGGCCGGGACAGTCGTCGAGATCCCCTGCGTGGTCGGCGGCAAGCGCATCTACACGGGTCGGGTGCGCGAGGTGACGATGCCCTGCGAACACGGCCACATTCTGGCGCGGGTGCACCTGGGTGGCCCCGCCGAAGTGGAGGGGGCCGTTGCCGCAGCCGAGTCCGCCCGGCACGACTGGGCCATGCTCCCCTGGGAGGCGCGCGCGGCGATCTTTCTCCGCGCGGCCGACCAGCTCACGGGACCTTGGCGCGACCGGGTCAACGCCTCCACGATGTTGGGGCAGGCCAAGACCGTGCACCAGGCCGAGATCGACGCCGCCTGCGAACTGATCGACTTCTGGCGCTTCAACGTGGCCTACTACCGCCAGATGATGGCGGAGCAGCCCCCGGCGCACACGCCCGGCACGTGGAACCGCACCGACCTGCGCCCCCTGGACGGGTTCGTCCTCGCGGTGAGCCCATTCAATTTCACCAGCATCGCGCTGAACCTGCCCACCGCGCCGGCCCTGGTGGGGAACACGGTCTTGTGGAAGCCCGCGACGACCTCCGCGCTGTCGTGTTGGTATCTGTTCGACATGTTGGAGAGCGTCGGCCTGCCGCCGGGCGTGATCAACATCGTCAACGGCGACGGCGGAGACGTGGGACCGCTGATGTACGCGCGGCCAGAGCTCGGCGGCGTGCACTTCACCGGGAGCACCGGGGTCTTCCAGTCGATGTGGCACGACATCGGGACCAACATTGCCCGCTACCGGGCCTACCCGCGCATCGTCGGCGAGACCGGCGGCAAGGACTTCATCGTCGCCCACCCCAGCGCGGAGGCTCGCAGCCTCGCGGTGGCGATCGTGCGCGGCTCCTTTGAATACCAGGGCCAGAAATGTTCGGCCTCCAGCCGCGTCTATGTGCCGCGCTCGTTGTGGCCTGCCGTGCGCGCCGCGTGCGCCGAAATGATGGCCGAGATGAAACAGGGCGACGTACGTGACTTCTCCAACTTCGTGGCCGCAGTCATTGATCAGCGGGCGTTCCGCAAGCACCACAGTTGGCTCGAACGATTGCGCGCCGAGACCGAGATCGTCAGCGGCGGCCATGCCCATGGTGAGACCGGTTGGTACGTCCAACCCACCCTGGCCCGCGTCGACGACCCCCACCACGACCTGCTCAGCACCGAGCTGTTTGGTCCCATCGCTGGCGTCTTTGTCTACGAAGATGCCGACTGGGCCCAGACGCTCCGTCTGGTAGATACCACCTCGCCCTACGCGCTCACCGGCGCGGTCTTCTCCAACGACCGGTATGCGGTGGAGGAAGCGCTTGGCGTACTCCGTCACGCCGCCGGCAACGTGTACATCAACGACAAGCCCACCGGCGCGGTGGTGGGCCAGCAGCCCTTCGGCGGCGGCCGCAGCAGCGGCACCAACGACAAGGCTGGCGCTCCGGCCAACTTGATGCGGTGGGTGTCCCCGAGGTCCATCAAGGAGACCTTTTCACCGCCGACCGACTGGCGTTATCCCTTCCTCGGCGCGCGCTGACCGAGCATACGGAACAACGGCACGCCACAGCGTGTCCAAAGAATGTGCTTGACCGGGCCGGTGATTCCGGCACACTGAGTACAGCCGCTCTTTGCCTCGCAGACGTCAGGTGCAACGAGGCGGCGCCATCCCGGCATACGCCTCGCCCCAACGGAGGAACGCATGTCGAATTCCGGACCCTCAGGCATTCTGGGGATGATTTCCCAGTTGCAAGACCTCGAACGCTTCCGCGAACAGAACTGGGAAGGGAGTTTTGAGGACTACCTGGAGATCGTGCGCCAGAACCCGGCGGTCACCCGGAACGCGTGGCAACGCCTGTACGACATCGTGATCTCCTTCGGGTCGGACACCTACACCGAATACCGCAAACCGATCATCCGTTACCACTTCTTCGACGACCCCTTCGAAAACGGCAAGGACGCGGTCTTCGGCATCGACGTCCACCTGATGAAGTTGGTCAACGTCCTGAAGTCCGCGGCGCTCGGCTTCGGCCCGGAAAAGCGCGTGCTGCTCCTCCACGGCCCCGTTGGCAGCGCCAAGTCCACGATTGTGCGACTCCTGAAGAAGGCCGTCGAGTGGTACAGCCGTCAGCCCGAAGGCGCCCTCTACACCTTCGAGTGGCAACAACCCGACGGCAGCGTCGTTCCTTCGCCCATGCATGAGGAGCCGCTTCGCCTGGTGCCCCCTGAAATGCGGACGCAGGTCATCGAAGAACTGAACAAGCAGGTCGCGGGGAAAGCAACCTACCGCATCGAGATCGACGGCGACTTGGATCCGGTGTCGCGCTTCCTGTTTCGAGAGGGGCTCAAGCACGTGGGCGGTGACTGGAACCAACTCATCTCGCGCATTCGCGTGAAACGCCTGCTGCTGTCCGAGCGCGACCGTATCGGCATCGGCACCTTCCAACCCAAGGACGAGAAGAACCAGGACTCCACCGAGCTGACCGGTGACATCAACTATCGCAAGATTGCCGAGCTCGGCAGCGACAGCGACCCCCGGGCCTTCAACTTCGACGGCGAGTTCTGTGTCGCCAACCGCGGCATCATCGAGTTCGTCGAGATGCTGAAGCTCGACGTGGCCTTCTTGTACGACCTCCTCGGCGCCAGCCAGGAGCACGTCATCAAGCCGAAGAAGTTCGCCCAGACGCACATCGACGAGGTCATCATCGGGCACACCAACGAGCCCGAATACCGCAAGCTCCAATCGAACGAGTTCATGGAGGCGTTGCGGGACCGGACCATCAAGATCGACGTGCCCTACATCACGCGTTGGAGTCAAGAAGCCCGGATTTACAAGCGTGACTTCACCCGTCGCGTGAAAAAGCCCATCGCGCCGCACACCCTGGAAATGGCGGCGATGTTCGCGGTCCTGACCCGACTCGAAGATCCCAAGAAGCCGAATCTGACGCTGTTGCAGAAGATGAAGCTCTACGACGGCAAGACGCAGCCCGGCTTCACCGAGGACAATGTCAAGGAGCTCCGCAAGACCGCCATCCGCGAGGGCATGGAGGGCATCTCTCCTCGGTATGTGCAGGACAAGATATCCAATGCGTTGGTGCGCGACGCCGACGCCCCGAGCCTCAATGCGTTCATGGTGCTCAACGAGCTTGAATCGGGCCTCAAGAACCACTCGCTCATCAACGACGAGGAGCGCAAGAAGCGCTACCGCGATCTGCTCGGCGTCGTGAAGAAGGAGTACGAGGACATCGTCAAGAACGAGGTGCAGAAGGCGATCGCCGCCGACGAGAGCGCCATCCAGCGTTTGTGTGGCAACTACGTCGACAACGTGAAGGCCTACACTCAGAAGGAACGTGTCAAGAACAGCTTCACCGGTGCGTACGAGGAGCCGGACGAACGGCTGATGCGAAACGTCGAAGAGAAAATCGACATCGCCGCGGCACGGAAGGACGACTTCCGCCGTGAGCTGATGAACTACATCGGCGCGTTGGCCCTCGACGGCAAACAGTTCAACTACAAGATGAACGACCGCCTGTACCGCGCCTTGGAGTTGAAGCTCTTCGAGGACCAGAAGGACAGCATCAAGTTGTCGAGTCTGGTCAGCCAGGTGATCGACCCCGACACCCAGGCCAAGATCGACATCGTCAAACAGCGGCTCATCGACAACTACGGCTACGATCAACACAGCGCCACCGACGTGCTGAACTTCGTGGCCTCCATCTTTGCCCGCGGCGACGCGAAGGAGCCTGGGTAGGAGCCCGCCGTGATCCTGAACATCGAGTCCGACCTCAACCGCTTCCGCAACATCGTGCGTGGCAAGGTCCGTAAGGACTTGAAGAAGTACATGGCCAACGGCGAGATGGTCGGAAAGCAGGGTGACAAATTCGTTCGCATCCCGCTCCCTCAGATCAACATCCCGCGGCTGCGCTATGGCAAAAACGAGGCGGGCGGCGTGGGACAAGGCGAAGGAGCCGAGGGAGAGAAGGTCCCCGGCACCGGACACGAGGCGGGTGACCAGGCCGGGGAACACGAGCTCGACGCCGAGCTGACCATCGACGAGCTGGCCGAGATCCTCGGCGAAGAGCTGGCGCTCCCACGAATCGAACCCAAGGGCGCCAAGCACCTGTCGAGCGTGCGAGACCGATACACGGGGATCACCCGCGTTGGCCCTCGTGCCCTCCGCCACATGCGCCGAACCTGGCGCGAAACGTTGCGCCGCCAGATGTCGACGGGCACCTACGACGCCGCCAACCCGGTACTGGTACCGCAGAAGGACGATTTCCGATTTCGGAGCTGGAACAGCAAGACCGAGCCCCAGTCCGCTGCCGCCATCATCTATGTGATGGACGTCTCGGGTTCGATGGGAAAGGAGCAGAAGGAGATCGTCCGGCTCGAAGCCTTCTGGATCGATACCTGGCTGCGAGCCCAATACAAACACCTCGAAACGCGCTTCGTGATTCACGACGCCGCCGCCCGCGAGGTCGACCGGGACACCTTCTTCCGCACCCGCGAGAGCGGCGGCACGCTGATCTCTACTGCCTACAAGACGGTCGATGCGATCGTTTCGGCCGACTACCCGGTCGAGGAGTGGAACCTCTACGTGTTCCAGTTCTCCGACGGCGACAACTGGTCGTCCTCCGACACCAAGCTTTGCATGGAGATGTTGCAGGGTCAGCTGTTGCCGAAGCTGAACCTGTTCTGCTACGGGCAGGTAGAGTCGGAGTACGGCTCGGGTCAGTTCATCAACGACCTGCGCGAACACGTCGGCGCCGATGAACGGGTCGTGCTCTCCAAGATCGCCGAGCGGAGTGACATCATGCAGTCGATCAAGGAATTCCTCGGAAAGGGGCGCTGAGATGGTCGAGGCCTTCTTCAAACGTCCGCCGCGCTCCCTGCCACCGGAGCTCGAGGCGGAGCGCCAACGCATCGAAGCCATCGCCAGGGCCGCCGGCCTCGACATCTTCGATACCGTGTTCGAGATGTGTGACTACGACGAGATCAACATGCTCGCGGCCTATGGCGGATTCCCCACCCGGTACCCGCACTGGCGCTGGGGAATGGAATACCTGCAGATGCAGAAGGGCTACGAGTACGGCCTGCAGAAGATCTACGAAATGGTGATCAACACCAACCCTGCGTATGCCTATCTGTTGGACAACAACTACCACGTTGATCAGAAGCTGGTCATGGCCCACGTCTTTGGTCATGTGGATTTCTTCAAGAATAATCTTTGGTTTGCCAACACAAACCGAAAGATGCTCGACAGCATGGCCGACCATGCGGTGCGTGTCCGCCGCATCATCGACCGGGTCGGCGAGTCCGAAGTCGAGGCGTGGCTGGACGTCTGCCTCTCGTGTGACAATCTCATCGACCCCCACCTCGGCCACATCGTACGCACCCGGCGGGAAGATGACGTCGACCCCCCGACGGACAGCGGCCGCCTGCCCGCCAGTCGGTACATGGATTCCTACATCAATCCCCCAGAGTTTCTCGCGGAGTTGGAATCCAAACGAGTGGCGTTGGAGGCGCGCGCCCGCAGCTTCCCCGAAACTCCCGTCCGGGATGTGCTCGGTTTTGTGTTGGAGCACGGCCGCATGCAGAAGTGGCAGCGGGACATCCTCGACATCATCCGCAATGAAGCCTACTACTTCGTGCCCCAGATGCAGACGAAGGTCATGAACGAGGGCTGGGCAAGTTTCTGGCACACGCGATTGATGACCGGGCAGCTCCTCACCGACGCCGAGGTGATCGATTATTGCGACCACCACAGCGGCACGACCGTCATGCGCCCAGGCCAACTCAACCCCTACAAGGTGGGCATCGAGGTGTGGCGGGACATCGAACGTCGCTGGGATCGCGGCCAGTTCGGCAAGGCGTGGATGGACTGTGAGGACGAGGGCGCCCGGCGGGACTGGGACACCAAGGCTGGGCTCGGCAAAGAGAAGATCTTCGAAGTGCGGCGCACCCACAACGACGTGACGTTCATCGACGAGTTCCTCACGCCCGAGCTGTGCCGGCGGATCGGGCTGTTCACCTACGAATACGACAAACGTTCCGGCGACTTCCTCCTGGAGAGCCGCGAGTTCGACGACATCAAGCAGAAGCTGCTCTTCTCACTGTCGACGCATGGCACCCCGAGGATCAGCGTCACCGATGGCAACCACGCCAACCGTGGCGAGCTGGAGCTGACCCACGACCACGAGGGCGTGGACGTGCAAGTGCAGTGGGCAGAGACGGTGCTGGGCAACCTGGCGCGCGTGTGGGGGCGCCCGGTGCACCTGTCTACGCGCCTGGATGACAAGACCGCAAGAATGTCGCACGATGGGGACAAGTTCCTCTACGACGGGCCGAAGATCGGGAAGCAGGGCAACGCATGAACCTCGCCGACGAATTGGACCAGAAGCTGCGCCCGGGGGTCATCGCCGTGGCCCATCCGGAAGGGCGGGCCGAGGCCAACGTCGTCGACGCGGACCGCCTCGCCGTTTCCGTCCGGAGCCTTCGCGTCACGGTAGCCGAACGCTCCTTGGACGAGGCCATCGCCGTGCTTCCAGAGGCGGTTGGGCGTTGCCTCGGACTCCCCCTGCACGTCGCCGAGCACGCTCCGACGCTCGGCGGCGCGGTCTTGCGCAGCCCGGTGGACGCGTCCGACCGGGAGTTCTACGAGCTGCGTACGGGCGGGGCCGACGCCGAGCTGAAGCGGTGGAGGGTGCAGCCCGCGGGACGCGAGCAGGTGCCGTTTACGCTGACGCGCAAAGACCTCGGGCGGCTGGTGTCCGGCCTCAAGAGCCGGTAGTCCCGTGACGGGGAAAACGGCCGGCCGGCGAGGACAGACCGGGCTACATGCGCGGCCGTGAGCCGCTTACGACGCTTCTTCACCCAGTTCCTCACCTTTCCGGGGCGGCATTTTCGCCCGGTGCTGTGGGGAAATCTCGTCCCCTGGGCGCTGCTGGCCTGCCAGCGAACCTACGTCACCTGGAACGAGCTGGCCGAACCGCGCCTGGAGGATCTGTACGAGGTCAACATCGGCGACGCGGAGGCCTGGGGGATCTTCACCTTTGTGTGCGCGCTGGGCCTGTCCTGGCTGGACCCGCGCGGGGAGGGTTGGCGCGCGCGCGTGGCCAGGGTCTTGCGGTCCCTGATGCACGCCTTCGTGGCGACCTACTTCGTGTGTTCCTCGATTGATCTGTTGTACTTCTCGATCTCGGGGTCGCGGGTGGACTGGGAAGCGCTGGACGTGATCCAGCGCGACCTCGCGATGTTCTGGCCCGTGCTCACCTCCGAGTTCCACGCCGGGCACGCGGCCGTGATCGCGGGCGCGGCGGTGCTGGGCGGTCTCCCACTTTTCTGGAACCCTCCGTCGCAAGTAAAGGTGGCGCGCATTGCGGCCCTGTTGCTGTTGGCGCCCTATCTCTGGCACGAGCAGCTCAACCGACGCCCCAAGGCGATCGCCGAGGTGCGATCGCTCCAGAACTCCTTGTTCGAGCACCTCTACCTCGACGCGATCGAGCGCCGGGGCGAGGTGGAGATCGCGCCCGCGCCCGAGGATCTGGAGCCGATCGTCACCACCCTTCGGCCCGCCAGCACCCGCCCCAACGTCGTCATCGTGCTCCTGGAGTCGATCGGAGCGGCGAGGACCACGGTCTACGACCCCACGCTTCCGACGACTCCCAACCTCGCCCGGCTCGCGAGCGAGGGCCTCTCGTTTCGGTCGCTCTTCGCCGTCGTTCCCCACACCTCCAAGGCCCTGGTTGCCACGCTGTGCGGGAACTTTCCGCGGCTGGGCTCGGCGGTCACCGAGGCGCAGCCGGGCGGGCTTCCGGGGCGCTGCCTTCCCGAGCTGCTCCGTGCCCACGGCTGGCGTACGGCCTTCTTCCAGTCAGCCCACGAGGAGTTCGAAGATCGTTACCGCCTCATCCATAATCTGCGCTTCGAGACCCTCCTGGCTCGCGATGCGCTTCCCGACGGCTTTCAGGCGATCAACTACTTCGGCGTGGAGGACCTCGCGATGCTGCCTCCCGGCCTGGACTGGTCGGCAAGACCGTCGGAGAGTCCCTTTCTCGCCGTGTACCTGACGCTTACGTCCCATCATGGCTACGGCACGCCGACGCACTGGAACACGCGCGACTTCGGGGACACCTCCCCCCGCAAGGCCAAACACCTCAACGCCGTTGGCTATGTCGACGCCTTCCTCGGGCAGTTGGTGGAGGGCTACCGAAAGCGCGGGCTGCTCGACAATACCGTATTCCTGATTCTCGGCGATCACGGCGAAGGCTTCGGCGAGCACGGCCGCTACCAGCACGATCTGCTCATCTGGGAAGAAGGCATGCACATTCCCGGGGTGCTCTGGGGCAAACCACTCGGGCAGCGCAAGGGTTGGATCGAAGGGAACTGGCAGCAGACCGACCTGATGCCCACGTTGCTGGATCTGGTCGGCATCGACGTCGAAAGCGGCCACCTCGCGGGGCAGAGTGCGCTTGGACCTCCCGTGGACCGGGTGCTGTACCACTCCTGCTGGCGCTCGCATCGGTGCCTGGCCCGCCGCGAGGGGACCACAAAGTTCATCGACCATTACCGCGAGCGCGGGGGGCAGCTCTTCGAGTTGGCATCGGACCCGGAGGAGCGGGTGAACCTGGTCGCGTCGGCCGACGCCGGGCAACTCGACAGGTGGAGCACCGACGCCCGAGCCTGGCGTGGCCGCATCCAGGGGCGGTTCGCCGCGCTCCGAGAGCGGTGGCTGACGGCGCTGCCGCAGGCGAATTCGCGACCGCCTGTCGCGACATGGGAGGATCAGGTATCGATGTTGGACTGTGCCATGGAGGCAACCTCGATCACGCAGGGCGCGTCGGGTTGGTTGGGGTGCACCTGGCGCGCCGAAACGGCCATTCGGGAAGGGTGGGAGGTGCGTACTCAGCTGCGCTCTGCCGCCGGTGGAGACGCGGGACCGACCGAGGCCGTCTGGTTTCCCGTCGACGGCCAGCTTCCGACCTGGCGTTGGGAGCCGGGGAAGGGGATTCCCGACTCCGTCCGCATCAAAGTACCGCGGGACTTCCCGCTCGGTCCGGCTACGGTCTCTCTGGATTGGAAACATCTTGGCGGTCGCGACGCGCCCCGAACGGGCGGCGCGGGGTGGTTGCGGGTGGGTGAGGTGGAGATTGTGGGGCGGTAGGGCATCGGAACGTCGCTTCACCCTGGCACCGCCGTCCGAGCCGTGGTACCCATCTGGCGCTCGGGAGACCGGGCGCGACGTGCAGGCCCACAGGGGCCTGGGAGTGGAAGCCGGTGAAATTCCGGCACGGTGCCGCCACCGTAAGCTGCGTTCTCCCAAGGAATTCAGCGAGTCGGGCCAGCTCACACGTCGTTTCACCACCCACATCCCCGGTCCAGGGATGGGTGGAGATACGAGGTGGTCTCGGCTCTCCCCCCATCAATAGAATGCGGGGTGGAGTTCACGATGATCCGCCTTTCCTCAGTCTCTTCTGCCAGCCTTCTGGTCCTTCTCGCCGCGTGCGGGACCGACACCGCCGACACCGCCGACACCGGTGAAGACACCGACAGCGGTGAGGACACCGACACCGGTGACACCGGCGACACCGGTGAAGACACCGACACCGGCGACACCGATACGGGCGCGCCGGAAGACATTGCGGTCCTCGGGGACTGGGTGGACAACTGGGGCGGCGGCCACACCGTCAGCAACGACGCGTGGCTCTCGATGGGCTCCAGCTACGAGATCGCGCAGTACGACAACGCGCTGGGCCACGCAATCGCCCAGAACGGCGCCGACAACGAGTGGAGCCCCGGCCTGTGGAGCCGCTTCGACTGGGGCTGGTCCGATGGCGAGCTGCTCTACTGCCAGACCGCCTACGGCGCCGCGACCGAGGCTGAGGCCTTGGCGACGCCGGCCGCCGACCTCTCGTCGCCGGCCAGCGGCTGCGGCGGCTTCCCCTGGTCGATTCTGCGCGCGCCCTTCGTGCTCACGGACGGGTGGGACGACTCCTGGGGCGGTACCCACTGGATCGACGCGTTCACCTGGCAGATGGGCGACTCCACCTTCGCGATCACCGACAACGAGCCCTCCCAATACCGACTCATCGCGCAGAACGGGGCGGACAACACCTATAATCCAGACCTGTGGAGCCGGTTCGACTGGACCGCAGGCGACGCCGGCTCCGTCTACTACTGCCAGACCGCGTACGCCGCCGCCACCGAAGCCGACGCGCTGGCCACGCCGGGCGCCGACAACGGCGATCTCGCCGGTGGTTGTGGTGGCTTCTCCTGGACCGAGATGCGCTCGATGCTCTCGATCAACGGGGAGTGGGCTGACGGCTGGGGTGGCACGCACACCATCAACGCCTTCGCCTGGACGATGGGAACGGACGGCTACGCCATCAGCGAGGCCGATGACAGCGCGGGCTGGCTCACCGCCCAGAACGCCGCGTCTAACAGCTATAATCCGAGCTTGTGGAGCCGCTTCGACTGGACGTGGGACTCCGGCGGCACACTCTGGTACTGCCAGACTGCCTACGCCGCGGCGACCGAAGCGGACGCGCTTGCGACGCCGGCCGCGGATCCGGCCGACCCCGCCACGACCGGATGCGGCGGCTTCTCTTGGACGTCGATGGCAGCGCCGTGATCACGCTGGTCGTCCTCTTCGGCTGCACGGCTGACGAGGCCGACACCAAAGCGCCTGCGGACTCGGCTGAAACCGGCTCCGCGGACAGCGGCGACACCGCGGACACCGGCGACACCGCGGACACCGGCGACACCGGTGTGACGGAGGTCACCTACGACCCGTGGCCTTTCGTGGACGCTGTGGTCAGCTACACGCCAGGCGTGGGCGCCGGCTACGGCCAGGACGGGTTCCCTGACGTGGTCTGCGGCCCGCCCGAAGCCCCGGGCGACGGCGGCGGCTCGCTGGACGTGCTGTCCTTCGGCGACGAAGGGTCCATCGTCGTGAGCTTCCGCTCGCTCGACATCATCGATGGTGTCGGTCCCGACCTGCTCGTTTTCGAGAATGCGTTCGTCGGGTGGCCGGAGACCGGCGTGGTCGCCGTGAGCGAGGATGGCGTCACGTGGACGGAGTGGCCCTGCGACCCGGAGGATGAACCCGGCGGTTTCCCCGGATGCGCGGGAGTGGCGCTGGTGTACGCGAACTCCGGCAACGGCGTCGACGCCACCGACCCGGACGCTGCGGGCGGCGACCGCTTCGACCTCGCCGATATCGGCGTGAGTCGGGCGCGTTTTGTCCGCGTCCGGGACAGCGGGGCGAACCACTACGATGGCGTCAGCGGCGGGTTCGATCTCGATGCGATGGCGGTGCTCAACGGGGTGGGGTGGTGATCGGGTTCGCTACTACCAGCCGGTGAGAACGCGAAAGCCATCGAGCGAGGGAGCTGGTTCCAAAGCGGCCGCAACGGGGCGGGGATCGCCAGGTTGGCGGCTACGGTCAACACCGCGTCCACTTTCGGTCAGCGCCCGCGCCGGCCGGGGACATCGTCACTTGTGGTAGTCGGTGCACCCCAGGCTCGACCAGCCGCCCTGCTTGCAATGGACGATGGGGGGGTTGTGCACCAAGCCAACCAAACTGAGCGGGTAGACCGAGGGCCAGGAGATCAGCAGACTCAGCGCAGAGAGCGCGAACGGGAGTCGATGCCGGGCCAACCTGGGATGTGCAAAACAGGCCAGCAGCAGGCTGGAGCCCGTAAAGCAGAACAGCAGACCGGCGAGCCCGAACGTGCCACGAACCAGTTGAACGGGCACACTCCAGGCCAGGGCGAGGTTGACCGTCCACTGGCACACGACGAGGGCCCACGCCACCCGCCCCGACCACGCCGGGGTCAAAAGCATGGCCGCACCAGCCCCCCCACCGTCGCGCCCACCAAGGCGTGAAGGAGGGCCAGTCCGATGCACAACCGTGCTTCGGTCGTCCCAAGCTCGCCAAACCAACAGCCGAGCGCCACCCCCGCGGTCGTCAACCAGAGCAAAAAGTAGAACCCGTAATATGCCAGAACACTCACGACCCTAAGAAACTCAGACGGTTCGTACCGACACCAGAATCCGCCCTGCCCCAGCAGGTGAAGGCCCACGTACCCCAGCCCGACCGCCCAGCAGCCCACCAGGGCCAGCGTGACGACGATCTCGAATCGAAGCGGCCGCATCTGTGGTCTACTCCTCGCCGCAGGCATCGATGGCAAACCCGTCGCCGATAATCACGCCGTCTCGTTTGGCAAACGTCACCGTGCCATCGGGCTGCACCTCCGCGCGCACGCCGTCCTCAAGCTTCCACCACTGCCCCGAAAGATCCTGGACATTGTCTATGTCGACCGACTGCGACGTATCCTCGGTGCACGTTGATTGGCCTGCGGGCAGCACGTATGTACCCACATGGTTGCAGCACCAGATCAAGACCGAAGTCGGCCCCCGCGCGTTGTCCACACAGCCATCCGCGAGGTACTCATTCCCCCCCCCTGGCTCGATGTCATTCCGCCAGATCGCGATCGGATCGCACTTCCGCTCCGCGGGCGACGCGGATGTGAGGGCTCCGTGCGCCCGCAGGCTGTTTTGGAGGCTTTCCTGCGCTTCCTCCAACGAATCGGCGATGGCCGCCCAGTTGGGCTTCGCACACGCGGGGGCACGTATGGTCGCGTCCGCAGCGGTGTCGTCACTGGCGGGGCAGTAATCCCTCTCACGCAAGGCGCGCCAACTACCGCTCTCGCAAGACTGACCCTTCGCCACGCAACGGACGCGGCAAGCACACTTGCCATGGAACGGTTCGCACTTCACCTCTGCGCAGCTGGGCTTATGCTCCCCATCCATCCCGCACGCCGCGGCCACCTCGGCAGCGACGTCGGGGTCTTTCACGGATATCTCAGCCGAACGTCCCGCGTCGTAGCACCCGCACGGAGAGCTGAGTGTGCACCGGCCCTTGGCCTCGCACCAGTCGTGGGTCGCATCGTAGGTCCACGGGCCCGCATCCTCGATCACACCTTCCAGGTTCCATCCGCACGGTGTACCGTTGGCGGATCCCTCCGGCTTACACGCGCACTTCCAACTCTCGATCGGGACGCGCCGCGGCGCCGGCCCCCCCTTCCCCGCAAAAACCTCCCACGCCTCCCGCCTCTCCTCCTCTGTCTCAAAACCCCAACGCATGCGCTGGACGTCGGCCACGGTCAGCCCCACAAACGCGTTCTTCTGTTGCGCGCGCACGGCGTTCCAGGAATCCACCATGAGCGCGGAGATCGCGCCCTCTGGCAACTTCCCGGTCTTCCGTGCTGCGCCCACGACCGA
>CANLGL010000079.1 GCA_947490345.1 Deltaproteobacteria bacterium
AAAGCACAATTGGCGCGCCGTCGGGAGTTGGGCGACGAACCAACGCCGACAATTCGCGCTCGCCGCGGCGCGATCAGCCGAAAAACTGCTTTTCGAGCTGGCTACGCCTCGGAAAACTGCTTTTCGAGGCGACTACGCTGCCTCCGCGGCGGCCACACCCTCCGCGGCGAGCCGCCTCCGGGCAGGCTTCTGGTGGCCGTAGCCGCCACCTAGCGTCAGGTCGCTGGCGAGGGCGGCCGTGTAGTCGCACTCGCCGGTTCCCGAAACGTAGCCGCCCGCCGCCGCCGCCCGCCGTCCGCCGCGCGGCCTACTCCCCGGCCGCGCCCACCACTTCGGCGACCGCAGCCACCTCCGGCTCGGGCTTCGGCGTGTAGTCGAAGGTCACCGCGCCCTCGACGAAGTCGGCCAGCACGCGCCCGCCCTTCTGGAGCTTGCCGAAGAGGAGCTCGTCCGCGAGGGCCTTCTTGAGGTGATCTTGGATGACACGCGCCATTTCACGGGCGCCGAACGCCGGCTTGTAGCCTTCGTTGCCCAGCCACTCGCGCAGGGCTGGGGTCACCTCGATGGTGACGTCCCGAGCCTGGAGCTGGGCGCCGAGCTGCAGCACGAACTTGTCGACCACCTGAAGGATGACCGGGCGGGTCAATGCCCCGAAGACCACGCTCCCATCGAGTCGATTGCGGAACTCGGGAGGGAACATGTTGGTAAGCGCCTCGGACACCTTGCCCTCGGCACCCGGCGGCGAGAACCCGACGCTGCCCTTCGCGGCCTCCCTGGCGCCGGCGTTGGTGGTCAGGATCAGCACCACGTTGCGGAAATCTGCCTTCTTCCCGTTGTTATCGGTGAGCGACGCGTTGTCCATCACTTGCAACAGGATGTTGAAGATCTGCGGGTGGGCCTTCTCGATCTCGTCGAGCACCATCACCGCGTGGGGGTTGCGGGCGACCGCCCCGGTCAAGAGGCCCTCCTGGTCGAAGCCGACGTAGCCGGGGGGTGCCCCGATGAGTCGCGACACCGTGTGTGACTCGCTGTACTCCGACATGTCGAAGCGGAGGAAGTGAACGCCCATGACTTCAGCGAGCTGCTTGGCCAACTCGGTCTTGCCGACGCCGGTCGGTCCGGAGAACAGGAAACACCCGACGGGCCGGTTGGGCGCGCCCAAGCCGGCGCGGCTGAGTTTGATGACCGAAGCAATCGCGTCGATCGCCTTGTCCTGGCCGAAGATGCGTTCCCGCAGCTCGCTGGCGAGGTTCTTGAGATTGCTGGACTCCTCGGCCGTGACGCTCTTGGGCGGGATGCGAGCGATCCGCGCCACCACGGTTTCGACGTCGGTCTGGTCGACGATGCCCCCGGGCTGCGAGAGGCGCTTGGCCGCGCCGCCTTCGTCAATCACGTCGATCGCCTTGTCCGGCAGGAAGCGCTCGTTGATGTAGCGAGCCGACAACCTGGCGGCGGAGTCCAACGCTTCTGAGGTGTAGGTGATGCCGTGGTGCTTTTCGTATTGGCCTCTGAGGCCTTCGAGAATGAGGATCGTCTCCTCGACCGTGGGCTCACCCACCTCGATGGTCTGGAACCGACGTGCGAAGGCGCGGTCCTTGCCGAAGCTCTGCCGGTATTCCTGGTGCGTGCTGCTGCCGATGCAGCGCAGCTCACCGTTTGCCAGTGCGGGCTTGAGGATGTTGGATGCATCGAGCGAGCCGCCGCTGGTCGCGCCGGCGCCGATGACGGTGTGGATCTCATCGATGAACAGGATTGCCTCGGGAGTAGCCACGAGGGTGTCCACGACGGCCTTGACCCGCTCTTCGAAGTCGCCCCGGTATCGAGTACCGGCGACGACCGCGCCCATGTCGAGCGCGTAGATGACGCAGGGCTTGAGCAGGTCGGGGACTCGGCCCTCCACGATTGCCAGCGCCAGGCCCTCGACGATGGCGGTCTTTCCGACGCCTGCGTCGCCCAGGTACAGCGGATTATTCTTACGACGCCGGGCGAGGACCTGGATCGTCCGCTCCAGCTCGGCGCTGCGCCCGATGAGCGGATCGATCTTTCCGGCCTTGGCCTTGTTGTTCAGGTTCACGCAGAACTGGCCGAGCGGGTCTTTGACTGGCGCAGACTGGCCGAGCTCGCCTCCCGCCCCTTCGAGCTTCTTCCCGCCGGGCACCTTGCGCCGACCGTGCGCGATGAATGAGGTGACGTCGAGCTTTTCGACGCCCTGCTGGCGCAGCATGTGGACGGCGTGGCTGTCGTCCTCGGAGAAGAGCGCCACCAGCACGTTGGGCCCGCGGATCTCCGTCTTGCCGCTGGACTGCACGTGCAGCGCGGCACGGTTCAGCACACGGCGGAACGCGTCGGTCTGCTCGGGCTCCTCGTCGCCCATGTCCGCTTTTTCCAGCGTGGTGAAGAAGGCGTCCATCTCGCGCTCGAGGCCCTTGAGGTCGACCCCGCATGCCTCGAGGGCTTCGGCCGAGGTGGGATCGGTCAAGAGCGCGTAGAGCACATGCTCAAGGGTGATGAATTCATGGCCGCGCTCGCGGGCTTCGTCGAGTGCGAGGGACAACGCTATCGTCAATTCGCGGGAGAGGGTCACTCCGGCTCCGTCGTTACCAGCAGGGGATAGGCACGGCTCCGCGCAAGGTCGAGGGCCTGACCGGTCTTCGCTTCGGCGATCTCGCGGGTGTAGATGCCGGCGACACCCTGGCCGGAACTGTGCACGCTGAGCATGATTCGGTTGGCTTCGACCTTGGTCTTTCGGAACACCGACATCAGCACCTCGACCACGAACTCCATCGTCGAGTAGTCGTCGTTGTGCAGGAGCACCTTGTACATCTTGGGTTTGTCGATTCGCGGGCGGGTGGCGGTCTGTCCGTCTTCTTTGATGTCAGGGTCCTTGGGACCGGCGATGGGCGATTGGATCATAGGCGTATCTATCCGCGCCGCCGCGACGATGTTTGTTGCCAAATCAACACCAATCAGGAGCTTGTCGCCAAGAGCGCGGGGATTACTTCTCCGCCACTCTGAGGTTTCTCGTGCTCGCAACTGTCCTTCTCCTCGTTTCTCCTGCCCTTTCGGCCACCTACGCCATCGACCCCGGGCACTCCCGTGTCGGCTTCGGCATCACCCACATGATGGTCAGCACCGTCCGTGGTGAGTTCGGCACCGTCAGCGGCACCGTCGACTACGATGCCGCCAACGTGGGCGCGACCAAAGTCAACGCCGAGATTTCCGTCGCGACCGTCGATACGCGCGACACGAAGCGGGACGACCACCTGCGGTCGCCCGACTTCTTCGATGCCGCCAAGTTCCCGACCATCAAGTACGCGTCGAAGGCCGTGAAGAACGTCACCGCGGCGGGCTTTGATGTCGTCGGCGATCTCACCATGCATGGCGTCACCAAGGAGGTCGTCCTGCACGTGGACACGATCTCCAAGGAGTACAAGGACCCGTGGGGCAACGTCAAGGCGGGCACGCACGCCGTCGGGACGCTGAACCGGAAAGACTTTGGAATCGTCTACAACGCGGCTCTCGACGGCGGCGGCTTCATCCTCGGGGAAGACGTGAAGATCGAGCTCGACGTCGAGATGGTGCGCAAGTAGCCAGCGCGGGGGGCGCCATGCGGCGTCCCCCAACGATCACCTGATTTTTGGAGCGGGCGAAGGGAGTCGAACCCTCGACAACGAGCTTGGGAAGCTCGTGCTCTACCAACTGAGCTACGCCCGCGTTGCACGTGCACCTAATCGCGGTGTCCCATATGGGCAACGTACGTGGCGCTCGACACTGCAAGCCCCCGCCCCCCGCGTCGGCGCCGCTGGTGGCTGGCGCCGGTGATCCTGGTGTTGGGCGTCGCCGTCGCGCTCAAGACCGACCTCGTCGCGCGAATCGCCGGGACGACCGTGCAGTCATTGGTTGAGGCGGCGCTGGGCGAGGAGGTGACGGTGGGCGGGGTGAAGGTGTCCTACTTCCCGCCCGAGGTGGCGATCGAGGGCGTGGTGATCGCCGGTCGGGCCGATGGCGAGCGGATCGTAGGGGTGCGCAGTGTCCGAGCCGAGTTCGGCGTGCAGGATTGGCGTCCCGGCCTGATCCGACTCACCGTGGACAGCCCCGACGTGCGGCTCCACCTTGACGCGGATGGCCTTCGCGAGTTCCGCGAGCGCCGGGTGTCCAAGGGTGGACGTTCTCTGGAGGAGTTCCCGTGGCGGGAGCTCGTGGTTGAGAATGGGCAAATTCTGATCGAAGGGGCCGACCTGCGCGTCGAGCTGCTGGACCTGGACGTGGGAGCCGAGGCGGGAGGTCGCTCTGACATCGCGTTCGGCGGGCTCACCGTGGATGCGGGCCACATCCACGAGAAGGCCGGGCCGACCCGATTCAAGCACGTGCTCTTGTCCCCGAGCGGTGTGGTCGCGCCGTCCATCGACGTCACGTTCGATCACTTTTCCGTGGATGGCAACCTCGCGGTGGTCGTGGACGGTCCGCTCGTTGGTGACCTTTCCCTCAGGGTCGCGCTACCCGGCTTCACGACCACTCCTGACGACCCCCGCACCTACGTGGACGGCCTGGTGGGTCTGGACGTCAGCCTGGGAGGGACCACCGGCGCTCCGACCGTCGACGGCAACGTCGCGACGGAAGGGGTGGTCTTGTGGATGGTCGATGCTGCCGACGTTCCGTTCGCGGTGCAGTTGGGCGAGATCGTCGGACCGGTGCACTTCGCCGGCCACACCGCATCGACCGAGCGGTTGCGATTGCCCTGGGGCGACGGTCTGGTCGACGTCAGCGCGACGCTTGACACGAAAACGCTCGCGCTCGAAGCGGCCGTGCTGGCCGAAGGCCTCCACCTGGGCCGAGTGCTGCGACAGACCGGGGGTTTTGCCAATCCCTGGGTGGATTTTCCGGCGGATGTGGAGGCACATGTGACCGGGACGCTGGATCCGTTCCGTCTGGAAGGGCCGTTCGAGGTCAACGTCGGCAATCTTGTCGTTCGTAACGGGCCGTATGACGGGCGCGCAGAGGTGATGTTGGACGTGCCGCGCGCGCGCCTCGCGGGGGTCCTGACCCTGGATGGCAGCCACATCATCCTCGACGCCACCGAGACGCGTGTCGGTCCCGGGCACGGCCGCGCCTGGGCCGACATCGGTTTTGCACCCAACGGCCCACTGCTACTCCGCACTCAACTGAGCGACGTCGACCTGAGTTGGCTGGCGCCGCTGGGGGGGGCGGGGCTCGGCGGTTCGGCGCACGTCGAGGGCACCTTGGTCGGTCCGTTCGACGGCTTGCACGCCAGCGCGTCCTTGGACGTGCGCGATGCGGTGGTGCTGGACCTTCCCATCGCCGAAACGCTCGCAACCCACTTGGAGAGCGACCTTGAGCGGCTCGATTTCACCGAGATCCGCGGGAGAAAAGGCGCCACCGACTTCCTCGGTAACTATTCTCTGGTCGTTGGGGCCGACCCGATGTGGATGGACGCCCAGATCGCGATCCCCGGTGGACGAGTCGCGGATCTGACCGGAATTTTCGTCGACCTACCGGGCGTGGATGGGGCGGTTCGGGGCAACGCGCTCCTTCACGGCCCGCCGACGCGTCTGAGCGGCGAGGTTCACTTCGAGCTCGATGGCATCGACATCTACGGCGAAAAGTTCGAGTCGGGAGAGGCGACAGGTTGGATGGATGACGGCATCCTCGCGATCGACGACCTTAGGTTGCGGCGAGGCGACGAGCATGTCTTGGCACGCGGCAGCGTGGGCCGCGGATACGCGATGAACGTGGAGGTCCTCACCGATGGTTTCCGGCTGGAGCGCCTGGACCATCTTCGCGGCAACCCGATTGACGTCAGCGGCGAGCTCGTTGCTGACGTGCGAGTCGGGGGGACATTGCGCGACTGGGAGCCGCGTGGACGGATCGTGGTCCAGCGCGCGCAGGTCAACCGGCGCAATGTGGCGGACTCCGGGTTGGTTTTTTCCACGGAGCCCGCAGGCACGCTGGCGTGGCGCGGGGCGCTCTTGGGGGAGGCGGCCACGTTGAGCGGGCACCTCGGGATCTACGGTCAGCAGCCTTACGACGTGCATGCGGCGCTGGTGAACTTCCCGATGCATGTCCTGTACCCCGACGGGGCGGATGGAACGCCGGTGCTGGCCACCCTGACCGGCGAGGTCGACCTCGCGGGGCAGATCGGCGACGATCCGACTCCGGTCGACATCGACGCGCGTTTCCCCGCCGTCGCGTTTTCTTGGGGGCGTCACCACCTCGTGAACCCCGAGGACTGGGTCATCGCGGTGCACGGCACTTCGGTGCAGGTGCCCGGTCTCACGTTGGCCGACGGGCGGACGCGGCTGGCAGTGGAGGGCTGGACGACGGCTGATGGGCGGGCCAACTTCCGGGCCGGAGGCACTGCCGATCTCGACCTGGTGCGCCTCTTGGCGCCGGGCGTGACGGCTGCCGAAGGGAGCCTCACCATCGACGCCGAGTTTGGCACCGCGGCGGGTCCGGCCGGGGTGCGCGCCACCCTCCAGACCCAGGGTGCCACCCTACGTACCGACTACTTCCCGGCCGGCTTCACGAACTTGTATGGCCGGGTCACCACCGACGGCACGGGCTACCTGATCGAGGGGGTCAAGGCAGACGTGGGAGGCGGTCGGGTCGAGGTGGCCGGGACGATCACCGCGCCCGACTGGGTTCCGACCCGCTTCGACCTCAGGGCCGGACTCGACGACGCCCAGATCCGCTATTTCGACTACCTCCCCGCGATGAAGGGCAGCGCCGACCTCCGCTTCGACGGCCCGGTGGGCGACCTGCTCCTCAGCGGCGGCATCGTGCTCGCGGAAATGCAGTTTCGGGATCGGGTGGATTGGGAGGCGAACATCCTGGCGCTGCAGGCGAGCCGGCTCACCGAGTCCGCGTCGGCCGGTCGCGACGACTATTTCAGCTTGGACCTGACGGTCACCGCCAACGACAGCATCCGATTGCGCAACAACCTGGCGGAGGGCGTGGCCTCCGCGTCCCTCCGCGTGGTGGGGGATACCCAACGACCGGGGATGATCGGCTCGATCGTCGTCGACGAGGGTGGTCACATGTACCTTCAGGACCGCGATTTCGAAATCAGCCGCGGTGAAATCCGCTTCATCGACCCCTACACCTTCGATCCAGACCTCGACATCGCCCTGGAGACCGAGGTCAGCGGCCGGGAGCAGAGTTACCGCGTCTACTACTCGGTCACCGGGCCCTTCTCGAACTGGAACACGACAACAAGCTCGGACCCCTACCTTTCGCAGGCCGACGTCAATACACTGCTCCTCTTTGGCATGACCCGCGAGGAATTCGAACAGTACGGCGGCGTCGCCGCGGCCGCGCTCGCCGCGCAGGCAACCGACCTGCTGGCAGCGCAGGTGGCGACTGCGCCGGCGCAGCTCTTGGACCGGTGGAACCTGGTCAGCGGCAGTAGCGCCCGCGGCACCCCGACGCTCGACAGCAACTGGCGCGTCGTCGGCCAGAAGGACTTCCTGGGCTTGACCGCCACCGGCGAGCTCGATCTCGCCGACTACGACCTCTACCTATCCATCGAGCGGCAGATCACCCGCGGCCTCTTCGCGTCGGCGTATTCTACGAGCCAGGAAGAGGGGCGCACCCTGGACCTCGGCGCGGCCTTCGGCGCCGAGCTGAAGTACCGGTGGGAGCTGGACTGATCGCGCTCCTCCTGGGATTTGCGCTTGCTGCGGAGTCGGAGGGTGAACCAACACCTGCCGTTGCGCCTGCCGACGCGCCTGCCGACGCGCCTGGCGATCCGCACGCTCCGGAGCAATGGGCGGCAGACCTGCAGCATTGGTCCGGACGCCTCGTCGCCTACGTCACGATCGCCGCCCCGCGCGGCGGATTGGGTCGTGAAACCCTGGACCCCCTGCTCCGCATGCGGCAGGGCGCGCTCTTCCTGCCCATGGACGTCCGTCAAGATGTCGCGACTATTTTTCGTTCAGGCAGCTTCGCACAGGTCGAGGCTTGGGTGGAGCCCTGGCCGGTCAAGTTGGCGAACGGGGACGATGCCGAGGGGGTGCGAGTCGAGTATCGCGTCTGGGCAGCCCCCCGGATTGCGCGGCTGACCGTGGTGGGCGTGCGCGCGTTTGCAGTCCGTGATCTCCTCGGTCCTATCGGGCTCGTAGAGGGTGAGGTCTGGGATCGCGACGAGCCAGCCCGCTGGGAGGGGTTGATCGAGGCGGTCTACCGCTTGCGCGGCTGGCCGGCAGCTGACGTGAGCGTGGCGCGCACGTGGGACGACGACGGGGATGCCGTTGTCGTGATCTCGGTGGCCGAAGGAGCGCCGCAACTGGTGCGCGAGATCAAGGTCCGCCCGAACGAGGCCGTATCGGAGGCTGAGGCCACGGCCATTCTCGCTGGGAAGGGGCTGTCGGTCGGGAAGCCCTGGACCGACGTGGCGCTGCGTGCGGCGCAGGAGGCGTTGACGGAGCGGCTGCATGCGTGGCCGCCGGCATTTTTGTGGTGGCGACGCGCGTGGTGGCCTGAGGCAAGGGTGAACCTCAAGCTTGGTGCGCATCCCGACGGGGGCGACCGGCTTTCGGTGCTCATCGAGCCTCGGCGGCCGTGGACCATCGGCTATTCCGATCCCGTCGATCGCCCCCGGCTGCCGAAGGAGCGGGAGCTGGTTTCGGCGATGGCGCTGGACGACGGCGCTCGCCTCGGCCGCGACTTCGCCGGGGAGGCTGGCGCCCGCTTGTCCGCAGAGGCCGCCGCGGCGGGTTGGCCCGAGGCGAAGATCGAGGTGAGCGTCGCCGAGACTGAGGCCGCGGTGCACCTCGGCCTCGATGGCAATCGCGGACCCCGCTACGCGTTGCGTGGTGCCCGGGTCGACGGCGAGCCGGTCGATCCGGATGTCATCGGGGTTTCCAGCCGGGGCGGTTTTTCTGGTTGTGTCGCCCAGCCCCGGAGCCCGGAGGAGTCCCGCGTCTCCGCCGCGGCGCGCCGGCGTACCGAGCGATTCCTCTGCCAGGCGACCGCGGAGTCAGCCGCGGAAAAGCTGGAGAAACCTGCGTTCTCCCGCCAGACCATCACGATCGAGGCCGCCGACCGCGCGGCGGAAGCCATCGAGGAGTTCTACCGAGCGCAAGGGTATCCGAGCGTGTCGGTCACGCGGTCGGGGTGGGCTCCGGCGCCAGAGCGGATCGCCCAGCGCCGCGAAGTGGACGTCAGCTATCGGGTGGTGGCGGGGCCGCGCGCGTCGGTGATTCGGGTTGATGTTCGGGGGGGGGCGCCAGGGGTCGTCGGTCGAGTGTTGTTCGCCGATCTCGTCGGGCGACCGCTCAACCCCAACACCCTCGCGGAGCGGGCCCGACGGGTGGTGGAGACCCACCGCGAGGAGGGCTTCCTCCACGCCGATGCCAAAGTGGAAACGAGCCTCGACGCGACCGGGGAGCGCGCCGAAGTCGTCGTCACCGTCGTTCCGGGACCGATCGTGCTCGTCCGGTCGGTGCAGATCACCGGGCACAGCCGCACCCGTCGCGACACGATCGAGCGGCCGGTGGACGTGCATCCCGGGGATCCCGTGTCGCCACAGCAACTGGCTGCCATCCGCCGCTCCCTCTACGAATTGGGCGTCTTCGCGCGGGTGAGCGTCGAACCGGTAGGGGACGAGGACCGCGTCAAAGACGTGATCATCACCGTCCAGGAAAAGCGGAACCTGGCTTTCGATGTGGGCGGCGGTGTGGCGACGGACAACGGGGCAGCCCTTTTCGCCCGGGCGAGTCATCGCAACCTGTGGGGAAGGGCCCACCGCCTGACGCTGTATGGGCAAGCGGGAATTGGCTGGGTCGGCGACACATGGACGCCGGACTGGCTCGCGCCGGAGTGGAAGGCGGCCTTGCGTTACGAGGCTCCTGACCTTCCAACCGCCGGCGAGCGTGTGTCCGTCGACGTCCTCCTCAACGAAGAGCAGCAGGAGCGCAGCTATCGCTTACGACGGTCGGGCGGCGGGGCGGGGGTGCAGCTCAAGCTCGGCGGCTACGCGACAGCCGAACTTGGCTATCGCGCCCAGCTCCGCCAACTGCTGGACGTAGATCCTGGCGTTCTGGTCACCGACGACGCGTGGCAGACCGAGCTCGGTGTGGCCAACGGCGGTGAGGCGGAGCCGGTGCTGCCCAGCCAGGGTCGGTGGGCCAGCGGCATCGAGGCCAGCCTGGTACTGGACTTCCGCGACGACGCGGCCAACGCCACCCGCGGGGGCCTCGGCGCTGTAAGTCTGCGGGTGAACGACGATTTGGTCAGCGACATCGCCTTTGTCAAGGCTGACGGTAGCTGGACGCAACTGGTGCCAGCCGGCGGGCTGGGGTTGGTGCTGCGCCTCCGCGGAGGCGCAGCCATCGTGCCCAACGAGGGTGTCAACCTCCCGGTCGAAGATCGTTTCCGCGCGGGCGGTGGCGGGTCGTTCCGTGGGTTCGACATCGACCAGATCGGGCCCGCCAACTACGTGAGCGCGGAGCGCGTGGACTGGCCAGAGGCGCTCAAACCGCTCCTCGACTACAGCCAGCGCGACGCGGCCGGGCGGTGGGTGACCACGGGCGGTGACGCGATGACGGTGGGCACGGTGGAGCTGAACGTCCCGTTCTCCAAGCTGGGTCTGCCGGCTTGGAGCGCATGGCAGTTCGCCTTTTTCACTGACGTGGGCAACGTTTGGTGGGTCACCCCGGCCGTGACGACGGATTCGGTCGGGCGCGGTTCGGACCCATTGGTCCGGTTGGGCGCTGGAGTTGGCCTCCGCCGTTCGACCCCGATCGGGCCGCTCCAGCTTGATCTGGGGTTCAACCCGATGCCGCTTGAGTACCGAGAGGAGCCCGCGCTTCGCGTGCACTTCGCGGTCGGCGCGATTTGATGTCGAAGCGTGTGCCGATCGCGGTCGGCTTGCTCCTGGTGCTCCTGGTGCTGGCGCCCGTCGTCGCCGCCCCCACAGAGCGCGCCCTCGGGCTCCGCTACGTTGATGGCTTCGGCACCCAGTGGTGGTTCTGGTACCTGGGCGAGGTGCTTGCGGGACGGCAGACGCTCGGCCATACCGATTTGCTCTTCTTCCCGACGGGGAAGGACGTCTTTGCGCACACCGGCGGCAACCTCTTCGACGCGCTGTGTGCTTGGCCGCTACGCCGATTGCTTGGCGACGCCCTCGGCTACAACGTGTGGATCGGCGTCGTGGTCGCGTCCAACTTTGCGGCCGGCTCGGTGCTCGGGCGGACGATCTCGGGTCGCGCTGGCTGGCCCGGCGGCCTGGTCCTGGCGATGAACCCGTTCGTTTTACAGGAACTCGCTGGTGGACGCCCCACGCAGGCCTGGATTGCGCTGCCCGCGCTCGCGCTGGCCGGCGTCTGGGGGGCGCGCACGCCGGTCGCCGCGCTCTTGACCGGACTGGCGGTGGCGGCGAGCGGGTGGACCTACTGGTACGCGGGGGTGCTGCTGGGCATCCTCGCGGTGATCGTTGGCGTCGCCCGACTTTGTTTTCGTCGCGAGCGCCCGAGGACGTTGGGCGTACTGGTCCTGGCATCGGCGGTAGCGGCGCTTCTGGTGGCCCCCGCCGTGCTGGAAATGCAAGCGGCGATCCATGCTGGCGTGGTGCCTGGGCTCTTGGCGGTCGACGGCGCGGGTGCCCTGGCGCCCCTGGCACTTCGCAGCGTCGAAGGGGACGCCACCGGGTTGTACGTGCTCGCGCCGCTGGTGGGGCTGAGCGGCTCGATCACCGGCGACCCGGACCCAGTCTTTCGGGGGGCGTTTCCGGCCCTGGCGTTCACAGGTGTGGGCACACTCTTGGTCAGCGCGGTGTTGGCCTGGCGCTCGGGGCGAAGGGGGGCGGTGCTCTTGTCCCTCTCGGTGGTCCTGGTATCGGCTCTGGTCGCGAGCGGCCCGATGATCACCTGGTCGGGGGGCCAGGTGGTGAACCGCGTGTGGGTGGAGGCGGTGAGCAACGTCGACCTGCTCCGTCGCTGGTGGTGGCCGGGTCGCGCGATCATCGGCGTGTACTTTGGAATCGCGATGCTGGCGCCGTTCCTGGGTGAGCTGTCCGTTCGCGGGTGGCGCCCGTTACCGGCGCTCATGCTCGGCGCGGCGATCCTCGAATGTGCTCGCACCGGGCAGCTCCCCTTGCCGATCTGGGACGCGCGAGTTCCGGCTCCGGTGATGTGCCTGCGCGACGCGCCGCCGGGCGCCGTCCTGGACCTCCCCTTCCTCTCCGACCAACGGAATCTGTGGTTCCAGACCTCCCATCGACATCCGATTTTGGGCGGCATGCTGGTCAAGAACGCGGAGTTCGGTAGCGGGTTCGCGCATCAACTTCGTCGTGACAACGCACTGTTGGACCTCCTCTTCGATTACGGCGAGGTCAAGCTCACCCGCGATCCGACCTTCGAGGAGCGCGACCGCGTCGACCTGTTGGAGCGCGGGTTTCGCTACGTGCTGTTGGACCTGACGCGCTTCGAGGGAGCCCACGTCGGTCGCGCCGATTCCAAGTTTGGCCGCTCATACTGGCCGCGGCTTGAGCGGCTGCTTCGGCCCGTGCTCGGCGAGCCCGCGTCCGTCGATGCCGGCGCGGCTCTGTACACCCTGGACGGGACCGCCCTGGGCTGCGTGGTACCCTCCGCGGCACCGTGAGCGAACAAGGCCGCAACGCACCGATCGACAGCCGCGCGTCGCTGGAGACGCCCGAGCATGTGGCGCTGCCCGTCTCCCTCGCCGGGCCGGGGTCACGCGGACTTGCCTGGCTCGTCGACTTGCTTCTACGCCTGGTGATCGTGGCGCTGGCCTCGGTCGTGCTTGCGCTCGCCGGGTTTGATCTCGAGGGCGGATACGGCCTGGGCACCCTGTACATCCTGCTCTTTCTGCTGGACTGGACCTGGTACGTCTTTTGGGAAGTGGTGGATGACGGCCGCAGTCCGGGGAAGCGGGTCTTCGGCCTGCGCGTCATCCGCAACGATGGAACGCCCATCGGCGTGCGCGAATCCCTGCTGCGCAACCTGCTGCGTGCCGCCGATGTACTCCCGGGTTTCTATCTGGTGGGTGCGGCGGTCTGCGGCCTGGACCCCCGCTTCCGTCGGCTGGGTGACCTGGTCGCGGGCACCATTGTGACGCGGGAGGGCGATGTCGAGTCGATGCCGGCGCTGGTGCCGATCGACCGGCCGGTGGGCGCCGCAGAGGTCCCGAGCCTGCCACGTCACCGGCGCGTGGGCCCCCGGGATCGCCGGGCTCTCGAGGAGTGGTTGGTGGCGTCCCAGCGGCTCGGCGTCGTGTGGAGCGAGTGGGTGGCGCTGCGCGTGGGTGACGCCTTCGCGGCGCGCTACCGCGTGAGCTCGCCGCGTTCCGTCCGCGTTCTCCAGCGGCTGATCGCGGCGTCGCGGCAGGAGCGTCCGGAGTTGGAGCGGGCGGTGACCAGCGGCCAGGATCAGACGCGGGACCTGGTGCGCGTCCTCGCTGAGGGGGGCCGTCTCCAGGGCGACGCCGAACGGGCCTCGCGTCTGGTGTGGCATCTCCGCGCCGTCGTCGCTGAGTTGGGGCGCATCCGGGAGGTTTCGCCGATTCGGGCGCAGGCGGCCGAGGCGGCAATTTGGCGGGCCGAAGTGCTCTTGCATCGCCCGCGTGGGCGGGGTGCGGCGCTGTCTCTCCGGCCGGCGCTTGGTTTCCTCTTCGACGAGTTCCCGGCTGCCCTGCGGGGCAACTGGCGCTGGTTCCTGGCGTCGTCGGCGCTCTTCTATGTCCCGCTCCTCTTCTGCTTCGTCACCACCGCGCTCGATGTTGACGTCGCCACGCATCTGGTCCCCCCCATGCAGCAAAGCGCGCTTGAGGCGTCATTTCTGGAGACCACCTCTCGGACCGCGTCGAGCAATGCCGGGATGGCGGGCTTCTACGTCATCAACAACGTTGGCATCGCGCTGCGAGCGGCCGGCGCGGGGGTGCTCTTCGGCGTCGGGACGGCGTGGGTGCTGGTGAGCAATGGGATCTCCATTGGCGCCGCATTTGGCTACTGCCTGCACATCGGCGCGCTGGGCAACATCGTGCGGTTCACCTGCGGGCACGCTGGGTGGGAGTTGACGGCCATCACCGTCGCCGGGGCCGCGGGGCTGCGCCTCGGTGCCGCGGTCATCGCGCCGGGGGGGCGCACGCGGATGGCGTCGGTGAGGGCGGCTGGGCCGGATGTGCTGCGACTGGCCAGCGGCGCCGCGGCGATGCTGGCGGTGGCGGCCGCCATCGAGGGGTTCTGGTCGGGGTGGCTACTTCCCGACTTGGCGAAGGGTGTCTTCGCGGTGGTGCAGCTCGGGTTGATGGCGGTGTGGCTGCGAGGGCGAAGGCGATGAAGGGCGATCCCGGAATCGTGATGCGGCGGCGCAGCCCCCTGGAAGTGCTCGACTTGGGCATGGCGCTGGTGAGGGCCGATGCCGGGCGGATCGCGATGGCGACGTTGCCGGCGTGGGCGCTGGTCGCGGCGGTCGCTGCCGTGCTCTGGACGCTGTCCGGATGGGGCGCGGTCGCCGTTGCCGTGGTTCTTGGGCGGATATGCCAAGTGCCAACCTTGTTCTATGCGAGCGATCGCTCGGCCGGGAACCCGCAGCCGGTGTCGCAGCGGCGGGTCGCGCGCGCCGTGCTCTCGCTGGTGCCGCAAGCCGCGCTTCACGGCACCCTCAGCCTTTTCGCGGCCGTCATCCCTCCGGCGGTGATTTACGTCTGGGGTCGCGCCTACTTCGTCGCCGAGGTGGTGGTTCTGGAGCGGCCGGAGGCGGGCGAGTGGGGGCGGATCGGAGCACTCGCGGCCAGCGGCTCAGGCCAGGTGGTGGCGGCCCGCCTTCTCGGGCTTGCCGTGGAAACCTGGGCGATGGTCGCGGCGATGATGATGGGGGAGTTCGTGATGGGGACGCTCTTGGGCTTAGGGCAACCATTCGGCGTCTGGTGGGCTGGAGACCCGAGCCCCTTCCTGATCCTGGGATCGCTCGCCGCGCAGCCCGCGCTGGCCGCCGCCCGATTTGCGGCCTATCTCGACGTGCGCACCCGTCGTGAGTGTCTAGACGCTTGGTTCACCCTTTGGGCGGCATCTAACGCGGCAGGACCGGGATGACCTGGCTGCTCGCAATGAGCGTCGCGCTGGCCACCGACCCGGCTTGGTGCCATCGGGAGCTGTGGTTGTCCGACGACGACATGGAGTGGTGCTCCGATGTTCCGCCCGGATGCCCGTCGCTGCTCCAGGCGTGTGCCCAAGAGCGCGCGGCGAAGGAGTTGAAGGCCGCGGAGGCGCCAGCAGGTGGATGCAACGGTGACCCGGAGTCCAAGGCGGGGCGCCCCTCTTCCCGACGGAGGGAGCCGATCGTCATTGAGGTCCCGGCCGTCCCGGGTGTGCCTCCGCTGGCCTCTGGCGCCGCGGGCTGGGTCGTCTTGGCGGCGGTGCTTGTGGCCGTCTGTCTGGCGCTCCTGTGGCGACGGGGCGAGGAGGCCGTCGGCAGCGAACCGCCGGACGCACCGGGGCACGCCAGTGATGACGCCGCCGACGAGCGGCGGCTGGTTGGAACGCAGGCGGGTGGCTGGCGGGAGGCAGCCGAGCGTGCGGCTCGGGCCGGTCGATTTGACGAGGCGCTGCTCATCGCCCGCGGCGCCGTGGTTCGCGCCCTGGAGGCGCGAGGCGTGGTCGTGCCGGACCCCAGCCGCACCGATCGCGAGCTCATTCGCTCGCTTTTGGCCGATGTGGAGCTGCACCGAAGTCTCAAGACGCTGCTCGGGGCGCTGGAACGTGTTCGATACGCACGCGCTCCGTTGGACGCATTGACGGTGGACCGGGCCCTCTCCGCGGCCGTTCGCATCGTCGCCGGGGGGCTGGCGCTCTTGTGCACGAGCGCCGCCTGGGCCGGGCCGGCTGGCAACGATCTCCTCGCCGACTTCCTGGCGCGGGAGGGGATTGTCGTCGAGCGCTCCGATGGCTTTCAGCCTGACGCCGCCTATCAGATATGGTCGCCGAACCAGTGGGCCACTGACGACGATGTAACCACGGCGGTGGACGCCGCCCGCGCCGGAAGCACTGTGTTCGTTTTCGGCGGCTCCCTGCCCCGGCGGCTCTCGGCAGCCGGGCTGGCCGATGACGGTGAGGCTACGCTTCCCATTCGGGGCGTTCCGGGGATGGCCGGGCGGATGGTGTGGCCGCCGGTGTCGTTGCCGAGCGGAGCGCGTCGCCTGGTCTCAGCGGGAGAGGACGGGCCGGTGGTGAGGCCGCTCCTGCGGGACGCGCTCGGCGGCGTGGTCGCGGCGGAGCTGGTTCTCGACGACGGGCTCCTCATCGTGGTGGCCTCAGACTGCCTCTTGGACAACGCCGGTCTGTTGCATCGGCAAAACGCCGACACCCTCCTGGGCGTGCTGTCCATCCCCGACGGGGCGGCCGTGACCCTCGTATCGCCCGCGCTGGCGTCCGCGACGGCAGCGGAGACGCTACTTGCGGCGGGTTTCGGCGTCGGCTTCTTCCAGTTGGCGGCGCTGTGGGCAATCTGGGCGTGGTCGGCAGGACGCCGCTTCGCGCGTCCACAGGAGCTGCTCGAGCACCCGCCGCGCGCGTTCGCCAGCCACCTCGCGGCGGTCGCTCGCTTTTACCGATCCGAACGCGCCCCTCGCCCAGGTTGGCTGGCCGTCGCGCGTCGCGGCCTGGCTCGCTTGCGGCAGCTTACTGGTTCCGCCGATGCTCAGCTCGCCGACAGTGTCGTCGCCCGCCTGGGCGAGAATCCAGCGACCGAGCGCATGCTCGTCGAACGAGCCCTTGCCGCAACCCGCACCCCCCCCGACGCAAACGAACTTTGGCTCACGGAGGAATTTTGGAAACTGATCAACCGCCTGCAAGCGACGACACCCGGCACTTCGCGGAGCAATACCAAGCGGTAGACACCGCGATCCGGCGCGTCGTCCACGGCCAGGCCGACGCCGTGCGACAGGTGCTCATCGCGCTTTTCGCCGGCGGCCACGTGCTGGTGGAGGGCGCCCCCGGACTCGGCAAGACACTCCTGGCGCGCACGCTTGCGCTCACGCTCGGCTGTCGTTTCCGTCGCATCCAATTCACCCCGGATCTGATGCCAGCCGACGTCACCGGCGGGAACATCTTCAACCAGGCCACGGCCAGCTTCGAGTTCGTTCCCGGCCCAGTGTTCGCGGAGGTGCTCCTCGCTGACGAGATCAATCGTGCGCCCGCGCGCACCCAGGCCGCGCTTCTGGAGGCGATGTCCGACCGCCAGGTCACGGTCGATGGCACCACACGAAAGCTGGGCCGGCCCTTCTTCACCATGGCCACCCAGAACCCCATCGAGTCGGAGGGCACCTGGCCATTGCCAGAAGCGCAACTCGATCGCTTCCTGTTCAAGGTGCTGGTGCCCTCGCCACCAAAGTCGGTGGAGATCGCGATCCTCGAAGCCCATCTTGCCGGTTTCGATCCCGCCTCGTTGGACGAGACGGGGTCGTCGCGAGTGTTGAACGCGGCGGCTCTGGTGCGGATTCAGGACCTGGTACGGCGGGTTCGTGTTGAGCGGCCGGTGGTGGAGTACATCGCCGAGCTGGTCGGTCGAACCCGCGCCCACCGCTCAGTCTTCCTGGGCGCATCGCCGCGAGCCTCGGTGGCGCTCCTTGGTGGCGCGCAGGTGGTCGCGGCGATGGATGGCCGGGAGTTCGTGATTCCGGACGACGTCAAGGAGCTGGCGGGAGCGGTTTTCCGCCACCGCCTGCTCTTGCACCCGGAAGCGGAGATCGACGGAGCGACGGCTGAGGAGGTGGCGGAGGAGCTGGTTCGCGAGACCCCCACCCCGTCGAGCCGGTCGGTGTGACGAGCTTCGTCCCGACTCGCCGCATGGTGCTCTTGTGGGCGTTGCCCTTGGGGGTGGCTGTCTTTGCCGCGGCATTTCCGGCGCTGCGCGCCATGGTCTTCCTGGTCGATGCCGGGCTCGCGATCGTGGCACTGACGGACGCCTTGCTCTTGGGGCGCCCGCGATTGACGGCGATCCGGACGGTGAAGCCGACCTGGTCGATCAATCGCCCTGAGCGTGTCGTGGTGGAGCTCCGGTTGGCGGGTCGTCGCCGGCCCGTTGCGCTCTTCCACCAGTCCCTTTTTCCCGGCGCCGTCGCCGAAGGGCTGCCGGCCAGTCTCCGGCTGGGCCCGGCGAGTCGGGTCGAGTATCGGGTGACGGCGAAGGAGCGTGGCCGCGTGGCCCTCGGTGCCCACCACGTGCGGGTGACGTCGCCGCTCGGGCTCTGGCAGCGTCAGATCGATGTTCCTGCAGAGGATGTGATTCACGTCTGGCCGGACGTCAAGGCGCTCTCCCACTACGATCTGCTCGCGCGCGCTGGTCGCCAGGCGCTCATGCTGCGCGTCGTCCGTCGGCCCGGAAACCTCGCCGAGTTCGAGCGCTTGCGTCCCTACACCCGCGGAGACGAGTACCGGCTTGTCGACTGGAAGGCCACCGCCCGTGCCCGCCAACCGATGGTCCGGCAGCTTCGCCACGCCACCAACCAGAACATCGTCTTCCTCCTCGATCTTGGCCGAAACATGACCGCGACCTGGGATGGCCGCAGCGCCGTCGACGCCGCGCTCGATGCGCTCCTGTTGACCGGTCACGTCGCGCTCCGGCAGAAGGACCGTGTTGGACTCGTTGCCTTTGACGACCGCGTCCGCGCTCTCCTGAAGCCCGAGTCGGGCCCCCGGGCACGTCAAACGCTGTTGCGCACCGCGTGCTCGTTGTTTCCGACCCTCGCCGAGCCGGACTACCGCGAGGCCTTCGCCGCGATTCGAACCCACGTTCGGGCGCGTTCCCTGGTTGTCCTGTTCACCACGGTCGCCGACGAGGGAACCGCCCAGGTCTTGGCATCGTTGGTGCCGACTCTGTCGCGACACCTACTGCTCTGGGTTTGTTTGCGCGACCCTTCCGTTGAGGCGATGGCGAACGCTCCGCCGGATGCCGACCCCGAAACGCCGTGGCGACGAGGGGCCGCGGCCGAGTTTCTGGAGTGGCGACGGCGCACGCTCGAGGCGGCGTCCGCGCGAGGGCTCATGGTCTTGGACACGCTTCCCGGCGAGGCCACGCCCGCGCTTTTGTCCCGGTACCTGGACGTCAAGGCGCGCCAACTGTTGTGATACCGACCGACGCAGATGAGTCCTCGCTACTGCTCGCAGGAGGCCTCAAACAGGTCCCAGCGCGTGTCGCCGAGCGCCGCGTCGTCGCATTGCGCGGTGATCAGGAGCTCCGGAAGCCCGTCGCCATCGGTGTCGTCGAGGGTCCACGCCGGGGAGCCGGTGACGCAGTCTGCGGCGTTGCTTTGCTGAGCGAAGGGGGCGGGTCCGCCCGCGGCCGGCAGCGGCCAGGTCCACTGGCCCTCGGCGAAGCGACCCGCTGCGTTCCAGTGGACCACCCACCGGCTCGCCCCAATCGTCGGGTCACTCGCCCGCTCGGTGACCAGGAGATCGAGACGGCCATCGCCGTCCATGTCGCGAAGCTCGTGGCCCGGGGTGTCGTCGCCAGGGTCCTCGACGTCTGACGTCGCCGACCATGGGGAGGTGCCTTCCGCGCCATACTCCAGCGGCAAGGCCCATTCCGTCGGTGTTGCGTCGAAGCCCGTCGCGCCCCCGCGGTACACGAGCCAACGCGCGTCGCCGACGGTGGCATCGTCGTCACAGGTTTCAGTCACCCCCAGGTCGATGAAGCCGTCTCCGTCGAGGTCGACGCTGTCGTGGCCGGGGACGCCCTCCCCGCAGGAGGCGACTCCGCTCGGGCTCGGCAAGGCGATCTTGCCGTCAACGAGGTAGTCCGGCGGCAGGGCAAACGTGGCTGGCACGGGGGCGAACCCGGGCGCCTCGTTGGCGTGGACTTCCCAGTGCGTGCTGCCCACCCTGGAGTCGGTGCAACTCTTGGTGACGATCAGATCGTCGAGACCATCCCCGGTTGCATCCAAAAGCGTGTAGGCGGGGATGCCTTTCGCGCAGAGTGCGCTCGAGGAGATGGCGGGGAAGGTGGTGAACGCCGGGTCGCCGTGGCCGCTCGGTAGCGGCCAGGCGGCCGCGGCGGCGGCGAAGCCGGTCGGCGTTCCCCGGTGCACCCACCACTCGGCTCGGCCCACGTCGTCCTCGCCGCAAACCTCGGTCACCACCAGGTCTGCGAGCCCGTCACCATCAAGGTCGCGGAGGAAGTGGGCGGGAATGCCGTCGCCGCACACCACGGCCGCGACGGCATTCCCGAAAGGAGCGGCGCCGGTGGCTCCGTACTGCTCCGGCAGGCTCCACAGCGCGGGCTCCGCGGCGAATCCGTCGGCGCCGCCGGTGTGCATCAGCCACCGGGTGTCGCCGGTGGCCTCATCGTCGCCGCAAAGGAAGCTCACGAAGAGGTCGTCCCGCCCATCGCCGGTGAGGTCATCCAGGCCATGACTCGGTGTCTCGTCGGCACAATTTGCGAATCCACTGGCCAAGTCGAAGGGTAGCCCGCCGTCGATGCCGTAGCCGGAAGGCAGGGTCAACCCGACCGGCGCGTTCAAAAATCCTGCCCCGCCGCACGTCGACGGATCGCAGTCGTTGTCGATCCCGTCGCGCGCAAGTTCGGCCGCCCCCGGGAAGACGCTCCCGTCGGCGTCATTGCAGTCGGCGGTCTCGTCGAAGCCGTCGGCGTCTGCGTCCGAGGGTCCTTTTTCGTCCGGGTCGGTCGCCGGTCCTTGGTCCTGTGCACAGCCAGAGACGAGGAACAGGAACAAACGCATCGGCTGTGGTTATTACCTCTGCATTCCGGGGTCCAGATTGACCAACCCGTCTCGCTGGCTCTTGCGCTCATTGTGTCTGGCCGCCGCGCTCACCCTGCTGCCGGTCGCTGCGCCCCCTGAGCTGCCCGGTCTCGCAGCCTTCGCCGGCGATGCGAAGGCCGCCCCGAAAAAGAAGAAGAAGCCGGATTCGCCCAAGCAGCCGGAGCCGGCCAAGAGCCCCTCCGGTCCCGTGGCTTCGCCAGAGCCGAAGCGGCCGGTGTCCAAGCGGCCGGAGCCCAAGTCCCGTGAGGTCGAGCGGAAGGAGTCGACCTCGCCGGCCAAGGCCAGCCCGGCGCCCTCCAAGGACCCCTCCCCACGGGTCCAGCCGGCGCGGGACGATCCGCCCGCGCGTTCGACCGAGATCCGGACCGACTCGCGCTCGCCGGGCGAGCGGTCGTCGCCCGACCTGGCGCCGAAGCCCCGAGGTGACGGCGCGCCGGCGGCCCGCCCAACGGTCGGTTCCTCAGCGAAAAAGGCAAGCGTGTCGCGACCAAAGGTAACCGCGCCGGCTTCTCGCGTCCCGTATGAGCGGACCTCGACCGCAGCCGCCTCGCGGCATCGCCACGCTTACGCCGATCGGGGCTCGCGCTACTCCCACCCGGCCCCCCGGCACGTCAGGGCGCATCCGCACGCCCGCCACGCGCCGCCGCGACACCGCTGGTACCGCCCCCATTACACCCATTGGTGGGTCCATCCCTACCACCGCTGGGTGCACGTCTCGTGGGCTGTCGTGTACTTCTCGTTTGCCGTGGATCCCTGGGGCGCGGCCTGGGTTCCGCCGTCCCGTGCTGGTTGGGCGTGGAGCGCTGGCTATGTGGGCGCACACGGGCACTGGCACCCGGGTCACTGGTCTCCCCAACGTCCAGCCGCCGCTTGGTACGGAGCTCGCTGGCTGTGGGTATCCGGCTACTGGTTCGGCAGCGCCTATGTGGATGGGTACTGGCGAGTGGCTGAGCGTTCCGACGGGAACTGGGAGTGGATTGAAGGTGAGTACTCCGACGCCGGCGTGTGGACCCGAGGGCACTGGTCTCCCCGCGGTGCGGCGCCGGCCGGGTACAGTTGGGAGCCCGGGTTCTGGGACGGTGAGGAATGGGTTGAGGGCTTCTGGCGCCCGAGCGGTCGCGACGGCTATCAGTGGGTGGAGGGTGGCTACAACGACGATGGCGCCTGGGAATCCGGGTACTGGGAGCCGACCGAGCCCCGCGCCGGGCACGTGTGGATCCCGGGTTGGTTCGACGGCGAGACCTGGGTCGGCGGCTATTGGGTCAGCGACGCGGAGTACGCCGCCACGGATACGTCCACCTGGACGCCCGCCGAAGGTGTGGATGATGGCTGGGATGTGCCCGACGCCGCCCCGCCGACCCAGGCCGTTGAGGGCGAAGAGATACCCCTCGCACTGCCCGCGGGCGCGATTCCGACCGACTGAGCGGCTATCATGTCACGGGGGAGAGGGCTCGCCGCCTCATGCTTGATCACAACCGGGAACTTTCCTGTTCGGTCATGGGTTCTTCGAGCCATGCCACCCAAAATGCGACACCCCACGGGGCCATGCCACCCGATTTGCGACATGCTTGCGATCCGCGGCGTCGCAGCCGCCTCGCCACGCGAAACTATCGGCGTTGGCTCGTGACGGCTTCCGCCGAGGGGGCGACTCCTAGGCCGTAGTGTCGCAAATCACCCCCCATGGCTCGCCTGCTGTCGCAAATTCGGGGGCATGGCTGCGACACGCTGC